>CAWDSS010000018.1:0-46051 GCA_963805065.1 Candidatus Omnitrophota bacterium | reverse complement strand
AGGCAATGGTCATCAGCTCATCTTCTTTGATCTGGTTTTTTTCAATCAGAAAATAACCTTTCTTGGTAAACATCCAGCTTACCGAGCCGGCTCCGGCCATATTGCCGCCTTTTTTAGACATGATATTGCGTAATCTCAGCGGTAGTGCGGTTCTTATTATCGGTAAGCGCCTCAATCAAGATCGCTACGCCTCCCGGGCCATAAGCTTCATACATTACTGCTCATAAACTACCCGGGAATTTCTCCTGTTCCGCGCTTGATCGCCATCTTCACGTTATCCGAAGGCATATTTGCTTCTTTTGCCTTGGCATAATCGCGCGCAGCCTGGGATTAGTATCAGGATTACCGCCGCCTTCGCGGGCGATAACCGTAAGCTCCTTAATATCTTGGTATAGGTAGCGCCTTTTTTGGCGTCCGCCACCATTTTCTTGCCTTTATTTGTCTTCCATTTTGAATGACCTGACATTTTTTCCTCCTTATTGTTTATGTAATGTTTGAATATATGTGTTAATTATAAAGAGGCAGGTAGAATAAGCCGGGTTCTGTGTCGATGCGAATTATCCGCATCGCTTAGTGGTCATTTCTCTCGATCCCGACATTACTGCCGGGACTCAAGCAGCCTACCCGAGATTATTAACGTGAGACGCGCGGATCACGCGCTCATCTCCTATTCGGCCTTGCTCCGCGTAGAGATTGCCTCGTTTCACTCCGCCGCCGAATTGCTGGCAGCTACTCGTCTCTGTAGCTCTGATCCTCCCGCCTAATGTTCGAAATGCGCGGAGGATGGGCGTTACCCACTACGCTGCCCTCTGGAGCCCGGACTTTCCTCCCGCCTTGATTAATGGCGGGCGACCACATTCTACCTGCCTATTATCAAAGAACTTATTTTTACAGTTGCTTCTTTTATTGCCTGTGTTGCTAATTTATCCGCGCCGCGATTTTCTTCGCGCGGAATATGATTAATCGATACTTTTTTAAAAGCCGACAATAAGATGCATTGCCTGATTATATAAGCCCGATAATATTCGGATTTTTAACTTTATAATTCTTGTTTAATCTGCCGGTGCAAGAAGCTGGCTGTCGGTATTTATCTTGATACTCTCGCTTTTAATAATCAAGGCCTTCCTGTAAGCGCATAGATTAAAGCGGTATATTCCGCCACATTATTGGTGGCATGACCGATATAACTGGAAATATTTTTAATGGTCTCTCCGTTCTCGCAAATTACTACGCCTATGCCGCTTGGCCCGGGATTTCCTTTTGATGCCCCATCAATATAAATCTCAAGTTCCTTCATTCTTCAATATACAGAATCCGTTACAAACCTCGACAGGTGATTATACGTCATACATCTTGATCAGATTAATCACCTGGGGAGGAACAAACATATTGCAGCCTTGGCAGGAATTATCTTTTACGCTGACTATTGCCAGGCCGTCGCGGTTAGCAAGTATCCTTTCATATTGCGCAAGAATCTTGGGGTCTATGCTCGGGAATAATCTGTTTTCTCTGCGCTCCAGTTGCGCAAGCCGGTCGTCTATCTCTTTGATCCTATCTTCGATCTTTTTCTTCTGTTCGTTAAATACTTTCTCTTCTTCTTTAAGCCTTAGCTTTTCCTGCTCTATCTCTACTTTAGCTTTATCCGATCTGGTCAAATCAACTCAAGTATCTTATCTTCGATCACCGAGGCATCGGCTTTGGCATCCTGAATCTGCTGCAACATTGTTGATATTCTTTATTGGTCTTTAAGCGAATAAAGCTGGCTCTGCAGTTTTTTAGTCGCCTCTTCTTTGGTGGCCAGTTCCAGTTCTTTATCTTTTCTTTGTTTCTGCAGATCCAAGCGATTTTTTCTCTAAGATCAGCCAGACTCTGCTTTTTCTGCCTCAAAAGCAGCTTCCAATAGCCTTGATTTCCTGCGGCTTAGCTTCTTTCTCAGCTCTTAAAGCATAAATCTCGCTATCCACTGTCTGCAAGTTGACTAAATTGCGCAATTGGGTCTTTAGATCAACTGCCGGCAATTTCATCTCCTGTGTTTTAATAAGTGGGCGATAGTAGGATTCGAACCTATGACCTCCACAATGTGAATGTGGCGCTCTAACCAACTGAGCCAATCGCCCGCATCATAATTCTAACTGGGCCCACAGGGATTCGAACCCCGGACCAAGTGATTATGAGTCACCTGCTCTACCACTGAGCTATGGGCCCCAAATATTCCAACCCTTTTACTTTCAATAACTTCCGATAAGCGTAAATTTCCGTTATTTTCAGAATTTTTTTTTTCCTGCAAATTTCCTGCAGTTTTAGGTTGGAATATTTCAACACTAATCTTTTTAGAATTTATAATTATACCAGCGTTTCTATGGGCTGTAAAGCTTTTTATCGTATGACATAAATCTGCGTTACAGAGATAAAAATGTCCTATTTTATTACCCATTTTATCCGTTGCCTGCCAAAGTTTGGTTTCAAAGTTTAAATCACCATTTGTTTTTCTTGCTTTGGCCATAATTTACCTCAATTCGCACTTGTCTGATATTACGATTATCTGTTAAACAACCGACCATTTGATGAACCGTGCCGGCCTTTCCGCAACCTTAATAGTATTACTTCAAAATATCCAGTAGTTGCTGAAAAACAAAGATTCTATTCCGTTTTCTTCCCGGAACCTCTTTTAAGATACCCAATTTTAAAAATTTCGCCAACAGGTTATATATTGTCTGCGGGCTTCTGGCTTTGATGCGTTTCTTAATGCTCACAAAAGAAACAATAGGCGTGGCGAAAATAATATCCAACAAACCAACTGCATGCATAGCGTTCACTTGTGATACTTCGTCCTTTAGTTTCCGATATAGAACAAGAATTTTTAAAACCGTGTTCTGCGTTTTTAGCGATTGCACTGCTACGGCTTCCAGGAAAAATTTAAGCCAACTCTCCCATGCGCCTTCTTTGCTTACGCCGTTGAGCAAATTGTAGTAGTCGCTCCTCCTCATCTCAAAGTACTCGCTTATATAAAGCAAAGGGTAAGAAAGTAATTTCCTCTGGTAAAGAAATAAAGGGATAACGAGGCGGCCGATTCTCCCGTTACCATCCATAAAAGGATGTATTGCTTCAAATTGGTAATGCGCAACGCCGATTTGCACTAACACATCTTTTTCTTCTTCCAAGTTTACATACGACTCCCAATTTGCTAAAAGAGGCAAGATTTCTGAGGGTGGCGGAGGAATATATGTAGCTTCATCAATGGTTGAATTGGGAGCGCCGATATATACCTGCGCTTTCCTAAAATTACCCTTATCTTTATGCGCGCCGCGAACAGAATCCAATAGGATGTGATGTGTTTTTCTTCAGAATATTTTCTCCGATAGGCCTCTTTTCTAATTCCTCTATGGCGGTATCCATGGCACGGCGATAATTAAGAATCTCGCGGACATCTTTGTCTTTCGAGTCCTCTTCCGAGGTCTTTGCTTCTGCTTCGTATTCAAAGACGTCCTTAATAGTAGCCTGGGTGCCTTCAATGCGTGAGCTTAAAACCGCTTCTTTAGTCAACAGAGGCGTGGTAAGTAAATGGGGATTATGAATATTTACTAATAAACCATTAAGCTGACCCAAGGCATCATGGGCCTGGCCGATTTCTTTGATTAAAAGAGAGTAATCAATTTTAGGTGGTAATTTAGGCGGAATAAAGGGGGTTTTTGCCATATAGCTCCTTTTATTATTCTATCACTATGGAATAAGCTCTATTGTTATTCCAATGATAACTTATAAAATGGAATAAGTCAAGGATTATTCCATTCTTTTAGAATATGCCTTGCTCATCTTTCTTCTCTTATGCACAAGTTGACATTTCATATTGCATGGAATAACTGTCATTACTTATGCAGAAATATATACACTTTATACGATAATGTCAATGATTTCTATCTTCGGACTAACCCTAGTCTCAAAAAGAAAATTTCCTGCAAATTTCCTGCAGTATTGGTCTAAATACTTGCCAAAATTTACAAACTCTACTCTGCAGAGATTTTTTGTAACTACTTGTTAATGAATGTAGTTAATTGATTTGAAACAGGTTGGATATTTGGAAGGTTTTTAATTATGAGTCACCTGCTCTACCACTGAGCTATGGGCCCAAAAAAGTCAATAACCTGCTTACAATGTGTAACTTATAATAAGCCAGATTATAAATTATAACACAAAAATATAGGGCTGCAAGAATATTTTCAGAAATGAAAACCGGAGGGTTAATTACTAATGGTAGCTTTGCGTTATATCGTCTAACTGTTTTAGGTGTTGTTTTGTGATGTCGTCTACTTTTGCCCTGAAACTATCTGTTGTTGCCTTATAACTTGACGTATCTATGCCCTGGCTTGTGAATAGTTCCCGGGTTTGCTTATCCACAACGGGTTTATTAAGGTATTGGTTTAATAGCTTGTAACCAAGGAATAGAATTATCGCCAAAACCAGGAGTATCTCCAGGAATGCAAAACCTTTGTTAACATTGATGAATCCAAGGCGTTTCATGATATTTAAAACACGCCCATTCTTTTCAAAAACACAACTATAGCAACCGCAAAAATAACTATTACCAAAGCCCATTTTGGAGCATCTTTCATAGCCGCCTCCTTTTGCCCACTTACGAAAAGGCAGCTATATAAATTATCCTTATTTATTATAACATTGTTCGCTGAATAATTGCAAGAAATTTAAAAGCGGCTATTCGTATCTTAAGGCTTCGATGGGGTCAAGCTGGGAAGCTTTCTTGGCCGGCCAGAGCCCGAATACCATCCCCACGGCCAAAGAAAAAGTTGTGGCAAGAATTATGGAAGATAAGGAAACCTTCGCGGTCCATCCGGCAAAAAGAGTAATCAGGGCCGATACACCGCTGCCCAAAATGACCCCTGTTACGCCTCCCAAGAATGACATCAATACGGACTCGATTAGAAATTGCACCATGATATCTTTATTGGTGGCGCCTATAGCCTTACGTAAACCTATTTCCCTTGTGCGCTCTGTTACCGACACAAGCATAATATTCATAATACCTATGCCGCCTACTAAAAGCGATATTGCTGCGATCGAACCCAACAACAAAGACATGGTTTTGGTAGTTGTCTCCAGTGTATTTTTCAGGTCTGCCATATTCCGTAATTGAAATGAATCCTGCTCGTCTTTCGTGATAAGATGGTGTTGCTTTATGATAATCTTGGTTATAGCGTCCTGGGCAGGAGTTATTGTATCCGGGCTGGTAGCCTCTACAGAAATCGAATCCAGATACTCTTTTCCAAAAACCCTGTACATCGCAGTAGTCACAGGGATAACCACTGTATCATCCTGATCGCGAAAACCAGTGGCTCCTTTTGGAGGCAATATCCCGATAACTTTAAAATTAATCAGATTTATCTTTATCGTTTCTCCGATGGGATTGGTGTCCCCGAAAAGCTGTTTTACTACCGTCATACCCACTACCGCAACCTTATCCCTCCTTCTTACCTCTTCTTCTGTAAAAAACCTTCCCACTTCGGGAGTTGCTGCGCGCATATCGGCATAATTAACACCGTCCCCTTCTACTTGAGTGCTCCAGTTTTGATTTTGATAAACCACCTGCCCTTTCCCGCTGACAGAGGCATTAACCCTTTTTATATCATCAGTAAGTTTTTTAATTGCCTCTACATCTTGAAAAGTAAAACGCGTAACACCTCCGGCGCCGGATGCTACCCCGTGGATCCTTGCAGAACCAGGCATAACCAAAACAAGGTTTGAGCCCAACGATGCCAATTGTTTTTCAATGGATTCCTTGGCGCCTGTACCTAAAGCAAGCATGGCGATCACTGCTGCCACGCCAATCAGAATACCCAATATGGATAAGAAAGAACGCATTTTATGAGATAGCATTGCCTGGCCTGCCTGGTGCGAATACTCCATGAATTTGGTTTCCCTGGCTTTTCTCTCTTTACTGGATAATACTGTATTTATCAGTGTATCGGCATTGCTATCTTCGACACGTTTAGGGATAGATCCCTGCTTGACATCAGAAATGACTTTACCGTCCAGTACGCGGATTATCCGTTTGGCATGCGTAGCTATCTCATTTTCATGAGTCACCATAATAATAGTCTTGCCTTTATCGTTCAAACCCTTAAGTATGGCAATTATTTCTTCCTTGCTCTTTGAATCAAGGTTTCCCGTCGGCTCATCTGCAAAAATAATTAACGGGTCGTTAACCAATGACCGGGCAATGGCTACGCGTTGCTGCTGGCCGCCGGAAAGCTCACTTGGCCTATGATTCATCCTGTCTGCCAAACCTACTTCATCTATCCTTTGTTTTGCCTGTTCTTTCAAATGCCGCTTTCCAGCGTAAACCAACGGCAACTCCGTATTCTCAAGAGCAGTCATACGCGGCAAGAGATGAAACTGCTGAAATACAAAACCCACGAGGCGGTTACGTATGGCGGCCAGCTCTTCATCAGAAAGATCATTTATTTTTTTACCGCCGATTAGATATTCTCCTGAATCAGGCCTGTCCAGAAGCCCCAAGACATGCATAAGCGTGGATTTACCCGAACCCGAAGGCCCCATAATTGCCACAAATTCCCCCGTGCCGATTTTTAAAGACACGTCCTGCAGCGCCTTTACAGATTCCGAACCCATAAGATAGGTCTTACAAATATGCTTTAGTTCGATCATTTTTTAGCGGTGCCTGCGCCTGGCCTGACAGGCAAAAATGGGTTGCTTCCCGCAACGCTTTTAGGAAGTGAATATGCCTTGGACTTAATAACTATTAAATCATTCTCGCTGATTCCTGAAACGACTTCCACGTTTTTATCGTCTGAAATGCCTAGCGTTACGCGCGCCTTCAGTGGTTCTTTACTGTTTGCTTGTTTAAGATAGACGAAATTTTCCCCGTCTTTTGAAACTGCCTCCACAGGTATAGTCAAGATATTTTCTTTATCTTGTACTATAAAATTTACTGAGGCATTCATCCCGGAACGGAAGAAATCCGGCACTTCTTTCGCAACCAGATCAACATTATAAATTGTAACGTTGTTTACGGTTTGAGACTCGTAATAAATATGCTCCACTGTTGCTTTCATTTTTGTGTCAGGATAAGCATCCAAAGTTATGGTAGCCTTTTGCCCAAGCTTAACATTACCGATATCGGTTTCATCCACCTGCGCTCTTACAATCAAATGGTCAGACAACACGATTACAGCATCGCTGGTTGTAACGGTTTGGCCCGGCTGGGTTGTCGCCACAATGACTTCTCCGTCAATAGGAGAAATTAACGCTATGGGTTTGTAAACCTGCTGCCAATATTGCAATACCTTGTCCCCTTGCCCGCGCGCAGCATCAATAAGAGCAGCCCGCTCGGTTGAGCTCATCCACGCCAGGGTCTGGCCAACTTTAACTTTATCTCCTTCCTGGACCAGTATCTGCTCAACCCGGCCGTTAACCGGAGATTTTACTTCAAGTCTGTTCTTAGGCAAAACCGTTCCCGTGGTTGAAATGATAACCTTTATAGAACCTTTCACAGGCTGGATTTCTTTGATTATCTCTTTATTTGACTTAGAATATTTTAACTTTACTATTACAAATCCTGCAATAACTAAGAGTATTAAGAATATAAAAATTATCTTTATTTTTTTATTGCGCATATTCTAGTGTCTCTCCTTTCGTCTCAATCCAGTTTGCCTCGGCAAGCAGGGCATTAGCCTCACTATTTAAATAAGCTAATTTAGCACCCACCAGGTTATCTTCAATAATAATCCAGTCATCAAATGTTATAAAGCCCGTTGAATACTGCGCCTCGGCAATGTTAGCGCGTTCCAGGGATGCATCAAGGGATTTGCGTTGCACGTCAACGGTCTCTATGGCATCCTGTAATGCCACCCATGCCTGCTCAAGTGCCACAATTAAGCCGTCCCTTGTGCTTCTTTCATTAGCGTCTAACTGGTTATATAAGGCCTTTGCCTGTGAAACTTCGGCTAGCCTTAAGCCACCTTCAAATATGGGCATGTTTAAACTTAAACCCAGATCCCACTGGTCATTTTGCGGCGGCCAGTGCGAACTGGTTTTATTGGCGCCAGCACTGCCTAAAATCTGAGGAGAGAAGTTTGCATAAGCAGATTTAATGCCAAAGGCAGCGGAATTCTTCTTGGCAACAGTCGTAAGCAATGTGGGATTATTTTTTACTATTAGTTCGAGATCCGGTTTCTCTTTTGCGCTATCCTGTACTACAAAATCACCCTTCACAAGCATAGCCTTAAATTCCTTGCGGCCCATCTCTTTGGTTAACTGTCTCTGCGCAAGCACAACGTCCCGTTTTGCCTGGGCAAGTTGAAAATTCGCCAGTGCAAGGTTAGCATCTGCAGTCAATAATGCACCCTTATGTTCCAAACCCGACTCATAACTCAAGGTTACCAATTCCAGGTTGTCTCTTCTGATCTTGGCGATCTCCTGCGCTACATTAATTAATTCCTGAGCCTTTAACAAATTAATAAATGCCGTGCGTAAATTCAGCCTTACCTCCGATGAGGTAAACTTGTAATTTGCTTCTGCGCCTTTAATATTTTCAGAAGCGGCGTTCACATTATTAAAAGTTTTTAAACCATCGAATACAAGCTGCGTGCCGGTTAATCCATAAGTATATGAATCAGCTGTAGAACTCCCGCCAATTCCATTGGCCTTCGCAGTAGAAGCATCAACGCCGGCGCTTATCTGCGGGTAGAGCCCGCTTGCAGTAATCGTCTTGGCGGATTTTTGCTGGTTAAGGTTTTGCACAGCAGCAATCAAGTCAGGATGGTTATTCTTTGCCTCCGCAATACAATCCTGCCAGCTAAGCACTTCTTGAGCGTATGCGCTATTGAGAAAATAAAACCCTGGAAAAATAAGTAATATAAAAAGTTTATACCTATGCATCATATATCCGTCATGATTTTTCTTTCTTGATTTGGGCCATTATCGATGAGGCCTGATTGAGAAACTGGTTAAATTCCTCAGCCGGCACAAAACCAATCATATCGGGCTTGGCAAAAACAATAAGTTTATCCCCGGCCTTTACCTTGAACAGCTTCCTTATATCCGACGGAATAACAATCTGCCCACGCCCGCCTACAGTAACCGCACCATAGACTTTTCCTCTTACCAATACGCTCATTACTCCTCCTTTATAAATATTTGAAGGTTTGCATTGTATGAATTGTATGCTTAATATGAATAATGTATCATAACATATTAACTTGTCAAGTTAAATTACATGGGAATTCTTACTTTATGATGGCAGGAGACGAAAAGAGAAATAATATTTAGCTGCGGGTAATTACTCTTACCGCAATATAAGCTAACGCAGAAATTATGGCTGAGCAGGGAATGGTCAACACCCATGCCCATATGATACTACCGGCAATATTCCAGCGGACTGCGCTGATACGCTTAAGAGAACCTATCCCCATAATCGCGCCGGTAATGGTGTGGGTAGTGCTTACCGGGATTCCGAATCCCGTGGACATAAATAGCGTGGCTGCTGCTGCGAATTCTGCACAAAAGCCGTCTACGGGTTTTAATTTAGCAACCTTCTGGCCCATAGTTTTTACTATGCGCCAACCGCCGAACATCGTACCGAGCGAAATAGCGCTATAACAGGCGATGATTACCCAGGAGGGAATATAAAATTTATTTCCCAGTAACCCTGCGCTAAAAAGCAGGCTGGCAATAATACCCATAGTTTTTTGTGCGTCATTTCCCCCATGCCCCATGCTATAAAATGCGGCGGACAATAGCTGCCCTTTCCTAAAGATGTGGTCTACTTTTAAGGGAGAGCTTCTTCTAAACATCCGGTAAACTAATACGCCGATCCCCAAACCCAGGATAAGCCCTACTATGGGAGAGATAAATATGAATGAAACTGTTTTTAAGACGCCGCTCCATACTAACGAACGCGGGCCGGCTTTCACTAATGCAGAGCCGATCATCCCGCCGATAAGCGCGTGAGATGAACTGGTAGGTAACCCAAAATACCAGGTAATAACATTCCAGCCGCACGCTCCCACGAGCGCTCCAAAGATAATATACTTATCTATAATAGCAATGTCGATTATTCCTTTACCGATGGTATTTGCAACATGGAGCCCGAAGAAAAGAAAAGCGGCAAAATTAAATACAGCTGCCCAGACAACAGCTAATCGGGGGGAAAGTACGCGCGTGGAGACAACGGTAGCAATGGAGTTGGCTGAATCGTGGAAACCGTTTAAGAAATCAAATATAATTGCTAAGGCTATCAAAAACAGAATACTGAATGTCATAACTTCAAGCCTGTTTTAACATTATGGCGCCTACCACATGAGTTACATCCTCGCATATATCAAGGACGGTTTCAGCATCCTGGTATATCTCTTTCCATTTAATTACGGCAATAGGATCTTTAGATTTTTCAAAAAGTTCTGCCAGTACCCTATCCCTCATTGCATCGCCGACGTTTTCCAGCCGGTTAATCTCAACACATGCCTCTTGAATTGTTTTGGAATTTTTTATATTACGCAAACCCTTAACTGCGCATGATACAGCGTTCACGGATTCTCTGATCACAGAAGCAAATTCCACAAGATTTTTATCGACAGAGGTAATTTTATAAATCCTTAAACGGCTGGCAATAGTATTGATCATATCCGTTATATTGTCCAATTCTTTAGCTAGGCCGTGGATATCTTCCCGGTCAAAGGGCGTAATAAATGTTTTATTTAAATGTTCAAAGATATCGTGCGCAACTTCATCCCCCTGATGTTCAATAGCCTCTATTTTATTAAGAGACTCGGCGTTGATGCTACCTTTAGCAGTCAATTCTTTAAAATAATTTGCCGCATCCACTGCGAAGTCTACCTGCTTGTCAAAGAGGTCAAAGAAATTAAATCCTTTAGGAAGAAATTTAAACAACATATACGCTCCTTTTTAGGAAATTTATTTTATGGTAAGGTATTTAACATAACATAATAATTTATGTTTAGCAAGAGATTATTGAAAAAAAGGCTGGGTGAGTTTAGTTAACTAAACTGTTGTTTTACTTTTGCGCGGGTAAAGAAAAAAAGCATAAACAAATACCAAGATAAAAATATTATATAAATGATAAAAATAGCCTGAGTAACAGCTTTTTTTAAAGCGTTATCATTAATAATAAATTGTGTCTCTAGCGGAACCGCTATATATTTTTTGATTCCCCCCTGCCCTTTCAGGGGAATTTTTTCCATCCTTATCTTTTGTTCAGAGAGGACTAACTGCAGCCTTTGCCTATAACGCTGCTCATAATAGGTTAAAAATCTATCATTTTGCATAAGCGGGGTGAGACATAAAAAAACTATGTATGCTGCATTCAATATAACTATGAATTTACGCGCCCATTCTTTTAACAATAAAATATTTATGCCCAATATGATCTCAAACAAAGTAAAAACAATTGCTAAAGCGTATAAGAATATTCCCAGGGGCTTTACATATAGCTCAAGATAAGGCTTGGGGTTTACTGCCAAGAATAATAGCGCCAAACAGCTAATGATAATAAGCGCACCCAATATAGTAATACCCGTGGATCTTTTTTGCATCTACATTATGAGGACCTCCGCCATCCTGATTATAGAACAGGCCTATCGAAGCAACATAAATATATATTTAGATAACCTAGCTCTTTCCTCATCGCTTATCCCTATAAATTCCACTCCTATATCCCAGCATTTTCTATTATCGTAATCGAAACAGAATTCAGAAACCCACGCAACCCTTCCTCTTGAATCGATGTAATCGTGCTCATCAACAAGATTTAACCTAAGCGATAGGATAGAACCTGGCTTGATCTCTTCATAAACAATGATACAAATACCGCCGGCGCTGATATTTTTGGTAAAAGCTGTCTCTGTTGACTGGGGCTTCTGTAAAACAGAATATTCTATGGCAACTGAAGCATTCAGGCGAGGGAACTTACGTCTTTCTTCACTATGATCATCTCTCTTAACTTCCATAGTTTAATTTTAGTTCCAGATTAAGCAGATGTCAATTAAAAATCGCGGTTGTTAAAAATCTATGGCCCAACACAAGGCAACCTTAATATTCCCGTTGGTGTGCGATAGTCATATCTAAAAATGTGCGCAGCCTCCTTGAACGGGTCGGATGCATCAGCTTCTTTAATGCCTTTGCCTCAATCTGTCGGACCCTCTCACGCGTTACCCTGAAAACATTACCCACTTCCTCCAGGGTATGAGGGACTCCGTCACTTATACCGAAACGTAAAACCAGTATTTTCTTCTCTCTGTCAGCAAGCGTGCTTAACGCAGAATTCATTTCCTCTTTTAACATTGAACGGACTGTCTCGTTAGCAGGAGAAACAGCTTTCTTATCCTGTATAAAATCTCCAAAGTGAGTATCGCCTTCGTCACCGATCGGCATTTGTAGCGATATGGGTTCCTGTGCGATTTTCAGTATTGATTTTACCTTTTCCTGAGGAAGCCTCATTTTTTGAGCTATTTCTTCGGGAGTAGGTTCCCGGCCGTTTTCCTGGACAAAAATCCTGGAAAACCGGATTATCTTATTTATCGTCTCGGTCATATGAACGGGAATTCTTATGGTGCGTGCCTGGTCGGCAATAGAGCGGGTAATCGCCTGCCTTATCCACCATGTCGCATAGGTAGAAAACTTGTATCCTCTTCTATATTCAAACTTTTCTACCGCCCGCATAAGGCCGATATTGCCCTCTTGTATTAAATCCAGAAAAGATAATCCCCTGTTGGTATATTTCTTGGCTATGCTGACTACAAGCCTTAAATTAGCCTCCACGAGCCTCTTTTTGGTACGGTTGAATTTCAGGCGCGTAGACTTAACCAGCTTCATCTTGTCTTTTATTTTTGGCAATGGCTCTCCCAGCTGTTTTAACATAGAGCGCTTGGCAAGATTTTTCTTCTTGGCCTTACGGTCTATTTGCTCTATGTCTCTTAACAGATTATTGAGCTTGCGCACAACTGTTTCGATTACCGAAGTAACAAAATTCAGTTGCAAGAGTAGGTTAATCTTATTTGTTTCGCTGCGGGAACTTCTTAAACGCTGCGTAATCCTTCTGACCCTGTTGATTACGTTGGTCTTTTTGACTTTAATATCCTCTTTCACGACTTCTTCGAAGTTTAACCTGCCGTCAATGATATCATCAGCAACCGAGATTATTTCATTGCGCGCAAATCTTGTGGCTAAAACCGCCCTTTTGAATTTTTCTTCCGCTTCCTCAATTCTTTTGGCCAACTCAATCTCGTTTTCTCTTGAAAGCAGCGATATGGAGCCCATCTGTTTAAGGTACATTTTTACCGGGTCATCCAAAGGAAGAAAACGTTCTTCCGCTTTCAATTGCTCTGCCAGAATTTCTTCTTTAATGTTCGCGGCTGTTTCTTTGGAGCTTTTTTCCTCTTCGTTTTCCACCAGTTGTATGTCTTCGTTTCCCAGCATTTCAAAGAGACGGTCTATTTCTTCGGAAGAGGACAAATTATCGGGCAGGAGTTCGTTTACCTCGTCGTACGTAAGGTAACCTTTTTGCCTGCCCAGGGCAATAATTTTTTCTACGTCTTTATTGTTTACGTATTCTTTTCTTTTCATCGCTTCACCCTTTTTTGATTAAATAATGGAATTCTTCCACCAGCCTGTTCAATTTTTCTTGATCACCGGATTCTTGAGCGGTTTTAATCTGCTCATGCAAATGCTGCTTTTTAAACTTCAACTTTTGTGACTTTAGGCGCTGAATGCAGTCATCAACCACTTTTTGCCTATCCGAAGAATTCACTTCAGGCAAAAACATTGACTCGCAGACGATTCGCGACACGTCTTCTTCTTTAAAATAATTCATCAAAATGTTTGGTTCAACTGCTTTACCCTGCTCTAAAAGGTCAAACATCACAGAAACTATTCTAGATGTACGTTCATCCCTGAAATCAGCCGGCTCCAAACTGTTTCTCAATTTAGCGATAAGCTCTGTTTCTTCCAGCATGAGCTTGATTAATAGTTTCTCGGTAGGATTGATATTCAGTTCTTTTTTATCAACGGCTTGATATGATTCTCTAGCCGGCCATACTTTGGTTGTCCTATGCGCCTCCTGTAACAGGGCATCTTCCTTGACATCCAGCTCCTGCGCCAATTTCTTGATATATTCTGATTTCAAGACAGCGTTCTTAAATTTATTTATGGTTTCTAGCATCGAGGATGCGATTTTTGCTTTATCCTCTATATCTTTGGTTTTGAAACGCGCCTTTAGAATATTGAGTTTATAATCAAACAGGTTATGCGCTTGGGATATTTTATCTTTTAAGCTCTCTATGCCGTGCTCTCTTACAAATAAATCAGGATCGAAAGTTTTTGGTAATGTCACAACCGAAACATTCATGCCTTCTTCTATGAAAATATCCAGCGACCTTAACGTAGCCAATTCTCCAGCGGTATCCGGATCATAAATCATTACCACGTTGTGGGTGTACCTTTTTAAAAGCTTCACTTGCTCCAAAGTAAGCGCGGTGCCTAAAGAAGCCACGATGTTTTTTAACCCGGCTTGAAAAGGGAGTATAAAATCCAGGTAGCCTTCAACCACTATTGCAGAATCATTTTCCCTGATACTGTCTTTAGACAAATTCAATCCGTAAAGGTTCTTTCCCTTTGTATATATAAAAGTTTCGGGAGAATTAACATATTTAGGTAAAGAGTTATCCAGCACTCTTGCACCAAAACCCAGGACCCTGTCCTTTGTATCGAAGATCGGAAAAATAATACGGTTACGAAACCTATCATAAAACCCGCCGCCTTCTTTGGCAAGTATCAGGCCTGCTTTTTCTATTAAAGAAAGGCTGAAGTTTTTATTTCTTAAGTGATTTATAAGCGCATCCCACCCTTTTTCAGCATAACCTATCTTGAATAACTTGAGAGTTTGTGCACTCAGCCCGCGTTTTAATAAATAATTCTTTGCCAAGAGCTCCTGTTTCGCATTATTTAAATTATTTTCATAAAACGAAGTGGTGAATTCATTTATTTTGTAAAGCTGGGAACTTATGCTTGCATTTGAATCTTCCTGCCTGAAAGCAACCGGCAAAATAATCCCTACTTTCTTGGCAAGTGTTTCCACGGCTTCGGGAAATTCCAGGCGTTCGTAACGCATAAGAAATTTGAATGCGTTTCCTGATTCACCGCAGCCAAAACAATGATAAATCTGCCTATCGGCAGACACCATAAAAGAAGGCGTCTTCTCGTGATGGAAGGGACAGGATGCCTTAAAATTACGCCCCGCTCTTTTTAAAGGCATATAGGATGAAATTAATTCTACGATATCAACTTTACTTAAGATATCCTCTAATATATTATCGGGTATACGGCCGGTCATCTCTTAACCCTGTTAAACCCTGAAAAACTGATTATCTGGAATTTTTCCTTAGCTGCTTTTTCTATGCGGTCAATGAGCAAATTCAAGCCCAACGTATCTGAAGATATGTGCCCGGCAATGACCACATTCATGTTCACTTCTTTAACTTTTTTAAAATGCTCTTCGCTCAAATGCATGCAGATAAGCGTACGAATCCCTGCCTTATAAAGTTTATCAAACGCCTCCTTTGGGCCTTCCGTGCCCCCCGTCATATCTACGAGAATTTTACCTGCAAATCTTCTGGGATTACCCAAAATAATCCGCGGGCCGGCTGAATTTAAAGACGCCTGCCTGTATTCGGGTATCTCAATCAACATGTCCAAGATATCCTGAACTGTTTTTGGCTCTAGTTTATTAACTAATCCCTGTACAAACCTAAAAACTTGGTTATCCGCAGGGGTATGCACGCACATAAACGGCAAATTCAGAAGCCTGGCTGCATCTACAGGCCGCATGTGATTCTGGGGCATAATTTTTCGTTCTATTTCAAACATCCTGTCTTCTAAAAGACTCTTGGCGGTGTTTATTGGCACGCCTGCCTTACGTAAAACATCTATCTGTAAACTCATCACCCGGTAAAGCGTAGCATAAGCCCTGCCTTCGGGGTGGTGAGAAAGCACCAAGTCTAAGCCAACGTTACTGCGAATCCTGTCAGCTAATAATAATTCCGCAACTTCTATATCGATTCCCACAATTATCTTTTTTATTTCTTTATCGGGGTTTCCGTAAAGTATAGCCGTATCAGCAAAGGATTTAATCCGTTTCTTATCGGTTCGCGGGTCTTTTTCAATTCCGAACTTTACTACGTAGTTATATAGAGAGGATAACTTCATTTTTGAGGGACTTCTTTTTCTACTTCGATGGCAGCATTATTGAATTTTTCACTATTCATAAATTTAGAACTGACGCTATTCCACAGCCAGCTGTAAGTAGAAGGGGCGATTTTTAAAATGCTTGCTCCGCAATATGAATCCTTTACGCTGTTTTTGCAATATTCAAAACTCGAAATCAATAACATAAATACTATCAAGCTGGAAAACAGGAATGCCCTTAGCATCCCCAAAACCAAACCTCCCCATTTTTGAAGGTTGGGTGCCGCTTCCATTTTTATAAAACGATAAAAAATGCTGCGTATAAACACAAAAATCAGGTAAGTTAATACAACTAAAAGCACAAGGGAAATGAGGTCCGTAAATTCCAAAGGCATTTTATCAACTGCGCCTGTTCCACGGAAGGCAATATCTGAAACCAGGGTATAATAGTGCAGGGAAACATAAACCGCGGCGAAAACTCCCAAAAGCTTAAAAAACTCGATTGTGAAACCTGTTTTAAAAGAAATGTAACCTATTCTTACAAAGGCAATTATGACAAAAAGATCCACCCAATTGAGTTTCTTAATAAGTTCTAATAGCATGGACTCAAATCCTCACTTTCAAAAAGTTTATTAAGTATAACACATAAAAAGGGTTATGTCAAGGAAAGCGGTTTCATTCTGAACCAGCTTATTGTTTTCTTAAGGCCTGTTTCAAGATTTACTCGCGGTTGCCACTTAAGGAGTTGTTTTGCCCTGGTTATATCAGGTTTTCTTTTTTTAGGATCGTCCTGCGGAAGGGCTTTATATAAAATTTTACTTTTCGTATCCGTCAATTTAATTACAATTCTTGCCAGCTGCATTACCGTGAATTCATCCGGATTTCCCAAATTCAGGGGCGAATTTACTTTTGCATGCATAAGCCTGAAAATTCCTTCTACCAAATCATCAATGTAGCAAAAACTTCTCGTCTGAATGCCTCTTCCATAAACTGTTATCGGTTTGTTAGTAAGGGCTTGGTAGATAAAATTAGGCACCACCCTGCCGTCATGTATTCTCATCCGCGGGCCATAGGTATTAAAAATCCTGACGATCCTAGTATCGATATTATGCTCTCTGCGGTAGGCCATGGTGATTGCCTCGGCAAAACGCTTTGCCTCGTCGTAACAGCTGCGCACGCCTACGGAATTAACGTTACCCCAATAGGTTTCCGGCTGAGGATGTTCTAAGGGGTCTCCATAAACTTCAGAGGTGGAAGCGAGTAAAAAAACAGCTTTTTTCTCTTTTGCCAGGCCCAATGCATTATGAGTGCCCAGCGATCCAACTTTCAGGGTCTGAATGGGAAATCTTAAATAGTCCTCCGGTGAAGCAGGTGAGGCAAAATGCAGGACAAAATTTATTTTTTCTTTTATGCTGATATATTTTGTGACATCGCGCCTGATTAATAAAAAGTTCCTATTCCTTAACAGGCATTTAATATTTTCCATATTGCCGGTTATGAAATTATCCAAACAAATGACTTTAAAGCCTTCGTCTATCAACCTTGCGCAAAGATGCGAACCGATAAACCCTGCCCCTCCGGTAATGACTGCTTTCTTTTTTTTCATAATTTAGATGGCACCAATCCTCTTCCCATTCCTATATAACTAAAACCCAATTTTCGCAAGGTAGAGGGTTCATAAATATTACGGCCGTCGATAATCAATGGTTTTTTAAGCAGCTTTTTAACCTTAGTAAAATCCAACTCCTTAAACTCGTCCCACTCCGTAATAACTAAGAGGCAATCAGCGCCTTTAGCCGCATCATAAGGGTCTTTGCAGAATTTTACCTCAGGCAGCATTTCCTTGGCTTTCACCATGGCCTGTGGATCATACGCCCTTATCTTTGCTCCATCCTGCTCTAAAGCCTTAATTAAATCAAGTGATGGGGCATTACGGATATCGTCGGTATTCGGCTTAAAAGATAAACCAAGTACGCCTATGGTTTTATCCTTAACAATCCAGAGGGCATCCTTAATTTTGTTAAAAATAAACTCGATTTGCCCTTCGTTAATGTTTTTGACGCTTTTAAGCAATTGAAAATTATAGCCTAATTTTTGCGAAATTGTAATAAACGCATCTAAGTCTTTCGGAAAACATGAGCCGCCGTAGCCTATACCGGCATTTAAGAAACTTTTGCCTATCCTTTTATCTAAACCCATACCGCAGGCAACCTCTCTGACATCAGCTCCTACCTTATCGCAAATGCGGGAAATTGCATTAATAAAAGATATTTTTGTCGCCAGGAATGCATTAGAAGCATGTTTAATGAGCTCTGCGGATTTGATGTCCGTAATTACCATAGGGGCATTTAGCGGCTTATACAAATTTACCATGATTTCCCGCGCCTGCTTTGATTCAACGCCTATAACTATTCTGTCCGGGTTTAGAAAATCGTTGATTGCCGAGCCTTCTCTCAGGAATTCCGGGTTTGAGGCAACATCAAATTTTACGCTGGATTTTTTATGGGCATGTATGGTTCGTTTCACCCACTCACAGGTTTCTACAGGCACCGTAGACTTCTCTACGATTAACCTATAACTGGTCAAATTTTTAGCGATATTTCGCGCCACATTTTCTATTCCCGTAAGATCAGCCTCGCCGTTATGCAAGGGTGGAGTCCCGACTGCAATAAAAATTAAATTACAACTTTTTACCGCATCTTTAATGCTGGATGTAAAACTTAGCCTTTTCGATTTTACGTTGTTGACAATTAATTCTTCCAACCCCGGCTCATAAATGGGAATATGAAATTTTTTCAAATCGGCAATTTTCTTCTCATTATTGTCCACGCAGATTACCTTATTCCCCAATTCAGATAAACAGGCACCAGTCACCAAGCCTACGTAACCAGACCCAACAATAGATATATTCACAGCGCCCTTCCTTTCCTATTCAACTTTAAGGATTCGATTGCGAACCAGAATTAGGAGGATGATAACCCTGTTTAAATCCGAACCTATTTTCCGGAAATGCCTTCAATCTAAAAACGACATAAAGGGTTACCCCTTGATTTTTCTTTTGGTCATAAGTAAAATCTATGTTCCAGCAATGTAAATCCCGGGTTATTATGTATTGCTGTTCATATAACCCATTGGCTAAATTGGGGTCGTGACCCATATTGTACATTTCATAAATAGAGAACTTCCATTTAGGGTTTAATCGCCAGTCAAAGCTGTACGTTATCGCATTAGAACTTCCTCTTGCATAATGCTGTCCGATACCCATTGATCCTTTTTTTGCAAAGTCGAAATAAATATCGTAATTCCCGGTAGAAAAAGTATTATAACTGGGATCGGAACGTTCACCCGAATGTTTATATGTTGCATCGGCTTCAACCCTAAGCCACGAATAAGGCAAGAGCTTAAGTTCAAAAAGGAAATCCGAGAAATTGGTGATGTCGTCTGTCTTGGGAAAAAGAACGTAGGAAGTATTTACTCTTAACTCCGCAAAATCCACGCTTTGGCCTTTTCGTTTAGTCTGCAATTTATTTGCCAATTCCAGATTTACAACATTGCTGCTGGTAATGGCATCTATGCTGTCAATTTGTTTTAAATTACCGGCAGGAATTGTAGGCGCATGGTTATAGGCGTAACTAACAACAGGCGTTATAATATGCCTTAAGCCTTCTAATCCTAAGCCTAAGAAATTTGATTTGACATTATAGATCCTGTAAAATTTCGTACTTAAATCCGCGCCGGTATAAAAAATTGTCCTTATGGGAAGCTTGTCGTCATTAGAGCCTTTATTATAAATGGTTTCCTCATTCGCCACAAACGGCGAAAATTGCAAAAATGCTACTCTCATGGGCAGCGAGAATTTATTAGTGGTATCCAAGCGCGTTTCGCTCTCATCCGATGTAGTTACCGGCGCAGTTGTCGCCGACTTATTAAGATTGGCCAGAGAGCTTGAGTTTTGGAAATAAATCGGCGTCTCTCCTATCTTAACACTAGGCAACGAATATTTTATTTCCGGCAATTCGTTTAACTGGTCATACCATTGATTTATGCATCCCTGCACGAGAAAGTCCAGGCTTGAATAGTTAAAATTATGGTGTAATAAACCATAGGTCAAAGGCTGGGAATCCCTTTCAAATTCACGGTAAAAGTAATCTTGTAAGAAATTGGCCTGAGGGTCAAAAAACTTTCTCTTTTCGTCCCCGATCTTGTATAAATCAACAACCAGGTTTGTCCTGGGATCGATATCCCATTTATGGCGCCAGTGTACTAAGTATCTTTGAAATTCACTACGTTCACCGGCTGAGATATTGTGGGGCATTTCTTCTGTATAATAAAATTTTAAATCCCCTTTACCGAGATTTGGCGCAATGTAATTAACGCCAAAACCTTCAGCAGGCCCGAGCTTACTCCTGTAGTCAAAATAAATTCTGGCGTTAATATTATCGGCGAGATTGTATCTCCAGAGAGACAGCATATATGGCCCCCAGTCTTTCCTGCTGCCGGGAGATAGCTGGACATGCGTAAATGTGTCTTTCAAGCTGTGATTAAGCTGCCAGAGATACATTATGGGGGTATCACCCAAATAAAGCGTATCGCCTTTTGTCTGAATTTTGTCTTCAGGAAAAAGTTTAATTTGCCTTGAACTTATACGGTAATGCGGATGGTCAAAATCGCAGGTAGTGGCGTATCCGTTATTAGCGATAAATTCTGCGTCGCTTACTTTTTCTAATCCTTTGGACGTTCCAAAATAAGGATTGGACCTAAATTGCGCATCAATGATAGTCCCGGTTTTGTTTTGAAAATTATAGATTATTTTTTTTCCTTCTATAACTCCTTTTGCGTCGTCTAACCTGGGGTTACCTTCGGCAACGCCTTCCTTGGTCTGCGTATTAACGGTGAGCTTCTGACAGGTTAATTTAGCGCCTTTGTAGGTAACCACCACATTGCCTTTTGCGGTTACCTCTTTGGAATCAGCAGAATACTCCACTACATCGCCGTTGATGATAAGAGATTCTCCTTTAGTTGTTTGAGCAAAAGCTGAATGACAAATTATAAAACAAAAAAAACTGCATGATAACGAAAGAACGAAAGAACGAAAGAACGAAAGAACAGTTCTTTGGTTCTTCAGTTCTTCAGTTCTTTGGTTAACTAGTGATTTTTGCATTTGGTATTACTTAGGGATTTTTTTATAATCTTCCAGGAATCTTTGAATGCCTATATCGGTAAACGGATGCTTAATAAATTGCTCAATAACATTAAAAGGGACCCCAAGGCTTACTGCTTCCTTAGATTTCTTTTGTATTTGCCGTATCAATAAAGATCTTCATTGAGTCTCGCCCTCTTTAACTAAGATTGCGGCTCCGATTAACCCCGCATCGCTTCCTAATTTTGCCTTTAGAATTTTTACATGCTGTGCCTGGATACTCATTGCCCTTTCACTAATAGTCTTTCTTACAGCGCTAAATAACATTTGCCCGGCATTGGAAACTCCGCCTCCGATAACCACTGCATCCAAATTGAGCAAATTGACTATGCCTGACAATGCAACTCCTAAATGCCGGCCGACTGAAACCCAGATTTCCAATGCGCGCCTATTCCGTTTTCTTGCCAAAATGCCCAACTCCTCCAGGGAAATAGGGCGTTTAAAATTCTTTCTTGCTTCTTCTATAATTTTGTTATTTCCGATATAAGCCTCAAGACAGGCAAATTTACCGCAGTTACATTTTGGCCCAAACTCATTAATGGGTATGTGGCCTATCTCCCCGCTCGCATTATTGGCCCCGCGAAAAAGCTTACCATTAATAATGAGACTACCGCCCACACCCGTACCCAAGGTAAGGCACAATACATTCTTAAAACCTTTAGCAGAACCTCGCACGAATTCAGCAAGGCACATAAGCTTGGCATCGTTGTCTACGGCTACCGGTAATTTTAATCGCCTCTTAAGGATTCTTTTAAGATTGACTTCGCGCCACCCTGGTATATTTGGCAGGAAATGCACGATACCAGATTCTTCGTCGGTTGGCCCGGGTACTCCCAAACCTATCCCTAAAATTTCAGATTTTCTTATATTATTTCTTGCAATAATTTTGTTTATAGAATTGACGGTCGCTGTTATAAGTGCGCCTTTGTTAAGGAATTTGTTTGTGCTCAGGATTTCTTTTGACTTAAGGTTATATTTAGCATCGAATAAGCCGATCTTTAAATTAGTCCCGCCTACGTCTATACCGACAATAAATCTTTTTGGCATTATAAATCTTCTAACCTTTGATTATATGGTTTAAATTTTATCTTAAAATCATTGCTTAGTAAAGAATTATTATGCGGTTATCCCGCCGTCAATTGCGATAACCTGCCCAGTTATATATTTTGCGGCGTCGGAAACAAGATAAGCTACTAATCTAGCGACTTCTTCTGCTTTCCCGGTCCTCGCCATCGGCACCAGGCTAAGCATCTGATCTTTAAACTTGCCCGGTATTTTGGCCAGCATATCGGTATCGATGAACCCCGGAGCGACAGCGTTAACGTTAATACCCAGCTTAGCTACTTCTTTTGCTAAAGATTTTGTAAAGCCAATAATACCGGCTTTGGAGGCAGAATAATTAGTCTGCCCGGGTAACCCGATTATGCCTGAAGCAGAAGCAATATTAACGATAGAGCCGCTTTGCTGTTTCATAAAAGTAACGATTGCCGCCCTGGTAAGGTTAAATACGCCATTCAAGTTTGTATCTATGACATCGGCCCACTCTTCTTTTGACATAAACATAAGCAGGTTATCTTTGGTAATTCCGGCATTATTAACAAGAATATCTAACCCTTTGAAATTCTCTTTTGTAAACTCAACGGCTTTTTTAGCGGCATCAAAATCTCTCACATCTAATTGCATAGATAAAACATTTTTATCTTTGAGCCCCTTAATCAGATTATTTGCGGAAACTGCATCTCTATTGTAAGTAAAAACAACTTTTGCTCCATCTTGCGCCAATATTTTAACAATTTCCGAACCTATACCCCTGCTTCCTCCACTTACCAATGCGACTTTGCCTTTTAACATAATCTGCTCACTTTCCTTGGACAGGTTCTTTTAGCTTATTTTCTGCAACCGGATTTAACTGTGGGCCTGCTTTTTGTTTCTGTGCTTGCTCTTTCTTTGCGGCTTGCTGCTGCCGCTTTTGTGCCTGAACAAGCTTCTCTTCAGCTAAAGCCTTATACTTCATAGCAGGCTTATACTGAATATCAACCTCTAATGCTTGTTTAAAACAGGAAATCGCTTCTTTAAAGTTAGATTGCTTGAAATAAGTAATTCCTTGCTTGTAATAAAAATCCCGAAGCTCCTGCTTCGCCTTTACCTCTTCCTTCCTCGCTTCTTCCAAAATCTTCTTTTCTTCTGACAACTTATCCTGCCTGAGCTTATCCTCACTTAGAACGAGATATTTAAGAGCGGGCTTAAAATCCGGCGCCCACTTCAAGGCTTGTTTAAACTTTTCAATAGCCTGTTGGTAGCTTGCTGTTTTAAAGTAATGTAACCCTTGCTTATAATAAAACTGGATAAAAAATTCTTTTGAAAGCTGGTCCTTTTTCTCCTGCCGGTAGATTATTTTTTGTTCTTCCAGATTTTGCTCTTGTAAAATCTTTCCCCGCACTATTGAAAGGTATGTTGCCGCAGGAATATAATCGGGATCACATTTTAATGCCAACCTGAATTTTAGCTCCGCTTCACGGTAAGAGCCTTGCGCATAGAATTCTTTCCCCTCGTTATAATAGTAATCCCTGAGGTATTTCTTATAATACGCACCGGGGATATCATTATTGGATTCGGAGGAATTTTGAGCTGGCGTTAGTGCTGGAGAAAAACCCAAAAAGATTAAAAAAAGGAATATTAGAAATATGGTTTTTTTATGGGACATTTCTATTTTCTGATTTTATTAATACGTTTATTATACCACTTAACACTAATAGCTGCAAGATTATACACTAACTCTGTTTCTTCCTGCCTGCTTTGCCCTATACAATGCCTGGTCCGCTTTGTCTATAAGCCTTTGTTCGTCTTCCGCATCATCCGGGAATACTGATATGCCAATACTTATGGTCACTTTTAAATTCTCGTCATAGGCTCTTATTTTTCTAGATGCTACCGCCTGCCTGAAACGTTCCGCTGCGAATTGCGCCTGCTCCTTATCGGTATCGGTCAGGATAATAGAAAATTCCTCTCCTCCGTACCTGCCCACGAAATCAATCTGCCTCATATTTTCTTTTAAAGCCAAAGTAACTTCTCTTAATATAACATCACCCACTAAATGTCCGTAAGAATCGTTGCAATCCTTGAAATGGTCAATATCCAGCATAAGGAATGCAAACTTATAATTTAGCCTTTTGGACCTTTCTAATTCCTCATTAAACCTTAAAGTGAAATACCTGCGGTTAAATACATGGGTAAGGCTATCGGTGATAGTCACTTCCTGGACTTTCCTGTATAATAATGCCCGCTTTATACAAAACAAAAATTGTTGAGCCAGTATACCGAATTTTTCCCTATCAATCTCTTTGACACCCTTTGATACCAAATATCCTACATTGCTCTTTTTTATGGCTAACGGCAGCACTGTATAATCCTTAAAGCCGGAAATATCATTTCCTTGCTTTAGAAACTTACAATCTTCTACCTTTACATACTTATTTATACGCTCACGGAATAAATCAAATATTTCTTCTTCGTCAAGGCTCTTACAAATATCCCTGGTTATGCCATATAACGCCGCAGTCTCATTAACAGAATCTTCTAATGCAAAATTATCTGTTATCAGTTTTATATTTTTCCTGCCTAGTTCCTCATAATCATACTTTAGGCGTTCATAATCCCTGGTTTTTCCAATCAACCTGTTAAACAGGGACCTTTTTAGATTAAGGGCTAAAGAAACCGATAATAAAATAAGGATAATTATACCCATTTTCTTAGGCTGTTTTTACCCTGTTACGGCCGGCCTGCTTTGCGTCATACATGGCTTTATCGGCCTTAACAATAAGGCTCTCTTCATCTGATGCATCGCTGGGGAAATTTGCCACTCCTATAGAAACCGTGATATTTGTCTTTTGCCTGCGTAAAATGATTTCTTCCTCCTCTATTCTTTTGCGTAATCTGCAAGCTATAGAATATGCACTCTGCTTATTCTTAACGGGTAAAATTACGCAAAACTCCTCTCCCCCAAAACGGCTTAGGATTGGGCTGAATTCACTTAAATATTCTGTCATTATGCGGCTTAAATTACTTAACACCAGGTCTCCCGCGATATGCCCGAAATTATCATTATACTTTTTAAAAAAATCTATGTCCAAAAACAATAAAGAGAATGTTTCCTTCTGGCGGGTTGCCCTTTTACATTCTTCTTTCAGCCTTTCTAAAAAATAAGCCTTTGTGAAAAGGGAAGTTAAGCTATCGCGGATAGCAAGCTCCTGGGTTTCCTCAAAAAGAACGGCATTTTCCAAAGCCACCGCCCCTAAATCACAAATCGTTACTAGAAATCTTAAATCTTCTTGAGAATAAATATTTGGACTAGGGTTATCCAGCCTCAAAATACCCAATAGCCTGTAATCGTTTATTAACGCAGAACTGATGAGTGAAACAATGGGCCTCGTATCTGCTGATTTCAATTTTTCGGTATCAAATCTAAAGTCCGCTTTAATGTCTTCTATTAAGAGGGAGGTGCCGTGTTTCATTACCCAGTAATCAAAAATATCCCCCTCTTTCGCTTTGATTATCAGGTCGCGATTCTCCTTCCTGGCTTTAAACAACCCTAAGCCTTGAGTTTGATTATCCACTAAATAGAGGATGCAATTGCCTTTATGGTTTGCGATAAGAGAAAAGGCTGTCGAGGTAAGCCCGTCTGTTACGGAATCCAGGTCTAATTTTTCATTTAATTCTTCCACGATCCTATGAAGGCTGTTATAACGAATAATTTTTGCCTGCAATGCCAGGTTACTGCGGGTTTCTTTTGAATTCTGATTGAATAGAATATTCAGTTTCTCGTTAAGGGTATCTATTTCGTATTGAATATGGTACTTTTGGCCAAAATTTTTCTTAACCAGGAGGCAAATTATAACGATGTTTACCAGGACGTATAAAGAAAATACTGCAGGAGAAACAAGCTTAAGATTTAGGGTCAGCGAGGCTGGAACGAGGAGGTAAAAAAATATTGTTGCGATAGTCCGGATGGCTATTTTTAGGGTTGGTCTATGCGTTTTTTTATTAGACAATCGTCTCTTCGGTCTCTTTATCAAAAAAATGCACTTTGCTCATATCAAATACCACGTCCATATCCAAATTAACCCTTGGCTTATCGTGGGCACCGACTCTTGCAACAAAGGTATGCTTTCCGGTATTAAGATAAAGATAGACCTCAGAACCCATAGGTTCGTATACTTCGCAATTTACTGTTATTACGTTTTCCGGTGGAGCCTCTGAAACAAATAATTTGTCATAGATATCTTCTGAACGGATGCCAAAAATTACTTCTTTATCAATGTAGGGCATCATCTTGGCGTGCATATCCTCAACGAGTTTAACCTTAAACTTGTCTTCATCGAAATATATACGTCCGTCTTTTTTTATAAGAATTCCTTGCATAAAATTCATAGGCGGAGATCCGATGAAGCCTGCAACAAATTTATTTTTTGGATGATCGTAAATGGATATCGGGTCATCAACCTGCTGAAGGATGCCGTCCTTCATCACTGCAATCCTGTCCCCCATGGTCATAGCCTCTACTTGGTCATGCGTAACATAGATTATTGTGGTCTGCAGCCTGATATAAAGTTTATGTATTTCGGTGCGCATCTGGACCCGCAATTTTGCATCAAGGTTGCTCAAGGGCTCATCAAATAAAAAGACCATCGGTTTTCTTACTATAGCCCTGCCTACCGCCACGCGCTGCCTTTCTCCTCCGGAAAGTTCTTTGGGCCTGCGGTTAAGAAGGCGCTTAATCCCCAGTATTTCAGCAGCTTCGTTAACGCGTTGGATAATTTCAGTCTTGGGGATATGGCGCAACCTCAAGCCGAATGACATATTTTCAAATACCGTCATATGCGGATAAAGTGCGTAGTTTTGAAATACCATGGCAATATCCCTGTCTTTTGCCGGAACGTCATTAACCCTTTTATTCCCAATATATATATCGCCAGAACTTATATCTTCTAAGCCGGCGATCATCCGTAGGGTAGTGGATTTCCCGCATCCGGATGGACCTACTAAAACCATGAATTCCTTATTATTCACACCGAGATTAAAATTATCCACTGCTTTAACATTGCCGCTAAAAACTTTACATACATTATTAAGGCTAACCTGTGCCATTTCCTTACTCCTTCGCGAAAAACTACATTTAGGCAAGTATTATAACAATAATTTATAAAAAATCAACTCAGATAATCTATAAGCTGGCTAAGGGTTGTTTTTAACTTCTTGCGTTGCACAATCATGTCTATTAAGCCGTGCTCTAAAAGAAATTCCGAACGTTGAAAACCTGCCGGCAACTTCTGCCTTATGGTCTGCTCGATTACCCGCGGCCCGGTAAAACCAATTAAGGCCCTAGGCTCAGCAATTATTATATCGCCCACACCGGCAAAAGAAGCCATTACTCCTGCCATAGTGGGATTAGTAAGTATGGAGATGTAAGGAAGCCTCGCCTGGCGATGATACGCAAGAGCAGCACATGTCTTAGACATCTGCATAAGGCTGAACATCCCCTCATACATCCTTGCCCCGCCGCCGGAGCCGGAAACTATGATTACCGGAAGTTTATTTTTCGTCGCTGTCTCAATAGCCCGGGTAATCTTCTCTCCTACCACAGAACCCATAGAGCCCATGATGAAACGTGAATCCGTAACGGCTATAATTATTTTTTTGTCTTCGACTTTGCCTTCTCCGGAAATAACCGCGTCCTTAAGGCCGGTTGAGCCCTGGTCTGCGGCTAATTTTTCCTTATAAGTTTTTGGCCCTTTAAAATCCAGCGGGTCCACCGATAACATGTCTTTATCATATTCCGTAAATGTGTCTTTATCTAAAAGCATGCTTATTCTTTCGTAAGCGCCTAAGACAAAATGATAATTACATTTGGGGCAGACCTTCTGATTTTCCTCAAGGGTTTTATTGTACAGTGTTTCAGAACACTCCTCGCACTTTGTCCAAAGCCCATCAGGGATCTCTTTTTTCTTGAGCCTGACTATCGTATATTTTGGTTTTCCAAATAATGCCATATTGAACCCTCAATCCAGTTTGTTGATGACTAATCCGGATAAAACCTTGGGATAAAAATACGTTGACTTGGGAGGCATCCTTTCGTCTTCCAAAGCCACTGAAATAATCTGCTGTATCTTAACCGGATTCAAAAAGAAAGCAATAGCTAAGGGATTGCCATCCACTTCCTTGATAAATTCTTCAGCAAAAGGGCTAAACTTTAGATTTTCTCTGTTATCCTGGCGAAACCCCATAATCTTATCAAACACTATGGAGTTTAAAATACAGACATCCAATGACCTGTAATCCTTGGGTTTATCCACCAATATTTTATCTAAAATTCGCACATTTTTCAACCTAAGAAGAAAGAACCTCTTGTCTTTATACATTGCCAACAGGTGTGCGGCAGGCCCGCCTTTTTTCATAAGAAAGAGGAGTTTTTCCTTTTCCTTTATTTCCTCAACATCAAAATATTCAGACAAAGAAGCCAAAAGTTGATTTGTATCTATTTTTGAATCTAATTTAAGCAGGCGATGTATGGGTAATATTGTCAATCCGCGGGCATCTGTGTTAGTAAAATATGCCATCATATAGTTAAAGCTTTCCTCTCCAGTTGCTTCTCCACCCAACTTTTGTTTCATTTCGTCCTTATAGGCACAGGCAACTTCATAGCGGTGGTGGCCATCGGCAATGAAAATATTTTCTGTTTCTAAGCTACCTTGCATTGCGCTAATTATTTCAGGCGCATCAATTCTCCATAATTTATGGTTTATCTTTTGTTCATCGGTAATATCAATAACAGGCTTAATATTACAGACGTAACGCTGATACACGCGCTGAATAATGCGTTTCTTATCCAAAAATATTACGAATATGGGGCTTAAGTTTGCCTTCACCTGTTTTATCAGCCTGAATCTGTCTTGTTTTGCCTCCTGGTGGGTATGCTCGTGCCTAAACACTTGCTTACTGCCGTCTTCCAAATGCAGGAGAGAAATAAACCCCAGGCGCGTCTTTTTTTCTCCCATGATATTATACTGCTGGCTATAAAAATATATTGCCGGTAAGTCATCCCGAATGAGCACCTTATCTTTTAGCCATAATTTGAAATCACTGCCTGCCTGTTTATATTTATTCTCTCCGGGGATATCTTTAGTTAAAAGAATATGGATTAGGTTGTAAGGATCTAAATCGTAGAAGTATTGCTGCTGTTTGGGGGAAATAACATCATAAGGGGGGCAGACTACCCGCGACAAATCTTTAATATTTTCCTTATTGAAACGAACTGCTTTGAACGGAATTATCTTAGCCATGAGTTACCTTTAATTTTATTTTGAGTGTGGGCAGGCATCACAGCCTTGTTTTGCTTTAGGGCAGATATGCGAGGCTTTGCTCACTTCTGAGGATTTCCGGTAATCCGTGGCATAAAAGCCAGAGCCCTTAAAGATTATGCCTGAACCGCTGCCAATAAGCCGCTTAATCTTTTTAGCGCACTTTGGGCATTTTTGTAACGGCTTATCGTTTATATTCTGGGATTTCTCAAAAGCATACCCGCAATGAGAGCATTCATATTCGTATGTTGGCATTTCTTTCTCCTATTTAAACGCTTTCTTTATTTTATCCTTAAAACTTTCTTTATTGGTATCTTCTCCTGAAAGCCTGGCAAATTCTTCAATGAGACTGCGCTGTTCAGGTGTCAGGCGCTCGGGGATTTCTACGTTCACCCTGATCAATTCATCTCCTATGCCTCTACCGTGCACATCAGGGATACCCTTTTGCTTAAGCCTGAAAATTCTTCCGCTTTGCGTTCCGGCAGGTATTTTCATGCTCACTCTTGAATCTAGGGTCGGAACTTCCACTTCTCCTCCTAATATTGCTTTGCTTAAACTTATGTTTATTTCAGTTGCAATATCATTGTTATGTCTTTGGAAAACAGAATGTGACCGAATTTCAATTATAACATATAAGTCTCCACTGCTCGATGCACCTGATTCGCCTTCACCTCTTACCCTTAAATTAGATCCGGTATCTACTCCGGCAGGAATTTTAACTTTGATTTTCCGTGTTACTTTAACTTTGCCTTCTCCACGGCAATCTGGGCAGGGCGCCTGTATTACCTGGCCAAGGCCTGCGCAGCGTGAACATGTCTGCGCTAATTGAAAAAAACCGCTGGAAACTACGGTCCTGCCTGAACCTTTACATTGCGGACAGGTAGTTTTTTTGGTACCGGGTTTTGCGCCACTTCCAGAACACATAGAACAAACTTCATAACGCGGAACAGTTATTGTTTTCTCTGTCCCATTGGCTGCTTCTTCCAGAGTAATATCAAGAGAAACCTGTAGGTCTCTACCTCTTCTGCGGCCGCTGCTCCCTCTAGTTTGCCTGCCGCCAAAAATGTCATAACCCAGGTCACTGAAGATTTCTTCAAAGATTCCACCCCCCAACCCGAAATCTCCCATACCTTGAAATATGCTGCTGAAATCCGCTCCTTTAAAGATATCTTCATAAGCATATTTCTGGTCTATGCCTGAATGGCCATACTGATCGTATAAGGCACGTTTTTCTGAATCAGATAGGACGGCATACGCCTCAGAAATCTCTTTGAATTTTTCTTCTGCTTCTTTCTTCTGCTCGTGGGGGACCCTGTCCGGATGAAAACGTAATGCCAAATCCCTGTAAGACTTTTTTATCTCATCCAGAGTCGCGCTCTTTTTAACCCCTAATATTTCATAATAATCGCGCTTAGTAGACATTACTTAGTGTCGCCTTCTTCTTTGTATTCCGCGTCAATTATGTCATCGCCTTTTTTGTCTTCATCTTTAGGCTGTTCGGTTTTTTCCTGCCGGGGCTCAGCCTTTGCCTGCGACTGCTGCTGCTTTGCTGCTGCCTGCTTGTAAATCTCTTCTGCCAGTTTATGCGAAACTTTGGTCAAATCATCCATGCCGCGTTTGATTCCGTCTATATTCTTGTCTTTAATCGCAGTCTTTAGATCATTTAACCTTGCTTCAATTTCAGCACGCTCGCTCTGGTTTACTTTATCACCGAATTCTTTAAGCGATTTTTCAGTCGAGTAAACCAAGGAATCTGCCTGGTTAATCATCTCTACCAATTCTTTTCTTTTTGTATCTTCTGCGGCGAATTTATCCGCATCCTTGACCATCTTATCTATTTCTTCCTTGGAGAGTTTCTTAGGAGCGGTGATACGTATAGACTGCTCTTTACCCGTTCCCAGATCCTTAGCAGAAACGTGCACGATACCGTTGGCATCAATATCAAAGGCAACCTCAATCTGCGGTATCCCGCGGGGAGCAGAAGGAATCCCCACTAAATCAAACCTGCCCAACTCTACGTTATCATCAGCCATTTGCCGCTCACCCTGAAGGACACGAATGGTCACTGCTGTCTGATTATCCGCAGCTGTGGAAAAAATCTGAGACTTTTTGGTAGGTATAGTAGTATTTCTTTCAATTAATTTTGTAAACACTCCGCCTAAAGTTTCAATACCCAAAGATAACGGCGTAACATCAAGCAGCAAAACATCCTTCATATCTCCTTTAATAATCGCAGCCTGAATAGCAGCGCCCAGTGCTACGCATTCCATGGGATCAACACCGCGTTCAATTTTCTTGCCAACGTAATCCTCGACAAATTTCTGCACTATGGGCATCCTGGTTGGCCCGCCAACCATGATAATTCTGTCAATTTCCTTAGGGCTCAACTTTGCATCAGCTATTGCCTGCTCCATGGGATGACGGCATCTGTCAATTATAGGAGAAATCAATTCCTCTAATTTGGCGCGGGTAATTGACATGGTCAAGTGTTTCGGGCCTGAAGCATCTGCAGTGATAAACGGAAGGTTTATATCAGTAGAAACCGTAGAAGATAATTCTATCTTGGCTTTTTCAGCTGCTTCACGAAGCCGCTGCACCGCCATCTTATCATTGTGTAAGTCTATACCGGTTTCCCGCTTAAACTGACCAGCAATATACTCGATCATAACATTATCCATGTCAGTACCGCCAAGCTGCGTATCTCCGGATGTGGATTTAACTTCAAATACACCCTGCGCCATTTCCATAATTGTTACGTCTAATGTCCCGCCTCCTAAATCAAACACCATGATCTTTTGTTCTTTTTGCGATTTTTCTAAGCCGTAAGCAAGGCAGGCAGCAGTAGGCTCGTTAATTATACGTAAAACCCTTAAGCCCGCTATTTCTCCGGCATCTTTTGTAGCAGTCCTTTGGTTATCGTCAAAATAAGCAGGACAGGTGATAACCGCTTCCTCAACTTTATCCCCTAAATAGCTTTCAGCATCCTGTTTGATTTTCTGCAAAATAAAAGCAGAGATCTGCTGGGGCGTGTATTCTTTCCCGTAAACCTTAAATTTATAGTCGGTACCCATTTTACGTTTGGCTGCCTGAATCGTGCCCTCGGCATTTATTGCAGCCTGGCGCCTTGCAGGCTCGCCTACCAAACGTTGCCCCTCTTTGGTAAAAGCAACGTAAGAGGGAAATGCTTTACCGGATGCAACGCCTGCCCCTTCTGCCGAAGGAATAATTACCGGCCTGCCGCCCTCCATCACAGCTGCAGCAGAATTAGATGTGCCTAAATCAATACCTATAATTTTAGCCATGTTAACCTCCTTTGACTTCTTGCTTTTTGGAAACTTTTACTTTAGAAGTCCTTATTACCCTATCATTCATTAAATAACCTTTTTGCAATTCTTCAATGATTGTGTGTTCCGGCAAATCCAAGTTCACCTCCTGTAACAATGCCTCATGATAATGCGGGTCAAATGCTTTACCTTCTGCTTCAATGGGCTTTACACCGTGCTCTTTCAATAATTCATACAGGTGCGCCAGAATCATTTCCACGCCTTTTAAAAAAGCTGTTATATCCTGGTGCTTTGCCTGTGCAAGCGCCACACTCCGCTCTAAATCATCCAGGATATTAAGCAGTTCCAGGACGATTCCCTCGTTAGCAAACTTTGCAAAATCCTGTTTGTCTCGCTCCAGGCGCTTACGGGTATTCTCAAAATCTGCCTGAATCCTGAGTAATTTATCCTGGCTGTCTTTACCCTGCTGTGCTTCTTCTTTCAATTTCGCGTATTCACACTCTTTCAGGGTAATAGTTTTCTCTTCTTTTAAATTATTCTCTTCCTTGTTCTGTTTTTGATTTTCCATAGTGCTTATATGTTATTCAGCACGTCTGTTAAACAATCGGAAATATATTCCAATGTCGGAATAATATGCCTGTATTCCATGCGCGCAGGCCCTAATACAGCCAGCCTTCCGGAAAGTTTATCCTTAACCCTGTAGCTTGAAACCACCAGGGAACAACTCTCCATCCCCGGGCAGCCTAACTCAGAACCTATATATACCTTTACTTTCTCATTAAAATCGCGGTTAATAATCTTAAGCAAATTTTGCTTATCTTCAATCATTTTTATCAGCCGGCGCATCTTTTCAAAATTACGGAATTCCGGCTGTTCTAAAATATGACTGATTCCTTTATAGAATAACTTGTCCTGCCAATCCAAAAACGAAACAATCCCCGCATAATGCGTAATAATGGAAATAATGTCGGAGGTTTCTTCCAATGCGTCCTCTAAACGGTTCATTTCCTTTTTATATTCTTTCAGGATGTTTTCCTTCTCCTCATCCAATAATTCCATCTGGGAAACCAGGAAATCTACGTAATAACGGTAACCTTTGTCAGTGGGAATCCGTCCCCCTGAGGTATAAGGATGAGTAAGCAAGCCCGCTTCTTCCAGCTCTGCAAATATGTTTCTGATTGTAGCGGGACTTAAATCAAAATCATGTGCTATACCTTCTGAAGCCACTGGCATGGCCTCTTCGATATATTGATTTATTGTGGCTGTTAAAACCGCTCTTCTCCTGGTTTCATAATCTACGTTTCTTACCATGGTTTAACTCCTGTTAGCACTCTCTGTTTATGAATGCTGAAGAAAGATTTTAACATAAATGGTTGCTTTGTCAATATTTGAATCCAAATCCACAATTTTCATGATTTCCTTTTTAGCACTTATTATACGAAAGTGCTAATATAAATTCAAAAAAAATTATTTTGGCTTTTCTAACTCCAATATAATCCTAATTCCGCTGATATTCACTCTTTTATCTTCCATTAAATAATGAATATATTCCAACTTCTTTATATCCTTCAACGAATACAGCCTGCTTTTTTTGCCTATCCTTTTGGGACAAACCAGGCCTGCTTTGTCAAGTTGCCTTAAGGTCCAAATCGGCAAATCTACGAGCTTGCTGACTACGCTTATCACGTAAACCGGCTCATCAGGACTAATATAAATATCAAACAGAGGCATATTTAACCTCCTCTTTTTCTAAAGTAACTATAACATATGATAATAATTTTGTCAAGCTATTATAATAAAATAATTTAGATATTCTAATTAACGTCTGATATCTGCTTGGTATGCAATAACTTATGATAGAGTATTTTGGGTAATGACAACCTAATTTTTATACTGTTTTGCAGGTAGCGAATGTTTTCTACTTTTCCCTCGCGGTAAAATAAGTCAATTAGGTCCATGCGCGCTACAGGTATGGAAATTTCTAGCTTAAGCATCCTGCTTTTAAATTCAACTGAAATTTTTTCTAACAAAACGCCTAAATTTTCTTTCGTCTTGGCTGAAATTAAAACCGCGTTAGCAAAATCATTTTTTAAGTTAGCCAGGTTTGTTTTATCCTCAACGAGGTCAATTTTATTTAAAGCAGTAATTAGTGGTTTTTCCTGTGCGCGCAGCTCTGTTAAAATTTTAAGCACAGCAAGATTATGTTCATGCACAAGGCTATGAGACACATCCAGCACATGTATTAATAAATCAGACTGCACAACCTCCTCAAGCGTAGCTTTGAATGCCTCTATAAGATGATGCGGCAGGTTGTACAAAAAACCAACCGTATCGGAAATAACGATATTCTCTCCGTTAGCAAGCTGCATGCTTTTATACAAAGGATCTAAAGTAGTAAATAAATTTTCTGACACTGATTGGCTGGCTCCTGTCAGGGCATTTATTAGAGTAGATTTCCCTGCGCTGGTATAACCCACCAAAGCCACAGTAGGTAACTCATTGTCTTTTCTTTTCTTTCTAAGGGTTTCCCGGTGCAGGCTAAGATGTTTTAAATCATCCTTTAATTTATCTATTCTTTTACGAATCTGCCTTCTATCAACTTCAAGTTTCTGCTCTCCGGGGCCTCGTGTTCCAATGCCGCCGCCTAAACGTGAAAGCATGATACCTTTCCCGACTAACCTGGGCATCAAATATTGCAATTGAGCTAATTCAACCTGCATTTTTCCTTCGGGGCTCTTGGCATGCCGGGCAAATATATCCAGAATTAATTGAGTACGGTCAACAGTCTTTCTTCCGATAACCTCTTCTAAATTGCGCTGCTGGGTACCGGAAAGGTCGTGGCTAAAAATTACCGTGTCAATTCCTTCCTCCTGGCAAATTAAAGCTATCTCTTCAACTTTACCTTTGCCGACAAAAAAATTGGGCGTGGGTTTTTCGCAAATCGAGACGATATTATCTATTGCCTCAACACCGGAAGTTCGCGCCAGCTGTTCCAATTCCTCAGCCAGATCATCAAGGCCCCAGCTGGATTTTTCATGCTTAAATTTAATAGTGACTAATAATGCCCGTTCCATGATTTTAAGACTCCTGTTTACGTTGATTACAAACCTTGACGCAATTAAAACACTTCACGCAAAGATCGCTGTTAACCTGGGTTAGGGGTTTCAAATCCATAACGCAGGAATTATTGCATTCCTGACAGCCGGTGCATGCGTTCTTATTCAAATTCACTTTAAGTAAACTAATTTTATTGAACTTTCCCAAAACAAGGCCTAAAGGACAAAATATCCGGCAGAACGGCCTTTTAATGAAAACTGCCGATATAAGCAATATGCCGCCTGCCATTATTACATAATGGTGAAAAATACTTATTCCTCTTCTGCTGAAAAAATTGTATTTTATCTCTAACCATACAGCAATTATGGTTAACAGCAAAGTTAAATAGCGTAATACGCTGATTTTGTGGGAAACCTTAATCTCCCTGAATTTCGGCGCATGCAACACATCCTGGACAAAACCCACGGGGCATATCCAGCCGCAACTTAAGCTTCCCAGGATTATTCCTATTGCCCCGATAATTAAAACTACGATATAAGAAGGAAACTTCTTTATAAATGATACCCTCTGCGTTGTGCCTATGGGACATATGCCGAATGACAAAGGGCAAATTTCACAAAGAGCGCCCTTACAGAAAAAAGCAACTTCTCCTGCGGTAAATACGCTTAATTGGATAAAGCCTCTTACCGGTATAAGCCATTTTTTTACTATAAATATTACTGATCCGGAAATAAACAGTATAAGAAAAACTAAAATCCGCAGATTATCCATTTAAGAATCCTGTAAGTATTTTATTTGCCGCCAAAGAAGGTTTATGGTTCTTGTTAATATTAACCCATTTAATGCGTTTGTCTTTTCTAAACCAGGTAAGCTGCCTCTTGGCAAAATTGCGCGTATTTTTCTTCATCAATCTCTTAGCCTCTTCTAAATCATAATTGCCTGCAAAATAGCCCTTTAATTCTTTTATGCCTATGGCAAAACAGGCAGTCTTACTTAATTTTTTCTTAAGGAGCTGTTTTATTTCATCAATCAGCCCCTTGGCAAACATTTTATCAACGCGCTCGTCAATTCGTTTGTAGAGATTAGCTCTATTCATATTAAGACCGTAAACTTTAATTTCATAATCACTGCTTAACCCTTTTCTTAATTTCTGAAGTTCTGAAATGGGTTTACCTGTTATTTTAAAAACCTCTAAAGCACGGATAATGCGCTTTGTATCATTGGGATGAATTTTTGACGCTGCTTGAGGGTCTATTTTTTTAAGCTTGTTATGCAAGAAACTGCTACCTTGTACCTTAGCCTGTTTATAAAGGCCGGCTCTAAATTCATCATCTCCAGCAGCAATTTCAAAGATACCGTCAATTAATATTGTTGCGTACAGGCCTGTGCCGCCCACAAAAAGAACCTGTTTACCTCTTCTTAAGATATTCTTCATACTCTTGATTGCGACTCTACGAAACCTTGAGACATTGTATTCTCTTCCGGGCGCAACAGTAGCGATTAAATGGTGTTTAACTTTGTTCAACTGAAGCCTGGTAGGCTTAGATGTAATTATATTCATCCCCTTATATATTTGCATGGAATCGCAGGAAATTATTTCTGCGTTCAATTTTCCGGCAACTAAACAGGCGACTTCTGTTTTACCTACGGCTGTAGGACCTACTAGAAAAAATATTTTTTGTTTACGCATTTATCTTACGGGCAAATCTTGGTAGGATAGCCGTCATTCGAAAGCCTGCTTTCCAAATTCACAATTTCCTGGCGCTGGCGTGCCTTACCTACTTTCACACGATAAGATGGTTTATCTGCCAGGACAGATTCTTCTAGATACGCAGGATATCCTTTTTGAATCAACCTCTGGGTAAGATTCTTGGCGTTTGCAATATTGCTAAAAGATCCCACCTGTACCGCATAATACACATCTGAAGCAGGAACCTGCGAGAGAGAGCATAAATCTTTGTCAAAATACAATTGCGTGCCTTGTGGGAATTCATTCTTCAGTTTAGACAAATACAGCTCTGCCTCCTGACTATTGCCTGTTTTAAACGCTGTTTCACTTAACCTGTAATATAAATCCGCTTTCAATTTCGTTTTAGGATTATCATTGAGTATTTCTTTGTAGCTGGCAGCGGCTTTGTCAAAATCCTGCCTGAAGAAATACGTGTCGCCTAAACTTAACTTTGCTTCTTCTCTAAAGTTGCTGTTTTTATATTCGGTGATGATGATTTGAAAAATGTCGGCGGAGCGTAACAGATTTCCGTCTTTCATGTAACTTTGGCCCAGGATAAGGTAAAGTTCATCCAGGTCATGGGAATTGGAGTTTAGCCCTAGGATTTGTTCCCCCTCTTGAATAGCAGCCTTATAATCACCGCTTAAAAATAAACTCTTAAACTTATCTAAATCCAGGGCATAAACCTTAGCGTTAATGACAAATGACAAAGCACAAATAATTACACAGAAACGAAAGAACGAAAGAACGAAAGAACGAAAGAACGGTTCTTCAGTTCTTAAGTTCTTTAGTTCTTTAGTTAAATCCAGATTTAGGATTTTGTCATTCATGTTTTATACTTTTAGATATCTTCTTCTGCAAATCCAATATCAACTTGTGCCTGTTTTCCTTCTCGCTCTTCTCTATATCATCAACCATATTGGCTGCTGTGGTATTTAACCTCGTAGAATATTTAAAAATATAAGCTGCATTAAATTCTACTTCCTTAACTAAATCATAGGTATCCTGGAAATCTTCCTTGGTTTCAGTTGGAAAACCCACAATGATATCTGTCGTTAGCTGCCCGCTCTTAACTATCTTACGATAGTTCTCTACCAATTCCAAATAATATTTCCTGCCATATCCGCGGTTCATGGCTTTTAGAATCCTGTCTGAGCCTGATTGCACCGGAAGATGCAGGCATTTCTTAAGTTTTTCACATTCAGCCATCGCCCTAAATAAATCCAAAGAAGTGTCCTTGGGATGAGAAGTAACAAAACTGAATTCCTTTAACCCCCTAATGGAATTAACTGACTTCACCAGCTCAATAAAATTAACCTCATTATATTTATAAGCATTAACATTCTGGCCTAAAAGGGTGATTTTGCTTATTCCTAAATCATTTACTTCTTCGATTTCCCTGAATATTTCTGTATCTCTACGGCTGCGCAATTCTCCCCTGACAAAAGGAACTACGCAATAGGAACAATAATTGGAGCACCCTTCTGAAATAACTACGAAGCTGTGTTCTTTATCCTGAAAAAAACCTGTATGATAGACCTCTTCCGGCCTGGTTTCACCATCGGTTTCCCAAATTTTAACTTCAAAAAGGCCTTTAGCTGAAGGCTGAAAGCTGACAGCTGAAAGCTTTTTAATAATTTCCGGTATCCTATGGATATCCTGCGGCCCTACTACGAAATCTACGTTTGGCGCTCTATCAAAAATCTTTTGTTTATGCGCCTGCGCCATACAGCCTACTAGCCCAATAATAGGTTTTTGGTTTTCAGTTTTCAGTTTTCCCATTCTTCCTATTTCCGACCATACTTTATCTTCAGCATGCTGGCGGACGGAACAAGTGTTGAAGATAATAATATCCGCATTATCATGCTTTTCAGTAAACTTATAGCCTTCCTTCTTCAGGAGGCCACAAATCACCTCTGAATCGCGAACGTTCATTTGACAGCCGTAGGTAACTAAAAAAACTTTATTTTTCTTTATCTCTTTATCATTCATATAGTTTCAGTAAATTTTAGCGTCTCTAGTTTTCATAACATTCGGTTCAAAAAGACTCAAAACGCCACGTACATTCATCGGCTCTTCAACAAATTGTCGCTTTTCCCCAAGTTGCAGTCTTGACATAGCGTCTACAAATTATCAATCTTACTCTCACCACCCTGAGAAAACGGGACTTTATGATCAATATGAAGTTTCACTCCAAGTTCGGTGGCGGGAGTTCTGCCACACAAAACACAACGAAAATTATCTCTATCCAGTACTTTCAATCTATCAGCTAATGTAATCATTCGAGAACGTCCCGATTTAACTACAATTTCAGTTCCAGCTTTATGGTTTTTTAAGGTTTTCTTGTCTTCAATCTCTTCATCGGAAAGTATTTGCCCTCCCATTTTATACTCTATGAATTTCAAGCAGGCGCTTTGCCAACCACCAAACCTTTGCTTATAAGTGCCATAGGAAATTCTAGGTTCTGAGGATTCCCATTCATTGCGAGATGGCCTATGACCAAGTTTATGCCATATTCGATCCATCTCCTCAAACATATCTTTGCCGGGATGTATTCTGTTAGGAGCAAAAGGCCGTGGCGAGAGATTCATTCCCTTCAACTTTAATGATTCCTTTAAAGCAGATAATGCCTTCTTCCAACTGCCAAATTCTTTTTTAACTACAGTTGCGCTGATACCAGCAACGCTATCAAAATCTCTCCATCCAAATTCAATATAATTAAAATTTCTCGCTGCTTTTTCAAGCTCATCGAGCATTTTTTCTCTTGGGATTTTGTCTATTCGATTTCTTTTAAATTTATAGTCCATAGCTATTTTAAAACTCCTACGATCATTACGTTGTACTTACCCCGCAATCAACAAGCTCAAAATTTCTTTTTCTTTAACTTCCCCCAGTCCCTTTATAACTTTTTTCTGCCATTTTTGCGGAATCGAATTAAATATCTGCTTAATTATGGATGATTCGCCTTTATCAATTAACGACTCCAGGATTTCAATAGCGATACTTTTATCCTTTACCGCTTTGTCTTGCCTGAGTCTTCTCTGGAAAATAATCAGCTTATGCAGCGCAAAATTAGCGGGATGAGGTAATGTCACATAAAAATCTTCTATTTTAACTTTAATCGTATTAGACGACAGAAAGCTAAGGAATCTTAAAGCCACGGCATTTATGCCTAATTTTGGCAAAGGAAAGGGTTTATCCATGCCCCTGCCTTTCTCCAGAACTAAAAACTCAAGCAACAAGTCAGGATGCTCGAGCTTAATGTATCCTTTGTTCCCTTTGTAGATTATAACGAAACCGAGATCGCGAAGCAGCTCCGGCACATTAACCTCATGCTTTATCTTCGCGGGATCATGTATTAAAAAATCTATGTCTCTGGTTTTCAATGCTGCGCGGTCCAAATACGGAGTACCGGCGAAATACTCATTATAAAAATAAGCGCTCCAACTACCGATAAGAATGATATCTTTAAGTATGCCGGCTTTGTTGAACCGCCTTAAGATTTCAAGGCACAATTCACGCTGTTTCTTTTCCACGTAATGCCCTCTTTATGAACTTAATCTGACTCTTAACTTGCAACAACAGCTTCTTGTATTTATTAAGCATCTGTCTTTGTTCAGCGTAAGCTTTCTTGACTTGCTCCGAAATAGGCCCTTTGTATATAAACTTCACCTTTTTGCCTTGCCTTTTTACCAAATAATAATAGTAACGTTTACCTATTTTCTTGCGTATAAGACAACCTTTGATTTTAGCGATCTCTCTTTGATAGCCTTTCAGCATATCGCTAGAGTTTTCCAGTTCTTCTTTTAACACGCCCTTAATTACGCTCATATTTATTCTCCTTTACCAAACTTTATACTAATAGAATTATATTTTGTTTGGTAAAAATGTCAAGCTTTATCTTACCTAACAATTTATCGTAATTAATAACTTTTGTATGGTAATGGTCGCGTGAGGTAAAATTTGCTAGTGAGAATATCGGTTGGAGAATTCAACATAACCCTTTCATTCTAAAGCACTTATCCTCTTCAAAATCTCCAACGCCATCCCGAGCCACTGTAACCAACGGCCATCCGAATGTAACAATTGCGATATGCTTTGCGAAACTGCCTGTATTTACCCCAATCATCTTTGTCGCTTTTCTTTTCTTTTAAAGTATGAGAAAGGCGATATAAAAAATAGACCTGAAAATTATATCATAGAGCTAAAAATTTAAGCAACAACTATTTTAATTCGCCGGAGGCGAAGGAAATGCTGTATTCATCTTTTTCACTTTTTAAAAATATAGCGCCGTCAGTATCGGTCCTGTAAATCCTTGTCTGTAATCTACTAAGGATTGATAAAAGGTCACCATTAACCTCTCTACCCCCCAAAGAGATAACGGCCGCTTTCGGATTAATGGTCTTAATAAACTCGAAGGCAGCATCGCCAAGGGCTCCTCCGTGATGCGGCACCTTTAATACCGTTGAAGGCATCTGTTTATATTGACTTAACAGTAAATTCTTGGCTCCATCCTCTTTTATATCTGCGGAGAATAAGACTGAGAAATCCCCGCTTGTTAATTTTAGAACGAGGGAATCATTATTCAAGTCGTCGAACTTCCGGGCCGGCGGATTCAAAACTAAAAGTTCTACTTTTTCAAAGCCCTCAATGGAATCTCCCTCCTTTACGACAAACCTCTTTATCCTCTTTTGCTTAATCAAATCCTGGCATTTCGCATATAAAGGGTTCGCCTCGCTATCGCCGTTATCTATAAAAAATCTTACCTTAAAATTTTTAAGCACTGTAACGATACCGCCGATATGATCCGTATGCGGATGCGTTGCCATAACAAGGTCTATATTATTAATTCCTTTTGAACCCAAAAACCTGCTTAGTGTCAGCCCGCCGATATTGGTCCCTAAACCTTCGCCGCCGTCTATTAACATAGTGCCGCCTTTGGGAAACTCCAGGAATGCGGCGTTACCCTTGCCGACATCCAAAAAGGAAATCCGCAGAGTTTTTTCATTTTCAAAAAATGCGCCGCGCCAGATAAAAAAATTCAAAATTACAAGCGCGGCAATTAAAAAATATTTCGCTTTCACTTTAAACAATCTTCTGTTGAAGAAAAACAACAAGAATATATAAAATCCTATGATATATATCCAGGGTGGACTCTTTACCCTAACATAGGAAAGCGGGATGTTCGCGAATATAGAAGCCATCTTTATAAGGATTAAAACACTAAAGTGAGCGCTTTGAGAAAATACCAGACCCAGCGACGATGAGATAAACCCGGATATAATAAATATTACGGAAGACGCCAGGACGAAAAACATCCAGGGGACTATAAATAAATTTGCGATAACAGTAATCGGGGAAAAAATATTAAAATACCTTGCTATAAGAGGGGCGCTGCCCAGCCAGGCAGAAAACGAGACCAGTAAGGCGCGTAAAAGATGAAACCGGGTTAACTCATTTTTTAAAAACATTTTTTCTAGTTTGGGAGTAAAATAAATAATTGAGCCAACGGTTAGGAATGAAAGCTGAAAACCGACATCAAGTATATCATTCGGATTCAAAAATAAAATCACCAAAGCGCAAAACGCAAGCGTATTTAACAGATCCTGCTCCCTTCTTAAAATTCGCCCAAATAAAAATACAAGCGTCATAATAGTAGCCCTCTCTACCGGAGGCCTGCTATCAACCATTATGCAATAGAATATGACTACGGGAACCAGGATAAACACCCAGACCCTAAAAGGCAGCCTAAACAATTTAAATAAAAGCAGGAATATGGAAACTAAGAGCCCGATGTGTAAACCGCTTATAACCAATACATGGACCGTTCCGGTTTTAACAAAATCTTCGTTCAAATCTTCGCCGATATCCTGCCGTTTGCCTAATAAAATCGCCTTTAATACAGAACCTTCCGGCTCAGGCGTAAATTTATCTATCAGGCCTTCTATTCTTTGACTGGCCCGCAAGGCCAGCAACTTTATGATATTTATCCCGCTGTGTCCGGTAACCTTAGAGAAATTTTCTTCTCTGACCTTTAGGATATAAAAAATCTTTTTTCTCTCCAGAAATTTCTTATAATCAAACTGGCCGGGATTTGTCGCAGGCCTGGGTGAGGAAAGTTCTCCTTCCAGGATGACCATATCGCCATATTTGAAATTTACCCGCGGGTTAAACACATTGACCGACAAAATACCCCTAACAGGCTTCCAGCCGTTATTATCCCTAAGCGCCTTTACGCCTAATAAAAACCGGGACTCTTTCTCTTTATAATAAGTTATTCTTTCGTCCGGTTGATTCAAAATCTCACCCTGCAGCAAAACCTGTTTATGGCAATCTTGCGTAACCGGGATAATGTTCTTTATGTGATCTTTAGGAATGGAGTTATAACTTTTAAAGGCTAACGCGCCAATGAATAAAAAACCTATCGCCGCAAATAATAAAAATAGTTTTCTTGATTTAATAAACAGGAGGGATAACAAAAGAAAGATTATCGCATAGGCGAGAATATAAAAAACGGGGATATCTAACAGCTGTTCGGTTAGTATCCCCAAAAAAAATGCTGCAACTATCCCCAGGAGGGGCCTCTTCATTCTGTCTTAATATATTCCTTTATCTTTTCAAACTTCGCCGGCCCTATCCCCTTTACCTTCTTTAAGTCCTCTTTGTCTATAAAATTACCGTGTGCCGCGCGATATTCTATTATCGCCTCTGCCAGCGCTGGGCCGATGCCCCGCAACCTGATTAGGTCGTCCTTAGCCGCGGTATTTATATTAATAACCTTGCTGGCTGCTGCTTCTTTATCTATCTGTTGGGCGGAAACTATTTTTATTTTCGGTTTATATATTAAACTTTTATAGCATAAAATCCCTATGCCTAGAAGCCCCGTCGCCATCAAAAATATTATAACCTGCTTTTCCTGCTTGGTAAGTTCGAGCATATCAGCCACGTCATTGCCAGCCCTGACGATAGTCGCAAGGCGAAGCAATCTCTATATTACTATATTATTTGCATTATATCGCAAATTATCGACAAAGAAAACTAAATCTTATTATAATCGGTCTTGACACAACTTCATGACTCCAAAGCATTTATCCTCTTTAGAATCTCCAGCGCAACTCCATCCTCATAAATTATAAACCCCGCACTCTTGTAAAGGAGTGCGGGGTTGAACTCAAGTTACCAAACAGAATTAATTACTTCTTTGACTTTAATTTCTCCACGAGTTCTGCTACGGCTTTTCCTGCAATTTCTTTGCAGCCAAGCCCGAAAGCCAAAGCCAAGCCTAATCCAATGGTGCCCAGTATAATACTAACTGTCATTTCCGTAATCTTTACGCCGATGTTTAATTGTTCCAGGGCAATGACAATGGCAAATACGACTACTATTACCTCAACGACCTTGCTCAAAAGTTTCACATGCGAAATGCCTGCATTAATAGCTGCCGTCTGGACGATATTCCTTAACAGGGTTGCCACAAACATACCGACTATAAGGATGAATATGGCTGCGATGACATTAGGTATGTAAAGGACCACCTTGTTCAATAAGTCCGCGGCGATTGTCAGGCCGACCGCATTTATTGCCACCATGATAGTCACCAGGAGCGCTAACCAATAGAATATCACGCCTATTAACTCGGACAGCGAATAGCTGATGCCTCCCTTTTCCAGCAAGTTGTCTAATTCAATGCGGTCAGAGAGCTCATCGACTTTTAAGGATCTCAGTCCCCGCGTGACCACTGTCTTGATTAGCCTAGATATAAGCCAACCAACGATGAGTATTACGATTACCAACAAGATGTTTACCACGAACTGAGCTATCTGAGCAAGAACAACTCTGGCTGGTTCTAATAGGACTACTTCCCAACTACTCATCATGCCACCTCCTTTGGTTAACGTTGCTAAGTTTCTATAACTTTATCATAGATATCGACTTGTGTCAAGAATTAGTTTCATTAATGAAACTAATTCTTGATTCTAAGGCTGTGCCGAAGAATCTAAAAATTCAGCGTCATCCCATCATAAGCCGCTACTACCTCAATACCCAGCCTTTTACTCAATTCGTCTGCCTGTATGTGCGGCTTTGCTTTAAGCATGGTCATGCCAAAATGCGTAAGAATCGCTTTTTTTGGCCTAAGCGCGCTAATCAATGCTTCTGCGTCAGCTAAACACAAGTGATCAATACCTGCCCTGGGCTC
>CAWDSS010000017.1:0-129116 GCA_963805065.1 Candidatus Omnitrophota bacterium | reverse complement strand
TTCTCAGTAGCTTATCTTAAATTCTGGCGCCAGAAGAAGTTTGTGGTTTTGGCTTATGTAATGAGCGCGGTTTTTTGTGTGTTAAGTCAGACCAGTTGGTTTATCCGCGGGCTAAAGAATTACTACTTTGGGTACTATACGCTGGTTAATTTTCTCCACCCGGTTTTTTTGCTTTATTTTACGGTCCTTATGTCAGTAAGTCTCTATAATTTTTATCGCGGCTATAAACAGGAAAACCTGTTAATTGAAAAAGAGCGGCGCAAGCTTTTGTTTGTGGCTTTTTTTATCGCCTCTTTTGGCTCCTGGGATTACCTGCCTAATTACGGAATAGAAGTTTATCCCTTTGGATTTTTGCCTGTGTTTTTGCTTTTTTCTCTCATCGCCTATAGTATTATTAAATACCGCCTGATGGAAGCTGAAACACTCATCCACAGGTTTATCATTTATGCCTTATTGTCATCACTGGTGCTTTTGACTTACGGGGGCACGATTGTTTTTATCCAATTCCTGTTACGAAAAGAGACTACCAGTATTCAAGAAATCATCGCCACAAGTTTTCTCATCACCTTGTTTTTGTCTTTTATCACCCCGCTAAAAGATAAAACTCAGCATTTTGTAGACAGGATCTTTTATCGGGATAAATACGACTACCGTAAGACCTTAGAAAAGTTCGCCAAGAAAATAAGCTTATTTCTTGATTCTCCTGATTTGTTGCGTACGGTTACCTCTACGATTGCCGAGACCATCCACATAGATAAAGTTAATTTGATGTTATTTGATGAAAAGCTCGACCGCTATGCTATCCGGGAAAGCCAGGGCCTAAGCAACATCAATGTCACTTTTGAAAAAAATAGCCCTTTTGTGGCCTTCCTGCAAACATACGGCAATATCGTGGAAAAAGAATTATTGATAGTTGAGCCCAAGTTTAAAGATGTCAAGCCTGATGGGCTTAAGATTATGGAGTTGCTGGAGGCGGAATTAATCATACCCTTAATCGTGCAAAGAGGCTTAATCGGAATCTTAAGCCTGGGTAAGAAACTCTCCGGCGAAGGCTACAAGATAGAGGATATCAATCTCTTGTCCACCGCAGGCCAGGAAATCGCAGTAGCGGTGAACAATTATTTATTATACGAAGGATTAGAGAAGACCAACCGCGAGTTGCAAGAGGCCCAGACGCAGCTGATTCAATCTGCCAAGATGGCAGCTATAGGCCAATTAGGCGCTGGTGTTGCCCATGAATTAAATAATCCCTTAGGCGGCATTTTAGGCTATGCCCAGTTCATGCTGGATAAAATTAACCGCCCCGGTTTTAGCTCGGATGATTTTAAATCCTGCAAAGGCTTTATTGAGTCCATTGAGAAGGAGTCTATGCGCTGTAAGAAAATCGTCAATAACTTATTAAGGTTCTCCAGGAAATCCCTTATTGACCGGCCGGAATTAATGGATGTGGGCCTGGCAATTGAGGAGACGCTTGCCATTATGGAACATCAGCTAAAGATGCGTAACGTCAGCATCTTCGTAAATATCCAGCCGAATTTAGTCAGGGTTATGGGCGTGGTTAACCTCTTACAACAGGTATTTACCAATCTTATACTTAATGCCCAGCAGGCCATGCCTACAGGAGGCCAGATTACTCTTACTGCTAAGAATGTATTAGATGAACAGTCTAAGTTACCTTCTGCAGTGCAAATTGAATTTAGCGATACCGGCTGCGGCATCCCGGAAGAAAATTTAATCCGCATCTTTGAGCCATTCTTCACCACTAAGACGGAAAAAGGCACCGGCCTTGGATTATCCATAAGTTATCAGATTATCCAGGACCATAAAGGAAAAATTGAAGTAAGAAGTCAGGTAGGTAAAGGCGCTACATTCATTATTACTTTGCCGGTAGCATCCGCATTTTGATTGAATAAGCGCTAATATTACAGTATAATAAAAGCATGATACTGAAAAGTCTTTCTACACTTTTTAATCCGGCGAACTATTATTTAAATCCTTACAGCATTCCTAATTTTGCGGTTGCCATTACCGTATTCTCATTAGCCGCGTTTATCGTCTTAAAGACACACAGGCCCAGCGCAAACATATACTTTGCTTATGCTTGTTTTTCCGCATCAGCCTGGATGTTGTTTCAGACAATGTGCGGCGTGAGTAAGAACTATGCAGTGGCGCTTTTTTGGGGGAGATTCGTTTACGTAGGTGTTTCATTTATTTCCTCCAGCATTTATGCCTTCTCAGTAGCTTATCTTAAATTCTGGCGCCAGAAGAAGTTTGTGGTTTTGGCTTATGTAATGAGCGCGGTTTTTTGTGTGTTAAGTCAGACCAGTTGGTTTGTAGGGGCAGTAAAGAAATATTACTGGGGTTACTATCCTTTGGCCAGTTTTCTACACCCGCCTTTTTTGCTTTTCTTTTTTATTCTGATGTTAGCCAGCCTGGTTAATTTTTATCGCGGCTATAAACAGGAAAACCTGTTAATTGAAAAAGAGCGGCGCAAGCTTTTGTTTATGGCTTTTTTCATTGCGTATCTGGGCTCCTGGGATTACCTGCCTAATTACGGAATAGAAGTTTATCCCTTTGGTTCTTTGCCTGTGTTTCTGCTTTTTTCAATTATAGCTTACAGTATCATTAAATACCGGCTTATGGATATTGAGACCCTGGTACATAAGATTGTTATTTATGCGTTATTGTCATCGCTAGTGATTTTGACTTACGGGGGCACGATTGTTTTTATCCAATTCCTGTTACGAAAAGAGACTACCAGTATTCAAGAAATCATCGCCACAAGTTTTCTCATCACCTTGTTTTTGTCTTTTATCACCCCGCTAAAAGATAAAACTCAGCATTTTGTAGACAGGATCTTTTATCGGGATAAATACGACTACCGTAAGACCTTAGAAAAGTTCGCCAAGAAAATAAGCTTATTTCTTGATTCTCCTGATTTGTTGCGTACGGTTACCTCTACGATTGCCGAGACCATCCACATAGATAAAGTTAATTTGATGTTATTTGATGAAAAGCTCGACCGCTATGCTATCCGGGAAAGCCAGGGCCTAAGCAACATCAATGTCACTTTTGAAAAAAATAGCCCTTTTGTGGCCTTCCTGCAAACATACGGCAATATCGTGGAAAAAGAATTATTGATAGTTGAGCCCAAGTTTAAAGATGTCAAGCCTGATGGGCTTAAGATTATGGAGTTGCTGGAGGTGGAATTAATCATACCCTTAATCGTGCAAAGAGGCTTAATCGGAATCTTAAGCCTGGGTAAGAAACTCTCCGGCGAAGGCTACAAGATAGAGGATATCAATCTCTTGTCCACCGCAGGCCAGGAAATCGCAGTAGCGGTGAACAATTATTTATTATACGAAGGATTAGAGAAGACCAACCGCGAGTTGCAAGAGGCCCAGACGCAGCTGATTCAATCTGCCAAGATGGCAGCTATAGGCCAATTAGGCGCTGGTGTTGCCCATGAATTAAATAATCCCTTAGGCGGCATTTTAGGCTATGCCCAGTTCATGCTGGATAAAATTAACCGCCCCGGTTTTAGCTCGGATGATTTTAAATCCTGCAAAGGCTTTATTGAGTCCATTGAGAAGGAGTCTATGCGCTGTAAGAAAATCGTCAATAACTTATTAAGGTTCTCCAGGAAATCCCTTATTGACCGGCCGGAATTAATGGATGTGGGCCTGGCAATTGAGGAGACGCTTGCCATTATGGAACATCAGCTAAAGATGCGTAACGTCAGCATCTTCGTAAATATCCAGCCGAATTTAGTCAGGGTTATGGGCGTGGTTAACCTCTTACAACAGGTATTTACCAATCTTATACTTAATGCCCAGCAGGCCATGCCTACAGGAGGCCAGATTACTCTTACTGCTAAGAATGTATTAGATGAACAGTCTAAGTTACCTTCTGCAGTGCAAATTGAATTTAGCGATACCGGCTGCGGCATCCCGGAAGAAAATTTAATCCGCATCTTTGAGCCATTCTTCACCACTAAGACGGAAAAAGGCACCGGCCTTGGATTATCCATAAGTTATCAGATTATCCAGGACCATAAAGGAAAAATTGAAGTAAGAAGTCAGGTAGGTAAAGGCGCTACATTCATTATTACTTTGCCGGTAGGGGAGGTGGCTCGATGAACAATAAAGATGTCCGGATTTTAATTGTAGATGACGAACAGATTATGCGCAGTCTTTTTAGTGACATTCTTACGGACCAGGGGTATAGCGTTACTACTGTTTGTAACGGAAAAGAAGCTGAAGAAATTGTCAAGGATGCTTCCTTTGACATTGCCTTTGTGGATGTGCATATGCCGGTGATGGACGGGCTAAGCACATTACGCATGCTAATGAAGAAATGCCCCAAGACATTTATCGTGATGACTGATAGTATGCCGACATATCTAGTGGAAGAACTACAGAAGGAAGGGGCGATCACCTGCATCCACAAGCCCTTTCACATAGATGAGGTTAAGACAATCGTTAACCAGATTCTTGAAAAAAAGGAAAACATAAATGGCGCAAAATAGTATTTTAATCATTGATGACGAGACAGTTATTTGTGAGCTGCTAAATACCTTATTCACCGACCAGGGATATGCAGTCAAGTATACCGAATCTGGGCAGGATGGCATAAATAAATTTAAAGAGGGAAATTTTGATGTAGTGATGACGGATTTAAAAATGCCGGATATGGACGGAATCAAGGTATTGGAGGAAATTAAGAAGGTTGACCCTGAGTGCGTGGCTATCGTAATGACGGGTTACCCGTCTTTTGAAACGGTTCAGTCGGCACTACGGCAGGGTGCTTACGATTATGTAATGAAGCCATTTACCGTGGATGAAATATCATTCGTGATTAAAAGAGCAATTTCTTTCCGTGAGCTGAAACAGATAAACAAAAGATTAATGCATCAGCTGGAAGAGCAAAATGAGAAACTGGAAGAAAAAGCAAAAGACAGGACAAAAGAACTGTTTCTTCTATATAAGATAGGCCGTGATATGTCCTCAACCCTGGATTTGAATCGAGTCCTTGAGATTATCGTAGATAGAATTACAAAAAATCTGGACTTGGAGATTTGCTCCATACTATTAGTAGATAAGAATACCGGGGAATTGACAATCAGGTGCGCTAAGGGCTTAGAGAGCGATGTAATTACGCATACGAGGTTAAAAGTAGGAGAATTAATTTCCGGTTGGATTGCAGAGCACCAGGAAGGAGTCTTGGTAGAGGATATCGAAACCGACACCCGTTTTAGCCAGAGGAATAATGAAAAATATTATACCCATTCTTTTATCAGTGTGCCCCTCAAGACTAAGGACGGGGTGATCGGCGTAATCAATGTGAATAATAAAAGGTCAAGAGAAGTTTTTACCAAGGAGGATTTCAGGTTTATTAAAGGCGTAGCTGCTGAGGCAGCCATTGCAATTGAAAACGCCCGCCTGTACAGCAGCCTCGAGGACAGTTACATGCGCACGGTTTCAGCCCTTACATCAGCCATAGATGCCAAAGACCATTATACGCATAAACACTCTGAGCATGTCTGTGAATACGCGTTGGCCATTGCCAAAGAAATTGGCCTCGCGGAAGAGCAGCTTAAGGACCTGGAACAGGCCTGTCAGTTGCATGATATCGGCAAAATCGGCATAGAAGATTATATTCTTACAAAGCCGGGGAAGCTATCCAGTGAAGAGTGGGAGAAAATGAAGATGCACCCTGTTAAGAGCGCTGAAATTTTGCGGCCATTAGCTTTTTTAAGCGAAGTAATAAAACTGGTTGAGCAACACCACGAGAGATACGACGGAAAAGGTTATCCTGCTGAGCTAAAGGCAGAAGAAATCGCTTTGGGTGCGCGTATTCTGACTGTGGCGGATAGTTTTGATGCCATGTTTACCGACCGGCCTTACCGCAAGGCGCTTACCAAAGAAGAAGCTATCGCAGAACTAAAAAAAGGCAGCGGCACCCAGTTTGACCCGAAGGTAGTAGAGGTGTTCTTGCGTGTTTTAGAGAAACTCTGATGAATTAAGGGCGCAAGGTATACCTGTCAGGGGAAAGAGTGAATAGTGGAGAAGTGGTATTTTAAAACCTCTAGCTTAATAATTATTTTTTTGTGCGTGGGGCCTTTTGTCCTTCCTTTGGTCTGGCTAAGCCCGCATCTTAGCAAGAATGCCAAGGTAATTATCAGTATAATTATTCTTGTGGCCAGCTATTTCCTGATAATCGCAACTATCGCTTCTCTTAAGTCCATCAACAATTATTATAAAACAATATTCAGTAATTTCCCCATTCAATAGGGAAGAAGACTCCAAAATAATATATTATATGGAAAATTATTAGAAATGGGAGGAGGTGAAAATGAATAAAAAAATGATTTATGCCGCGATATTGCTGATGTCAGTATCTTTATTAGCCGGTTGCGCAACGCCATATCCGATGGGGATGATTTACACAGAAATAAAATCTCCCGTTGCTGCAGGAGACGGAAGCTTAAGCTACAGTAAAGTGGGAGTTGCCAAAGCTACATCAGTCTTAGGGTTAGTGGCCACCGGAGATGCGAGTATCAAGGCAGCTGCTGCGAACGCAGGCATCAGGAACATTAAGTTTGTTGATTACGACTCAAAGAACGTGTTAGGTATTTACGGCGAGTATACCACAACCGTATACGGCGACTAACAGGTGTTGAAGAATTAAACGGGCGCTCCGGTTTAAAAAGCAGGGCGCCCGGTTTCTTTACTATATGTTATCTTGATTTAATACGCATTAAGGTATATAATACATTTGCTTGAAATTAAATTTAGAAAGGAGTCCGGAAGATGATGGCGATTCTTCTAAGCCCTGCGGTATTTTTGAGTATTCTTGCCTGCCTGTTTATTATTTCTTTGTTTGTTGCATTTAAGGTTTCGCGCGAGGCAAGCAAAAATAACGAGCTTGAGAAAGATTCCCAGAGGCTAAAGCTGGAGGTAGATAACTTAAAAAAGGAACTGGCTTTAAAAGAAGAATTATTCCATGGCCTCAAGAGCCAGTATGACGAATTGGAAAAAGATGTTGAAAGATTAGGCATACAGCCGCCGCAGGATGTTAAAGAAACTCAGCCAAAACAGGAGGATCCTGCCCCCGGCAACAAACCTTCTATAGTTGACCTGTTGAGGAGTTTGAATAAACCAGATACCACTTAATTTGCTTAAATGTTTGACTTTTCTTTTTTAATGCGTTGTTATAGTAGAAAAAAACAAAGGAGGGTAGATGAGAAAGACTATATTAGCAGTTGCCGCCTTTTTATTAGTAATCAGTTTTACTTCTATCAGTTTTTCCCACGCTCCGGATTCAATAGTTTATAAGTATTATCCTGATAAGAAAATCCTGGCTATAGGCGTATGGCATAACGTAAAGGATCCTACAAAACATTTTATTGTGTCTCTTGAGATAAAGCTTAATGGTAAAACTTGGATTTTGCAGCATTTCTCCAGCCAGACAAATAAGAATACGCAGGCAGCCAGCTACTCAGAAGTAAATTTGAAGAAGGGTGATGCGCTTGATATTACCGCCACATGCAATGAGGGCGGAGAGCTTAAAAAGACAGTAAAGGTAGAGTAGTCCTGTTAGTATATAAATTCCCTTCCTTTTATAACCCGCGCTAGACAATTTCGCCATAAGAATAATTATGCTTAAAATCGGTGCCCTCAAAATTCAATCTTCACTTTTCCTTGCGCCTATGGCAGGTATAAGCGACTTGCCTTTTCGGTTGATAAACCGCAAATTCGGCTGCGAGCTTGCGTTTGTAGAAATGATAAATGTGCGCTCTATGAGCTACGGGAGCAAAAGGACCCGTCAGATGCTCTCTTCTCATCCAAAAGATAAGCCTTTGGGCATACAGATATTGGGAGCGGAGCCAAAATATATATTTGCAGCTTTAGAAATACTTAAAGAATACGAGTTCGATTTACTGGATTTTAATGCTGCCTGCCCTGTCAAGAAAGTGACGCGCAGGGGCGAAGGTGCTAGTTTATTGAAAGACCCCAAAAAATTACAAAAACTTCTTAAACTGGTAATAGCCAATTCTAAAGTTCCTGTGACTGTCAAGATCCGTAGCGGCTGGGACAGAGATTCCGTCAATGCCAGGACAATCGCGCTGGCTGCCCAGGATGCAGGAGTTAAGGCAGTGATTCTGCACGGCAGGACAAAAACACAAGGCTATTCAGGGCCAGTTGATTATGAGGTAATCTGCCAGGTGAAGAAAGCCTTAGGAATTCCGCTTATTGCCAGCGGCGATGCATTCCATGCGCCATTAATCAAAAAGATATTTGATGAAACAGGTTGCGACGGCGTGGCAATTGCGCGTGGCTCCTTGGGTAACCCTTGGATATTCAAGGAAACAGAAGAGTATCTAAAAACAGGCAAGATCCCCGAGCGCCCTGATAGAAAAGAAATTGTTAAAATAATGCTGGAGCATCTGGACAGCTGTATTGATTTTTACAAAGAGAGGATCGGGGTCATGCAATTCCGAAAGTTTTTTGCCTGGTATACAAAAGGTTTTCGTAAAGTCCGGTCTTTAAGGGAGAAATCATCTACAGCTAAGACGAGGGAGGAGATGAGGGAGTTGATAGAGGGATGTGACATGAGTTCCCTCGCCTAAGCACTCCGCAATTTTTTCAAAATTGCGTTCGTAGGCTCGGGATTTACGTTTGCATATAACTTACGTTCGCACTTTGTGCTCCGTAAGTTATGCAAACGTAAACAAAAAATCCCCAAACATTCTGGGGATTCTTGTAGGTGATAGGCCTTATAGCTTTCGCTATCTTGCCTGCCTCCTTTGTTGTACCTTTTTTCAATTAATAATATACCACAAATTTTGTAGAAATTCAAGGCCTAAAAGCTATTGACAGTTTTTGGTTAATATGTAAAAATTAAACCATGAAAAGGCTGACAGTTTTTTCCTTGATTTTTTTATTTTCCTCGCTGGTTTACTCTTTTGCCGATACCTCCATAAGAGCGCAGGTGGATAAGCCTAAGATATCCACTGATGATACGCTTACCTATAAAATAACCATAACCTCAACTGATAAGACGTTACCTGTACCTCAGCTTCCCGGGTTTACGAATTTTGCAGTGTTATCCCAGGTTGAATCTTCCAATATGGTTTTTGGCAAGGATGGCCCAAAGACTACTTTAATATATGAATTTGTTTTGGCACCCAACGCCGCGGGAAAATTCAAAATCAACCCGGCTTCCATAAAAATAAACAATAAGCCTGTTTCCACGGATTCATTTGAGATAGAAGTTACCCAGGGTAAAATTAAACCCCAGGCTCCGGAAGAAAGGCCTACTCCTCCAATGAAAGGCCTACCTGAATCAGAAGAACCCCAGATTACTTTATGAAAAAATCGCTGGATACACCGGTCCGTTATTTAAAAGGAATCGGGCCTAAGCGAGCCAAGGCTTTAGAAAAGAGTGGCGTTAGCGTGATAGAGGATTTTTTTTATTATTTCCCCCGGCGCTACGAAGACCGCACAAAATTTAGCCCGATATCCAAACTTCAAGAAGGACAGGTCCAGACCATAAAAGCAGAAGTCTTGGCGAAAAATGCACGCACTTCTTTTAGAAGGCGTGGGTTTAGCATAATTGAAGTAACGGTAGGGGATGATAGTGGAAAAATTTCTTGCGTGTGGTTTAACCAGCCCTACCTTAAGGATTATTTTAAAGTCAAAGATACTCTAATTTTGTACGGAAAGGTTGAACGTTATGCAAACAGGTTGCAGATGAGTTCCCCGGAATTTGAAATTGTTTCAGGAGACAAAGATCAGTCGCTTAGCATAGGTAGGATCGTCCCCGTTTATACTTTACCCCAAAACATGACTCAGCGAAGTTTGCGTAAAATTATTAAATCCGTAGCCGATGAGTATCTCCCCTTTGTGAATGATTCCCTCCCCTTTGATATCAGGTCGAGGAATGATTTACTAAATCTGGCAAAGAGCATCATCAGTATGCACTTTCCGCAAGATCACCAGATACAACAACAGGCATACCGAAGGCTAGCCTTTGAAGAATTCTTTGTATTCCAGTTACCCCTAGTTTTACGAAAATTAAAAAAAGCAAATAAAAGCGGGATCGTTCACAAAGTTGAAGGCAAGCTCAAGCAGGATTTCATAAACTGCCTTAGCTTTAAACTGACAGAATCACAAAAAAAAGTAATTGAAGAAATAAAGCTGGACATGGCAAGGCCACAGGCAATGCAGAGGCTTTTGCAGGGTGACGTGGGGTCGGGTAAAACCGTAGTGGCGAATATTGCCTGTATGATTGCCATACAAGGAGGATATCAGGCTGCCTTCATGGTGCCTACGGAGATATTAGCCAAACAGCATTTCGAGAAAATCAGCTCTCAGCTTTCAGCTCTCAGCTTTCAGCAAAAGCAGATAAAGGTAGCGCTGCTTACCAGCAGCATTGACAAAAAAGAAAAACAAAAAATCCAGCAGGAGGCAAAAGAGGGAAGGATTGATTTGGTAATCGGTACTCATGCCTTGTTGGAAGAGTCAGTTGGATTTAAGAACTTAGGCCTGGTGGTAATTGATGAACAGCATAAATTCGGGGTCAGCCAGCGGGCATTATTGCCTAAAAAAGGCATTAACCCCGATGTATTAATCATGACTGCAACTCCTATCCCCCGCACGCTGGCAATTACTTTGTACGGGGACCTGGACATTTCTGTTATTAATGAACTTCCGGCAGGAAGGCTACCTGTTAAAACATTGCATTTTAGCCAAGAACAGGCATTGCAAGCTTACGGCTTAGCAAGGAATGAATTAAAACAAGGAAGGCAGGTGTATGTAATTTATCCGGTTATCGAGGAATCATACGAACTGGATATTGCAGGCGTAAAAAAGGCATTCAGTGAATTAAAGGCAGGAGAATTCAAAGAATTTAGATTAGGCCTGATTCACGGCAGGTTAAAACAGGAGGAACAAGACCAGGTAATGTCGGATTTTCGGAATATGGATTTGGATATGTTGATTTCTACAACAGTTCTGGAAGTCGGCATTGACATACCCAATGCCACCTGTATGATTATCCAACATGCAGAGCGTTTCGGTTTAAGCCAATTGCATCAATTACGCGGCAGGGTAGGAAGAGGTGGGCTTGAGTCAGTCTGTATTCTTGTTGCTGACGCAGCGACCGAAGAAGCCAAAGCGCGTATTCAAACCATGGTTCAATTCAATGACGGATTCCGTATTGCCGAGGAGGACTTAAAAATCAGGGGTCCGGGTGAATTTTTCGGCAGCAGGCAGCATGGCTTAGCTGAACTGAAAATCGCAAATCCTTTGACGCAGATGAAGCTGTTAAAGATGGCACGGGATGAGGCAATAAAGCTTATAGAGCTGGATCCTGGCTTAGAGGCTAAGCAGAACCTGGGGTTAAAGCAGAAGCTTCTGCAGAGATTCCCGGAATATGAGAAGTTAATGGTGGTAGGTTGATGAGAATAACATCGGGAAAATACAAGAGCAGGCTATTGAAGATGCCTAAGGCAATCAGGCCTACACAGGATAAGGTAAGAAAAGCAATATTTGATATCCTGGGCGATATTGAGGGTTTGTCTTTTTTAGAGTTGTTTGCCGGTTCAGGCGCTGTAGGAATAGAGGCTTTGTCAAGGGGAGCAAAGGAAGCTGTCTTAGTGGAAAACGACCGCGATTGCCTGGCAATAATAAAGGAGAATATGGAGGTTTTGAAGATAAGTAACTTCGCCTTGTTACCCTTGGAAGTAGAAAAAGTTATACACAAGCTTCATAAAGACAAGAAAGCATTCGATATTATCTTTATGGACGCTCCGTATCAAAAGGTACGGGCAACACCCAACCTTATCGGAGAGGTTGGTGTGCCGCCTTCTGCGGCAACACCCAACCTTATCGGAGGGGTTGGTGTGCCACCTTCTGTGGCAAAAAAAACCTTGCAAACCCTGGGTGCTTATGATATATTAGCGCCCTATGGTTTGATAGTAGTGCAGCATTTTAAGAAAGATCTGCTGCCAAGCCAGGTTGAAAAGCTAACCTTAATCAAAGAAGCCAGTTACGGCGATACAATATTGTCGTTTTACAGGAAACAAGATGTGCCAAATTGCTATATACCCCGGGACTTTTGACCCGGTAACCTACGGACATATTGATCTTATAAAAAGAGCAAGGGAAATCTACCCTGAGCTTATTGTAGCAGTAGCTCATAATCCCCATAAAAAGCCTTTATTCAGCGTTGAAGAAAGAGTCTCCATGCTTAAGAAGGCAACAGGGGATTTAAAGGGAATTGTGATTACGAACTTTGATGGGCTGGTAGTGGATTATGCGCATAAACAGAAGGCCAAGGTTTTAATCCGGGGTTTACGCATGATTTCCGACTTTGAATACGAGTTTCAGATGGCATTGACAAACAGGAAATTCTCTCCAGATATAGAAACAATCTTTCTTATGCCCCAGGAATCTTTCAGCTATCTTTCCTCTAAGCTTTTAAAGGAAGCAGCTTCTTTGGGTGCAAATTTGTCTTGTTTTGTGCCGGATTTTGTGGAGAAGGCGCTTAAGAGGAAGTTGCGTAATACCAAGTGAAGATATACGTTAACCAGATACCCTTTGAGGGAATTACCCTCGAGGAAGAAATAGCTGCGTCCAGCCTGGATTTAGAAACTGAGATAATCAAGTTTCATGAGCCTATAAAAGTCAAAGCAGAAGTCAGCAGGATTACCAACGCAATTTCTGCGAGGCTGGCAATTAAGGCTACACTTTTTTCCAGCTGCAGCCGTTGCCTGGAAGAAATAGCAATAGATTTTAACAAGGAAGTAAAGTTAAATTATCCGGTTGAAAAGAACGTGCAGGTTATTGATCTTAATCCGGATATAAGGGAAGAGATATTACTGGATTATCCCATGAAGCCTTTATGCAATCCGAATTGCAAAGGCCTCTGCCTGAAATGCGGCAATAAATTAAGCGAAGGAGGTTGTACCTGTGGCTCTACCTAAAAAAAGGCATTCTGCGGCGCGTGGAAGAAAGCGCCGGACACACTGGAAGTTATCTAAAACCAATCTAATACCCTGCCCTCAATGCAAACAGCCGAAATTACCGCACCGGATTTGCCTGGTTTGCGGATATTATAACGGCAGGCAGGTTATTGAGATTAAGGTTAAAGAAAAGAAGAAGAAAAAGGGCGCTTAATGAAGATTATTGTTGATGCAATGGGCGGCGACCATGCGCCGCAGGTTGTAATTAACGGAGCAATCGCTGCGGTTGGTGAGTATAATACCGAAGTGGTTTTGGTCGGCAATGAGGAAACCGTAAAGTCGCTGCTTAAAAAAGCAGGATACAGCGGCGATAAAATAATGGTATTCCCTGCGCAGGAAGTAATAGGCATGTCTGAATCTGCGGCCACGAGCGTGCGCAGAAAGCGGAATTCCTCTATTGTCGTAGGCATAGACCTGGTAAAAGAAGGCCAGGGAGATGCTTTTTTTAGCGCCGGCAATACCGGAGCGGTTGTTTGCGCTGCTTCATTGGGTTTGGGATTATTGCCCGGCATTGAACGGCCCGGCATTGCCATAGTTACGCCGACATTAAAGGGTATATCTTTGATTATTGATGTGGGTGCCAATATTGACCCTAAGCCTAACCAGTTACTGCAATACGGGATAATGGCTGATGCATACATCCACTATATATTTAATAAACCAAACCCTACCGTCGGTTTATTAAATATCGGAGAGGAAGAAGTAAAAGGGACCGGATTTATAAAAGAGACGCATGAACTGCTGCAAAAAAGCAGCCTTAATTTTATCGGTAACGTTGAGGGTAAGGATTTGTTTTCAGGCAAGTGCGATATTGTGATTTGTGACGGATTTGTGGGAAATGTGGCATTGAAAGTTTCCGAGAGCGCTGCCGAAGCAATGCAGATTTTCTTAAAGAGGCACTTATTAAGCAATACGCTGGGAAAGATTGGTTTGTTGTTTTTAATGCCCAGCCTCAAGAGGTTTAAGAAAGACATAGATTATGCAGAATATGGCGGAGCTCCTCTTTTAGGAGTAAATGGTGTGGTGATTATCGGTCACGGCCGTTCTAATGCCAAGGCTATTAAAAATGCCATTAGGGTTGCCGGAGAAGAAGTGGAACGCCGTGTCAACGCAAGAATCCTGGAAGCTATAAACCCGAAATAAAATGAAAAAAGTCGGAATAATCGGAGTGGGAGAATACCTCCCCAAAAAGGTTTTGACCAATGCGGATTTGGAGAAAATGGTGGATACCTCCGATGAGTGGATTACCACGCGCACAGGCATTAAAGAAAGGCGCCTGGCAGCTAAAACAGAAGCAGCCTCTGATTTGGCGATAAAGGCAGCCAGGAATGCTTTGGAGGATGCTAAATTAAAGCCGGCTGACATAGATTTGATAATCGTTGCTACTATCACTCCGGATATGGCGTTTCCGTCGGTAGCCTGTTTCCTGCAAAATGCGCTTGGCGCAAGTAACGCAGTTTGTTTTGACATAAGCGCAGCCTGTTCTGGTTTTGTTTATGCCTTAACCATCGCCCAGCAGTTTATTGCCAGAGGTACTTACAAAAATGCATTAGTAATAGGCACAGAAGTGCTTTCTTCGATAACTGACTGGAAAGACAGGAATACCTGCGTTTTATTCGGAGACGGTGCAGGTGCCGCAGTTTTGGCAGAAGTAAAATCAGGCGGAATTCTTTCCACGTATCTGGGCAGCGACGGTTCAAAAGCAGATTTATTAATGGTTCCCGGCGGCGGTTCAAGAAATCCCGCCTCCCATGAAACGCTGGATAAGCGGCTGCATTATATAAAAATGCAGGGCAACGAATTATTTAAGTTTGCAGTTGTCCTTATGACCGAGGCAGCACAAACAGCATTAAAAATGGCAAACCTGGAATGTAAAGATATCGATTTGGTCATTCCGCATCAGGCCAATATACGCATAATCCTGGCTATGGCGAAAAAGTTAGGGCTGCCTGAAGAGAAGATTTACCTTAATATCGAGAAATATGGCAATATGTCTTCAGCTTCTACTGTCACAGCGCTGTGTGAAGCAGTTAAGGAAGGCAGGGTGAAGAAAGGCGATATTGTCCTTCTGGATGCTTTTGGCGCCGGATTAGTTTGGGGCGCCTGCGTTATCAAATGGTAAATATGTACTGCAGTAGGGATTGTCCCCGAAGGGGACTGTCCCTACCGAGCGAGATTAGTATTGATAGCTAAATGAGCCAAAAAGTTGCATATTTATTTGCTGGACAAGGCAGCCAATATATAGGAATGGGAAAGGATCTATACGATACCTTTCCTCAAAGTAAAGCGGTCTTTGACACAGCAGATAAAGTCCTGGGTTTTTCAATAAGCAAGCTATTGTTTGAAGGACCGCAAGAGGAACTCATCAAGACTCAGAACTGCCAGCCGGCAGTACTGACTATAACCATTGCGGCGCTAGAAGCGTTTAAATCGCAGGCAACTGTAGATATGCCGCAGCCGGCTTTTGTTGCCGGATTAAGTTTGGGAGAGTATTCAGCCTTAGTTGCTGCAGGAGCCATGAATTTCGCTGATGCAGTTTATCTGGTCAGGCGGCGCGGAGAATTCATGGAGGAAGAAGCACTTAAGAGACCGGGCAAAATGCTCTCTATTATCGGCCTCAAGACAGATAAAGTAAGAGAAATTTGTGCAAAGACTAATACCGAAATAGCCAATCTTAATTGCCCCGGCCAGATAGTGATTTCCGGGGGCCTAAAACAGATTGAAGCAGCTTGTGCCTTGGCTAAAGAATCCGGTGCAAGAATGGCTATAGTGCTTGAAGTGAGCGGCGCATTTCATTCTTCCTTTATGAGCGGGGCAACAATAAAGCTGGCTAAAGAATTCGACAATGTAACAATAAAATCTGCGGGCACTGCCGTAATCTGTAACGTAACGGCTAAACCTGCAACTTCTGCATTGGAAATAAAAGAAAACCTGATAAAGCAGGTAGCATCCAGCGTCCTTTGGGAAGATTCCATGAGATTTATGCTCTCGCAAGGGGTGAAAAGTTTTATAGAGTTTGGTCCGGGCAAAGTCTTAAAGGGGCTAATGCGCCGTATCGACGCAGGCGCGCAGGTAGCAAATATAGAGAAGAAAGAGGATATTCTTATCGGGAGAGTGGAAAATGAGACTAAAAGATAAGGTTGCTTTGATTACCGGAGGTGCTAGGGGTATTGGCCAGGCAATAGCCTTTACCTTTGCCAGGCAGGGTGCTGATATAGTAATCGGTGATGTTAACATGGAAGATGCCCAGAAAACATGCAAAGAAATTGAGGCAATGGGCAGAAAATCCCTGGCAGTAGAGCTGGATGTTACGGATTACGCCAAGGTAGAAGAAGCAATAAACAAAATTCTTGACAAATTCAGAAAGGTTGATATATTAGTTAACAATGCTGGCATCACAAAAGATAATCTGCTATTGCGGATGAGCCAGACAGAATGGGATGCGGTGTTGAATGTAAACCTAAAGGGCACATTCAACTGCATAAGAGCCGTATCCCGGCCGATGATAAAACAACGGTCAGGCAGGATTATCAACATAGCCTCCATCATCGGTATAATAGGTAATGCCGGACAGGCAAATTATTCTGCGTCTAAAGCAGGCATAATCGCTCTTACAAAAACTGCGGCAAAAGAATTAGCTTCGCGAAATATCAATGTAAATGCAGTGGCTCCCGGTTTTATTCAGACTGAAATGACTGCAAAGCTTCCTGAGGAGCTCAAGGATAAGATGAAGGAAGCTATTCCCTTGAATAAATTCGGAAGCCCCGATGACGTGGCAGCCGTATGTTTATTTTTGGCATCTGAAGATTCCAACTACGTTACAGGACAGACGATTGTGGTTGATGGCGGAATGGTGATGGCTTGACCCGAAATATGGGTAAAGTAAGGAGGAAATAGAATGGCAGTACAAGACAAAGTAAAATCAATAATCGCAGAACAACTGGGAGTAAAGCCGGAAGAGGTCACTCCTGAGGCATCATTTGTTGATGACTTGGGCGCCGATTCTCTGGACACAGTAGAATTAGTCATGGCCTTGGAAGAGGAGTTTGGGATTGAAATACCCGATGAAGATGCGGAAAAAATCACCACTGTCGGCGATGCTGTTAAATACATTGAAGAAAAAACAGCTAATAAATAAAATTTACATATAAATAAGAGTTACCATTTGCCCCGCCTTGCATTGGCGGGGTAAATTTTAGTGAGGACATAAGTTATGGAGTATAAAATTAAGATTGTAGCCGACATAACTTATCTGTCCGAACTTACCCAGCACATAAATTATGTGCTGGGTTATGGGTTCATTAACGATGGAAGAAAAAAGAGTAGTAGTTACAGGTTTGGGTGTAATTTCCGCAATAGGCAATGACGTTTCTTCATTTTGGAAGTCATTAAAAGAGGGAAAAAGCGGCATAGGCCCGATTACTTCCTTTGATGCGGCTAAATTTGACTCCCGAATCGCCGGTGAGGTCAAGGGGTTTGATGCTGGTTTATATGGAATGTCCAGCAAAGATACCAAGCGCATGGATAAATTTAGCCAATATGCGATTGCTGCGTCAAAGCAGGCAATCGCGCATGCCGGATTAAATTTAGATACATTGGACAGAGAAAGAATTGGAGCACTGGTTGGTTCAGGTATTGGAAGTCTCCATACCATAGAAGAGCAACACAAGATTATGCTGGAAAAAGGCCCCTCCAGGATGTCGCCATTCCTTATCCCTATGCTCATTGTAAATGAAGCAAGCGGACAGGTAGCGATTATAAACGGGCTAAAAGGCCCGAATTCCTGCGTGGCAACAGCTTGCGCTTCAGGCTCGCATTCCATCGGCGATGCCTTCAGGATTATAGAGCATGGCGATGCTGATATAATGGTTTGTGGCGGCACAGAAAGTTGCGTTGTGCCTACGGGCGTAGGAGGATTTTGTGCTTTAAAAGCGTTATCCACAAGAAATGATGAACCGCAAAAAGCAAGCAGGCCGTTTGAACGGGATCGCGACGGATTTGTTATAGCTGAAGGCTGCGGTTTAGTTGTGCTTGAGGAATTAGAGCACGCTAAAAAAAGAAGGGCTCATATAATTGCTGAAATTACAGGTTACGGCATGTCTTGCGATGCGTATCATATGACAGCTCCTGACCCGGAAGGCGACGGTGCGATGAGAGCTATGAATTTGGCTCTTAAAGATGCGCACCTTAATCCGCAGGATATTAACTATATAAACGCGCACGGCACATCTACAAAACTCAATGATAAAATTGAGACGCTGGCCATTAAAAGGTCTCTGGGAAATTACGCGAAGAAAGTTTTAATTTCGTCCACCAAGTCTATGACAGGGCATCTCTTGGGGGCTGCAGGTGGTGTTGAATTTATAGCTTGTTGTTTAGTTATTCAAGATAACGTTGTCCCTCCCACGACAAATTACGAAAACCCTGATCCTGATTGCGATCTGGATTATGTCCCTAACACCGCACGCAAAGCCCAAGTAAATGTCTGCATGTCTAATTCATTAGGATTTGGCGGGCATAACGCTACTCTTATTGTAAAGAGGTTCGTTAAGTAAAAAGTAAAAAGCCAAAAGTAAAAAGTACAAGTAAAAAATTAAAAGTATTTTTATGCTTTTGACTTTTACTTCTAACTTTTACCTTTTTGCTTTTAACTTTTACCTTTCCAATATGGCGCACACTATTGCTGAAAAGATACTATTAGCTCATACTAAGGCTAAAGACATAAAACCGGGTGAGTTTATCGAGGCAAACATCGATATTGCCCTGGGTAATGATATTACTGCGCCCATGGCAATTGAAGAGTTTAAGAAAGCAGGATTCAAAAAAGTTTTTAATAAAAATAAAATTGTCCTGGTGCCCGATCATTTTGCGCCGGCAAAAGATTTAAGAAGCGCTAATCAGTGTAAGATCCTGGCTGACTTTGCAAGAGAGCAGAGGATAAAGAATTATTTTGAAGTCGGCTGTATGGGCATTGAACATGCGCTTCTGCCTGAGCAAAAGTTAGTCCTTCCGGGCGATTTGGTTATAGGCGCTGATTCGCATACCTGCACATACGGAGCAATGGGAAGTTATGCCACAGGGGTAGGTTCAACAGATTTAGCCAGGGTTTTTGTAGACGGAAAATGCTGGTTTAAAGTACCGGCCTCTATCAAGTTTATATATAAAGGAAAGCTAGGCAAATGGGTAGGAGGCAAGGACCTTATTTTATTTACCATAGGCGACATCGGCGTAGACGGCGCATTATATAACGCCATGGAGTTTAGCGGGCCAGTAATCAGCAATTTAGGAATGGATGATAGGTTCACCATGTCAAATATGGCTATTGAAGCAGGGGCAAGGGCGGGTATTATTGGGGCAGATGAGACTACTTTAAAATATGTAAATCCGGCTCCCCGCAAATTCAAGGTTTATAAGAGCGATAGCGACGCTGTTTACGCAAAAATTTATGAATATGATGTGACAAAAATAGAGCCTTTAGTAGCTTCCCCTAGTTTACCCAGCAATGTAAAGCCTGCCAGCAAATTAAGCCGGGTTTCGCTTGATCAGGTAGTAATCGGCTCTTGCACCAATGGCAGGATTTCTGATTTAAGGATTGCAGCCAAGATTTTAAAAGGTAGAAAAGCCAAGGCAGGATTGAGGTTGATTGTGATTCCTGCTACGCAAAAAATTTATTTACAGGCGGTAAAAGAAGGATTGGCTGAGATATTCGTTAAGGCAGGAGGGGTATTCTCAACGCCGACCTGCGGACCGTGTTTAGGCGGCCATATGGGAATAATTACGGAAGGAGAAAGCTGCCTGGCTACCACTAACCGTAATTTTATCGGCAGAATGGGCCATCCTAAGTCATTTGTTTACTTATCCGGCCCTGCAGTAGCTGCGGCATCTGCTATAAGGGGGAGCATTACTCATCCTGAAGCGGTAATGTGATTAAATTGGGGCAGAGAATGAAAAAAATATTTTTGTTTGTATTTTTGGCAGTTGTAAGTCTACTTAGTTTCATTTTAATATCATTTGCCGCTAGCTTTTCTTCTCTTAAATGCGATATGCTCACTGACTCTTCTGCAACAGGTAAAGCCGAAGGAAAGCTTTTTATAAAAGGCGATAAGAGCCGTATTGAAATGAATGTGTCTGGAATGAACACAATCACAATTGTCAGCGCTCAAAACGCCTATATGTACATACCAGCCCAGAATATGGCGATGAAGATGGACGTTTCCGGGGCAAAAGGACAGGTTCCGTCTGTCGGAGACTATAAGAATGATTGCCAATACATAGGCGAAGATCAGGTGGATGGGCAGCCTTGCGGGATATACCGTTGTTCAAAGGGCGGGAAACCCGTAACAATGTGGGTTATGAAAGATTTGGATTTTCCCTTGAAGGTAGAAAGTCCGGGTTCGACTACCCATTATAGCAACATTGAGATAAATGCAGATTTGGAAGATGGGCTATTTAGCCTGCCTGAAGGAGTCCAATTCCAGGATGTAAGCGGGATTATGCCGAGCTTACAAGGATTATCAAATCAGGGCGGTAACTAAAATGATTATTAAGGGTAAAGTTCATAAACTGGGAGATGATATAAACACCGATGACATTATTGCCGCAAAATATTTGGTTTCCACTGACGCCAAAGAACTGGGAAGGCACTGTTTGGAATCAATACGCCCTGATTTTGTAAGTAAGGTTAGCCCGCAGGATATCATTGTTGCCGGTAAAAACTTCGGATGCGGCTCATCGCGGGAACATGCGCCTTTAGCAATCAAGGGTTGCGGAATCTCGGCGGTTATTGCCAGGAGTTTTGCCGGGATATTCTTTAGAAACGCCATAAATATAGGTTTGCCGTTTTTGGAATTAAGAAATACCGAGGATATTTCTGACGGTGATTCGCTTGAAATAGACTTATCCAATGGTATAATAAGAAACCTAAGCAAGAATAAAACTTATAACACCGCTTGCTTTCCCGCATTCCTCCAGGAAATTGTAAAACAAGGCGGGCTGATGAACTGGATAAAGTTAAGGAAGGAGAGCGAGTAAGATGAGAGTAGAAAAAGAAAAGCGTAAAGTCAGCGTTATTTGCCATGATAATTTATTAGTGGAGGGCTTTGTGCACATCAACCCCGGGGAAAGGATAATCGACTTCCTGAATGATACCAGGGAAAGTTTTATAGCCATTACAAATGCCGAATTCAGTAATCTTAAAGAAATAAAATCGTTCAAACTTATTACGGAGATGCTTAAGAAGAACAACGCGATAATTTTAAACAAATCAACCATAAAATTAGTGGAAGAAATCTAAAAGGAAAGGATTCCATGTTTAGGATAGCTGTTATACCGGGAGACGGCACCGGCCCTGAGGTAATCAGGGAGGGGCTTAAAGTATTAACGGCGGCCGGAAAAAAATTTAAATTTGAATACGAAACCAAGATATTTGATTTTGGAGGCGAGCGTTTTCTAAAAACAGGTAAGACCCTGGATGATAGCGATATAGCGGAGCTAAAAAAGTATTCGGCGATTTATCTGGGAGCAATAGGCCATCCGGACGTAAAGCCGGGGATTCTTGAGACCGGGATTCTGTTAAAACTTAAGGTTTTCCCTGGATCAGTATATTAATCTTCGGCCGGTCAAACTTTATAACGCTGCCTTTTGTCCCCTGAAAGATAAAGAGACCAGAGGATATTGATTTCGTAGTGGTGCGGGAGAATTCCGAAGGCCTTTATAAAGGCATGGGTGAATTTAAGAATAAAGGCACTAAAGACGAAGTAGCAATGCAGATTTCTTATAATACGCGAATTGGTGTTGAGCGCTGTATCCGCTATGCATTTGAATTTACGCGTAAACGCAGGAGAAAGAAAAAACTTACGTTTTGCGGAAAAACCAATGTCCTGACATTTGCCTGGGATTTGTGGGAGAGGACGTTTAATGAGGTAGCGAAGGAATACCCGGATGTAACCACTGATTACGCGCATGTCGATGCTACTACCATGTGGTTTGTTAAGAATCCGGAATGGTTTGATGTGATTGTTACCGATAATATGTTCGGCGATATTATTACGGATTTAGGAGCGATGATTCAGGGTGGAATGGGCATTGCCGCAGGAGGAAATATTAATCCTTCCGGCGTTTCCATGTTTGAGCCTATCGGCGGAAGCGCTCCCAAATACACCGGTAAAAATGTTATCAATCCCTTAGCTGCTATTTGCGCATTGGGTATGTTGCTGGAGAATTTAGGCGAACTCGATGCCGGTAAATCAGTAGAGAATGCGGTGATTAAGATCGTTAACGAGAAATTGAAATCTCTAGCAGCAGGAAAGATGGGATATTCCACCGAAGAAGTAGGAGACGAGGTCGTGAAGAATTTGTAATCCCTATGAAAGAAAAACAGGAAATCGTAATTAAAGAAGTTAAAGCCTGGTTTTCAGGAGTAACGATTTTCCACGTTTCATTCGGGGAAATGCAATTATTAGTATCAGGGACATTTGATTTATTCGCGTTTAATAATAAAGGCTATTTTACAAAATTGGTAAACAACTTTAAAGAAGAGGGCAAGGTAACGTATCTATTATTCAGGTCTTTGACCTGGCATGAGCCAGGCGCAGGTGGTGCCAGCATGGAAAAAATAAAAGAGACGCTAGCTTTAAGCTCTGCATATTTTACTTTAGCGCGTACCGAGCCGGGAGAAAGCAGGTTGTTAAAACGCCTGGGAGAAGAGATACATTTGTTGATGCTTAAAGACAATCTTCTCATCAAATTACCGAAGATTTTGGAAAACATTGACAGTAAGGGTACATGGTGCTTTTTTATTTTTTCAACCGAATCAGACAAGGATAATTTGTTTTCCAAGATAGATGCGCTTTACCGCAGGGGTGCACTGGGGGATCAAAAGGATTTGTTTTCATTGGGCTTAGATATGATTAAATTTGGGTCGCAAGGGCTTTGGGCCGATTATGGGTTGGATATTTCTACGCACCGTTTTAATGCAACACAGATAAAGGACATGATGTTGAATAGCGTTAATAAAGATGAGTTTGAGGTAATCGTGAAATGAAAAATAAATCAAAGTATAATGTGGCGGTGGTAGGGGTGGGGGTAGTGGGTGTTGAGATGTTGCGTGTCTTAAAACAGCGTAATTTTCCGGTTGATGAATTACGCGTTTTTGCCCGCAGCGAAAGGGAAATTGAAGTAGACGGGCAAACCTACCAGGTTAAAGCCATATCGCCCCAAGGTTTCGACGGTATTGATATAGTTTTATTTGCAGGAACCGAGGGTGAAAAAGGGGCAGCAGTTACTTATGCGCAAGACGCAATTGTAAGAGGGGCTGTGGTTATTGATAATGGCGCTGATTTTCGCCTGAAGGCAGATGTTCCGCTGGTAGTACCTGAGGTAAATGCCCGGGATGTAAAAAAACACAGAGGCATAATTGCGAATCCCAATTGCTCTACCATACAGATGGTCGTGGCATTGTGGCCAATTTATAAAAAAGTTGGGATTAAAAGGATAATCGTTACCACTTTGCAGGCGTCTTCAGGAGCTGGCAAGGGCGCTGTTGAACAGCTAAATGCAGAAGTACAGGAAATTTCCTCAGGTGGTTACATTAATCTGCATGTTAATGTGAAAGAAAAGGCAATGCCGCAACAACTGGCGTTCAATGTATTTCCGCATATAGGCGGTTTTGCAGAGTGTGATTATACCAGTGAAGAATGGAAGCTGGTCCGCGAAACGCATAAAATTATGCACGATGATTTAATCAAGATTTCCGCAACTACTGTAAGAGTTCCCGTAAGGACGGGGCATTCGGAATCAGTGTATATTGAGACAGCCAAGCCTATTGACCCGCAGAAAGTAAAAACCTTGCTTTCCGGATCTCCAGGGATAGTCGTAATTGATGATCCTGTCAAAAATCTCTACCCCATGCCTAAAGATGCAGAAGGCAAAGACGAAGTCTTTGTCGGCAGGATACGCAGGGATTGTTTCAGCAAGAACGGGCTTTGGTTATGGGTGGTAGCAGATAATTTGCGTAAGGGCGCGGCAACTAATGCTATTCAGATAGCGCAATGCCTAATCTCAAGCTCGAAATAGAATATGACGGCTCCGATTATTGTGGTTGGCAGGTTCAGAATGATTCACTAGTTAAATCCCACCGTTCTAAGAAGGCCATCCAGGAGATAATAGAAAAAGCTCTACGCAAAATCCTGCAAGAAAAAGTCAGGTTAATTTCCGCAGGAAGGACCGATGCAGGTGTCCATGCCCAGGCTCAGGTAGCGAATTTTCTTACAAATTCTTACATTGGCGTAAAGAAACTGCAAAAGGCGTTGAACTGCCTTTTACCCAAAGACATCTCTATTTCTAAAATAGAGGAATCAAGGCTTGATTTTCATAGCCGGTTTGATGCGCAATCCAAAGTTTACCGTTATGTTATATTAAACCGTAACTATCCATCTGCACTTTTGAGGAAGCAGGCCTATTTTTGTTCTTATGCATTGAACATCAGCTTAATGCAGCGGGAAGCCAGAAGTTTATTGGGTAAGCATGATTTTAAGGCATTTTGTGCTAGCGGCAGTAGTGCTAAAAATACTATACGTACCATAAAGAAGATAAGTGTTAGAAAATTGGGTTCTAGGTTCTCTGGTTTTGGTTCTAGGTTCAAAGATTCTTTAATTGTTATTGATATAGAAGCAGATGGTTTCCTGTATAATATGGCCAGAAGCATAGTCGGTACCCTCATAGAAATAGGCAGGGGTAGGTTTAAAAAGGGTCACCTAAGGAGGCTACTGCATAGTAAAGACAGGAACTCAACCGGCCCCACTGCGCCCGCCTGCGGATTATGCCTGATGAAGGTGAAATATTAAATGAAGCCATAACTTATAAAAATACATTTGACTTCACAATAATTTATGTTATACTTTTAGTTCTATGAATAAAACCTATGTAGCAAAAAAAGAAGACATAAAAAGGCGCTGGTTCTTGGTGGATGCCAAGGATAAGGTTTTAGGCAGACTTGCCGTTAAGGTAGCAGTTATTTTAAGAGGCAAGCACAAGCCTATATTTACGCCTCACATTGATACAGGAGATGGTGTTATCGTGATAAATGCCGCCAAGGTCAGGGTTACTGGCAGAAAACCGAAGCAAAAAATTTACGGCCGCTATTCCGGCTATCCCGGTGGCTTAAGAGAAGTTACTTTAGAAACCATGCTGGCTAAGAAGCCTGCCACGGTTGTGCAGCTTGCGGTAAGGCGCATGCTCCCGGGGGGGCCTTTGGGCAGGGATTTAATAAAGAAATTAAAGGTGTATGCTGACGATAAACATATCCACAAAGCACAAAATCCGGTTGTTTTGGAGGTATAATCATATATGGATCAAATTACCAAATATACGGCAGTAGGCAGGCGTAAGGAATCAGTGGCGAGAGTCCGTCTGATTCCCGGCAAAGGCAGCATTGTAGTTAATGCCCGGCCGTATGATAAATATTTCTTAAGGGAAACAGACAGGATTATCGTCACACAGCCTCTGGTAGCTACCAATAATACTGCCAAGTATGATGTGGTAGCTAATCTTACAGGCGGCGGATTGACCGGCCAGGCAGGGGCAATGCGTTTAGGTATTTCGCGTGCATTGTCTTCAGCTGAGCCTGAGTTAAAGGATATATTGCGTAAACAAGGTTTTCTTACCCGCGATCCGCGCGCTAAGGAACGTAAGAAATACGGCCAGAAGGGCGCTCGTAAACGCTTCCAGTGGACGAAGAGATAGGAGAATAATAGGCATTTAATCTTACAATTAGCTAATAAATTAAAATCCCGCTGCTGGAACGCGGGATTTTTTGTTTTATGAATCTATTGCGGTTTTTGCGGGTCCTGTCTTGGACTGTTCCTCGCCGCATCATGCGGCTCGGAATCAGTCCAAGCCACCCGCAAAACTGATTTCCATGTATATAGATTCATAACGGTGTATGGTCGTCAGTCCGACGAGAAAATGCTTGACGTCGAGGGAAATTTGATTTATGATGAAAACATTCAAGTGAAGACATAACTTACTCACACTTCGTGTTCGTAAGTCATGTGCTCATTAAAGGAGCTATTATGATAAACGTAGGTATAGTAGGTGCAACAGGTTATGCAGGAGAAGAGTTAATCAGTTTACTTCTAGATCACCCCCAGGTACGGATAACAAACATCTCTGCAAAGATTGATCAACCTAAAGTGATTTCAGAGATATTCCCTAAGTTTAAAGGCAGAATAAGCCTTATCTGCAAAGAACCCGATCTAAAAGAAATTGCTTCCAGTTGCGATTTGGTATTTCTGGCGCTACCACACACAGTTTCCATGGAGTTAGTGCCAAAACTTTTAAAGACCGGTAAAAAAGTTATAGACTTAAGCGCGGATTACAGGTTTGAGAATACGCAAGTTTATGAAAAATTTTATAATGCCAAGCATAAAGACAAGCCGCATTTGTCTGCTGCGGTTTACGGATTGCCCGAGTTGTATCGTGCCAAGATTAAGACCGCAAAGCTTATTGCTAACCCCGGGTGCTACCCGACGGTAAGCATTTTGGCGTTAGCGCCTTTAGTGGCTCTTAATAAAATTGATTTAGAATCAATAGTCATTGATGCCAAATCCGGCGTTACCGGCGCAGGAAGAAAATTAGCAGAAAGTTTCTTGTTTTCGGAAGTTAATGAAGATTTTAAAGCCTATAAAGTAAACGTGCATCAGCATTCTCCAGAAATTAATCAGGAGTTATCAAAGCTAGCCGGTAAGAATATCGCGGTAACGTTTGTTCCGCACCTGCTTCCTTTAAGCAGGGGTATTTTGGCTACGATATATGCCAAGAAAATCAGGAAATCCGGCGGGCAGAATTTAGTGGATTTGTATAAGAAGTTCTATAAGAAAGAGCCATTTATCAGGGTTAGAGAAGGACAGGATTTCCCCAGAATTAAAGACGTGGCAATGACTAATTTTTGCGATATAGCGATTAAAGACGAGGTAGACAAAATAATAATCATTGCGGCAATTGATAATTTATTGAAAGGCGCAGCAGGGCAGGCAGTGCAGAATATGAACATCATGTACGGCTTTCCTGAGAAAGCATCTTTATGTTAAAGTTGTATAAGAAAGCAATTCTGCCTAAGCATTTTAAGGCTAATGGCATATGGTGTGGCATTAAAAAATCCAGAAAATTGGACCTTGCCTTGTTTTATTCGGATATCTCGGCAAAGGCAAGTTGTTTATTTACCACAAATAAAATACAGGCTGCTCCTATAAAAGTATGTAAGCAGCATCTTAAGAGCAACAAAGGCGTTAGGGCAATAGTTGTAAACAGCGGAAATGCGAATTGCTTTACCGGTGAACAGGGAGAAAGAGATGCAGAATCAACTACAAAGGCCCTGGCTTTTGCTTTGGGTATTAAGAAAGAAAGTGTGCTAGTGGCTTCTACGGGAATTATCGGTAAACGGCTTCAGGTAGGCCTTATAAATAAGGTCATACCTAAACTAATAACAGGTTTATCGGCAAAAGGAATAGATAAAGCGAAGTTCTCTATTATGACAACCGATATTTTCCCCAAACAGGTTACGGTAAAGTTTAATATTGGCGGTAAAATTGTTACGGTTTGCGGAATTGCTAAAGGCGCAGGGATGATCGCTCCCAATATGGCAACCATGCTGGTATTTATTTTTACAGACGCTAATATTGCGCAACAGGCACTTAATAAATCGTTAAACATCTGCGTATCTGGTTCTTTCAATTGCATAACCGTTGATGGCTGTATGAGCACAAATGACACTGTGATGCTTTTGGCAAACGGCGCAAGCGGTAATCCTGTGATCAGTGCAAAAAAAGGATTCAATGCGTTTGTAAAAGCATTAGGCATAGTATGCGATGAACTTACCAAAATGATTGTCCGGGATGCAGAAGGTGCTTCAAAATTCATTCAGATTAAGGTAAGGGGCGCAAGGAGCAAAGAAGATGCTTTAACAGCAGCATTATTTATCGCCAATTCGAATTTATTTAAGACTGCGATGTACGGCGAGAACCCGAATTTCGGAAGAATTGTCGCTGGCGTTGGCGCAAGCGGCATAGCAGTAAGAGAAAAAGACATGAAAATTAAGCTAAGCCCCTTGAATAAAAAAGATATATCTGTGGATGTATTAATCGGTAAAGGTAAATTTTCCAGCATAATTTACACCTCGGATTTAACACCCGAATACATAAGAATAAATGCAGCATACAATTAAGGAAGGAAAACATGGAAGAAGCAATTAGAAAAGCAGATGTCCTTATTGAGGCGCTTCCCTATATTAAAAAATTCCATAAGAAAACAATTGTCATAAAATATGGCGGAAGTATTTTAGGAGAAGAGAAGATAAGGAGGGGCGTATTGGAGGATATCGTGTTTTTAAATTTCATGGGTTTACGCCCGGTACTGGTGCATGGCGGCGGGCCTAATATCAGCGACCGAATGCGGGCCTCAGGCAAAAAAACCGAGTTTGTAAACGGCATGCGCGTAACTGATGAGGAGACGCTTAATCTAGTGGAGGAAGAACTGCAAAACCTGAATACTTTAATAGTAAAAGAAATTGATGAGTTAGGAGCAAAAGCCGCAGGTATAAACGGTAAAGATAAAAACATAATCCAGGTTGAGAAAAAGAAGGCTAATGTAGATTTGGGTTTGGTGGGGCATATTACCCAGATAGATACCGCACCCTTGGTAGATGAATTGAGAAAAGATAAAATCGTGGTAATTTTACCTATGGGCAGGGGTAAAGACAAGAAAACGTACAATGTTAATGCGGATGAAGTTGCAGCAAGCATTGCTGCCGGATTAGAAGCGGAAAAACTGGTTTTGTTAACCAACGTTAAGGGGATTATGAGAAATGCCGATGATCCCCATTCTTTTATTTCTACTCTGAGCACAGAAGAAGCAAAAGGCTTGGCAGAAAATAATATTATTCAGCAAGGCATGATCCCGAAGGTAGCTGCTTGCATTGAAGCGCTGGCTAAGGGAGTAAAGAAGACACACATCATTGATGCGCGCACTCCTCACGGGTTATTGTTGGAAATATTCACGGATCAGGGTGTGGGAACGGAGATAGTAAAATAAACTCAAAACGTAAAAGTAAAAAGGCAAAACTGTGAAAAAATGGGGACGTTTCTATTTTTAACGTCTCCAGTTTAGAGGAAAAATAGAAACGTCCCCTTTATTTTAAAAATGAAAATAGAAGAAGTCCTACAAAGTTATCAAGAAAATATAATGCCAACCTATACCAAGATTCCCCTGGTATTTGTTAAAGGGAAAGGCTCAAAACTTTGGGATGTTAAAGGAAAAGCTTACCTGGATTTTTTCCCCGGTTGGGGAGTGGGTAATTTAGGACATTGCCATCCTAAGGTTATGCAGGCAGTACGCGACCAGATTTCCAAACTTATATTTATACCGAATAATTATTATCACATACCTCAGGCAAAATTGGCCAAGGAGATAATTTACCGGACATTTCCCGGTAAAGTATTTTTTTGTAATTCGGGAGCTGAGGCAAATGAGGCGGCAATAAAGTTCAGCCGTAAATTCGGCAAGGGAAGATTTGAAATTATAACTTTTGAAAATTCTTTTCATGGCAGAACCCTTGCTGCACTGGCTGCAACAGGACAGAAAAAATATCAGAGTGGTTTTGAGCCCCTGCCAGAAGGTTTTAAGACGGTTAAGTTCAATGATATAGAGGAAGTTAAAAAAGCAATAACCGACAAGACCGTAGCCATAATGCTGGAATTAATCCAGGGCGAAGGCGGCATAAACGTGGCAAGCAAAGAGTTTGTTTTATCTTTAAGGAAGATCTGCGATGAAAAAAAATTGCTTTTAATTGTAGATGAAGTCCAGACAGGCGTGGGCAGGACAGGCAAATTCTTTTGTTACCAGCATTATGGGATAACCCCGGACATTATGACCTTAGCTAAGGCCCTCGGAGGAGGATTACCGATAGGTGTAATGGTAGCCAAAAATGAGATTTCAGATACACTAGGGCCTGGTATGCATGCTTCCACATTCGGCGGCGGCCCTGTAATATGCAAGGCAGCGCTTGCAGTATTGACTGCGATACAAAAAGAGAAGCTTCTTAACAACGCGCAGAAGTCAGGAGAGTATCTTTTTATGAAATTGAACGCATTAAAAAATAAATACAAAATTATCAGAGAAGTAAGAGGAATAGGATTAATGGCCGGCATTGAATTAGATACCGAAGGAAAGCCTGTAGTGGAAAAATGCTTGACTTTGGGTTTATTGATTAATTGCACGCACGATAAGGTGCTTCGGTTAATGCCCGCATTGAATATAACCAAAAAAGAGATTGATAAGACCATTAACATATTGGACAGCGTGTTTAGCTTTCAGTCATCAGCTGTCAGTCATCAGCTGAAAGCTGAAGGCTGAGAGCTGAAAGCAAAATGAAAAAAAACCTCATATCTATTAAAGATTTAACTACTGCAGAAATAGAAAATATATTTGATTTAACTGACCAGCTTAAGAAAAATAAGGCAAAGTTTAACAGGGCCTTGTCTGGTAAGTCACTGGTATTAATTTTCCAGAAGCCTTCTAATAGAACCAGGGTTTCTTTTCAAGTGGGTATGTATCAGTTGGGTGGAAATTCCTTGTACCTGGCTCCTAATGAAATAAATTTAGGAGTTAGAGAATCCATCGAGGATGTGGCTAAAACGCTTTCAAGATATGCAGATGTTGTAGTCTTAAGGACATTTGAACATAAGAATGTTTCAGAGTTGGCGAAATATTCGGATAAGCCAGTAATTAACGGCTTATCCGATTTTGAGCACCCCTGTCAGGCGTTAGCGGATTTATACACCATAAGAGAGAAATTCAAAAAATTGAAAGGGTTAACCTTAAGTTATGTGGGCGATGGAAATAATGTCTGTAATTCTTTGCTTTATGCTTGTGCTAAATGCGGCGTAAATATGAATGTGGCAACTCCTAAGGAATATGAGCCTCAAAAATCAGTTGTAAAAGAAGCAAAGGCTATTGCCAAACACACAAAGGCCTCCCTAAATTTATTTAATGATCCTGTAATGGCAGTAAAAGGATCAGATGTAATTTACACGGATGTTTGGGCAAGTATGGGCCAGGAGGAGGAAGCGGCTAAACGCGAAAAAGTGTTCAAGAGATTCCAGGTTAACAGCAAATTGGTAAGCTTTGCTAAGGATAACGCCTTGATTATGCATTGCTTGCCTGCACATAGGGGCCAGGAGATAACTGATGAGGTTATGGAGAGTAGGCATTCCGTGGTTTTTGATCAGGCAGAAAATAGACTGCATGTGCAAAAAGCAATACTTATTAAGCTATTGAAATAAAATCTTTTGTAAAGGAGAGGCTTATGCTTGGCAAAAAGGGTTTTACAATGCAGGAGCTGTTGATTACGGTTGTAATTATGGGCGTTCTTGCAACTCTGAGTATAGGTTATTTGATGTCTGCTAAAGAGAATGTAGCTAATAGTGAAGCCAATGCTAATCTTAAGAGTATCCAAGTAGCAGAAAAGGCTTATTCTTTGGATTCGAATGGATATTATCCTAGTTCCGGGAGCGATACTAATATTGGAAGTATTAATACCCATCTAAAGCTTTCACTACCATCTACGGGCAATATTGATTGGAATTACGCGGTTTTTTCTACCGGTTGTGGCCAGGCAACAAGAAACGGAGGGGACGGTAGAGTCAGCCATATGAACATTGGTGATAACCAACCTAGCTCGGGAGGCTGTTCTTAGTTTTGGAGGAATAAATGAAAAAAGTTGTATTGGCATATTCAGGAGGCCTAGATACTTCCTGCATAGTCAGATGGCTTAAAGAAAGAGAATATGAGGTTATTTGTTTTGTTGCGGACTTAGGCCAGGGCTTGGGAGAAGGTGAGGATTTTGAGGCTATTGAAGCACGAGCCCTTGCTGCAGGCGCATCAAAAGTGTATATAAAGAACCTGCAGGATGAGTTTCTAGAGGATTATGTGATGCCTTCATTAAAGGCAGATGCGATATACGAAGGAAAATATTTACTTGCTACAGCTTTAGGAAGGCCTTTGATTGCTAAGTACCTGGTCGAAATAGCCCATAAAGAAAAAGCAGATACGGTTGCTCATGGCTGTACAGGTAAAGGCAATGACCAGGTAAGATTTGAGGTCAGCGTCGGTATTTTGAATCCGAAACTGGAAATTATCGCGCCTGTGAGAGTTTGGGAATTTAAGTCAAGAGACGAAGAAATTGAATATGCGAAGATGTACAATATACCGATAGATGTAACCAAGAAAAAGCCATACAGCATCGATAGAAATATATGGGGAATAAGTATTGAGGCCGGGGTTTTGGAGAATTTGGAACAAGAGCCGCCCGAAGACGCATATTTAATTACCAAAAGCCCAACCGGACAGTCTTCGTATCCAAAGTATATTGAAATTTATTTTGAGAAGGGTATTCCCCAAAAGATAGATGGGAAGAGCTATAAATTAAAGACTTTAATCACCCATCTGAATGAAATAGGAGGGCTTTACGGAGTCGGTAGGGTGGATTTAGTGGAAAATAGATTGGTGGGGATTAAATCCCGGGAAATTTACGAAGCTCCGGCAGCCACTATTCTTTATAATGCGCATAAAGAACTGGAAAGCCTTGTGCTGGACAGGGAGCTGGCGCATTTTAAAGAGATTGTGGCGCTTAAATATTCAGAGATGGTTTATTTTGGCCTCTGGTTTTCTCCTTTAAAAGAGGCTTTGGATAAATTCGTTGATTCGACGCAGAAGCACCTAACCGGATCAATAAAGTTAAAATTATTTAAAGGAAGCTGTGTTGCGGTAGCCAGAAAATCCAGTCGTTCTCTTTATAAGAAGGAGTTAAGTACCTACGGCAAAGAGGATAGATTCGACCAGAAATTAGCTGAAGGGTTTATAAAGATATGGGGAATGCCTTATAAAAGGTAAAAGTAAAAAGGTAAAAGTAAAACGCAAAAGGAAAAACGCAAAACTAAGGTTCATTCTGGATAGAACGCAAAACTAAAAGAGGAAAAAATGACGAAGAAACTGTGGGGAACAAGATTTCCCAAGAAAACTAATCTCTTGACGGACAAATTTACTTCCAGTATTTCTTTTGATAAGCGATTGGCCAAGTATGATGTTTTAGGCAGTATTGCCCATGCCAAAATGCTGGGAAAGCAGGGCATTATCCCGGTCAAAGATGCCGCGCTTATTGTAAAGGGACTTGATTTAATTTTAAAAGACCTAAACAAGGGGAAATTTAAATTTGACCCTAAAGCAGAAGACATCCATTCCAATGTTCAAGCCGTACTTTTGAAAAAAGTTGGTAAGGTGGCGTTCAAATTGCATACTGCTCGTTCCAGAAACGACCAGATAGCATTGGATGTCAAGATGTATATTAAGGATGAAATAGATGATTTAGAAGAGTCAATTTCATTACTGCAAAAATCAATTTTAAAATTTGCCAAAACCAATTCAAAAGTAATAATACCAGGCTATACGCATTTACAGATAGCGCAATGTGTACTATTGGCCCATCATTTACTTGCATATATTGAAGGTTTGGAGAGAGACAGAGAAAGATTACTTGATGCAAAGAAAAGAACAGATTATATGCCTTTGGGCAGTTGCGCGCTTTCCGGAACAGGTTTACCCATTGACAGAGACTTTGTAAAAAAAGAACTGGGCTTCAAAAATCTTACAGCTAACAGCATTGACGGCGTAAGCGACAGAGATTTTATCATTGAACTATTGGCAGATTTATCGATTCTGGCAGTTCATTTGTCCAGGATAGCAGAAGACCTTATTCTGTGGTCAACCAAAGAATTTAATTTTATTGACATAGATTTTTCTTTTTGCACCGGTTCAAGCATTATGCCGCATAAGAAAAATCCAGATGTCTTAGAGCTCATCAGAGGCTCTGTCGGAAAAATACACGGGGACCTTTACAATGTGCTTATATTAATGAAAGGATTGCCCATGTCTTACAACAGGGATTTGCAGCTGGATAAGCCGCCGCTTTTTGATTCAGTAGACACCTTAAAGGATATTTTAGAGATATCCATTGCCTTATTTGGCAATATCGTAATTGAGAAAGAAGCCATAGCGGCGAAGCTAACTGATGAATCATTGTTCTCTGTAGATATAGTGGAATATTTAATTAAGAAAGGCGTATCTTACAGGGATTCACACGACATCGTTGGTAAAATAGTCAAGGAGTGTTTGGACAAAGGCAAAAATATTTCCAGCCTAAGCCCCAATGAACTTAAGAAATATTGCCCCAAATTGGACTCGAAAGTCAAAGGCATTCTTAATGTTAAGGCGTCGGTTAACTTGAAAAAATCCTATGGAGGGACTAGCCCGGGATTAGTAAAAAAACAAATAAACAATTGGGATAAGAAATTATATGCACGAATTTAAATATAGGAATAATCAACTTTTTTGTGAACAGGTAAAAGTAGAGGCACTGGCTAAAGAATTCGGGACGCCTCTTTATATCTATAGCTATCAGACTATTATCGACCACTTTAACAAGCTAACAGATGCCTTCAGGCAGATTAAACCTTTAATTTGCTATTCGGTTAAAGCCAATTCTAATTTAGCTATCCTTAGGACGCTGGTTCAAAGAGGCGCAGGCCTGGATGTTGTTTCAGGGGGAGAGCTCTTTTGCGCAATTAAAGCAGGCTGTCCTGCAAGCAGAATCGTTTATGCTTCAGTAGGGAAAACAGACAAAGAAATTGAAGAAGCGATAAGAAGGGGAATCCTGTTTTTCAACGTAGAATCACTGCCTGAATTAGAAAACATTAACCGCATAGCCAGGAAACTAAACAAGATTGTAAGAGTAGCAATACGCATCAATCCGGATGTAGAGCCAAAAACCCACAAATATATCACGACGGGAAAACTTACCAATAAATTCGGGATAGATTTTAAAAGTGCATACGATATCCTGTTAATGCGCGATAGGTTTTTTAATTTAAAGATTTCGGGGCTGCATATACATATAGGTTCCCAGATAACTGAAGGGGCGCCCTACATTTGCGCTATTAATAAAATAGTGGATTTCATAGGCAAATTAAGGCACAAGGGCATTACTCTGGAATATCTTAATATCGGAGGAGGATTAGGAATAGTTTATAATAAAGAAACGCCTCAAACTGCCCAGAAATTCGCTCAAAGAGTCTTAGCGTTACTTAAAGAAACAAGACTACGCATTATCATGGAGCCCGGAAGGTTTATTATTGGCAATGCCGGCATACTCGTGACAAAAGTTTTATACATTAAAAGGACTCCTAAAAAGGAATTTATAATCGTAGACGCAGGGATGAATGATTTAATCAGGCCTGCTTTATACGATGCATACCATCAGATTTTGCCTACGAGCATCGAGCATCGAGCAAAGAGCATCGAGAGAGTAGATATAGTAGGTCCAATTTGCGAAAGCGCTGATTTCTTTGCTAAAGACAGAAAGCTGCCTAAAGTCAAAGAAGGCGATTACTTGGCTATTATGAGTTCCGGGGCATATGGCTTTAGTATGTCCAGTAATTATAATTCCAGGCTAAAAGCCCAAGAGGTAATGGTTGTCAAAAACAGGGCGTTTGTAATCAGGAAGAGAGAAACCCGCGAGGATCTGGTTAAAAACGAAATAATACCCAGGTTTCTGGCTAAAATATAAAATGCAAAAACTTAAATTCAGCAAAATGGTTGCTTCCGGTAATGACTTTGTGATTGTCGATAACAGGGGTAATAAAATCAAGAACCCAACTGCTTTAGCTAAGAAAATATGCGATAGGAAATATGGAATAGGAGCAGATGGTTTATTGCTTTTAGAGAAATCTGGGCTTGCCGATATCAAAATGCGCATCTTCAATGCCGACGGTTCAGAGGCTGAAATGTGCGGTAATGGGGCAAGGTGCGTTGCCTTTTGGCTAAGCAAGAACCTAAAACCTAGAACCCAGAACCCAAGAATCGAAACCAAAGTTGGAATTATTGAATCTTATATCAATAATGGCGATGTAAAAATAAAACTAACAAATCCCAGGGACCTTAAATTAGATATCCCCCTGCAAGTTAATAAGAGGAATATTAAAATTAATTTCATTGATACAGGCGTTCCTCATGCCGTAATATTCGTAGAAGGGCTTAAAGATATAGATGTTGATGAGATAGGCCAGGCAATACGCTATCATCATAAATTTTCTCCCCGAGGCACAAACGTAGATTTTGTAGAAGTGCTGAAAGACAATTTAATTGCCATACGCACATACGAAAGAGGAGTGGAAGATGAGACGCTTGCCTGTGGGACTGGGTCAGTAGCGGCAGCCCTGATTTTTGCCTTAAAGACAAGGGCTGTTAGTAAAGTGCAGGTGCAGACTAAAAGTAATGAATTATTACGGGTATTTTTTAAAAAACTGGGTAGAAGTTTTAGGGAAGTCTGGCTGGAAGGTAAAGTAAGGATAGTCCATAAAGGAGAATACTATGTTTAAAGGTTCTATCGTAGCTATAGTTACGCCTTTTGAATCCGCCTCCGGAGGAAAAAATAGAGTTGATGAGAGTAAGCTTAGGGAATTAATTGAGTTCCAGATTAAAAACGGCAGCAGTGGAATCGTGCCTTGCGGGACAACCGGTGAATCTGCGACTCTTTCTTTTGAAGAGCATGACCGGGTTATTGAAATCACAATCGAACAAACCAAAAAAAGAGTGCCTGTAATTGCTGGTACCGGATCAAACTCTACCGATGAAGCAATAATGCTCACCAAACATGCTGCAAAAGCCGGAGCAGATGCGTCATTACAGGTTTCTCCTTATTATAACAGGCCTACGCAAAAAGGACTTTATGAACATTTTAAAGCCGTGGCAAAATCAGTAAGCATTCCTATAGTCCTTTACAATATTGCTTCGCGCACAGGCGTTAACATAGAGCCTGAAACTATTGCTAAATTAGCCCATGATTGCAAAAATATCGTAGGCGTAAAAGAGGCATCGGGAAACTTAGACCAGATGTCTCGTATAAAACAATTGTGCCCTGCGAATTTTGATTTGATATCCGGAGATGATAGCCTTACCTTACCGGTTTTAAGTATCGGAGGCACCGGTATTATATCAGTAGTAGCTAATATCGTGCCAAAAGATGTGGCTGAGTTAGTAGCTCAATTTGAAAAAGGTAACCTATCAAAAGCGAAAGAACTGCATTTTAAGCTCTTGCCTTTGATTAAAGCTTTATTTATTGAAACAAATCCTATAGCGGTTAAAACCGCAATGGGATTATTGGGAATGTGCGAACCGGATTTGCGTCTACCCATGTGTGAGATGCTGCCGGAAAACATGGAGAAACTTAAAAAAGCATTAAAAGAGTACGGATTGTTGTAATGAGAATAAGGTCCTGCGCATAGCGCAGGACTAATTTTACGCTAAACGCCAGAGGCAGCGTCATTTTAATTAAGGAGAGATCAATGATAAAATTAGGTATTGCCGGTGCTTGTGGAAGGATGGGCAGGCGAATATTTGAGCTGGCGTCTTTTGACAAGGATTTTGAATTGACATTAGCGCTGGAGAAGAAAGGCACTCCCATGATTGGTAAGGACATGGGGAAGCTGAAGATTTCCTCTAGTGCCGACGGCCTGTTTTTAATTGATGTGTTTATTGATTTTACAATCCCGGAGGCGACAGAAGTTAATTTGGATTATGTTGCCAGGTATAAAAAAGCATTCGTATTAGGCACAACAGGTTTAAGCGATACCCAAATAAGAAAAGTCGAAGATATTTCTAAAGTTGTACCGGTAGTGTTTTCTCCCAATATGTCCGTGGGAGTCAATGTCTTATTCTCGATGCTGCCTGAAATAGCAAAAAGGCTAGGCCCGGATTATAATATCGAGATTGTAGAAGCGCATCACAGGGGGAAAAAAGATGCGCCTTCGGGAACGGCAAAGAAATTTGGCCAGATTCTCTCAGATGTAACTAAAAAAGAGATCCCTGTCCATGCTATAAGATTAGGAGATATTGTGGGAGACCATACAGTAATCTTTTGCGGGAACTCAGAGCGCATTGAAATAAAACACCAGGCTCATACCAGGGATTTATTTGCAGTGGGAGCTCTTAAGGCAGCGAAATGGGTTTTTGGAAAACCGCCGGGCTTGTATTCAATGCAAGATGTGTTAAGTAAAAGTTAAAAGGAAAAAGCCAAAAGTTAAAAGTTTAAAGGCAAAAGTAAAAAATGTTTAATTTATCTAAGAAATTACAATCATTGCCGCCTTACCCTTTTTTAGAAATTGATAAAGCCAAAAGAATAGCCGTGGCATCAGGCAGGGATATTATTGATTTAGGAGTAGGCGATCCTGATCAGCCGACGCCTAAACATATAATTGAGGCATTGTATAGTGCTGCGCAGGATCCCGTAAACCATCGCTATGCTTTAGATCAGGGTATGCCGGCTTTGCGACGCGCTATCGAAGGATGGTATAAAAGACGTTTTAACGTGAATCTTAATCCCGATAGCGAAATTCTTCCTCTTATAGGCTCAAAAGAGGGGATTGCTCATTTACCGTTAGCATTTTTGAATACGGGGGATTATTCATTAGTCCCGGATCCCGGCTATCCTCCTTACAAAGGAGGGACAATCCTTGCCGGAGGCAAACCTTATTTGATGCCGCTTTTGGAATCAAATAATTTCCTGCTAGACACAAAAAAAATACCTGCAAGCGTAGCTAAAAAAGCAAAAATAATGTTTATTAATTATCCTAATAATCCTACTTCAGCTATTGCGCAAAAATCGTTTTATCGCGATGTTATTGAATTTGCCAGGAAACACAAAATAATTGTGGTTTCTGATTTGGCTTATTCTGAAATAGCTTATGACGGGTTTAGTCCGCCTAGCTTCTTAGAGATAGAAGGTGCTAAAGACGTAGCAATAGAATTCCATTCTCTCTCCAAAACATACAATATGACAGGTTGGCGTATCGGCTGGGCCTGTGGTAACCGGAATTTGATATCTGCCTTAGCAAAAGTAAAATCCAACATTGATTCAGGAATATTTTCCGCGATACAATTCGCAGGAATAGCCGCGTTAGAGGGGCCGCAGGAGCATATAGAAAATATGCGTAGCCTTTATCAGGAGAGACGCGATACCTTAGTCTCAGGATTAGAATCTTTAGGTTGGCAGGCGAGGATTCCCAAAGCGACTTTCTATGTATGGATTAAACTGCCGAAAAATACCAACTCCATAGAATTTGCGGGGTTTTTATTACAAAAAGCAGATATCATAGTCACTCCCGGAACAGGATTTGGCAAGAACGGTGAAGGATACATCCGTATGGCGCTTACTGTATCAAGGGAAAGAATAAAAGAGGCATTTAGGCGACTGAGTAAAATACACAAATGAAGCCCAAACTTACGTTCACCTTGTTCCGTAAGTTGTGAGCTTATTGAAATGGTAACCTGTTATTTGGGCATAGGCTCTAATCTGGGAGACAGGCGTAAAACTATAAAATCAGCCGTTAAAAAAATTAACTCCTTGAAAGATACAACAATCATTAAAATATCCAGAATAATAGAGACTGATCCGGTGGGTGGTCCTGCCGGACAGCCTAAATTCCTCAATGCCGCTTTGAAAATCCACACAAGCCTGTCTCCATATATTCTACTTAGAAAACTTAAACAGATTGAAAAAGAATTGGGTAGGAAAAGAAGCGTGCGTTTTGGGCCGCGTGTAATTGATTTGGATATTTTGTTATACGGTAATGAGGCTATAGACAAAAAAACCTTAAAAATCCCGCATCCCAGGATGCTTGAGAGGGATTTTGTAATCAGGCCTTTGTTACAAATCATATGAGAATAATCAGCAGCTTAAGGCGAATGTCAAATACAGCTAATAGGATAACGCAACGCGGCAGGACAATAGGTTTCATCCCCACCATGGGAGCTTTACATGAAGGCCATCTTAGCCTCATTCGTAAGGCTCGCAAAGAAAATGATTTTGTTATCGTTAGTATTTTTGTTAATCCCGTTCAATTCGGGCCTAAAGAAGACTTCGCTAAATACCCCCGTAATCTAAAGCAAGATACATTACTCTGTAAAAAGGCAGAGGTTGATATAGTATTTTCCCCTTCGGCTAAAAGCATGTACCCCGAAGGTTATCAAACATACGTGTCTGTTGATGATTTAAGCGGACTCTTGTGCGGCGGGTTTCGTCCGGGGCATTTTAAAGGCGTGGCTACAGTGGTAATTAAATTATTTAATATTGTTAAACCCGATACGGCTTATTTTGGGCAAAAGGATGCCCAGCAGTCAATAATCATAGAGAAAATGGTCCAGGATTTAAATATGCCTGTTAAAGTGAAGGTTATGCCTACCGCAAGAGAAGCAGATGGTTTAGCCATGAGTTCTAGAAATAAGTACCTTAACTTTAACGAGAGGAAAGATGCTGCAGTTTTATATCAGGCATTAACGCTGGCTAAAAGATTGATAGGCCAAAAAGAACTAAACGCGCCAGCTTTAGTCAGCAAAATGAAACAGATGATAAATAAGAAAAAAAGCGCCAAAATCCAGTATATATGCGTAGTGGATTCTAAAACCCTTCGCCCGTTAACTAAAATCCGAGGCAGGGCTTTGATTGCTTTAGCTGTTTGGATAGGAAAGGCTAGGCTAATTGATAATATCATTGTAAACTCAAAACTAAAAACTCAAAGCGCAAAACTGCAACGCAAAACTTAAAACGTTTTTAGTTTTAAGTTGCAGTTTTTATTTTTACGTTTTGACTTTTACGTTAATTCATATGCCAAAGTTATTAAAAGTAGGAATTGTAGGATGTGGTGCTATAGGCTCTTCTCTGGCCAGTTACATTACCAAAGAATTCTCACAAAAAGCGCAGTTATCAGGAATTTTTGATATCGATATGGAAAAGGCCTACAGTTTGGCGCATAATCTTAATAATCAAAAGTTGACGGTTCTAAATCTTGAAAGCTTAATCAATAAGTCAGATTTGATTATTGAGGCTACTAAACCGGATAGTGTGGTAGAGATAATCAAAAAAACTCTTGCGCTTTCCAAGGACATAATGATTTTAAGTGTAGGGGGCATTGTTGAGAATTACAAAGAATTATTCCTGTTTGCCGAAGAAAAAAATGCGCATATTTTTATTCCTTCGGGTGCCATATGCGGCATTGACGGTTTAAAGGCAGCCTCCGTAGGCAAAATTAACAAAGTTACCCTGACTACCAAGAAACCTGCGAAGGCGTTTTTAGGCAATCCTTACGTATTGAAAAGACAGATCAGGTTGGATAATATCTCGGAGGAAACCGTTATTTTTGAAGGTAACGCCATGACAGCCATAAGGGCGTTTCCGCAGAATATTAACGTAGCGGTAACATTGAGTATCGCCGGAATTGGGCCGATAGATACGCTTGTGCGTATAATTGCCTCACCGAATGTAACCAACAATATTCACGAAATAGAAATTGAATCTGACTGCGGTAAAATTACCGCCAGGACCGAAAACGTTATTCATCCTAATAATCCCAAGACAAGTTATCTGGCAGTGTTATCAGCCGCGGCAACTTTAAAACAAATTTTGGAGCCGGTTAAAGTAGGCTCTTAAAATAAAATAACAAACGGAAGGGGGTGACACAAGAATGGCAGAAAAATTAGTAAAGCTGGGCATCAAGAGGCAGAAAGGCTACCTCTATTATATTGACAAGAAAGGCGATGTTTCTTGCGCTAAGATGGCAAGAGGCACCAAAAAAGGAGGTAGCCCCAAGAAGGTGGCCAAGGTTGGTATCAAGAGAAAAGAAGGCTACCTTTATTTCTTAGACAAGAAAGGCGATATCTCTTGCGCTAAGATGAAAAGAGGCGGCAAGAAAAAAAAGAGATAAGGTAACGGAAAGCGAGCCCCTGTAAAATGTCCTTATCTCATATTTACAGGGGCTTTCTTTTTAGTTAGAATCCTGAAAGCATGAAAAAACAAACAAGCAGGTCAATTATGGCAATTCTGGTTTTAGCCTACATATTTTATTTCGGCTTAATCAGCATAATGAAATTCAATTCATTTTCTTATAATGATTTTGATTTGGCGGTCCATGACCTGGCTGTATGGAATATGATGCATGGCTCAATATTTAATTCTATTCTGGGAATACCATTCTTGGGTAATCACATGCATTTAATTATGTTCTTCGCTGTCCCGCTCTATATGATATTCAGCCATCCGATAACCCTGCTTTTGTTACAAACGATAGCCCTCGGTTTTAGCGCTATCCCGCTGTATCTATTGGCGAGGCGTTTAATAGGCAATAGCTGGGCATTGGTTATCAGCGCGGTTTATCTTTTTTATCCTTCATTGGGTTATACTAACCTGTACGAATTCCACCCTACAGTATTTGCCACATTCTTCCTAGCCTTTACCATTTATTATTATGTGTCATCCTCTTTTACGGCTTTCTTAATATTTGCCATATTATCCATGCTCTGCCAGGAAAATATACCCTTGGCAATTATAATGTTTGGGGCCCTGGCATTCTTTAATAAACGCAAGTTGAAATGGATACTGACGCCCATCTTTTTAGGAACGGTTTATTTCTTCGCTGCCCTTTCGTTAATGTCGTACTTTAATAATAATACGATCCAGTTTGCCGCGATATACGGTTATTTAGGCGATTCTCTCCCCCGCGTTTTATTAAACCTTTTAATGCACCCCGGTCTATTTATTAAATTACTATTCAGGACGCAAAGCCTTAATTACCTTTTTAGTATTTTCTTCCCCGTTTCTTTTTTGCCATTATTGGCCCCTCTGGGGTTAATCCCGGCTTTGCCTTTTTTTCTCCAGCACATAATTTCGGCAAGGTTTACAGAATTGACGATTTTCTACCACTATACAGCAGAAATAATCCCGTTCGTATTTTTTGCCTTCATATTCGCAGTGCAATTTTTGTTGAAGAATAAGTGGATTAAGAATTACCAGATATGCCTTAAAATTTGCCTATTAGCCATAGCATTGACGGCCAATATATTTATGGGTCCTCATTTTGCAGCATTGCGGAATATAGGCCTTTATAAGAAAGGCTACCTGGATATATACAAAGATTCGTTATTAGCTAAAATCCCCAAAGATGCATCGGTGGTTACAACATTTGAATTTCTATCCCACCTGTCGCATAGGGCCCGTCTTTATTCTTTTCACCATGTTTATATGGGATATTATACGATATCAAGTAAAAGATATGAATTGCCGAAAGACGTGCAATATGCTTTGATTGATTTTAATGATTTCTTAACGTTCAGGTCATTTTATGGGCCGGAAAACTATAAGAATATTCGGAATCTTCTATCGGAAGGAGACTTCCAGGCGCAGGATATGCTTGATTCGATAGTTTTATTCCAGAAGGGCGCCCCTGCCAAATATGTACTATCTAAATCCGTGCAGGAGGTGCCCGCGGACCTGCAGCATAAAAGCGGAATCAGCATAGATAATGAAATCCAGCTGATGGGATATGAAATAAGCGCCCCCGCTAAAGAGGGTATTTTGGAGGCTGTTTTTTACTGGCATTCTCTCAAGCATACGGATAAAGATATCAATATTTTTCTTGACGTTGTAGATGGAAACGGTGCTTTGGTACTGAGGAAATTTATGCCAATTTGCTACAGGATTTCCCCCACGAATAGCTGGCAGGAAGGGCAGATATTTAAAGACATCTACAGGATTAAAATTCCGGGTGATTTACTCAAGCAGGATTACGAATTAAGAATAGGTTTTTTTGATTTTCGCAATAATATGATTTGCAGGCCAGACGAAGGAGCCGATGATTCCGGCAGGATATTTATAACCGATTTAAAATGACACAGACACTCTGTAATTTATGCGGTTCGCAATATTATAAAGTCGTATATTCTTTTAACGGCGAAGGAGATTTAAATGGCCGGGAATTCACTTATAAAATTACCTCGGACCTGGCATGCGTTGTGCCATTCAGGATTGTACAGTGTTTAAGGTGCGGTTTAGTTTACATCAATCCCCAGCAGGATAAAATAAAAATATATGAAAGCTACCGGAATATGCAAGATGTTGATTACAGCAACGAAGAGCAGGGTAGGAGGATTTCCGCGAGGATTATTCTTAAAAGGATTGCCAGATATAAGCGAGGCGGCAGGATCCTTGATATCGGATGCGCAACGGGTTTTTTGCTTGATGAGGCTAAAAAACAGGGATGGGATCCTCACGGGATTGAATTATCCGCATGGGCTGCCAATATAGGTAGAGATAAATACAATCTGGATATCTTTGAAGGCACGCTGGAGAGCGCAAAATTCCCCTTTAATTATTTTGATGCTATTGTTATGGTGGATTGCATAGAACACTTGCCTGACCCGAAAAAAACCCTGGAGGAGGTAAGGAGGATATTAAAACCTAACGGTATACTATGTATTTCAACCCCCGATATCGAAAGCTGGTTAAGCAGGCTTCTGCGGGCAAGATGGTGGGGCATAAAAGAGGCGCACCTCTATTATTTCTCTAAAAAGACTTTGACAAATATGCTTGATGCGGCTGGGTTGAAGGCAATAAAGTGCGTTTCTCATGCAAGGGTGTTTAGCGTAAGTTATTGGAGCAAAAAGGTAAGATATTATAACAGTTTTTTATTCTATTCGGTCAACTTCATTTCAAAAATATTATTTTTACATAACAAGCTTATAAAAATCAATCTTGGCGACCAGGTTGAGATAATCGCCTTTAAAAAGCGCTCCCTGGAATTTATTAAAGAAGATGAGAAAAAAGAGAAGCACGCAGAAAGAAAGATGAAAACTATAGTAGTATTGCCTGCTTATAACGCTTCAAAGACCCTAGAGTTAACGCTGCGGGATATCCCCAAGAACCTCGTGGACGATATAATCCTGGTTGATGACGCAAGTACCGATAATACCGTAGAAGTTGCAAAAAGATTGGGCTTAACAGTATTTTCCCACGACAAAAACAGAGGGTACGGGGCAAACCAAAAAACGTGTTTTACTAAAGCATTGGAAATGGGGGCAGAAATCATAGTGATGGTCCATCCGGACTATCAATATGACCCCGTGGTAATCCCCAAGCTTATAGAGCCCATACAAAAAGGCGAGGCCGACGCCGTATTCGGTTCGAGGATGATGAAGGGGGGTGCATTAGAGGGAGGAATGCCTTTATGGAAACATAATGCCAACATATTGCTTAGCGCAACAGAAAATGTTATTTTGGGCACCTATCTTAGCGAATACCACAGCGGTTTCAGGGCGTATAGCGTAAAATACTTAAGGTCGGTAAATTTTATGCGTAACTCTGATAATTTCGTATTTGATAATGAGATTATCGTCCAGGGGATTATGCACTATTTAAAAATAGAAGAGGTGCCTATACACACTCGTTATTTCCAGGAGGCTTCAACTATTAAATTTATACCCTCCTTAATCTACGGGCTGGGAATAGCAAAGACACTGCTTAAATATATACTGCATACAAAAGGCATTCTCCATTTTAAACAATTTGAGTAAAGGCGTGAAAATAAAAATTCTCTTGAAGCTGTTTTTACTTGTTTCGGGTATCTGGATTATTTACGGGGCCTTCATTTTATTCTCCACTATCAGCCAAAGCTGCAAAAACTACAGCTCTATTGCCAAACTTTCCTTAGAAGATAAGCGGGCCGCCATAACCGGTTGGGATTTTTATCAATTCCTGATGTTTTGCGATAAAACAATACCGGAAAGGAAGGATGTCAGGTGGGTGTTTCCAAAAGGGAATTTTCTCGGAAATAGCGAGTACCATTTCTTCAAGGCATATTATTATCTCTACCCCAGAAATTTTAGGGAAGATGCTTCCTACATAATGGTATACGAAAGGCCCGATTACGCTGCGCCTGCCGGTTACAAGGTAATGGCAGAATACGAGAAAGATAAATATATCCTATCGCGAATAAATAAATAATTATGCATATGCTTGATACTCTGAAAATTATTTTTAGTTTAAGCCTGCCTGTTATGTTGGGCTATATTATCTGTAAGGCGCTTTTAAATAACAGGAGCCCCTTCGGGCTTTTATATATGCTGGCGCTTAGTTATGGGATGGGGTTTGGAGTATTATCGGTAGCCATGTTTTTGCTCTCCTTATGCAGAATTAAATTTTCCGTTACGAATATAACATTAAGTTTGGCCATAATAGCGGTAATATTTTTGCCGGTATATTTAAGGACATCCAGAGGCCGCAAAAAATCGGATAATCCGCCTAAAAACATACCTTTAATTCATAAAATTTTAATCGCGGTTATTCTGCTGGCATTTTTGACTATTTTGCTGCAGGCATTGCTTGTGCCTTTGGAGGCCTGGGATAGCTGGGCGATATACGGATTTAAGGCGAAGGCATTTTATCTTGAAAGGATGGTGTCGGCTAATTTTCTTAAAGACGCAACCAAGTCTTATTCCCACCCGGATTACCCGCTCCTTGTGCCATTGATAGAGGCCTGGTTTTATGCCTGCTTAGGCAGTTGGAATGATCAATTGGTCAAGATAATATTCCCACTTTTTTTTATAAGCCTGACAATATTACTTTATTATAACTTAAGGTATTACATTTCCAGGAAATATGCGTTATTATTCACCGCTTTGTTCGTCACTATCCCGCACTGCATATTCTTGGGTAGCTCCGGATATGCAGATTTGCCGCTTACATTTTACTATTTTACGGGGTTCGTATTCATGCTGCGGGCTTGCAATGATTTCGACAAAAGGCTGCTATTCATATCCGCCTGCTTTTGTGCTTTTGCTGCATGGACAAAGAACGAAGGAATAGTTATAAGCATATTCAATTTTTTCATGCTATTATTTGTCATGATACTTCAAAAGAAAATAGGCCTTCGTAATATCTTGCTGGCCATGCAATATTTATTAATTATAGTTTTGATTAACGCCCCCTGGTTTTGGTTTAAAAGTTCGTTAGGCCTGGTAAACGATGTGGTAAATAGAACTAATCTGTCGGAGTCAATTATCATTAATAATTTAAGCCGGGTCCAGGCAGTTATAGCATGGGCCGTAAAACAGATGTTTTTAGTGAATAGCTGGAATCTGCTATGGGTATTCTCATCGGTAATTATGATCCTTAACTTCAGGAAATTATTTAAGCTGCCCAGCCTGCCAGTTTTCTTATCATTATTGCTTTATTGCGGGGCTTGGGGATTTATTTTTATCCTGAGCCCCTATGATATCAACTGGCATCTGGCAACTTCTTTTAACCGCCTGATGTTACAAATTACGCCTTTGGTGCTATTCTTGGATTGTTTGCTTATTTATCAGGAAATATAATATAAGGAGAAATGGAAAATAAAGGATACATTATTATCCGCGGCGCAAAAGAGCATAACCTGAAGAATATAAACCTGAAGTTGCCGCGTAACAATCTAATCGTGGTCACAGGATTGTCCGGCTCAGGAAAATCAAGCCTTGCTTTCGATACTATTTATGCAGAGGGCCAACGCAGGTACGTCGAAAGCCTCTCCAGTTACGCGCGACAGTTTTTGGAACAACTACAAAAACCCGATGTGGAGTATATCGAAGGCCTTTCACCCGCCATTGCGATTGAGCAAAGGACTGCCGGAGGCAATCCCCGTTCCACGGTAGCAACACAAACAGAAATTTATGATTATTTAAGGCTGCTTTTTGCAAGAGCAGGAACGGTTTATTGCTATCAGTGTGGAGAAAAAATAGTCAGGCAAAGTTCGCAGGAAATCGTAGAGCGGATAATGAATTTAGCTTCCGGCAAAAGTATTCAGGTATTAGCACCCATAATTAGAGGGAGAAAGGGAGAATATAAGGAAGTCTTTAATTCTATACAGAAATCCGGTTTCGTGCGCTGCCGCGTGGATGGTGTGATTACGGAGCTTCCTGTAAAGATAAAGCTGGCAAAATACAAAGTTCATAACATAGAAGTGGTTGTGGACAGGCTGATGATTAATCCTCAAGTGAAGCCTCGTCTCACCGATTCAATAGAGACTGCGCTTAAGGTAGGGAAAGGCAATGTTGTTATCTCGTTATCTCGTTATCTAGTTAATTCTTCCGAAAGAACGAAACAACGAGAAAACGAGTCAACGGATTTAACATTTAGCGAACAATATGCCTGCACGAAATGTGGAATCAGTTACACGGAAGTTGAGCCGCGCATTTTCTCTTTTAATTCTCCGTATGGTGCCTGTAATGAATGCCATGGATTGGGCACGAAGCTGGAGTTTGACGTAGATTTGATAATTCCTGATAGAGCGAAATCTATAAATGCCGGAGCGCTTGAACCGTGGAAGAGAGGTGGCCGTGGTTATATTCTTTATTATCGCTGGTTGCTTCGGGAATTGTCCCGTAAATTAAATTTTGACTTAGACAGCCCGTTTAAGCAGCTGGATAAACAGATACAGAAGGCCATACTCTACGGCAGCAACGAGGAAGTAGCAGGCAAGCCTTTTGAGGGTTTAATCCCTCATCTGGAAAGACTGTTTCGTCAAACAGATAGTGAGTATCTTAAGGAAGAAATTTCCAGGTTTATGTCTAGCCTCCCGTGTCCTACATGTAAGGGCGCACGCTTAAAAAAAGAAAGCCTCGCGGTTAAACTGGACAATAAAAACATCTGGGAAGTTACCCAGATGTCCATAAAAGCGGCGCACAACTTCTTTACCGGCTTAAAGTTAACAGAAAAACAAAAAATTATTGCCCGGCATGTTTTAAAGGAAATAATCCTGAAGCTTAAGTTTTGCATAGATGTAGGGTTAGATTATTTGACTTTAGATAGAAAAAGCTCTACTCTTTCAGGAGGAGAGGCGCAAAGAATACGCTTAGCCACGCAAGTCGGGTCAGGATTAGTCGGTGTTTTGTATATATTGGATGAACCCAGTATTGGCCTGCATCAAAGGGATAACCATAAATTACTTTCAACCCTTATGGCACTAAGAGATTTGGGCAATACCTTAATTGTCGTTGAGCACGATGAGGCTACGATTCTCTCTGCGGATTATATTGTGGATTTAGGGCCGGCAGCAGGAAGAAACGGCGGGCAAGTCGTGTTCTCCGGGACAAAAGATGAACTCCTGAGTAAATCCGATTCCCTGACCGCAAAATATTTAAGAAGAGAAATAAAAATAGGTATACCCCCGAAGAGGGAAATCGGGAGAAATACAAAATTCCTGGAAATAAAAGGCGCAAGAGAACATAATCTCAAAAACATAGATGTCAAATTCCCTTTGGGATTGTTTATTTGCGTTACCGGAGTATCGGGTTCTGGTAAGTCTACGCTTATTGATGAAATATTATTTAGGAGTTTATCGCAAAAATTGTATAAATCCAAAGAAAAACCCGGAGCCCATCAAAGAATCCTGGGGGCAGAGAATATTGACAAGGTTATTGTTGTTGACCAGTCTCCGATAGGAAGGACCCCCAGGTCAAATCCCGTAACGTATACGGGTGTTTTTGGAGAAATAAGAAATATTTTTAGCCAGCTGCCTTTGGCTAAACAAAGAGGATACAGGCCGGGAAGATTCTCTTTTAATGTTAAGGGCGGACGCTGCGAGGCCTGTTCGGGAGACGGCATAAAGAAGATTGAGATGCATTTTCTTCCCGATGTATATGTTAAATGCGATGTGTGTAAGGGCCTGCGATTTAACGAGGCAACCCTGGAAGTAAAATATAAAGGAAAATCTATAGCTGATGTCTTGGAAATGACGGTAGAAGAGTCCCTGGATTTATTCACTAATATCCCTAAGATAAAAAATACCCTTACTTATTTGTATGATGTGGGGTTGGGTTATATTCAATTGGGCCAGTCAGCAACTACTTTATCCGGAGGCGAGGCGCAGCGCGTGAAGCTTTCTTCGGAGCTGAGCAAGCGTTCTACTGGTAAGACCCTTTATATGCTTGATGAGCCGACGACCGGCCTTCATTTTGCCGATGTGGCCAAGCTGCTTTCGGTTTTTCAAAGGCTGGTGGATAAAGGCAATACCGTAATTGTCATAGAGCATAACCTTGATGTAATAAAATGCTGCGACTATATTATAGACCTGGGGCCTGACGGAGGAGATAGGGGAGGAGAGGTAGTAGGAAGTGCCAGCCCCGAAGAGTTAAGCAAAATTCAAAAATCATACACAGCGCAATTCTTAAGAAACGTATTGAAGGATAATTGAAGCAATGATATAGTTAATGACAAATGACAAAACCCAAAGAAAAGGGGACGTTTCTATTTTTAACGTCTCCTAATCAGCAGAAAAATAGAAACGTCCCCTTTATTTTAAGTTTTGTAATTTGTGCTTTGTGCTTATTTTGGATTTCGTGCTTTGGGATTTGTCATTCTTCCTTTGCCCAGGATTCGGCCAAAGAAGAGGAAGCGCTGTTTGTGGCAAGGAAGGCATTTGATGACGGATTTTATGATGTAAGCTTGGGGCTCCTTGAGCGGTTTTTAAAAAGTTACCCAAATTCAACGAACACAGCAGAAGCAAATTTATTGATCGGAGAATGCTTATTCCACCAGAATAAATTCCTGGATTCCCTTGCCAAATTTGAAGAGCTTTTAGCTGATCCTTCCGCAAAAAATATTAAAGATGAGATATTGTATTGGATGGCAGAGGTGCATTTTAAGGGTAATAACTTCGCTAAGGCTGCTTCTTACTACAAGATGATAATAGATGATTTCCCTAAATCGCGATTTAGCGCATCGGCATATTATTCGTTGGGCTGGTGTGCTTTTCAGGAACATGATTTTAACCTCGCATTAGAATATTTTAAGCTCGTAGCTTCTAAATTTCCCAAAGAGCCGCAGGCAAAAGACGCTTTATTCAAGACCATAGAATGCCTTTATAATTTAAAAGATTATGCGGGGCTTAAGGAAAAAGTTAAAAATTACCTTAAGGTTTATTCGAATGAATCCGTAAGTTTTTCCTATCTTTATTTTTATTGGGCGGAAGCAGATTTCTACTCGAATAATTTTAAAGAAGCGCTTGATAAATACTCCAAGGCTATCGCAAACACCCGTGACGACAAAATGATAGGCTTGGCAAGGCTCGGTTTAGGCTGGTGCCATCTTAAGTTAAAACAGTACAAAGAAGCAGAAGGAATGTTCAGCGGTATTAAAGTGGATAGTTTAGAGAAACGCAGCCACGATGCGTTGCTTTTGGGGAAGGCGATTCTTTTGGTTGAGACAAATAAGACAGACGATGCAATTAAGGCCTATGACGACTTGTTGAATAAGACACAAGACCCGCTTGTTTTGGCCCAGGCTTTTCTTGGCAAGGCTGATGCGCTTTATAGCCAGGCAAAATACCCGGAAACTATTAAAGTATATAAAGAGGGGCTTGCTGAAACAGGGTCTGAAAATATACCTGCGGAAATGATTGACAAAATTCATTATGGGCTTGCCTGGGCTTATTTAAAACAGGGAGAATTCAAAGACGCCATAAGCGAATTTCAGAAGATAGCCAAAGAAAGCGAAGATAAGGTCGTCAAAGTAAGTGCGCTTTGCCAGATAGGAGATGCATACCAGGATGCAGGCAATTATGATTTGGCTAAGGAGGCATACGATTCTATATTAAAGGATTATCCCGACAGTTTTTACAGCGACTACGTTCAGTATCAATTAGGCCTTACATTGCTTAAAGAATCTAACTATGACGGGGCAATCTTGAGTTTTTCAAACCTAAAGAATAATTTTCCCCAATCCAAGCTTTTGGCCGATGCTTCTTATGCCATGGGATTAACATATTTTCAGAGGCAGGATTATAACTCAAGCCAGGAGATATTTGCAAAATTTCAGGATGAATTTAAGGACAGCAATTTAAAACTAAAATCTCAGGCACTCTATCTTTTAGGGAGCAGTTTATTTAACCTAGGCAAATACGACCAGGCAATTGAAGTGTTTGAAAACATTGCAAAGACATATAACCAGGATTCAGAGTTAACCCAAAAAGCAGAATATGAAATCGCAGATTGTTTCTATCAGATGGGCAATGAAAAGGAAGCCATGAATAGATTCAAGGCTTTAAGGTCAAAATATCCCGACTCTGGGCTAACCGCAGAGATTATGTGGTGGCTAGGGGAGTATTATTACAGGCATAATGATTTATCCCTTTCGCGCAGGTATTTCTCTTCTCTCATACAAGATTTCCCTAAAAGCAACCTCATCGCCGATGCCTACTATGCATTAGGCTCAAGCTACGAAGAAGAAGCCAAGCACGAAGAGGCGTTGGAGAATTTTAAAAAGGTCATCGAGATGGGAAAGACAGACCTCGCAGGCCAGGCAGCTATCGCCATCGCCGATTTGCACGTCACTATAGGCAAGACCGATTTAGCGCTTAGCGAATATCAAAATGCCGTAACAAAGTATCCCCATCTGGTTAATCTCATCTATCCTAAAATCGCAAATTTATTTTACAAGCTTGGCAATTTTCAGGAAGCCATAGATTATTATCGTAAGAGCCTAGATATTGTACCTGCAAGGGAAATGGCTGGGCTGCAGTTTAAAATCGCCGAGGTATTGCAGGCAGAAGGCAAGTACGATCAGGCAATTGAAGAATATTTAAAAGTCACTTACCTTTATTCCGAAAACAACCTGTCAGTCAAGGCACTTCTTAGGGTTGCGGCAATTTATGAAGATAAGGAAAATTTCAAAGAAGCGCTCAATGTGTACCAAAAGATTATCCCCATGAATGTGGAAGAATCCAAATTTGCGCAAGAAAGAATAGACTGGATAAAATCCCACATGAAATAAAGGAGGCATCAGATGAATTTATATAAAATGAGCCTTTGGCAGATATTTTTAGCAGGAGGGCCGGTAATGTGGCCTATCCTTCTTTGTTCAATATTCGCTTTGTCTATAACACTAGAGAAATTCCTTCATTTGAACAGAATAACCATTGATACCCAGAATTTCTTAAGTAAGGTTATGGAAAAAATGAAACGCCATGAAACTAAGGAGGCTTTGCAGATCTGTGATTCTACTAACAGCCCCATAGCCAATATATTAAAAGCGGGAATTCTTAAGTACGACCGGCCCAGGCAGCAGATTATGGAGTCTATTGAGGATGCGTCTTTATATGAAATACCCAGAATTGAAAAGAACCTTAATGTATTGGCAACCATCGCACATATTACTCCACTCCTGGGGCTTCTGGGGAGTGTTACCGGTATGATTAAGTGTTTTCAGGTTATTCAGGCAAAGGCATCCGGTTCTATTCCGGTTTCTCCCGTTGACCTGGCAGGAGGTATTTGGGAGGCGTTATTGGCAACAGTCGCAGGCTTAATTGTAGCTATTCCTACCTTTGTGGCATACAATTATTTGGTCAGCCGCATCAACAATTTTATTCTTGAAATGGAAAAGGCTTCAACGGAACTGGTGAATTTACTCAGCGAGTAAGAAAGGCAAGATATGCGTTTTAGGGGGAGAATGGCATTGGAACAGGGGCTAAAGCAGATAGATATCGTCCCGCTAATAAATATCATATTCCTTTTATTGGTATTCTTGATACTCTCGTCCATATTCTTAACGCAGCCGGGTATAAAAATAAATTTACCGAAGACTCTGACAAGCGAAGTTGTTAGAGACGGCAATATTGAAATACTGGTTAATGCAGATGGCGAGGCCTACTTTAACCAAAGACCCATAGATAGCGATGAGTTGAAAAAATTATTTAAACAAGTTTCAAACAGAAGCCAGACAATTTTGATAAAGGCGGATAAACGCGCTTCTTTAGGAAGAATAGTTAAGATCTGGGACCTTGCGAGGGCAACGGGCATATCCCAGGTAAATATCGCCACAAATCAGGAATAAAAATTTTAAGTTGAAAAATTCACTCATTTTTTCATTACTCGGGCACATCACGTTATTTAGCGTTTTTAGTTTCACTTTCGGCAACAACATCACCCGGCCAGATTATGCGCCCGTAAGCTTCTGGGGAGAGATAGGTAGGATTGAATTAAACAAACCCGCTATTATGATTTCAAACAAAGGGGGAGAAGATTTTGTTGAAACGCCTAAAACTATAAATCTAAAAGTTAATACCCAACCCGTAGGGTTACTAAAAGATTACTACCTCAAGCCTCAGGCTACGGTTTCTTGGGCCTTGGAAAAGGAAAATTTTGCCGAAAAGCTTATAACAGCCCAATACTTAACAAGAAGAAAAGAGCCGGTAGTACTATTCCATCCATTACTGCCGTATGATTTTAAGCTTTATTTCAAAGACAGACAGTTAGCCCATGTCGAACTTATGTTCAACATAGTTTCAGAAGGCAGGCGTAGCGCTACGGTAATCAGAAGAAAAATATCTTCCGGGAATCTGGAAGTTGACCTGTTAAGTATGCGCTATATCGGCCGTTATCTTTTTACACAACAATCTAACTTTCTTCCTAACAGTTGGCGAACAGTAAAAATTGACCTTTCAGCTAACAATGATTAATCTGGATTTTTCTTTAGCCGTGGCACTATTCAACCTTATCATCTTGGCAGGCATATTGTTAACCTGGGTATCCGGCAAGAAACAGAAAGATAAGGATTTGACGCTCGACCCAAAACACATATGGTTTTGTTCTATATGTACATACACTTATATCAATACAAAGGAAGACCCGATATCTACTTGCCCGCGCTGCGGGAACTATAATAAAAAATAGTTGACCTTCAAGAATTTAAACTTTATAATGAAGACATTAAGGAAAAAACCGGAGGAAGAAAATGATAACAGAAATTGGGATAGTAGCGGGTGATATATGGCATTTTCTTGATCAACACGGGGAAGTTACCTTATCTACCCTAGTCAGGGGCATAGATAAGCCTCGCGACAATGTGCTGATGAGTTTGGGTTGGCTTGCCAGGGAAGGCCACGTTGTTGTCCAGCAGGAACATGCCGATTATAAAATTGCCTTAAGAAAAGATGTTTAATATCAAAGCTAATAAGTCTGGCGTTGCCTTGTTTATTGTTTTGGCTACTCTTTTTGTGATCCTGATTTTAGGAGACATCATTCTAAAGTTTATGGCTAGCGAGAATCGCTTTTCCCGCGAAAAGGTAAACCATTTACAGGCATATTATGCTGCAAAAGCAGGAATGGTCTATGCCTTAGAGATGCTAAGGACAGGAACTTGGCTTCCAGCCACTGATTGTCAACGCCCCGCCGGATGTACTATTTGTAGAACCGGTGGTGGATGTACGGTTAATGATGATACCTTCCCCTTTCCAATACAATCAATAAAAATTATTTTCTGTCCTAGTGGTCCCCCTTGTCCTCCTAATACCATTCCATGTGCCCCTCCGCCAGGTATAAATTTTTGCATTAATTCCACTGTAACCTACCAAACCCCCCAATAAAGTCGGTTAAATATAAGTAAGTCTATTATAAAATAATAACATATAATTGCTTTAATTTTAGACTCTGATTAAATATAAGTAAGTTTAGTGAAGTATATATAAAAAAACAGTTGACAATATAATGTTTTTATGTTCTAATGTAAAACAATGTAATTTATAATGGATAAGGAAGGAGAAATATGCCCAGCCTTATAGATATTGACGAATTAGCTAACTATTTGAAACTAAGAAAGCAGACCATTTATAATTGGTTACATCAAGGCAAAATAGGCGGTATTAAGGTAGGCGGAGTCTGGAGGTTTGAACGCAAGGAAATTGATAATTGGCTAAAGAGCAGAAGACGCCTGTCTAAGACCGGAGACAGCCAATGAATTCATTAGGTATTTATTTCGGGCCAAAATTCATCAGCGTGGTGGAAACCAAAGGAAGAAAGCTTGTCAGTAGCGCTTTAATCCCTCAATCTACCATGCCAGAAGGGGAATTAGAAGAGAGCTCCTCTGCGGAAGCTAAATCTGCCAGGCTAATTAACCTTTTAAAAGAGGAATTGAAGAAGAATAATATACAAGCCAAAGAAGCTACTCTTTCTCTCTCCGGAAAAGACCTAATCATACGTATATTAGAAATGCCCGTAATGTCACGCGATGAATTGCAGAGCGCGATAAATTTTGAAGTCAAGAAATACATTCCTTTTAAAGTCGAAGATTTAATTTCGGACTCCCAGATAACCTTAGATAAAGATAGCCATTCTAACCTTGTCCTTTTTATAGGCATAAAGAAAGAAATACTGGATAAGTATATTTCTATATTAGACCAGCTGAACATTAAGATTAAAGCAATAGAGTATTCTGCTTACAGCATTTTACGCTGCCTCAAGCTGACAAATTCAAGCGATAGAGGCGTAATAGGTGTGCTGGCAGTAGATATTCAGGGCAAAGATGAAGTCAACTTTACGGTATTAGAGAACGGTTTTCCTTTGTTCAGCCGTGATATTGCTTTGGTATCTGAGGCAGGAGACCTGGGAGATTTTGAGGAAAAGAGCATAGATGATGTGTTGGAAAAATTAAAGACAGAAATACGCGTGTCTTTAGACTATTATCGCCGTAAATTTGCAGCTAAGAATACTAAGAAGATCCTGCTTTTGTGTAGCCCCGAATTTCGTCAGAACCTGGAAGCAGTTGTAAAAGAAATGGGCCTGGAAGTTCAATTCATGGATGTTACCAGGCGCATAGGCGGAATATTTTCTTATTCCTTAAGTTTTATAAAGGGGTATTGCGCCTCTTTGTCCAGAATAATACGCACCGATATAAAAATTAATTTACTGGCAGCAAGAGAGAAAGTAAAGATCCCGCTTGAAAGAATTCCGCTGAGGGAAGCCGAATCATTTTTTAAGGATCTAAGAATAGACTTTAGGTTTGTAGTGTTAGGAGTGTTTATTTGTATAGCTACATTTATGTTTGGGGTTTATCGTGCATCTCCGCTACGCAGGGAATTGCAAGGCATAGTAAAATCGCGTATCGGTATTACTTCAGCGAACCCCTTGTCTAGCTATGAAGATTTGACCGGCGTGCAATCTTCATATAAGTCAAGGCTGGATGTTATAGATGATCTCGTGAAGAACCAGTTGTACATAACCGAACCATTAGCTGCAATACCAAGTGTAATGCCTAACGGCGCTTGGCTGACAGACTTTGCTTTTAGCAACCAGTCAGGAGTAGCGACTTTTGCCTTGAACGGCATAGTTTATTTAGGCGAAGGCGACAAAGAATTTGAGGCGGTGAATAAATTGGTTACAGGTTTAAAAAGTAACCCTGGTTTTGGAAAATATTTTAAAGATATACGCATTAAATCCATGGATCGTAGAGAACTTGATAAGGTAACCGTAACATACTTTTCCATATATTGTAGTAGTACATAAAAAGGGGTTAAGAATGGATTTAAAAAGCAATTTAGAAGTCCCCGATATTAAAAAATATAAGAATCAGATTGTTAATATCTTTATAATAATTCTCGCGCTTATAATTTCACAGAGCATTTATAAAAACCAGGACAAAGAAATCCGTTTGCTAAATGCCCAGAAAGAATTAGAAATAAGCAAGAATGAGGTAACTCAGCAAATTAACAGCCTGGAGAAAAGAAATAATGGTTATAAAAGCCTGCTTGCCAAAAGAGACCCCGATTCGATAATACGAGCCGTTTCCAATATCGCCAATGAACTAGGTATAAAAATTGTATCTATTAGGCCGGAAGGGCAAGTTAAATACAAGCTGTTTACCAAATGGCCTTTTGTCATATCTTTTGTAACCCCCAGCTACCATGATTTAGGGAGTTTCGTGAGTAGGTTGGAAAGCACAGGCGAGGTATTTATAATCGAAAATATCACTGCAACCCGTAATTATAAGGAAAGTAAGCTATCGGTGAACCTGACATTTAGCTTTGTTACCTTAGAAGATTAGACAAATATGCATAGAATCAGGCAGGTATTATTATCAGTGGTTTATGTAACTATGTGTATGCTTTTTCTCCTCGTCTCAGGCTTATTTGCAGAGCCGTCGGATTTAGTGGCCATAAAGGAACTCACAGCTTCAGAAAAGGCAGTTTCTGAAGTTTTAATCCCGAAACGTCCTGTCCAGACATACAGAGCCCAAGGGCTAAGGGATCCTTTTGAACCTTACGCTACAGAAAAAAAAGAACAAGGAACTTCGAAAGAAGCTTCCAATATTGCCAAACAGCAGGAGGCAGTAAAACCATTCCCGAATTTAACAATACAGGGCCTGGCCTGGGGAGGCGATTTTCCTCAGGCGATTGTAGATAATAAAGTTTTAAAAATAGGGCAAATGATAGAAGGGGCAAGCGTAAAAAAAATCGATAAAGACGGCGTAACTTTTCTTTTTGAGGGCAAGGAATATATGGTACCCGTGGTTATATCAAATTATAAACCTGCAAATAAGAATATTATCCCAGGAGGGCAATATGAAAAGAAATTTTAGTTTATGCGTATTTATCATGTTATTTCTTATCGGCCCATCTTTGACGAAATTAAATGCGGATTCTCCCGCCTCATTTCCTGATACTGAACCGCTGATTTCCATGGATTTTCAGGACGCGGGCTTAAAAAACGTGCTCAAGATTTTGTCAATGCAATCAGGCCTTAATTTCATTGCTTCCGAAGGGGTCCAGGATAGGAAAGTAACCCTTTATCTGGATAAAGTCCCTCTTAAGCAGGCAATGGATAAAATATTTAAGGCGAATAACCTTGCTTATGAATTGTATAAAGATGCGAATATATTTATTATTAAGGACTTGGGCAAGCTTCAGACAGAAATGATAACAAAGGTTTTTTATCTGAAGAATGCTACTGTTTCATCATCTTCCCTAAAGGAAGAAATGGGTTACCAGCTTACACCAACATCATCCAGTTCCAGCAGCCTTAGTTTAGGTACGGGTGGTACAAGTGGTTCGAGCAGTTCAAGCACCACAAGTAGCACAAGCACAACAGCAGGTGGCGGTGGTTCAGGTAAATGGGCAATAGAGAACGACGTAGGAATTACTAAAGCAGTTAAAAAACTTCTTTCCCAGGATGGTTCTGTAATTGAGGATTACAGAACAAACAGCCTTATTATAACTGATACGCCTATGAAGATGTCAGTTATTTCCCAGGTGATTGCGTCTCTGGATGTCCCTATTCCTCAGGTAGTTCTTGAAGTTGAAATGCTGGATGTCAGCAAAGATACTGTGGATAACCTGGGGTTTGATTTCAGCGGCGCGGGTTCTTTTGGCATGACTGTTCTAAGTGCCGCCCGGCCGACAGCATTTCCTCTGAGCGCCTTTGCGCCTGAAGAGCCACAAAAAGGCCCCTTTACTTATGGTAAGGTAAGTTTTACTAATCTAAGCTTAATATTTGATTTTTTGACAACAAAAAGCGATACTAAAATTTTAGCCAGGCCCAAGATCCGCACTTTAAATAACGAAACCGCTGAAATCAGTATTGCGACTAATGAATCAGTTGGCATAACAACAAATACTAGCGGGTCTTCGAGCATAACCACACAAAGCGTACAGCCGGAAAGGGTTCAGACCGGGGTGATTCTTCGGGTTACTCCGCAGATTAATGTTGATAACGGAGAAATTACCATGATGATTTATCCATTGGTTGCTGATACGGTACCGGGTAATTCTTTTATAGAGAACAGCCAGCAATTTCAATTCAGGGATCCCCAAATACGCAGCACAAAATCAGTCATAAAGGTCAAAGACGCAGAAACGGTGATTATCGGTGGCCTGATGCGTAATGACGTGGTAAGGCAGGAAGTGAAACTTCCTATTTTAGGAGACATTCCTTTGATAGGAGGACTGTTCAGGCACGTAGGAGGCACTGCGAATTCTCCCGATAAAAACCAACAGCGCGAGTTGTTGGTTTTTATCACGCCTCACATTATAAAGGATGCCAAGGTAACTTCTAATGTGGCAGCCAATTCTAATATCGAGGCTGGCCTGGTAAAAAATAATACCTTTCCCATAAGAGAACAATACGCAGGTGCAGAAGTTAACCGTTCAGCTTTAGTCGCCTCTGTTTTAAATAATTACAAGAAGGAAAGATAATAATGCCCAAGGAAAAGTATTTAAGGTTAGGAGAATTGCTCGTCAAAGAAGGCCTTATTGACGAGAAGCAGCTTGAAAAAGCTATTAGCATGCAAAGGCAGGAAGGCGGCCGGCTGGGAGAGATATTTGTAAAGTTAGGCATTCTAAAAGAAGACCAGATGGTTGCCACATTAGCAAAACAACTCAATATCCCCTATTTCTCATTAGGCACAGGAATGCTTAAGCCGGCAATTGACCAGGGATTGGAAAACCTCCTGCCTCAGGACTTTGCGCTGAAAAATTCTTGCTTGCCGTTATCAAGAACCCTTAAATCTCTTACGGTAGCAACATCTGATCCTCTGGATCTGATACTCATAGATAACTTAAGAAAAATGACCGGCTGTGAAATTAATCCTGTAATCGCTACCAAAACGGATATCAGCAAGGCAATAGAAGAGTTTTATGGCAAATCCGCAATGTTCAAGGAAGCAGTGGAAGCTAGTTACGACATCACCTCTGTTACAACCCCTATTCTGGATACGGAAACACTTGATCAGGAATTAAGCCTGGATAAGCTAATTGCCCGCGCAGAAGAAGCACCCGTAGTAAAACTGGTTGACCTGATTATACGACAAGCCATAGATGAACTTGCCTCTGATATTCACATAGAGCCTTTTAAAGAGAGAATATCTCTAAGGTACCGCATAGACGGCAAGCTTTATGAAATACCTCCTCCGGCAAAACATTTGCACCTTCCGATTGTATCCCGCATAAAGATACTTGCCAAACTTGACATAGCAGAAAAGCGCCTTCCTCAGGACGGCGCTTTTCTGGTAAGGATAGGAGAAAGGCCCATAGACTTAAGAGTTTCAACCATTCCTACTATTTACGGTGAGAAAGTAGTAATGAGGATACTGGATAGGAGCCAGGTTGTATTGGACCTTAACCAACTGGGTTTTGAAGCCAAACAAAATGAAATTATACGTAAAGCTGTTAACGCACCATACGGGCTGGTATTTTTGACCGGGCCAACAGGCAGCGGAAAGACGACTACATTATACGCTATTTTAAACGAAATAAAAAATTCCACAAAGAATATCATTACTATTGAAGACCCGGTTGAATATAAATTAGAGGGTATTAACCAGGTGCAGGTAAAACCAGACATAGGCCTGACTTTTGCCTCAGCATTACGTAGTTTCTTAAGGCAGGACCCGGATGTAATGTTGGTGGGCGAGGTAAGAGACTTAGAGACTGCACAGATTTGCGCGCGCTCTGCTTTAACCGGCCACTTGGTGTTAAGTACCCTACACACCAACGATGCGCCTTCTGCTGTTACCCGCCTTATGGACATAGGTATTGAATATTATATATTGGCGCCTTCATTGCTATTGGTAGTTGCCCAGCGGCTGGTAAGAAAATTATGCGGCAGTTGTAAAGAGGCTTACGAACCGACTAAAGAGGAATTAAAAAACATAAATCTAAAAGCAGAATTAATATACAAAGCTAAGGGCTGCGTAAAGTGCAACAATACAGGATATAAAGGCAGGGCCTGTATTGCCGAGGTTATGGCGGTTAATCAGCAGATAAAAGAGCTGATAAATCAACGGGCTTCCTTTCAGAAAATCCGGGAAGTTGCCAGGGCTACGGGGATGCAGACTCTTTATGAATCCAGCATTAAGAAGGTAGAACAAGGAGTGACTTCGTTAGAAGAGGCGCTCTCCGTTACCTTGGGAGCGGATTAATGACGAAGTTTTTTTATCTGGCAAGAACAAGGGCTGGTAAGAAAGATAGCGGGGTGGAAGACGCTGCTACGCAGGAAGAAGTCATCAGAAAGCTGCAGGCCAAAGACCTTATTGTAATAAACGTTTTTCCGGAGCATAAAGAAGTTAAGGCGCCGCAAGAAGAAATTTCCAGCAAAGCAAGCTTTCGGCCAAAGCATTACCGTATTACCGGCGATGATTTAGTGCTTTTCTGTAGGCAGTTGGCTACTCTCTTGGGTGCGGGTGTTACGATTTTAAAGAGCCTGGAAATCATTGCCCAGCAGGTTTCCAGCCGTAAACTCTACAATGTGATTAAGGATTTGCAAAAGAGCATGGAATCAGGTTACAGTTTTCATGAGGCCATGGCAAAACACCCCGGTGTTTTTTCCGAATTATGGGTTAACCTGGTTGAAAGCGGAGAGGCATCGGGAAACCTGGCAATGATTTTAAGCCGCCTGGCAGGTTACTTAGAGAGAAATGCGGCATTCAAGAAAAAGATTATTTCAGCGCTTCTATATCCTGCAATTTTGATGGTAGCAGGTTTGGGTGCGCTTTTGTTTCTCACCATTAAAATCATACCCACTTTTATGGAGGTATTTAAGGGATTTAAAATTGAAATGCCGTTTTTAACTAAAGTACTTATAGCGGTAAGCAATTTTATGCAACATTACCTAATTTTAATTGTCATAAGCATGATAGCGGGTTTCTTTGCTTTGCGTAAATTTATCTCTACAAAAAATGGCAGGCGCCAATACGAGGCATTTTTGTTTAAGTTGCCGATATTCGGAGAATTTTTTAAGGTATTAATTTTTGAAAGGTTTACTTCCGAGATGGCAACATTAGTTGAAAGCGGCGTTCCCATTCTGTTTTCTCTGGAGATTGCCGAGCATAGCGTGGATAACTTAATAATAGGTGATGTGATACGCGATGTCAAAGACAGCGTGCGCGAAGGAAAGCCCCTGAGCGTGCCGTTAGAAAACAGCGGGTATTTCGATCCTATGGCAGTGCAAATGATAGCAATAGGTGAAGAAATAGGCGAACTATCCAATATGTTTAAGCGGTTAAATGCATTTTACCAGGAGTACCTTGATACTTTTTTAACTCGCTTTACTGCTCTGTTTGAACCCGTGATGCTCCTTTTTATCGGCGCGGTAATAGGGCTAATGGTAATCGGAATGTTCTTACCTATATTCCAGATTACCAAGATTCATTAGTAATAAAGTATTTGACTTTTTAATCTTATTATGCTAATTTTAAATTGAGCTTCACCGAAAGGGGGTGGAAGAAAAACACAAAACCTGCATAATCAAGCAAAAATAATCAGAATTTTTAAAAAGGGGGTATTATGAAAAAAGGTTTTACGTTACTGGAATTAATCGTAGTTATAGTCATCATTGGTATCTTAGCTACATTGGGTTTTGCGCAGTATACAAGAATGATTGAAAGATCCCGCGGCGCAGAAGCAAGAGAAGTGTTAGGTACTATTCGCACCCAGGCAGCTGCTTTGTGGGTAGGCAACAATTCTGGTACTCCTCCTACAATGCCCGCAGGCACTATCGTTAACTCTGCAGTCGGTATTGGCAACAATGCAGGCCAGATAGCGAGTGCTTGTAATGCTGCTGCACCCAGCACAAGTTACTATTTTAGCTATAACATAGCACAGAACGCTACCAATGACGGATTCGTTGCTACAGCAATTCGTTGTACAGGCGCAAATGGTAAACAGCCAGGCAATGCTACAGCAGACACGCTTATTCTTACTTCAAGTTTTGCAAACGGAACAGATACTTGGTCAGGTACAGGCGGTTATTAATTTGATATTAAAAACTCCTGCTGCGTAGTTATTAAAGCTATGCAGCAGGTTTTTTTATCCGTTTCAAATACATACATTAGAAACTTTGGTTAATTCAAGATGCTAATTACGAGGATGAGAAAAGACGGAGTTTCTTTATTTGAGATTCTTGTGGCATTAATAGTTTTCTCTATTGCCATAACAGGCATAATTACCCTGTTTAACTCAGCAAAAAAATTCCAACTGCACAACCGTTCTAATATTGCCGGTTCGGAGTTAGGCAAGCTTTTTCTTGATCCCTTGCAACAGGATGTAAATGCGACTACCTGGAGTGTTGGTAATTGCGTTAGCACGGATGGCACCAATACCAACTGCGACCCTGCATCTCAAACTCAAACCGTAAACAATATTAATTACACTCTTACCTATAATAAAGACCAAGTACCTGGGACAAACTTACGCCGCGTACAATTACAACTTAACTGGAACGAACTAAGCCCATAAAATAAATGGAAAGACATATACGTGCTGTAACTTTGCTGGAGTTAACAGTGGCTATCAGTTTTCTTGCAATTATTGTTTTAGGCGTTAACAGCATCTATTATTTTTCTCATTCCCGTTATGCAAGCATTGACCGTACGGCATCTCTCGATAATGAAGTAGGTCTCCTCATAGACCATATGCGTAAAGAAATGGCCCTAGCGATTGGGAATGAGACGTTATTTGGAGCGGATACTGTAATTAAAACGACTAGTATTAGTGGCGATAATGCGATTTGGTTTTGTGTAGATTCTTCGGGCAACTGCCAGAGTAATGCCGCAGATTGGGCTGCTTATAGATTTAGAGGCAGTCCGAATTATCAAATTTGGTTTTGTCCTCAATGTTTAAACGCCAGTTGTCGTAGGTGTGTTGATGCGTGGGGTACTGTAGCAAATGATACCATTGCCAGCAATATCTCCAGCTTCAGTCTCCAGCCTGCAAAGCCCGCAGGTACGCTACTAACTAATAATTATGTAACCGTTAGAATTAGCTCCTGCTGGAATCCTTCTCAGGCGCCAGGCGTTGATAATCCATGTATCACTAAAGATACCTTAATCGGCATGCCATCTGTTTCCATTAATTAATAAACCTGCGCTATTTATCTCCCGCTAAATTCATGGTATAATATAAATATAGGGATTATAGAATAATTCGGGCCCGTAGTTCAGTTGGGAGAATGCCGCATTCGCATTGCGGAGGTCAGCGGTTCGAATCCGCTCGGGTCCATTGTGCTTCGCAGAAATGTAAGCATAACTATAATATTCATATGAAGATTCTAAGATTGTTATTGGGAGTGTTGATTTTATTCAGCCTGGCCTATTTTTGCCGTTATCCTTGCTTGGCTTTCACTCAGGAAAAATTGCATGAAGCCCTGTTTTATAACAAGCTCGATAAAAAAATAGTGCAATGCGTGCTTTGTCCACGGCAATGCGTAATCCCTGCTGGAAAGAGAGGCTATTGCGGTGTTAGAGAAAACCGTGATGGCGTATTATACACATTAGTTTTTGCCAAGCCGGTTGCTATCCATATTGACCCCATAGAGAAAAAGCCCTTTTTTCATTTCCTTCCTTCTACAACAGCCTTTTCAATTGCAACAACGGGGTGTAATTTAAAATGTAAATTTTGCCAGAACTGGGAAATATCCCAGGCAAAACCAGAAGATGTGCAATATGTTTACCTTACGCCTGCGGATTTAATAAAGAAAGTAAAACAATCAGGCTCTCCCACCATAGCCTACACCTATACAGAGCCTACGATATTTTATGAATATATGATTGAGATTGCAAAATTAGCCAGGAAAGAAGGTATAAGAAACGTCATGCATTCCGCTGGCTACATCAACGAAGAGCCCCTTAGGCAGTTGGCAAAATACCTTGATGCTGCCGATATTGATTTAAAAGGGTTTACTGACGATTACTATTCCAAGATTTCAGAAGCTACATTAGAGCCGGTGCTTAAGACTTTGAAGATTTTAAAACAAGAAGGGGTATTTATAGAAATAACCAACTTGATTTTACCCGGATACAATGATGACCCGGATAGTATCAGGAAAATGTGCCTATGGATAAAAGAAAATTTAGGAAGCGATACGCCGTTACATTTTTCCCGTTTTTTCCCAATGTATAAACTTACCAGCCTCAATCCTACTCCTGTAGAAACCATGGAGAAAGCGAGAGCCATCGCTTTAGCAAGCGGCCTTAAATTTGTTTACTTAGGAAACGTGGGCCAAACCTTATCAGAAAATACCTATTGCCCGAGATGCAAGAGGCTTTTAATTGAACGTAAGGGCAATTTTGTGATGCAGAATAATGTTCAAGATGGTAAATGCAAGTTCTGTGGAGAGAAAATAACGGGAATTTGGAAGTGATGGCATAATTAGAAAGGAGGAAATTGATGAAGAAGTTAAAGTCAGTTACCCTAATAGAGATTATAATTACTGTTGTTATTATAGGCATTTTGGCTACAGTAGCGATAGTCAGTTATGGCCCTAAAAGGGAAAAACTTTATGACATGGAGGTGCAGTCAAATCTTAGATTAATGCACGCTGCTGAAAAAAATTATTATGTAAAATTTGGCACATACTATCCCTCTGGGCCGGATCCTGAATTTAAAGAAGGTGCAGATAATATAAATACAAATTTAAATCTTAATTTGCCTCCGGGGTCTGTCAGTAATTGGTATTATGGCGTAGATGATGAAGGTTGTGTGTGGGGGGTGCGTAAAACTAACCCTCTCGGCCGTGAATGGTTTATGGAGGTTACTGATACTGATCCATGGGTGGAGGGGACAACAGGGAAAGGGGCGGGATGTAAAGGTTCTTAGGGTTAATTGCAAAGTTTAAAAGTTCGCTGAATGAGATTAACATGAAAATTCTAAGATGGATATGGACTATTTCAATTATACTCATCTTAATTTTACTCTGTTTTCGTTTGCCTGATTCTTCTGTATGGCAAAGTGCGCATGAAGCCCTATTTTATAATAAGTTGGATAAAAAAATAGTGCAATGTGTGCTTTGCCCTAGAAACTGCACTATAGCCTTGGGTAAAAGAGGTTATTGTGGAGTAAGGGAGAACCGCGCAGGCTCATTATATACTTTGGTTTATGCAAAAGCAGTTATAATGCATATTGACCCTATAGAAAAAAAGCCCTTCTTCCATTTCCTTCCTTCTACAACAGCCTTTTCACTAGCTACCGTAGGCTGTAATTTGAAATGTAAGTTTTGCCGGAATTGGGATATATCTCAAGCCAGGCCGGAAGAAACACTCTATTTTTACCTGGAGCCAAAACAAATAATAAAAAAGGTAAAAGCATCAGGCTCTCCCACCATAGCCTACACCTATACAGAGCCTACGATATTTTATGAATATATGATTGAGATTGCAAAATTAGCCAGGAAAGAAGGTATAAGAAACGTCATGCATTCCTCAGGCTACATCAACGAAGAGCCCCTTAGGCAATTGGCAAAATACCTTGATGCTGCCGATATTGATTTAAAAGGGTTTACGCAGGATTTTTATGTCAAAATATCAGATGCAACCCTGCCTCCTGTGCTTAAGGCCTTAAAAATTTTAAAAGAAGAACAGGTATTTTTAGAGATAACTAACGTCGTCTTACCCGGATACAATGATGACCCGGATACTATTAGGAAAATGTGCCTATGGATAAAAGAAAATTTAGGCGTAGATACGCCAATACATTTCTTGCGTTTTTTCCCCATGTATAAACTCACTAGCCTTAATGCCACTCCCGTTGAAACCCTGGAAAAGGCTAGAGCAATCGCCTTAGCTTGCGGGCTAAAATTTGTTTACATTGGCAATGTAGCAGGCAATGATGCAGAGAATACGTATTGCCCCAGATGCAAAAAACTTTTAATTGAACGCAAGGGCTATTTTGTGATGCAGAATAATATTGAAAACGGCAGATGTAAGTTTTGCGGAGAAAAAATTGAAGGAGTATGGAATTAAAGTGAAAAGTAAAAAGCCAAAAGGAAAAAGTTTAGGCAAAAAGCTAAAATTTTTACTTTTAATTTGTACTTTTGCCTTTTTGCTTTTACCTTTTAACTTTTTCTGTTTCGCCCAGGATATTAAATACCCCAATGTAGCAGGCGCATTCTATCCCGATAATCCAAAAGAATTATCCGGGATGCTTGATACTTTCTTTGCCAAGGCCAATCCTCAACCAGTAAAAGGCGAAATATTTGCTTTGATTTCTCCCCATGCAGGTTATGGCTATTCAGGGCAGACTGCAGCTTTTGGTTACAAGTTGATAACAGGCAAGCCCTACAAAACAGTGATTGTAATCGGGCCAAGCCATTATTACGGGTTTAGCGGCATTTCTATATATCCCAGGGGGGTCTTCCGTACTCCGTTAGGCGACATAACAATTGATGATGATTTTACGCAAAAATTGCTCAATAAATCAGACGATATTATTTTTGAGTCGCTGGCGTTTGAAAAAGAACATTCAGTAGAAGTAGAACTACCGTTTTTACAAAAGTCTCTTTCAGGGTATAAGATTGTGCCGATTATTATGGGCGATTGTGCGCTTGCGACTTGTAAGAAATTAGCAGCATTACTTAAAGACGCTATAGGTGAACGTAAAGATGTGCTGGTTATTGTCTCAACTGATATGTATCACGGATACGATTACGAGGAAGCAGAGAGAGTAGATAATTTGACCTTGTCATTTATAAAGAACATGGATGCTGAAGGTTTGTATTACGGTTTGAGAGAAGGGAAACTCCAGCTTTGCGGCGGTTTTGGAGTGGTTTGCACGATAATTTTATCAAAAGAACTCGGGCATAATATTTGTAATGTATTAAATCATACAAATTCTGCTGTAGTAACCGGGAATAAGAAAAAGGGAGTTTGGACTGTAGGCTACACTAGTTGCGCAATAGACCAGCCCAAAGGAGAAATAACCATGTTAAATACCGAACAAAGAAATAAATTATTGCAAATTGCAAGAAATTCCATTGAAACGTATCTTAAGACCGGTAAAAAATTAACAGTGAGCGAGCAAGATCCTGTTTTGCTTAAACAGATGAGTGCTTTTGTAACCCTGAATGAACATGGGGAATTACGCGGATGCATAGGAAATTTAGTAGGAAGCCAGCCGCTTTACCTTACAGTAAGGGATATGGCTGTGGAGGCGGCTACAGGTGACCCAAGGTTTTCAAGGGTAAACTTATCAGAACTTGAAACAATAGAGATTGAAATATCGGTTTTATCGCCATTGGAAAAAATAGACTCAGTTGATAAAATCCAATTAGGCGTTCATGGGGTTTTGGTAAGAAAAGGTTTCAACAGCGGCGTTTTCCTTCCGCAAGTGGCAACGGAGACGGGATGGAGTAAAGAAGAATTTTTATCCACGCTATGTTCTCATAAGGCCGGCCTTCCACCTCTAGCCTGGAAAGATAAATCAACGGATATCTATATCTTTACTGCCGAAGTTTTTTCAGAAAAATAATTTTTAATGACAAAAATAATACTTAGCTCATTTTTACTGGGGCTATCGTTTGGTTTGGGGCCTTGCATGGCCAGCTGCGGCCCGCTTTTAATATCGTATACCGCCGGGACAAACAAGAACGTAATTAGGAGCATTTTAGTGTACCTGCTTTTTTCCTTGAGCCGCATATTTATTTATATGTGCCTTGGTATACTCGTTTTCCTGTTAGGCCAGGCGGTTATTGAATATAAATTTGCATCGGCAGCAAAGTATTTTTTTATATCGGGCGGCTTATTTATTACTGTAATAGGAGTATTAGTTGCTTTCGGCAAAGATACGAAGCATTTGTTTTGTAAAAAGTTCCAGGAGTTTTTCTTAAACAAAGATTCTAAGACCGTATTAATTTTCGGATTAATAGTCGGAATTCTTCCCTGCGCGCCGCTGATTTCAGTTTTGTCTTACATAGGCCTGGTTGCTAAACACTGGGTCGATGCTTTATTGTACAGTTTGTTCTTTGGATTGGGGACTTTTGTCTCGCCCCTTTTGATACTTGTTATTTTTAGCAGCGCTGTAACCAAGGCGGTTATGTATAAAAATAACTATAGCCGCATTTTTAATTTTGTATTCGGCATTATAATTATTTATCTAGGTGTTCAATTAATCTTAAGGAGCTTTTGATGAACAGGTTTTTTTCTACCCAAAGCAATATTTTTCAAAATACGATAACTATTGTTGACTATAATCAGGCTCATCATATCAGGGATGTTTTGCGGCTTAAACCCAAAGATAAGCTGACTATCGTTGATAAAAATGGCAATGAGTATGATTGTATTATTGAAAAAATCCAAAACACCATCACCCTGCAGATTAAAAACAAACGATTGTCCGTAAATAAACAAAATAAGATTAATTTGACTATCGCCTGCGCAATCCCCAAAAAATCCAATATGTCGGATATTGTCGATAAATTGACCCAGTTAGGCGTGGATAGGATTATTCCTTTAAAAACAGAGCGCGTGGTTGTGAAGTTAGATAAACACAAGGAATCCCTGCTGCATGAACGTTGGAAACGCATAGCTTTAAGCGCCAGCCAGCAGAGCCAGCGTACTACCGTTCCGGCCATTGATGTTGTAAGCGATATAAAAAAGGTCATTTTAGGTTCGAAAGATTATGATTTAAAATTAATTCCTACCTTACCAGGAAAAAGAAAATTCTTGAAAGATGCGCTTAACAGCAAGCCTAAAAATATTTTAGTGCTTATCGGGCCGGAAGGCGATTTTGCCGACGAGGAAATTGATTTGGCTAAAAGAAATGGGTTTGTGGCAGTTTCGCTAGGTGAATCTGTCTTGCGAGTTGAAACAGCTGCAGTGACCGTAGCGAGTTTCATTAAGTTATACTTAAGTCCTCAATAACCTTATTGTTCTTCTCGCGTCCTGCACTACGCGCCTGCCTTGTCTGTGTTTCTCGGGAACGCTCGCATTTCCCCAGCGTGGAAATGCTTCGCTCAGGTCGGCTGCGTCGCTCTTCCGCATCCGGGCCGTGTATAAGTCCGTTCTTTTTATGTAGGAGCCGGATGCGGAAACCTTGCCCGTTCCTTGCCTCCATGTCCCTCGAAACATCAGCCAAGCCATCCGCTAATAGAGCAGGCGCTCGGAAAGCTGGAAAATGAATCTGCCGGATTTTCGAGCGAATCACGATTTTAGCCAATGGAGCTTGAGTGATGAGGGAATGCCAGTGGAGCGAAGCGACAACACTGGCACGGCGATGCTGTTTGAGGAGCATTTGCTAGAGCAAATGCGACGAGTTCAGCAGCCGCCGAAGAACGAAAGATCATTGGCGTTAAAAAATCGTGCTGAGCGAGAAAACCGGCAGATTCATTAAATTATATGAAGACTATAAAATTTTATACATTGGGTTGCAAGGTTAATCAATACGATACGCAGAGTATCAGAGAGCGGTTTAGTCAGAAAGGCTTTAAAGAAATCTCTGACGGGAAGCCTGCGCAAGTTTATCTGATTAATACCTGCACAGTAACGCACAGGGCAGATTCAGAGTCTCTTGGCCTTGTGCGCAGGGCGAAAAGAGAAAACCCAAAGGCAAAAGTTATCGTTACCGGCTGCCTTGTGGAAAAAGATTGCGTGTCTTTATCCAAGATAAGGCTAATAGATGCAATTATCAGCAAAAGATTTTTTCCCGACGGTATAAGCGATTTCTGCGGCCACACGCGCGCATTCTTGAAGATCCAGGATGGCTGCGATAATTTTTGTTCATATTGCAAGGTGCCCTTGGTAAGAGGCAGGTCCCGCAGCAGGCAGTTGGAGGAGGTTTTAAATGAGGCGAATTTTCTGGTTAAAAAAGGTTTTAAAGAATTAGTGCTGACAGGCATAAACCTTGGCTCATACGGCAAAGACCTAAAGCAAAAGACTTCTCTTGTTACGCTAATCTTGAAATTAGAAGAAATTACAGGCCTGCTACGCATAAGGTTAAGCTCTATAGAAGCAGGAGACATCACAGATGAATTAATCGATAAAATTTCAAAATCAAAAAAATTGTGCAGGCATTTACACATTCCTATACAAAGCGGAGACAACGAAATCCTTAAGAAAATGAACAGAAAGTATTCCCGGGATGATTACCTTAGGCTGATCAGGAAATTAAACAGGCGTGTTTCAGGGTTGAGTATCACTACTGATTGCTTGGTGGGTTTTCCGGGTGAAAGCGAAAAAAATTTTGCCAACACCGTAGATTTAATGAGAAAGATTTTACCTCTTAAAGTGCATGTATTTCCTTATTCCCAGAGGCAGGGCACACAAGCAAATAATCTCACAGGTAAAGTTAGTCCTTTGGTAATAAAACAAAGGAGTTTGGTATTGGGAAAAATTTGTTCTGATTTGTCGTCAAAATATAAGAGAAGATTTTTCAATAAACGTATGAATGTGTTATTTGAAACAAAGGAAAAATCTGGTTTATGGGAAGGTCACACGGATAATTACTTAAAAATTCGTATTAAATCCGGTAAAAACTTAAAAAATCAGCTGGTTTCCTGCCTTATTAGAGCTCAAAACATAGTGTAATATAGCCTTGAAAAGCAACAAAATATAGTGTATATTTATTATAGAGAACAGGTTAAGGATATACTCATTGATAAAGGCAAACCAGGAGCAATCTTGGGACGCAAAGTGACAGAGCTGAAACTCAGCTGGCTGCACTGCCAAGGAGGTAGTAAGCTCTAAGGTTTGCCTTGGAGCTTTTTTATTTGCATTAGCATTATTTTGCAGTATAATAATGTAGTTTAGAAAATATTAAGCGGGTTAGGAAAGCGAGCTAAAATGCGTAAAACATCTCAAAAGGGTTTCACTTTGGCAGAAGCGTTGCTGGCAACCGTGGTAGTCGCCATTGCGCTCTGTGGAATAATGGCAGCATATGTGGGTTGCACGGGTTTTCTTAACACCTCAAAAATTGTAAATATTGCCACCAATTATGCCCAGGGATTAATGGAACAGATACGTAACACTCCCTTTCCGCAGATCCCCGGATTCATGTATCCTCCCAAAGTGCCCAATCTAACTGCTCTAAATATAGCAAATAGCGTAGTAGTTTCTGTTAATGTTACGAATCCGGTGCTCTACCAGGTTACAATAAGCGTTTGTTGGAAACAAAATAATAGGATTTTCGGAGTGGAAGATGCAAACGGCAACTGTACCAATTCACCCACTCAACTTGTTACATTGATAGCTGACCGTTAAATTAAATATGAGAGGCTTTACATTAATAGAGGTACTTGTTACTACTTTAATCATGAGCATTATCATGGCAGCGCTGTTCATGACTTTTTCTATCGAGAATCGCTCCTGGTTTACCGGCGATGCTACGATTGAGCTACGCGACCAGGTAATACGAGCGATTATGACCATGGATAAAGACCTAAGTGAAGGCCCGGCCTCTGGAGTTAACAGCATAAATCTGGCTGTTGGCGCGTCAAGTAATTCCGTGACATTTTGGTTGCCGGATAATTCCAGCGGCAGCGTTGTGGCACCAAACGGTAACATACAATGGACCGGACCTTTTAAATATTCGCTTAATAATGCTACGCACCAAGTTATACGCAGCTTTGGAGTAACAAACTGGACAATTGCTAACGATATTACGTCCTTACAGTTTTTAAGGCAGGCAAGCAGGATTATACAAGTAAATATTACGGCGCAAAAGAAGCCTACGACCAGTCAACAGATAACAGATAACGAGCAGGCTGAAATAAAAATAAGGAACTAATATGGTCAATCCAATTATAAAAATTAAGAGTAAAAAAGGCATAGTGCTGATTGTCGCGTATCTAGTGTTGGTAGTAATGATTATTTTTACAGCAGCATTTTTGAACAGGGGAATTTTCCAAAATAGGTCAGTTATCACTTTTCAGAAAAACATCCAGGCGTTTAACCTGGCTGAGGCCGGCCTTGACCAGGCACTTGTTTGGCTTAGAGCCCAGCCTACACCTCCCACCGGAGTCATCCCTCCTATAACTAGTAACTTAGTAGTAGGTAATTATACAGGTACTTTTAGCGTCACTATCACTAACCTAGGCAACCCCGGGGGAAATCCTGGTGTAACAAGATATAGCGTAGCTTCCACCGGGACAGTTAATAATATAAATCGGGTGTTAAAGAATTATATTGAAACTGATAATTATGCCCGCTATATTTGGTTTACAGATGGTGAAAGTTATGGTGGAACTCCTGTGTGGTTTTGGAGCCAGGATTACCTTAACGGGCCAACGCATACAAACGACCATTTTAATATATACGGAAATCCAACCTTTGCCGCGCAGGTAGAATCCGTAGATACTTATATCGAATATTATAATAATGGCAATAATAAACCTTTAAGCACAACCAGTAATCCCCCTTATGATATTCCGAACTTTCAAGCAGGCATGACGTTTGGCGTGAATCAAACTAATATGCCCACACAGGCCTTAAACTTAAGGAGCGCTGCTTACTCCAGCGGAGGCCTTTGGCTTACAGGCAATACAACTATTGCGCTTAATTCAACCACGATGAATGTTACTAATACCAATTACTATAAGGCTAACTGTACAACCGGGTGTATTAAAAATTGTTCTAGTAATTGTACCATGTCAAACCAACCGCTACCGGCAAATGGCGCGCTTTTTGTAAGTAATGATAGTGGAGGTAATGATACTCTGACTATTTCCGGAACACTAAGCGGCCGGCTGACAGTAGGCGCTGCTGGAAATGTGAATATTCCTAATAGCATACTTTATAATAATGACCCGCGAGTTAATCCTACTTCAACTGATACCTTAGGCCTTATTTCAGAGCAGAATGTGGTAATCGCAAGTAATGCCCCTAATAATCTGGAAATCGATGCCTCTGTTATGGCTTTAAATACCTCTTTTATGGTAAACAATTGGTCGCAAGGACCTGCCAAGGGTACGCTTACCGTCTACGGAGGTATTATCCAGGATCAGCGAGGGCCTGTAGGCACTTTTAGCGGTTCAACGAAATTAAGCGGATATACCAAAAACTACTCATATGATTCACGGTTGCTCAATAATCCGCCGCCTTTTTATCCTACTACGGGAGATTATATTACGCTATCATGGGAGGAGGACTAATATATGAACACTAAACTGATAGTTGGTTTAACTATATTGCTGATTGCTCTGATAATCATTAGCCTTTTCTTTACTCGGCAGAATCCTGAAACAACTACTTTGCCGCAAAATACTGCAATAGAAAATACACAAATAACTAATGAGGCGCAACAACCGCCGGTAGCGCAAATGATACCGCCTCGCAGGGCAGTTACCATAATCGGAACGCCTCATAAAGAAAATAAGTCTGCGTCTACCTTGGCTAGCGGGGAAAATAGAAAACAGACGATAGTAGAAAATTATCAGCCACAGGAAAACGTAAGCTCGAGCTCCGGAAGCGGCGCAACAGCTTCCTCTGAAACTGAGCCCGGCACCACTACGCAAATTAATAAACCACCCACACCCCAAGAATTAAACGAAATGCGCGCCAAGGGTATAGTGCTTTATTAATTCGCTTAGGTTGATTTTTGTTAAAATAAATGTTATACTTATATTGGCCTATTTGAAGCAATAGGGGAAATAAACAGTTTTCATATTTTTTATTTATAATGCTTTAATTATTCAAAACTTAGCTTAGTAATTAAGCCTATTCTTCAAATACGCGAGAATAGGCTTATTTATTTGGGATAGGCAGAAATAATGTAACTTGTTGTGTTAATTTCACTTGACAAAAGGCAAAGGAGGTGATATAAAGATTAAAGTTTCGCCATAAGGGAGACTGGCGCTTAGGAGAACCTCTTAACTCAACCGCAATTATTGCTCTTATTCATTTATATAAGAGGCAATCTTAAAATGAGCGAAAACAGTCAATTTTACCTTAGAGAGGAGGCTTTTAAGATGAGAAAAAGAGGTTTTACGCTCGTAGAAATCATGATAGTTGTGGCAATCATCGCGTTACTCGCTGCTATAGCCATACCTAACCTGCTTAGAGCACGTCTGCAAGCCAATGAATCTGCAGCGCAGGCAGCTTTAAAGACAGTGGCTACTGCTGAGGTCACATGGCGTAGTGCCAATCCTAATTATGCACAACTTACGGGAAACAATAGTTTGGGTTCTCCAACAAACGGTCCTCCTTATATTGATGGTGTTTTGGCACTTGGAGTAAAAAATGGGTATAACTTTACTGTACCTCAGGTTGTTGCGGGATCAGATGCGTTTGTTTGCAATGCTGTGCCTACTAACCAGGATGTAAGTGGCGTGCGCAAGTTTTGCATAACCGAAGACGGAGTGGTAAGGACTGATGCTGCTATTACTGGAGCTACAGATCACAATACATGTCAAGGTTACGCTGCTACTCAACCATAGTTGTTTGATTCTGTTTGATGTTTTGCCCCCCGCATCTTTTATAAAGATGCGGGGTTTTTTAATGAACGCATAACTTAACAAGAATAATAATTAGCTTGCCCCATTAGAAATTTTATGGTATTCTGTTTAATAATAATTTCTAATGGGGCTTGCGAAAATTATTTTTTTGTGTTATAATATTTATTTAATAAGGAGTTACAATAAATTTATTTCTGGAAAATGAGGGGTAAAAAAGCGAAAAGTTTTGTAGCAATAATGATTATTATTGCGGTTTGCGCCCTGCTTTTAAGAATCGTGATTGAACGCCTGATAACGATAAATATAGCGCAAAATGAATCCCGAGCCCCATTTACATTAAAACTGATTTCAGCGGCATTGGATAATTATGCTAAAGATAACCGAGGCATATATCCAACAAGCCTTTCCGTATTAACACAGACTAAACCTGCGTATCTATATAAGGATTATACCGAAAAGTCTTTTTTAGCAGGATACAACTATAGCTGTCCGCGCATGGATGCTTCAGGATATACCTGTTATGCAACTCCCGCAAAATGTAAGTTAACCGGCAACATGATTTATACTGTTACTACGGGAAGCATCCTGGTTTCTGAAACTTGTGAGAAAAAGGAGTGAAATGAAGAGAGCGTTCACCTTAGTTGAAATTATGATTGTTTTGCTTATCTTAAGCGTTTTGATTTCTCTTTCCATACCGAATATTTTGCGTTCGCGCGTGACTGCTAATGAAGGTGTAACAATGGCCAACCTTAAGGCTCTCAGTACTGCCTGTCAGACTTACCACATGGACCAGCAGACTTATCCAGATAGCCTGCAGACACTTGCTAATGTCAATCCTCCTTATATAGATAATGTTTTAGGTTCAGGCCAGAAACAAGGCTACGAATTTATATACGCAAGACCGAATTCAGATCACTTTACTGTAAACGCTAATCCACTGCATACCGGTTTATTAAAGGGCAGGTATTTTTATATTGACGAAAGCGGCGAGATGCGGGTCAACCAGAATCAGCCCGCAGGGCCGGATGATCCAATCGTCAACTAGAGGTTTTAAATGAAACCATCGTTTAAATTTAAGTTTAAGTTTCAACCAAAATTCGGCCAGGAAAAAGCTTCTATAGGCCTGGATATCGGAACGAATTCAGTAAAATTCATTAAGTTAAAATTGCTTAATGATTCCGCTACTTTGAGCAGTTTTGATTTAGAGGCTTGCGGGCCTGATTTGTCGTCTGCGCTTAAGAAAATCCGGCAAGCGCATGGAATTGATTATGCCAATATTTCAGTTTGCGGCCCCTCTACCGTAATCCGACACGTAAATTTCCCCAAGATGTCTGCCAATGAGCTGAAACAGGCATTAAAGTTTGAGGCTCAGAAACACATTCCTTTTTCCATTGACGAAGTATTATTGGACAGCTTCATACTTAAAGAAGATTTACCCGATAATAAGATGCTGGTTTTAATCGCCGCGGTTAAAAAGGATTTCTTGAGCCAGCGCCTGAAATTATTAGAGGATGCAGGCATAAAGCCTACTCTGGTGGATATCGATTCGCTTGCTTTGGCCAACGCCTACAATTTTAATTTTTCCCAGGAAGAAAACTCAAAATATAAGTCAGTGGCGTTGCTTAACATCGGCTCATCAATGAGTAACCTCGATATACTGGAAAACGGCATACCCCGCCTAAGCCGTGACATTCACATTGCAGGCAACAACTTTACCCAAAAACTTTCGGAAGTATTTAATCTGGATTTTAATGCTGCAGAAGAACTTAAACTTAATCCCGATGCAGAAAGGGCTAAGAGCGTTTCAGCAACCGTTGAATCAGTGTTTACTAACCTGACAGGAAACATAAGGACGTCTTTTGATTATTATGAAAGCCAGAGCACGACTTCTGTTTCAAAGATCTTTTTAAACGGAGGAGGCAGTAAGTTTGCGGGCTTGAAAGACATGCTGGGAAACCTTTTAGGCATAGAAGTAGAAAACTGGGATCCCCTGAAAAAAATAGAACTGCCACAAGACTTAGATTCACAAAAATTGAATTTACTATCCAGCCAATTGGCTGTGGCTGTGGGGCTGGCCCTGAGGAAATATGATTGAAATAAATTTATTACCAGAGGAATTAAAAGTAAAGAGTAAGTCCAAAAGAAGCGAAATCAATATAAAGCCCTCAAACCTCCTGTATTTGATACCCGTAGCTCTGGGGCTATTAATTTGTATCCACATTTACCTGGTGATAGCGGTTATAGCCAAAAATAATCAATACCGTGCCCTTAATGAAAAATGGAAGAAGTTCGAGCCTCAGAAAAAGGCGCTAGAGAGCTATAGCATGGAAAATGTAATGATGTCGGAAGCAGCCAAGTCAGTACAGAAGTTAGTTGAACAGAGAATAAACTGGTCGGAAAAATTAAACAGACTAAGTATGGATTTACCTGCCGGAATTTGGTTCACTCAGCTCTCTGCTTCCGGGACAGATTTGATTCTATACGGTTCGGTGGTGTCGCTGGAGAATGATGAAATGGCATTGATAGCAAAATTTGTTGACAATCTTAAAAGTGACGTCGGATTCTATAGCGGATTTAATAATCTTGAGCTTGGCGCGGTCACACAGAAGAGCATTGGAAGCTATAGTGTAGCAGATTTTACTTTAACCGGGACACTCAAATCTAAATGATTAATTTACTGAATAATCTGCAGTTGGATAAGAAGAAAATAATTTTGATTATAATTGTATTTGTGGCAGTAGTGTATTTGGATTTTACATTTGTCATCGGCAGGCAGATGGGTAATATTAATACACTGGGGCAAAAGATAACGAAGATAAAGAAAGATCTGGATAAGCTATCGCGAGATTTAGATAAATCCAAGGCCACTAATGGCAAGCAGGTTGAAACTAGTCAAAAACCGTCACCGAAAGTTAAAAAAGTTCTTAGCAATACGGAAGTCGTTTCCTTGTTAAAGAACATATCTGAAATAGCCAAAAAAGACAGTGTGCAGATTATACAGATAAAATCTTCCAAAGAGGCTCCCTCGGGTCCGGGAAAAGCTTCTGCGGCGGATAAATTTTCCCCTGTTTTTGTTATCCTGGATTTAGTCTCTGATTACCACCATTTCGGCAAGTTCATAAATGATTTGGAAAATGCACAAACTTTTATGGAAGTGCAAAGTTTTAAAATTAATTCTGAGCAGACAAATTATATGCAGCAAGCAGAGCAATTGACATTAAAGACATATGTTAGTAAATAAAGTCAAAAGTCAAAAGTCAAAAGTCAAAAGTCAATTTTTGGGATTTGGTATTTGTAGTCCCTTAAAAGAAAAGGGGACGTTTCTATTTTTAATGTTTCCTAATCAGCAGAAAAATAGAAACGTCCCCTTTATTTTATTATTTTTGATTTTGAGCTTTGGAATTTGTCATTACCTTTCTGCTCAAGAGCAATTTAGTTACGATGCGAAGGGAAAGCGTAACCCCTTTATCTCCTTGGTTAATTCCGAGGGGAGGCTTGTAAAACTGGACAAGGAAGAAGCCAGCGGAGAATTAGTCATTGAAGGATTAATTTATGACAAAAACGGCCGTTCCTATGCTATTGTAAACGCAACCGTGGTAGGAATAGGAGATTCCGTAAGCGGCTATGAGGTTTTAAAAATAGAGCCGGACAAAATAATTTTTGCCAAAGAAGGCCAGCTTACAGAGGTAGAATTTAAGAAGGAGGATTAATCATGAAAAAAGTGTTTTTATATTTTACGTACCTGGTTTTCTTGTCCACTTTTGCATTTGCTCAAGCCCCGGATAACACGGGGGCCGTAGCCCAACCTGAGCTGGCTGTTTCTGAAAATGTCACCCTGGATTTTAAGGACGCCGACATCCAGAATGTCTTAAAGATAATCTCTTACAAATCCGGCATAAATATCGTAACAACGCCGGATGTTATTGGAAATGTTAGCATAAGGCTTGTGGACGTGCCGTGGGATAGGGCCTTGGATGTAATTCTTAAAACTTATGGCTTTGGATATCAAAGGCAGGGCAATGTAATCCTGGTGACAAAAATGGAAAATATTTCCAAGATACAGGCAGAAGAGCCGCTGCAGACAGAAATTTTTACTCTTAAATACCTTGATGCCCAGGATGCGGAAAAGATTTTGATTCCGCTTTTATCCACCCGAGGAAAAATATCCGTATTGTACACGCGGGGGCAAAAGGGCTGGCAATTCGGGACATTTCAAATAGGAAAATCCGAGACAAAAGGAGGAGGCTTGATAAAAGAATCGGAACTCGCGGCTAAAAATGAGACGATTTCCATTGAAAGGTCTGCCACCGGTGATTTAGTCTCCAAAAAGGCCGAATTCGAGCCTTCTATTAAATCCAAGACGTTGATTATTACCGATACCGCTTCTTCTTTGGATAGGGTACGCAATGTAATCCTTCCTCAGATTGATAAAAAACCGAAACAGGTATTAATTGAGGCCAGGATTATGGAAGTTAATGTGGATAAATTAAAAGATATTGGTTTTGACTGGGGAACAGGTGTAAGCGGCGCTGCAGGATATAAGAATGCCCCCACAGATATACCCCTGAATGGAAGTGGTTTAACAATTGCCGGAAGAAATCTGGGATCTGAAGCTACCCCGAGTGTTTTTAACCCGCAAGAACTTACCACGGCTGTTACAGGGACAAACCCTTACTCTGCGGGCCTGGAGTTATTGTTTAAGAAATTAACCGGCACTCAGTTTGAAGTTGTATTGCATGCGTTACAGGAGGATGTGCATACCAATACATTGTCGTCTCCCAGAATCGTCACCATCGATAATCAAGAAGCTTCCATCTTGGTTGGGTATCATACGCCTATTTTAAGCTCTCAGTTAACTGCGGCTACTGCTGAGACGGGGTCGAGTCTGACGCAAACCCTGGATTATTATCAGGAGATAGGGATAAGGCTAAATGTAGTTCCTCAAATAAGCGAAGAAGGTTACATTAATATGATTATACATCCAAGCGTTACTTCCTCGACTTCAAGCGTTCCGGCTACAAGTGTCGCAGGAACAGGGGGCAGCGCAATCACCTCTACGATTAATTATCCGATAATCGATGTACGGGAAGCCCAGACTCAGGTTTTAATGAAAGACGGAGAAACCATAGTGTTAGGTGGTTTATTGACGGACCAAAGAAGCAAAGAAACAATAGGTATTCCTATTTTAGACAAACTTCCTTGGGTAGGAAAATTTTTCGAGAGGGAAACTGAGAGTAAGACGAAATTGGATTTGCTCATTTTTATAAGTGCCCACGTGTTAAAAGAAGGAGAACTTGCGCCAGAAGAAATAGCCAAATTGGAACAAAATTTAGGCAGGGATCAGGCTGCCAAGAGAGAACCGGTAAAGCAAAATAATCAGCAGCAGAAGAAAAAGTAACCCACCCGTATTTTAAAATGTATAAAATAAATTTTGTATTTTCTAAGCAGGGTTTCATGAAATATATCTCGCACCTGGATTTAATACGCCTATTCCATAGGGCGTTACGCCGCGCGGGACTGCCGATAAAAATAACCGAGGGTTTTAACCCGCATCCTAAATTAAGCATTAAACGTGCATTAAAATTAGGATTAGAAAGCGAAAACGAAGAGGCGAGTATCGTTATGAGAGAAGAAATCCTCCCGGAAGAATTTATTGTAAGGTTTCAACAGCAATTGCCGCAAGGCATAAACATAAAACATGCCGAAAGAAATTTTAATTAATATAGAGCCGCAGGAGAAGCGCGTTGCCATAGTCACCGACGGAAAGCTCGATGAATTCTATATCGAGCGGCCGCAGGATAAGACTATAGTGGGAAATATTTATAAAGGCAGGATTGAAGCAGTGCTGCCTTCTATAGGGGCGGCGTTTGTAGACATAGGTTTACCTAAAAAAGGTTTTCTCTATCTATCCGAAATAGAATCCGCTTACGAATCCCTGGAATCCCAGTCAGCTACTACTCCTTTTGAGGTTAAAAAGGGACAGGAAGTAATGGTTCAGGTAGTGAAAGAGTCTTTTGGCACAAAAGGCCCCAGGCTTTCAACCCACATAGGCCTTGCAGGAAGGTACCTTGTATTAATGCCGCTGGGAAACCAGATAGGAATTTCGCGCAGGATTGAGGACGATGAAGAAAGAAGAAGGTTACGGCTTATATTCAGCGAGTTGAAATTGCCCAAGGATGTGGGTTTCATAGTCCGCACTGCTGCAAGCGGAAAATCCAAACAGGAATTATCCAGGGATGCGCAATTCCTGCTTAAGTTATGGGGTAGGCTCAAAAAAACAATCCCCAAGAAACCCGCGCCAGCTTTGATTTATGAGGAATACGATTTGACATTAAGGGCGATAAGGGATTCTTTTTCCGACGATGTAACAAAATTAATCGTGGATTCGAAGGTAGAATTCTACCGCATAATGCATTTTATGAAAACCTTCCTAAGCTATTTGACTCATCGGGTTGAGTTATACAAGGGTGATGATTTATTTGAGGAAAAAGATATTGAAAGGCAGATAAACAGGATTTTTGAAAGCCACGTTTATTTAAAATCAAAAGCCTACATTATAATCGAGCCCACCGAAGGGTTGGTTGTTATTGATGTAAATAGCGGCGGGTTTAAAAAGAAGCTTGAGCAGGAAGAAGCAGCGTTTAAGGTTAATAGTGACGCTGCCATCGAGATAGCCAGGCAGTTAGTTTTACGCGACCTGGGAGGTATAATAGTCATTGATTTCATAGATATGGAAAAAGAATATCACAGAAGGGAGGTCTTGAAGGTATTCAAAAGGGCGCTCAGTAACGACAAGGCAAAATATGATATCCTGGGAATTTCAAAGTTTGGCGTCGTAGAAATGACCCGGGAGCGAATTCACAAGACTGTCCAGATGCTTTCTTACCAGTTATGCCCTTATTGCCAGGGTAGAGGTAAGGTCAGATCCCCAATTACCACAGCAATTTATGCCTTAAAAGAACTGAAAAGATTTTTAAAAGGCAAATCTTTAAGACAGGTAAACCTTACTTTAGCTCCTCCTGTAATTGATGAAATCCTTAAAAATAAGGAAAACCTACACTTAATCGAACACAAATACAGAACCAAGATCAATCTTATCTCTAACCCCTCCTCACACATAGAAGATAACAGAATTTCCTAAATTTTCACCGTAATTTATGCTTGACCCATCGGATTTATAAGGTATAATATAATTTTACGAATTTAGTAATCTTACTCTTTCTAGGAGGTTAAAAAATGTATGCAATAGTTGAAGTTGGAGCAAAACAGTATAACGTAAAAAAAGGCGATATTATAGAGGTTGAGAAACAAAATGCAGCCAGCGGTAAAGAAATCAGCCTCAATAAGGTGATTTTAGCTGTCAAGAACCAGAAAGTTGAGATTGGCCAGCCTTATCTAAAAGAAGTTAAAGTCCAGGCTGAGGTTTTAGGGCAGATAAAATCTCCTAAAACAGTGTCATTTAAGTACCGCCGCCGTAAGAGCAAACACTGGAAAAAAGGCCACAGGCAGCAATTGACCCGATTAAGAATCAAGGAATTAGAAATACCTTAAAGCCAATGACCCGTGTTAATTGACCAGGTAACAATTTTCGTAAAAGGCGGTAACGGAGGCAAGGGCTGCAAAAGTTTTTACCGCGATAAATACTCTAGACAAGGTGTCCCGGATGGCGGAGATGGAGGGCGCGGTTCCGATATAATAATCAGGGCCGACAGGAACCTTTATACGCTCCTGGATTTCAAATACAACAAGCACTTTTACGGCTTGCATGGCGGCCATGGCTCGGGGAAACATAAAAAAGGTAAAAACGCAAACAGCATAATTATCCGTGTGCCAGTCGGGACAACCATTAAAGACATAAACACAGGATACCTGTTAAGGGATTTAACCCAGGACAAAGAGGAATTTGTCGTTGCATCCGGAGGAAAAGGCGGATTAGGCAATAAGCATCGCCCTGATGCAAGTGAAGGAGAACCTGGGCAAGAACGCCAGCTTCTTTTTGATCTCAAGCTTATAGCAGATGTAGGGGTTGTGGGTTTTCCCAACGCGGGAAAATCTACATTAATCTCAAATATTTCTAATGCTCATCCTAAAATTGCGGCATACCCCTTCACTACTAAATCGCCGGTTTTAGGGGTAGTTAAAGCCAGCGACAAAAATTTTGTCATCGCGGATATCCCGGGCCTTATAGAAGGTTCTTCCAGGGGTAAGGGGCTGGGTGATAAATTTTTACGGCATGTTGAACGCACGAAGATTTTGGTCCACCTTATTGATATGTCTGGTTTTGAGGGTAGAGACCCTATAGATGATTTTAAGAAAATCAATGCCGAATTAAAGAATTATAGAGACGACGTTTCCAAAAAAACACAGATTATCGCAGCCAATAAGATGGATCTTGAAGGCGCAGATGCAAACCTGGAAAGATTCAAAAAAACGATAAGGAAAAAAGCATATCCCATTTCAGCGCTTAAAAAACAAGGACTGGAGGAATTAATTGAAGCAGTCAGCAGGAAACTATAAGAGGATAGTAGTAAAAATTGGCTCTAGCCTATTGTATTCCAGAGAAACCAAACTGGACTGTGGCTTATTAAATGAAATTACCGGCCAAATCAGCAATTTAATTGAAGACGGAAAAGAAATCGTGATTGTTTCTTCAGGCGCTATTGCCATGGGCATGTCTATATTGAAGCTGGAGTCAAGGCCTAAGGACCTGCCTTCTTTACAGGCTGCAGCAGCAATAGGGCAAAATGAGCTCATGCTAGTATATCAAAAATTCTTTCAGTCAAGAAACTTAAACTGCGCCCAGCTTCTCCTGACGCATGAAGATTTTGAGAATCGGCGGCGTTACCTCAACGCCAAGAATACGCTGCTTAAGCTTTTAAAGTTTAACAGCGTGCCTATAATCAACGAAAATGACACGGTCTCAACCGATGAGATTAAATTCGGAGATAATGATAAGCTGTCAGCAGAGGTGGCGATTTTGATTTCCGCTGATATTTTAATTATCCTTTCAGATGTTGACGGCTTGCTTGATAAAAATAAAAAGGTTGTCAGCATAGTAGATCAGATTACGCCGCAAATAAAGGAGCTAGCATGTCCTACTAACAAGAAGACCTGCGTAGGCGGTATGGTTACCAAGATTAAAGCAGCCGAAGACGTTGTAGAGGCGGGTATACCTTGCGTGATTGCTAACGGCCATAGAAAAGATATAATTTTAGACGTATTAAGCGGGCCTTCACAGCAGGGGACATTATTTTTACCCAAGGGAAACCTTAATGCTAAGAAAAGATGGCTAGCCTTCAGCGCCAAATCCAAAGGTAAGATTATCGTTGACGAGGGAGCAAAGAAAGCTCTTTTAAATAATAAGAGCCTTTTATCCGTAGGCGTGGTAGCTGTTTTGGGGGATTTTGCCAGCGGCACTACGGTAAGCGTTGCGGATACTAAAAAATGTGAATTTGCCAAAGGGACAGTAGCAATTTCCAGCAAGAAATTGGATGAAATCAAGGGCAATCGTTTTGAAAAAGAGGTAATACACCGGGACAATATAGTTATATTAAAAAATAGGTGAGAAATATGACGTTAAAACAGGAAATTACCAATATAGCGAAAGATGCTCAAGGTTCCTGCAGGGCAATGTTAAACCTTTCTTCAGATACCAAGAACGAAATCTTGAAAGACATGAGCTTGGCAATAAATAAACATAGGGATTTAATTTTCGCTGCCAATAAGAAAGACATATCCAAAGCCAAGGCTTCCGGCCTATCAAAAGCCTTTATAGACAGGCTGACACTTTCAGATAAACGGATTTCTGATATGTCAGAATCATTAATGGAAATAGCCAAGTTAAATGACCCTGTGGGAGAGGTTATAAAAGCCTGGCGCAGGCCAAACGGCCTATGGATTCATAAGGTGCGCGTCCCAATAGGAGTAATTGCGATTATTTATGAATCCAGGCCAAACGTTACTTCTGATTGTGTTGGTTTGTGTTTTAAATCCGGCAATAGCGTAATTTTAAGAGGCGGCAGCGAAGCACTGAATTCTAATCTTGCCATATTTAATATCTTAAGAGGCGTGATTAAGAATAATAATTTACCGCAAGGCCTGATAAACATGGTTGCTACAACTGATAGAAGCGCAGTCGCCGAATTATTAAAATTGAATAGTTTCATTGATTTGGTTATTCCGCGGGGAGGAGAGAGCCTGATTAACCGCGTAGTCAACTTGTCACGCATTCCCGTTATAAAACATTACAAAGGCATTTGCCACATTTACGTTGATGAGTGGGCAGATTTAAACATGGCGCAGGCAGTTTGCTTTAATGCCAAGGTGCAGCGTCCGGGAGTGTGTAATGCTATGGAGAGTATGCTCGTGCATAGGGATGTTGCTGCAAGGTTTTTGCCGGGGATGTTAAAGAAATTCAAGCTCGCAGGAGTCCAAATCCGCGGCTGTCCCATGACCAGAAAAATCGTAAAAGGTGCTAAGGCTGCCACTGAAAAAGACTATCGCAGCGAGTATTTGGATTTGATTCTCTCTGTTAAGGTGGTAGAAAATATTGATGAAGCAATAACGCATGTGAATAATTATGGCTCGCATCATTCGGATTCCATAATTACCGAAAACTACGATAATGCCCTGCAATTTTTAAGAGGGGTTGATTCTGCCTGCGTATATGTAAATGCCTCAACCCGTTTTACAGATGGTTACCAATTCGGCATGGGCGCTGAGATAGGAATCTCTACTGATAAGTTGCATGCCCGTGGTCCTATGGCCTTAGAGGAACTGACGACTTATAAATACATGGTGTTTGGAAACGGGCAGGTCAGAACATGAAAATAGGTATATTAGGCGGAACTTTCAATCCGATACACATAGGCCACCTGATATTAGCTGAAGAGGCCAGGGAAAGAATAGGTTTAGACAAGATAATTTTTGTGCCTACGTTTCTGCCGCCGCATAAAGATAACTCCGATATTGCGCCGGCAAAAGACAGGCTGAACATGGTTAGGCTTGCGATTAAAGGGAACAGGCACTTTCTGGTTTCCGACGTAGAGATAAGAAGGGACGGCCGCTCTTATACCATAGACACACTGAAGGAATTTAATAAAAAGTATTCCCGGCAAGATTTGTATTTTATTATCGGTTCTGACCTGCTTAAATACCTTGATGATTGGAAGGACTTGGACGAAATTATCAAACTGGTGAAGTTTATTGTGGTTACCCGGCCGGGATTCCCCTTAGAGAAGATTCCTTCTTATATAAAGACCATGGCTATCAGGGCAGTGGATGTCTCTGCTTTTGAAATACGAAGCTGTGTAAAAGAAAACAAGTCTTTTCGCTATTTAGTGCCTGAAGCGGTGTATAAATATATCGTGAACAAGAAACTATATTTGGTTAATAGTTAATCGTTAATGGTTAATAGCAAGCCCATGAAAGTAAAGATTGCACCTTCAATATTATCCGCCGATTTTAGTTGCTTGGACAAAGAAATTAGGCGTGTTGAGTCTGGCGGCGCAGATATGATTCACGTAGACGTGATGGACGGCCATTTCGTACCCAATATTACAATTGGGCCTGCAGTGGTTAAACAAATCCGCAAGATTACGAAGCTGCCTTTGGATGTGCATTTAATGATTGAGGACCCGCAAGATTTTATCGATGCTTTCGTCTTAGCAGGAAGCGACATGATTACAGTGCATATTGAAACAGTGCCAATTAGGTGGTTTAGGGTTAAGGGTCTAGGGTTAAGGGATAAGGGAATAAAGTTGGGTGTTTCCTTAAATCCTTCTACGCCTTTATCGAAAATTACAAAAGTGCTGCCTTATGTTGACTTTGTCCTGGTGATGTCGGTTAATCCGGGTTTTGGAGGGCAAAAATTTATTCCTGCTGTATTGCCTAAGATCAAGAAATTACGCTCTCTGTTTAAGGGCGATATATCCGTAGATGGCGGAGTAAATGATAGAGTAGCTGTGAGGCTTCTAGAAGCAGGCGCTAATGTTTTGGCCGCAGGCTCTTATGTTTTTGGCGCCAAGAACGCTAAATCAGCCATAGAGAGGTTAAGGCATGCAAGATAATAATCAGATCAAATTCGGGACAGACGGCTGGAGAGGGGTTATAGGAGATAATTATACTTTTAGCAACTTACGCATTGTTTCACAGGCGGTTGCAGATTACCTGGGCCCGGGTAAAAAAGTTGCCGTAGGTTTTGACACGCGTTTTATGTCGGCAGATTTTGCCAAGGTCGCTAGTGAAGTGCTTAACAATAATGATATTGAAGTCATTCTTTCAGACAGGCATATTCCTACTCCTACTTTAAGCTTTACGGTTAGATCGAGAAAATTAGATTTGGGTGTCATGATTACCGCTTCTCATAACCCGGCAGAATACAACGGATTCAAAATCAAGGATGCCTCAGGCGGTGCTGCCGGTCCGGAAGTGACTAAGAAAGTAGAAGGATTACTGGGTGAAACCGCTGTCAAGTTAAGCGGCAGAAACCCGGATAAGATAATAATTGAAAATTTATCAACGGCATATGTGAGTTTTATCCGTTCCTACATTGACTTTGAGAGGATTAGAAATAAGAAATTTAAAGTGCTGGTTGACCCCATGTTTGGCGCGGGAGGTAGTTTCATTGCCGAGATTTTAAAAGGAACAAAGATAAGTTTAGAGTTTATGAGAAATACTATCAATCCTTCATTCGGCGGAAGAAGGCCTGAGCCGGTTGAAGAAAATCTGGGAGAATTGAAAGATAGGGTTAAAAAAGGGAAATTCGACCTTGGTATAGCCCTGGATGGAGATGCTGATAGGATTGCTGCAGTGGCACCGGGAGGAGTTTTTATTCATCCCCAGAAAATTTTAGGCCTTTTAGCCCTGCACTTGAATCAGGACAGGCATTGGTCAGGCGGGATCGTTAAGACAATCGCAGGCACGACCATGATTGATAATATAGCCAAATTTTTAGGCGTTAAATTGTACGAAACTCCTGTGGGATTTAAATATATTTCTAATCTTATGGAGAAAGAAGATATTGTCGCCGGAGGAGAAGAAGCTGGCGGTATGGGTGTAAAAGGTTATATCCCGGAGCGTGACGGCACGGTTGCAGGGCTTCTGCTTTTAGAGATGATGGCTTACCGTAATAAAGATATCTTAAGAATCCTCAATGATATGGAAAAGCAATTCGGCAGGTATTTTTACCTGCGGGATGACCTTCAGTTAGAAAAACCGGTAGAACTTAAGAAAGAAAAACTTCCCCATGAATTATTGGGCAGTAAAGTTGTGCAGGTAAAAGATTATGATGGCGTCAAGCTTATTTGCGAAGACGAAAGCTGGTTAATGTTTAGGGTTTCCGGGACAGAGCCCATAGTGAGAATTTACGCAGAGGCAAAGTCACAAGGTAAATCCCGGGAATTAATTGAACTGGGGAAAAAATTGATTCTGGCTTAATAATAGAATGATACATTATTTAGTCCGAGGCCTATGCAGGATAATATTGAATGTTTTTTTTCGGCTCCACACAGTAGGCTTGGAAAATATTCCTAAAAGCGGAGGTTTTATTTTAGCCAGTAACCACGTAAGTTACTTTGACCCGGTGGTCGTAGGCAGTGCCTGTCCCAGGGATGTAAATTATATGGCTAAACACGATTTGTTTTCTAACGGGGTTTCTTCCTGGTTTTTGTTTAAGTTAAAGGCATTTCCTGTTAAGAGAGGCTCATCGGATATTTGGGCTTTGAAAGAAGCGATAAGGCGGGTAAAAAAAGGCGGCGGCTTACTTTTGTTTCCGGAAGGAAGGCGAATTCACATTGACGAAAAGGAAGCTATGCCGGAAGCAGGGGTAGGATTCCTGGCAAATAAATTAAACGTGCCTGTTATACCGGTTCATGTAAAGGGGACTGAAACAGTATTGCCTAAAGCAGCTAAATTTATTACTTTTTCAAAAATCTCCGTTACGTTCGGTAAACAGATTCTTTTAGACAGGAATAAGTCTCATGAGGACATTGCTCAATCAATAATGAATAGCGTAAGAGAGCTTAAAGATTAGAAAAAAGGGGACGTTTCTATTTTTTACGTCTCCTGTCAGCAGAAAAATAGAAACGTCCCCATATTTTTGAAAAATTCTTGATAAGGGAGGTGTTTTTTTAAGTTAAAAGTTAAAAGCCAAAAGTCAAAAATAAAAATTAACCATTAAATGCCAGAGGCAGCGCCAAAGGCTGCGTTAAATCGAGGAGAATTAAAATGACAGAAACAAAAACGGATATGGAGCAGTTGTATAACCAAAGTATCAAAATAATCAGAGAGAACCAGGTAGTGCAAGGCAAAATAGTATCAATAAAGACAAAAGAAGTATTGGTGGACGTAGGATTCAAATCAGAGGGAATTGTTGCCATCAATGAATTCAGCCAGGCAGATCTTGAAGTAGGCAAAGAATTAGATTTCTTTGTGGAATCCATTGAGAATGATGCCGGCATAATCGCCTTGTCCAGGGAAAAGGCTATCCGAATTCAAGGCTGGGATAAGATTGTAAAGTTTTCCCAGACCGGAGAGTTGGTAGAGGGTAGACCCGTTAAAAAGGTAAAGGGCGGATTCCTGGTAGACGTTATGGGCGTGGAAGGGTTCTTGCCTTCTTCGCTTTCGGCATTTAAGGGAGTTACCGACAAAGACATTATGTATAAGCCATATCATTTTAAAATCGTCAAGGTAAATAATTTAAGGCGAAGCATTATACTTTCCCGCAGAGAAGCTGTGCAGAAAGAAAAAGAATTTGCCAAGGATAAAATTTGGCAGGATTTAAAAGTTGGGACGATTCACCCGGGCACTGTAAAGGCAATAACCGATTTCGGCGCATTTATAGACCTGGGCGGAGTGGATGGGCTTTTGCATATTACCGATATGTCGTGGTCCAAAATAAGCCATCCTTCGGAAATCGTTGCTCTCGGGGATAAGATTGAAGTGATGATTCTTAACCTGGACAGGGAATCGGGAAAAATTTCCCTGGGGTTAAAACAACGTTTACCCGACCCCTGGCAGGATATCGAGGCGAAATATTCCGTGGCTACTAAAGTCAAGGGCAAGGTAGTAAATATCGTTGCGTATGGTGTGTTTGTGGAATTAGAAAAAGGCATTGAGGGTTTGATTCATGTTTCAGAGATCTCATGGACAAGGGTAAGCAATCCCAGCGAAATGTTTGCCGTTGGCGATATCGTAGAAACCCAGGTTTTAAACGTAGACAGAGAAGCCCGTAGGATATCGCTTAGCCTTAAACAACTGGAGCAGAATCCCTGGATTGATGCTGAAAATAAATATCCCTCCGGGACTAAGGTTCCCGGTAAGGTAAGGGGATTCACTGATTATGGCGCATTCGTTGAGCTGGATAGCAACTTGGAAGGGATGATTCATGTTTCTGATATATCATGGACCAAGCGCATTGCCCACCCGCAGGATGTTTTGAAAAAAGGGCAGAAAGTAGATGTAGTTGTGCTTTCCGTGGACAGTAAAAACCGCCGTATTGCTTTAGGGTTAAAACAACTGCAGCCTAATCCCTGGCCTGACATAGCCACTAAGTATCCTTTGGATACTGTCTTGGAAGCCGAGGTCATAAGCATTACTGATTTTGGCGTGTTTGTGAAAATTGAAGAAGACCTTGAGGGTTTGATTTATTCCAGTGAAATAGACAAAGAACAAGCAGCGCAATTAAAAGCGGGAGATAAAGTTAAAGCCAAGGTAATTAAAGTGGATGTTGAGCAGGCTAAAATCGGCCTCTCCGCCAAAATCTAGGGACACCCAGTAATTCAATCGAGGGACACCCTTGAAACTAATCGGCAGGGTGTCCCCGTTTTAAACCATGGGGATACCCTTTGCTTTGAAATCGAGGGTGTCCCTAAAGTGAGAGACATATGCAAAAAATTGATGTAAATAAGCAACTAGAAATTATCAAGCGGGGAGCAGTTGATATTATCTCGGAAGATGAGCTTAAAAAGAAGCTGCAGGAAAACAGGCCCCTGGTTATTAAAGCCGGATTTGACCCTACTGCGCCGGATATACATTTGGGCCATACTGTGCTGCTTAATAAGCTGCGGCAGTTCCAGGATTTAGGCCACCAAGTTTATTTCCTGATTGGTGATTTTACCGGCCAGATTGGAGACCCCACCGGACGTTCAGAAATTCGTAAGCAACTTACCAAAGAAGAAGTCGCTAAAAACGCCCTCACCTATAAAAAGCAGGTTTCCCAAATTCTTGATATCCATAAGTTGAAGATAGTGTTTAACAGTAAATGGTTTGAGAAAATGCCTATAGTAGATATGTTAAAACTTACTACGCATGCTTCAGTATCCCAGATGCTTGCGCGGGATGATTTTAAGAAGCGTTTTACAAATGGAGAAAATATCTCAATCCTTGAATTTCTTTATCCACTAATGCAGGGGTATGATTCGGTTATGCTTAAAGCCGATATAGAATTAGGAGGCACAGACCAGATTTTTAATCTTTTATTCGGGCGGGAGCTGCAAAAAGATTTCACTCAATCTCCCCAGGTAGTTATCACTATGCCTCTTCTTGAGGGGACTGACGGCGTGCAAAAAATGAGTAAGTCTTTGGGAAACTACATAGGGATTAATGAATCGGCAGAAGAAATATTCGGTAAAATAATGTCCATAACAGATGAGTTGATGATTAAATATTACACCTTGCTTACTGATGAGCCTTTAGATAAGGTAAAACAAATACATCCTAAAGAAGCCAAGTTACGCCTCGCCGGAATTATTACCTCTCAATATCATGGCAAAGAATCAGCTGAAAAAGCAAGAAATGAATTTAACCAGGTATTCAGCCAGGGTGAAGTCCCGCAGAATTTACCCGCATATAATCTAAAGGGCAAGAGCTTAAATATAATCGATATTCTCATCGATAGCAGGCTTATAGAATCACGCAATGAGGCCCGCCGCCTGATAAAACAGGGAGGTGTTTATTTTGACGGTAAGCGTATTGATAAGGAGGACGCAGTTATTGATAAAGAAGGCATAGTCAAGGTTGGCAAGAGAAGGTTTTTGAAATTAGAAAAGAATTAATTCATGCCCACAAGAAACATAGATATTTTCAGTAAGAATATAATTCTTATCTTTATAAGCAGTTCTTTAGTTAATTTATTTAGTCTTGTTTGTCAGTTATTTATAGCACATAGGTTTAGCCCTCCTGATTTCGCCGCATTTAATGCTTTACTCTCTATTGTTGTTCTGGTTTCGGCGCCCTTAAGTACGTTACAGACAGCCGTAGCCAAATACAGTTCTGAATTCAACGCCCATAGTCAGGTTAATAAGATAAAGGTCCTATTGGCAAGAACCACAAAGAATGCGGCCGGCTTAGCTCTTCTGACATTGATCTTATTTTATTTTTTATCGCCTCACATACTAGAAAAACTTAAGATTCCTTCACAATCGTGCGGGTATGTTTTGACACTCCTACTTGCCTTATCATGGATATCTCCTGTGTTTTTAGGAGCTACTCAAGGCCTTGAGTTATTCAAATGGTTAGCTTTTATCCAGGTATTACCGTCGGTCTTGAAACTGGCCTTGATAATTGCATTTGTTATGATGGGGTTTGGCTTGGCAGGCGCCTTAGGAGGGTTCTTGGCGTCCGGTATAATCGGTATTTTAATATCGGTTATCCCGTTGAGACATTACTTTATAAAAGTAAACTACGAAGAGGAAGTAAATTTCAGAGAGATTTTAGCATATATTTTGCCGATAACAGTAAGTACCTTTTGTTTCATGTATCTGGTAAATATAGACATGATTTTGGTAAAATACTTTTTTGCCTCCCAGGATTCAGGGATATATTCCCTGGCGCAGATGGTAGGAAAGATTTTTTTATTTTTACCTGGAGCAATAAGCATAGTAATGTTTCCGAGGATCTCCGGCTTAAATGCTAAAAATTTGGATACGCGCTCAACTTTAAGAAGGTCGCTTCTTTACGCTGCAATTTTATGTATCCTGGCAGCCTTAACTTACAATTTATTCCCATCGCTTATCTTAAGGATCCTTACCGGTAAAGCTTCTGTGGAATGCATACTGCTGGGCAGGTTATTTAGCTTCTCCATGGTTTTTTTCACCCTCACATTTGTTTTGATTACCTATTTTTTGTCCGTAAAAGACCTGCGTTTTATCAAATATCTGGTTTTTTTCACATTGTTTGAATCCCTGGCTGTTGCGGTATTTCATAACAGCCTTTTTCAGGTCCAGCAGATACTTTGCATAACTGCCGTTATGCTTTTTTTGATTCATTTAAACCTGGCATTTAAGAAATGAAAGACTTGAAAGAAAAAGTTTCCATTGTCATTCCGGCTTATAATGAGGCGGAGAGGATAGAGCAGAATTTGGAAGAGGTAGTAAAGACTTTTAATGAATTCGGCTGTTCCTGGGAAATAATTTTGCTGGATGACGGTTCAACCGATGATACTTTTGAAAAAGCATTGGAATTGTCTAAAAAATACCCCGGTCAAATTATCGCAAAAAAAAATCCCCTTAACCTGGGAAAAGGCAGGGCAATAAAAAAGGCAATGCATTATATACGGGGCGATTACATAGTGTTTTTAGATGCGGATATGGATTTACACCCTTTGCAGGTGCAAACGCTTTTTGATATTATGCGTTTGGACAATGCGGATATCGTCATAGGTTCTAAATTGCACCCTAATTCGATAGTCAGTTATCCTCTCCAGCGTAAAATATTCAGCCTCGGGTATTATTTTTTAATCAAAACATTATTTAATCTTCCCTGCCATGATACTCAAACAGGCTTAAAGTTGTTTAAAACACAGGTATTACGCGAGGTAATGCCCAGGATCCTGGTGAAAAAATTTGCTTTTGACCTGGAAGTCCTGGTGAATGCGCATCATTTGGGTTATCGTATCACTGAAGCCCCGATAATTCTTAACCCGCAGAGGAGTTTTGGCAGAATAGGGTTCGGGGCGGTTTTTAGCACAACATGGGATACCTTGGCAGTCTGGTACAGGATGTATATATTAAAATACTATGACCGTATCGATTATCATCGCCGTAAAAACTTGGCAAAAGAATTTAGAAGAATGCGTAAAGGCATGCCAGGAGCTTGATTTTTCTGAATTCGAAATCCTGATTTTGCCTGATAAAGATGAACAGGGATTGTCCCTGAAGGGGACTGTCCCTGTTAAGATTATTCCTACAGGTGAAGTAGGCCCTGCGCAAAAAAGGGATATTGCCTTGAGCCACACCAAGGGTGAAATACTGGCGTTCATCGACGACGATGCTTATCCCAGAAAAGATTGGCTCAAAAACGCACTGCTGCATTTTAAGGATGAAAGTGTTGCTGCGGTAGGCGGGCCGGCAATTACCCCGCCCGATGATAGTTTGCTTCAGAGGGCAAGCGGTGCAGTTTATAGCTGTGCTTTAGTGAGCGGAAAATATACCTACCGCTACATATCTAAGCATAAGCAGGAAGTGGTTGACTACCCCAGCTGCAATTTTTTTATCCGTAAAACCATTATGCAAGAAATCGGGGGTTTTGATACGCGTTTTTGGCCCGGTGAAGATACTAAATTATGCCTGGATATTACCGCTAAGCTTGGCAAAAAAATAATTTATGATCCCCAAGTCCTGGTTTGGCACCATCGCAGGCCCTTATTCAAATCGCATTTTAAACAGGTTGTAAGCTACGCGCTCCACAGGGGGTATTTCGCAAAGAAATTCCCTGCTACTTCTTTTAAATTTGCTTATTTTGTCCCTTCCATATTTTTATTTTTTATAGCGGGAGGAATAATATTATCTGCAATCTTTCCTCTCTTTTTGATTATGTATTTGTTAGGGGTATTTTTCTATCTTCTTTTGGTCTTTATCTTTAGTATTTCTAAAGAGTTACGCTTGATTCCTCTGGTTTTTTTTGGTATAATTATCACTCACATCGGCTATGGGTTTTATTTTATGAAAGGTCTACTCTCCAGGGGGCTTCCCGAAGAGAAACAATAAATTTTACCGGTGAAAATAATTATTTCATATCCTCCTTTAACTAACCAAAAGGGTTATCCAACCTTAGGCCAAAACCGCCAGCTTCAATTCTTCAAGGAACCTACTTATATATATCCTGTTGTCCCGGCAACCGCCGCCACTTTACTTAGCAAAGCAGGGCACGAGGTCATCTGGAATGATTGCATTGCCGAAGGCACCTCTTATCAGCAATTTATGGATTTTGTTCAGGCAGAAAAACCCGATTTAATTGCCTTCGAGACTAAAACCCCGGTTATCAGGCAGCATTGGAAGGTTATTAATGATTTGAAAAAACTGGAAACTGACAACTGGAAACTGACAACTATTTTATTCGGAGACCACGTTACAGCCCTGCCCGAGGAGTCATTTCAGAATTCCCAGGTAGATTTTGTTATAACCGGCGGGGACTACGACTTTTTGCTTTCAAACCTCTGCCAATACATTTCTTATTATGAAGGCCGAGGTCCAAAAACCGGAAACCCGATTTTAGAGCCGGGGATATATTATCGCGAAAACGGCCAAATAAAGAACACCGGACAATTCCAGCTTAACCACGATTTAAATAACCTGCCATTTATCGACCGTGATCTGACCAAGTGGAAACTCTATTCCTCTAAAAACGGCAATTATAAAAGAATCCCCGGGACATATATTATGTCCGCAAGAGACTGCTGGTGGGGAAAGTGTAGTTTCTGCGCCTGGAGTCAATTGTATCCCAGGTTTCGCACCCGCAATGCCAATAATGTATTAAATGAGATAGGCACGCTTATTTATAGATACCAGATCCGTGAAATTATGGATGATTCGGGGACATTTCCTGTAGGAGATTGGCTGAAAGAATTTTGTAACGGCATGATTTCAGCCGGCTATAACAAAAAAATTTATTTAGACTGTAATATGCGTTTTGGTATTTTGACTGAGCAGGATTACCGGTTGATGAAAAAATCCGGCTTTCGGTTGATCTTGTTCGGGTTGGAATCCGCAAATCAAGGCACCTTAGACAGGATAAACAAAAATCTCAAAGTTCAGGATATCATAGACGGATGTAAACTTGCCACAAAAGCAGGGTTGTACCCGCATATAACAATTATGTTTGGCTATCCCTGGGAAAGTTACGAAGATGCGCTAAAAACCTTACAATTGGGAAAATGGCTATTAAATAAAGGTTATGCCTATACTATGCAGGCTACAATGGTTATTCCTTATCCGGGGACAGTTTTATTTAATGAGTGTAAACAAAATGGGTGGCTTAGGAGCTTAGAGTGGGACGACTATGATATGAAACAGCCGGTAATGCAGACTGCTGTTTCCGATGAAAAAATCATGGAATTAGTGCAGGGGATGTATAAGATTTCTTTTAATCCCGAATTTATTTTAAGAAAGCTGTTTTCTATAAAAGATATGGATGACCTGAGGTACTCTTTGCGCGCAGCAAAGAAAGTCTTAGGGCATATTTTCGATTTCCGAAAAGCAGGAGGCTCTGGTTATCTAAAATGTATTGGACATTGATTGGAGCGGCGGCGGCAACATTAACCATGTTTTCTTTTGTGCCGCAGATTATTAAAGTCTTGAAAACAAAATCAGTAAAAGACGTCAGCGTGATTACTCTTTTTCAATTAAGCCTGGGCTCTTCTTTATGGATTATTTACGGCTTTCATTTGAGGGATAAAATAATCATAGTGGCAAATGTGATTACATTGGCGATAATAATGATTTTATTGTCGTTTTATTTTAAGCTGGAAAGGATAAAAAAATGAAAGGAATATTATTGGCAGGGGGTAAGGCAACAAGGTTATACCCGGTTACCAAAGGCATTTGTAAACAACTGCTTCCAATTTACGACAAGCCTATGATTTATTATCCTTTGTCTGTTTTAATGCTTGCCGGGATTAAAGATATACTTTTGATTTCCTCGCCCAAAGAAATCGAAAGGTTTAAAGATCTGCTTGGCAATGGAAATGCATTAGGAGTGCATATTTCCTATGCCGTTCAAAAAGAGCCAAAAGGAATAGCAGATAGCTTCATAATTGCCGAGCAATTTATTAAGGATGACTCTGTTTGCCTGGTCCTGGGAGACAATATTTTTTACGGCGGCAACCTCAGTGAAATTTTGAAAAGCTGCTCTTCTTTAAAAAACGGCGCAATGGTTTTCGGTTATTATGTAAACCAGCCCCAGAGGTACGGGGTCCTGGAATTTGATAATAAATGTAAGGTCATCTCCATAGAAGAAAAGCCCAGGAAACCTAAATCAAACTGGGTGGTTTCCGGGTTGTATTTTTATGATAACGATGTAGTAAAAATTGCCAAGAAAATTAAGCCTTCTTCAAGGAATGAGCTGGAAATCACAGACGTCAACAACGAATACATAAAAAGAGGGAAAATGAAAGTTAAGCTATTGGGCCGCGGCTATGCCTGGCTTGATACCGGGACATTCGAATCGCTTATCGACGCCTCGATATTTATCAAGACCATAGAAGAGAGGCAGGGCTTGAAAATAGGCTGTATAGAAGAAGTCGCTTATCGGATGGGCTACATTAATAAGAAACAACTGGAGAAGCTTTCTAAACAAATAAATACAAGTTACGGGGATTATCTGAAAGGAATACTTAAGGATGAACAATAAAATACTTATATTGGGGAAAGGCTATCTGGGAGAAAGGCTGCAGGAAGGCTTAAATTGCGCGCTTTCCGGCAAAAAAATCTATTCTTTCAAAAATGCACAAGCTGAAATCGATAAATTTAACCCCAAAACAATAATTAACTGTATTGGGCATATCGGAAGGAACGTGGATGATTGCGAGCTCGATAAAGATAAAACCCTACAAGCTAATGTTTTTGTCCCGGTTATCCTTGCGGAAGTTGCCCTAAGGAACAAAATCAAACTTGTGCATATCAGCAGCGGTTGTATTTACCACTTTGATTATGCCAAAGACAGGCCTATAGATGAAAAAAAACTGCCTGATTTTTTTGATTTATTTTATAGCAGAAGCAAAATTTATTCTGAACGGGCATTAGAAATATTAAGCCATAAATATAATATCCTGATTCCCAGGTTAAGAGTTCCTCTTGATGACAGGCCTCATCCCAAAAATCTCCTGGATAAGTTAATAAAGTATAAACACAGTATTATTGATTTGCCTAATGCAATTACTTATATTCCTGATTTTCTAAGGGCTATAAAACACCTGTTAGCCATCGATGCCAAAGGTATTTATAACGTTGTAAACAAAGGAAGCCTGCGGTATCCTGACCTGTTGGAGGTTTATAAGAAGCACGTCACCAATTTTAAGTATAAGGTAATAGATTTCAAGAAGCTGAATTTAGTGAGGACTAACCTGATTTTATCCACAAAGAAACTGGAAAATAGCGGTTTTAAAGTCAGGCCTATAAATGAGGTGCTGGAAGAATGCGTAAAAAATTACCTAAAATAAGGGACTGTCCCCGAAGGGGACTGTCCCTAAAGATTCTGGTAACCGGCGGTGCAGGTTTTATCGGTAGCGAATTTGTAAGAATATTGGTTAAACAGGGACTGTCCACGAAGGGGACTGTCCCTGAGATTTTAGTTGTTGATAATTTAACTTATGCTGGTGACTTGAAGCGATTAGAAGAGGTAAAGGAGCAGTTTGAATTCTATAAAGCCGATATTTGCGATAAGTCTAGAATCGAATTTATTTTTAATAAAGAAAAACCGGATTATCTCGTTAACTTTGCTGCCCAAACTCACGTCGACCGCAGCATCGTGGATGCCGTTCCCTTCGTTGATACAAACATAAAAGGGGTCTTGGTTTTATTAGATATGGCAAGAAAATATAAAATAAGAAAGTTTTTACAAATTAGCACTGATGAAGTATATGGGGAGACAAAATTGGGTAAATTCAGCGAAGAAAGCTCCTTACGGCCTAACAGTCCGTATGCCGCTTCCAAGGCTGCTGCAGATTTACTCATAAAATCTTACATTAGAACTTACAATTTTCCCGCAATAATTGTGAGGCCTTGTAATAATTACGGCCCTTGGCAATATCCGGAAAAACTAATTCCAGTGATAATTTCCCGAGCCTTAAAAAATAGAAACGTCCCTGTTTATGCAAAGGGCCAGAATATAAGGGAATGGCTGTATGTGTCTGATTGCGCTAAAGCAATACTTTCAGTCCTAAAAAAAGGCAGGACGGGGGAGATTTATAACATAGGAAGCGGGCAGGAGAAAAGAAATATAGAAGTAGTGAAAAAGATTCTGAAAATATTAGGAAAGCCCAACAAGTTAATAAGGTTTGTCAAAGACAGGCCTGGGCACGATATAAGATACCGGCTTAATTCTAAGAAGGTGGTAAGTGAAACCGGGTGGAAGCCGAAAGTAGGATTTGAACAAGGAATCAGGCTTACTGTGAACTGGTATCTATCTCATAAGAATTGGCCATAAGTATAATGCCAATGCGCAATAGATATTCGATTGATAATGATAATCATCTGGTTGTTGCCAACGGACAAGAAACCTTCCTTGCTGACGGAACTTTTTCAATAGGTGAAAATAATAATCTTATTTATTGGCTTAATGAACCTGAAACCTGGCGGATGAAATATCAGCTGCCGCAAAAAATCGTTTTTACAGGTAATTGGTCTCTTGATCCTAACAATGATTTGGAACTAGAGATTAGTAAAAATACATCGGACTCAGAGAAAGAAGTTCTTATGTTTAAGGGCGAGATTATCTCTTGTGAAAGCGATAAGCTCGTTTTTGAGGTTAAATCAACCGATAAGAATGGCTTGACGCAGGTCAGGCTTTTAAAATTGAGCGGTACATGGGCAGCTGATGAGTCAAATCAGATTTATTTTGCGGTAACCCAAAAGGAATCGCCTGATATCCTCACTCTGCGGGGCGGCTGGCAGTTGGATAAAAATCAGCAGATTATTTATACCTGTCAAAAAACAAACCTTAAAACAAAAGAGAAAATTTCCACTACCTTAACCTTTACGGGCTTTTGGCAGATAAGCTCGGCAAACCGCCTGAGTTATATGTTCTCTACAGGCACAAATTCAAGATTTGATTTTAGAGCCCAGATTGAAACTCCTACGATTTATCCAAAAGAGGGGGCAATTAAATACCGCTTAGGGGTGGGTTATCAGGGACCGTCCCCGAAGGGGACTGTCCCTGATATTATTTGCCTTTACGGAACATGGAAGATAAACCATGATGTTGGTTTAACCTTTGAGATGAAATATGCTAAGGACCAGATTCGTTCCCTTGATTTTGGCGCCGAAGTCCATTTTAACAAAGATGACGAAGCTATTTTTGCTTTAAAGAATGAGCTGGGAGAAAATTTAGGTATAAACGTAGCATTTAAACACAGGTTTTGATTAAAATGAAAACAAAATTAATTTATTCTTTCGGCTGCCGTAAAGACCCCAAGGATTTACGCGATATTTCCATGGCGCTTGTTTTGCCGCCAATCCTCCTGCCTAAACGTTTTGATTACACCGCAAGCATGACTCCTGTCAGGGATCAGGGTAGCGACGGCACTTGTGTTGCGTTTGCTTCTGTTGTGGGTGTGAAAGAATATGAGGATTCTAAAGAATACAGGAAGCTTATCGAACTGTCTCCGCGCTACGTATACAGCCTATGTAAACAATTTGACGGCGCGCCTGATGAAGAAGGGACATATCCGCGTGTTGCAATGAAGGTATTGCTTAATTACGGAGTTTGCCCGGAAAATGAATGGCCTTACAAACCGCATCAAAAAGACCGGCCTAAGAAAAATGCAAATAAGGACGCAAAGAGATACCGCATTAAGGCATATGCGCGGCTTAATAGCGTAGTGGAAATGAAAAGAAGCTTGCTGGTAAACGGGCCGTTTCTTGCTGGAGTAAAAGTTTTTGCATCCTGGATGAGCAGGAAGGCACTTAACACCGGCTTAATTCCCATGCCTAAAAGAAATGAAGAGCTCTTGGGAGGCCATGCTATATGCATTGTAGGCTTTGATGACGCAAGGCAGGTCTTTAAATTCAAGAATTCCTGGGGTGCAAAATGGGCAGATAAAGGCTATGGTTACCTGCAATACGAATATCTTAAAAGATATTGCCACGATGCCTGGAGCGCAACCGATCTCATCGAAAACCCTAAAGCGTTGGTTAAGAAGAAAGAAGAGATACTTAACAAATTCAAGGAGGAATAATGAATACGCAACAACAACCGATAGAGGATGAAATTGATTTACGCGATTACATCAATGTGATTATTAAGCGGAAGAAATTTATCTTAACTGTGTTTTTTGTTTCAGTGATTACAACAGCCATTGTTAGTTTTCTAGAGCCAAAGGTATATGAAGTGACTACCATGATCCAGCTTGGAAACATCGATAGGCTTTTGATCACTAAGGATGAAGCAAGTGCAGCAATATTAAATCAGGATTCCCTTTCTTCGATAATTAAACAACTGAACCTTTCTGGTATGTATGTCGAACGCTTAAAAAAATATATTAAGATCGAAGACGTAAAAGACACTAACTTGTTAAGGGTAACAATAGAATATCCTGGGCTTGCTACGGCATTCAAAATAAACGATGCACTCATTAATCCTCTTATTGCCAAATGGCAAGATATTTATCAGCAACGATTAGCCGTTATCAAGGTTCGCCTAGAAGAGTTAATTACTCAAATCGGTAGCGTAGAGAAGGAAGTAGACAGGACACGAAGCCTGATTGCCGAACTTCCTAAGATCCCAGGTATTTCTCCAGCGGAGGAATCTTTAAGGATGATTATTCTGGTGAATTCTCTGCCTAACTATGAAACTTACCTTACTTCACTTAAGGATCACAGCAATAACTTACAGCTTTTACTTGTTTCAGATGCCAAGGAATTTAAGATTGCTGAGATGCCGATTACGCCAAAATACCCCATAAAACCAAAGAAAAAACTAAATGTGGCAATCTCTGGGATACTCAGCCTTATGTTTGGTGTATTTTTAGCCTTTTTTATGGAATTTTGGCAGAAAGGTAAGGAAGAGAAAGCTAAATAAGGAGAAGCTAAATAATGAAAAAGGCTCTCATAACCGGAATCACTGGCCAGGACGGCTCATATTTAGCAGAATTGCTTCTATCAAGAAGGTATGAAGTGCATGGTATTATAAGAAGGGCAAGCACTTTTAATACTGGTAGGATAGGCCATGTTTATGTTGACCCGCATTCTAAAAAAGCCAAGTTATTTCTGCATTATGGTGATATCTCCGACGCTGAACAAATCAATAACATTATCTTTAATATAAAACCTGATGAAGTTTATCATTTAGCCGCGCAAAGCCATGTCAGGGTAAGTTTTGATATCCCCGAGTATACGGGAAATATTACTGCTTTAGGCACCACCCGTATTCTGGAGGCAATCCGCCGCAGCAGCAGGAAAATTAAGTTTTATCAGGCATCTTCTAGCGAAATGTTCGGTTCCGCGCCTCCCCCGCAATCAGAAACTACTAGTTTTAAACCGCAAAGCCCTTATGCCTGCGCTAAGCTTTATTCGTATTGGATAGCAAAAAACTACCGCGATGGCTATAATATGTTTACTTGTAACGGCATACTTTTTAATCACGAAAGCCCCCGCAGAGGGGAAACTTTTGTCAGCAGAAAGATTACCCGGGCAGTAGTTAATATATTAGCGGGTAAACAGGATAAGCTTTATTTAGGTAATCTAGATGCAAGGAGAGACTGGGGCTATGCTCCGGAGTATGTAGAGATGATGTGGCGAATATTGCAGCAGGATAAACCCGATGATTATGTTATAGGTACAGGGGTGTCTCATTCTGTAAAAGAATTAGTAGAGGAAGCTTTTAATTACGTGGGCCTAAAGTGGAAGAAATACGTAAGAATTGACCCGCGTTATTTTCGGCCGACAGAAGTAAGTGATCTTATTGCTGATATTAAAAAAGTAAAGAAGGTGTTTAAGTGGCACCCAAAGATAAATTTCTATGATTTAGTCAAGATAATGGTTGATGCTGATATGAGGGTCTGCGGTTTAGAGCCTATAGGGGAGGGCGATAAGATTGTTCAGAAAAAACTTCCTTATAGATGGTGGAAGGCGGATTAATTTATGGGCTTTTGGGAAAATAAAAAAGTAGTTGTAACCGGCGGAGCGGGTTTTTTAGGAACGCATCTCGTTTCTCAATTAGAAAAACGTGGCTGCCGTAATATTTTCATTCCGCATATTGAAGATTACGACTTAGTTAATATAGAAGCGGTTAAGCGGCTCTATTCTATTGCCTTGCCGGATATTGTTATCCACCTTGCCGCTAAAGTAGGGGGCATTGGCGCTAATCGCCAGAATCCGGGGGAATTCTTTTATGATAACCTTATGATGGGTGTTCAGATGATGGAAGTCGGCCGGCAGGCTGGTATAGAGAAATTCGTGGCCATTGGAACCGTCTGCTCTTATCCTAAATTCACCCCTGTTCCTTTTAAAGAAGAAGATTTGTGGAATGGGTATCCTGAAGAAACCAATGCCCCTTATGGTTTGGCCAAAAAAATGCTTTTAGTCCAAGCCCAGGCATACCGCCAGCAATACGGTTTCAACAGTATATTTCTGTTACCGGTTAATCTCTACGGTCCAGGAGACAATTTTGACCCGGAATCCTCGCATGTTATACCCGCTCTTATCAGAAAATGTATTGATGCAGTTAGGCAGAAAAAAACCTCTATCACAGTCTGGGGCACGGGTAAGCCAACGAGGGAATTTTTGTATGTTGAGGATGCTGCGGAGGGCATAATCTTGGCTGCTGAAAGATATAATAAGTCCGAACCGGTTAATTTAGGCTCTGGATTTGAGATATCCATCAAAGATTTAGCGAAATTAATTGCTAAGCTTATCGGATTTAAAGGTAAAATCATCTGGGATAAAACCAACCCCGACGGCCAACTGCGAAGATGTTTAGATACGACAAGAGCAGAGAAAGAATTTGGTTTTAAGGCAAGAACTAAATTTGAAGATGGGTTACAGGAGATAGTGGCGTGGTATTATATAGAGAAAAAAATGATATAAATTTATGACAAAACTATCATACAAACTAAAAGAAATTCTAAATCATAGCGGTTTCCGCAAGTATTTTACCAACACATCATGGCTATTTACTGAATCTATTTTACGGCTTATTGTCGGGCTTTTTGTAGGAGTCTATGTTGCCCGGTATTTAGGCCCGGGAAACTTCGGTATTTTTAGTTATACTCTGGCGTTTGTAGCGCTTTTTGGCGCAGTTTCCAAATTAGGGTTGGACAGTATTGCTGTTAGAGAGTTGGTAAATCATCCGGACAAAAGAGACGTTTATCTCGGCACTTTTTTCTGGCTTAAAGTCGTAGGGGCTTTGTTTACTTTAGGCATTCTGGGGATAGCAATTCAATTTACATCTAATGACTCGACGACCAATCTTTATATATTTATTATTGCCAGTGGTTTACTTTTTCAGTCTTTCGAGGTTGTAGATTTTTATTTCAAGTCTAAAGTTCTTTCAAAATACGTGTCTATATGTAAGTTAACACAACTTGCGCTTTCGTCTTTGCTTAAGCTATACCTTGTTTTTATAAAAGCCGATCTTTTCTGGTTTGTTCTCGTTATTCTTATTGATTATGTCACATTGGCAGTATCGTTTACTTTTTCTTATTGGCAGCAGAAATTAGGATTGTTTTTTAGGTATTTTGAGTTTAGCATAGCAAAAGAAATGCTTAAGAATTCCTGGCCTTTGATTTTATCAGGAATCGCTATTATGATTTACATGCGGATTGATCAGGTTATGATTAAGGGGATGCTTAATGAAACTGCGGTGGGTTTGTATTCAGCGGCAGTCAAACTTTCAGAAGTATGGTACTTTGTTCCTGTGGTAATTACAAATTCTTTGTTTCCCGCGGTATTAAACGCTAAAAAAAAGAGTGAAGCGTTGTACTATGAACGGCTTCAGCGGCTTTATGATTTAATGGTATGGTTGGCATTAGTAGTAGCTATACCTATGACTTTTTTCTCTAGATATTTAGTGGTATTGCTTTATGGTCAGGCGTTTAGAGAAGCATCTAATGTGCTGGCTATACATATCTGGACAGGGGTATTTGTAGCTTTGGGGGTTGCCAGTAGCAACTGGTTTATATCTGAAAACCTTCAGAATCTGTGTTTATATTTGACCGCTGGAGGAGCAGTGATAAATGTTGTTTTGAATTATATATTTATACCAACCTATGGTATCATTGGTGCTGCGATTGCTTCCCTAATTGCTCAAATGAGTGCTACTGTTTTACTTAATGTTTTTAATAGAAGAACTATACCTTGTTTTCGAATGCAAATGGAGTCTTTGACTTTTTTAGGTTTTAGGCGTATGTTTTTAAAAAATAAGCCATAAGAAAAGAATGAAAAATAGCGAACAGATAACTTTTGAAATAACCGGAATGCATAGGTTTAATTCTTATCTGAAAAACAAATCCTTGTTTCTTAGGTTAGATATTAAATTTTTATTCAAATTGGCTATAAATTAAATTCAACGCAAGAATATTCTACGTTGGATTAAATCTAAGAAAAAAATTATTTGTTTTTAGCACTATCTCTATGGATGACATTTGATGCTATTGATTTCATTAAAAGCTGACTTATTCACAGAAATCGTATATTTGAATATGGAGGTGGTGGTTCTACTTTGTTTTGCTTAGCTCATGGGGCGCAAGTTTTTTCAGTTAGGCATGATTCAGCTTTTTTTACTAAGCTTCAAGCACGATTGTCAGCTTTTGCTGGTTGGTTCAGTGTCTTTTTTTCCATTAGAATTGGTTCCTTTTTGGGGATTAGCCCCTTGAGCCATATTCTAACTTAAAACACCTTATTTGTTAATAGGGAGCAGTATAAATATGGTAGGTTGAGAAATGTGTGGAAATGATAGGAGGAATATTGTGACATCGCATGATTTGAGCGATTCTCGCGTTGCGCTTTCTTATAGTGATCAAGCTCGGTATCCCTTAAATCCTCCATATCATCCACCCGAAATGTATCCAGAGTATCCATTTAAAGATCATTTGTCCATTGAGCCGACTAATCATGTATACCATGCCGTCCGTCAATCTTTCGTGATGTTAGACTTAGATGTGACTAGGGTGGATACACCAGGTTGGAATCCCTTAGGAACGGTGATATCGCCCGGGCATACTGTCGTAGTCAAACCTAATGCTGTCTGGGATATTAACCTAAAGTCTGGCGAGACTGTGTTTGCCAGTATCACGCATGGTTCTGTGCTTAGGGCTGTAGTTGATTATGCCTACTTAGCTCTTAAAGGCAAAGGTAGATTGATTATCGCTGATTGTCCGCTTGCCCACTCGGACTTTGAGAATTGGAAACAGATTACAGGTGTCGGCGAGATAGTATCATTCTACCGTGACGTTGCAGGTTTTGAAATTGAAGTTTATGACCTTCGTCAATTATACGCGCCTTGGGATTTCAAAAAAGTGTTTGCACCTTCTCATCTGCGACAGCGAGCAAGCCGCGACCCTTTGGGCTACTTGGAGGTAGATTTAGGGGCTTCTAGTGAGTTTGCTGGTCTTAGTGATGAAGCTTGTCGTTTGATATATGGTTCGGATTATAACCGTGAACATACAGTGCAACATCATATCGGAGGTCATCACCGTTATTGTATTGCCAAAACATTTATTGATGCAGATGTTATCATATCAATACCAAAACTCAAAGTCCACTCCAAAGTTGGCGTGACGCTAAACTTGAAAGGAATTGTAGGCACTCAGGGAGACAAGAATTACATACCACATTATCGGATTGGTACCCCTGATCGGGGTGGGGATGAACACCCAGATTTAGGCTGGTTTCAGAACCTAGTCAATCGCTACAGAATGTGGTTACTAACTAGTATCCTATCACGTGAAACAAGATCAGCTGACTTGGCCTACAAACTACTCTATCGGTTCCAAATAGCAGGGCAGCAAGTTGCGGATATGGTGGGACATTTTCGAAAGGGGGAAGGCTATTTGGGTAATATTATTGGAGGCGCATGGTATGGTAATGATACTGCATGGAGAATGACGCTTGATCTTAATCGTATTGTTCTATATGCGGACCGTGATGGTAAATTGCAAGCAACGCCTCAACGCAGATTTTTTTCTGTGATAGATGGCATCATAGGGGGCGAAGCTGAGGGGCCATTGTCGCCTACGGCACGTTCTTGTGGTGTAATCTTGAGCGGTTTCAATCCTCTTGCAGTCGACACAGTAGCAGCTCGCCTGATGGGCTTTGATCCTATGAAGATAATGATGCTGCGTGAGGGTTTGCGCCGGCCATGGCTTAAAATGTGGACGGGAGAACAGGATGGAATATCTGTGGTTTCCAACAATCCGTCTTTCGCAGAGGTTATGTCTCGAGCGGGGCGCTTTATAAATTTCGTGGCTCCCAGAGGATGGCGTGGAAATATAGAGTTGGGTGAACCGGGTTCACGATGAGACAGTTGTTTGAAACCGATTGGCTGGCCTCGCAGCCCGTTTTTTATAACGAAAAGACAGGCAGAGCGAGTCATAATATCAATGATGTGATTGAGTTGACTGACCTGGAGTTTGACCCGGAGGGATTCAATAACTATCTGGATTTTGGTTACTCAGTTTTTGAGCAAACTCCAGTTAAGTATGTTAAGTTTTTGCGCCATTCCTCCAGGTTGTGGGTGGATGACAAAGGCGCGTTGAGCGTCGAGTATCTGGATGATCCAGTGGAACAGTGGCTGGACTATTGTTTATCCGAAGAGGATATTATTGGTCTGATTCGGGAAAGGGTGCGGAAGTGGGAACATTCGGTAGAAGGCGAAATTGTCATTCCCACCAGCGGCGGCTACGATTCGCGGCTGCTCAACTGGTGCATTGAGGATAAAACGCGGATTCGATCCTTTACCTATGGGATATCTGATGATCAGGCCGAGTCTTACGAAGTAGTGTATGCTCGGCGCTTGTCAGAAATCCTGGGTACCCGATGGGAGCAGATTCTACTGGGCGACTTTCACAACTATTTTGAGGATTGGGATAATCTCTTCGGTGTCTCGACCCATGCGCACGGGATGTATCATTTTGAGTTTTATCAGAAGATATTGAGCAAGGTCGAAAAGGGTAATCCATTTTTAAGCGGAATTTTTGGAGATGTGTGGGCAGGCAGCACTCATCCCCCAGCAATTAAATCATATTATGAAATGAATAAATTGGGGCATATTCATGGTTTAAATGCCGATATCAAGTCCTCGGTTTATTCTTCACTCTATGAGTTACGTAAGTTATTCTTAGAAGGAAACAACAAGCAGCTGCAAAACGAGCGGTATCGAGTGATTATCCAAATTCGTTTGAAAATTATGTTGATTTCATATCTCCTGAGGGTTCCAAAATTATTTGGCTTCAAACCATGGTCACCTTTCTTAGATATTGATGTATGTATGGCAATGCTTAACCTGCCGCCAGAGCGTCGGCATAAACGTATATGGCATAAAGAATTCTTCCAAAAACAGGGTTTGGATTTTGAATCCTTAAATATTCCAATTAGTCGCCAAAACAATTTGAATCATCAAGCTATGCGGCGCGTTTCGCTCAAGCCCCTTGATGTTCGTTTGCTTGCTGAAGTGATCAAGCCGGCTTATGTTGAGTGGATTAATCGTGAGACTGTACCGCAAATTACTCTTAGCGATCGAGCCGAGTCCTTTCTGAATTTACCTAAACTGGGCAGAGTGCTCAGAAAACTCGGTTTGAGTTCCCGACGACTACCAGCTTATTTTGCTTATTTGACGCTCAAGCCCATCGATTCATTATTGAGAAAACGGAAGCAAGTCTAATGCCTCAAGCCTCGACTCACTACATTGGCGAACCTGGCAAGGTGTATTTCGCCTTGCAAAATCAAGGAGGATTACAGCGAGGGCGGATCAATGTCCGCAAGTTTGCTCGCTTTATTCATCCTACCGACACGGTGCTGGATTTTGGTTGCGGCAGCGGCGCACTGCTACTAAATCTAAAATGTAACAAACGGTTAGGCATAGAGATAAATCCTGCGGCACGAGCAGAAGCAGCCAAGTCTGGCTTAGAGGTTTTTGAAAACTTGTCGTTCATCCCGGACAAGACAGTTGACGTTGTGATTTCGAATCATGCTTTGGAGCATGTGCCAGGTCCGCTAGAAATTTGTCAGTCCATACACCGAAAATTGAAGCGGGGTGGAATCTTTGTACTCTGCGTTCCGATTGATGATTGGCGCACTCAACTGAGATTTGATCCAAAGGATATCCATCACCATTTTTATACTTGGACGCCTCTTTTATTAGGGAATTTACTGACTGAGGCAGGATTCCAGGTAGAACGTATTTGGGTATACACGCATGCTTGGCCTTCCCTTTGGCAACAATTTGATGCACATTTGCCTGTTAAGGTATTTGATTGGATTTGTGTTTTTACTGCTTGGCGTCTCAAGCGGCGTCAACTAATGGTTATAGCCCGCACAACTTATGAATAATTTTCCAAAAGTTACCTTTGGCATGATCGTGCTCAATGGCGAACCTCTCATCCGCTACAACCTGCACGCACTCTACCCCTTTGCCCATGAGATCATTGTGGTTGAGGGAGCTGCCCCGGCCGCGGCCACCATTGCTACACCAGACGGGCACTCCATGGATGGCACTATTCAAGCGCTTCTCGACTTCAAGGCACACGAAGATCCGGCGAACAAGCTAATCATTGTGACCGCTGAGGACGAAGGTCACCCCAATGGTTTCTGGCCCGGCGAGAAGGATGAACAGAGCCAGGCTTATGCCAAGCGGGCAACGGGCAGCTGGTTGTGGCAGGTAGATGTAGACGAGTTTTATCAACCCCAGGATATGCATTGGATTATCAGCGAGCTGCTAGCAAGAAGTGACGCACATGCGGTATCGTTCAAGCAAATCCAATTCTGGGGTGGCCTCAACTACTATGTGGATGGCTGGTATCTACGTCATTATGGCGGAGAGGTATTTCACCGCCTCTTTCGCTGGGGACCTGGTTACACATATGCAACTCATCGTCCCCCAAGAGTTGCCAATCAAGATGGAATTGATCTAAGGAAGTTGGGTTGGATCAAGCCGAGTTACCTGACTAATAGAAGAATTTATCTGTATCACTATTCATTTATTTTTCCTCATCAGGTAGCTGCTAAGAGTGCTTACTACGCCCATGTTCAATGGGGAGAGTTTGGCAGAATGCAGGAATGGGCAGCAGAGAGCTTTGAGCGTTTACAGAACCCATATCGTGTACACAATATTTACAAATACCCAAGCTGGTTGGAGCGATTCGATGGTAAGCATCCACCACAGATTACGGCGATGTGGAACGATCTTGTGAATCAGCGATACCACGGTAGGGTTCAATTACGACGTACAGACGACATTGATTCATTATTGCGATCGCGCAGGTATTGGTTGAGTAAGGTTTTTCTGAAGATTGCAGGACCGGTTATGTTTGTATCTACCAGAAGCCTTTTGTTTGTGTCTTCGCTGTTACCGTACCAGATCGAAGGATGGGTTAGGAGAGTTTTAAGAAGGAGAAGTGTATGATGTGGCTGCTGAACTTGGGATGTGGCAGTCGATTCCACTAATTTCTTTGCTAAAATGATTGGACTTGGAGTAATTGGGGTGCTTGAAGGTAGCCACGCAACGATATTTAAGAAAATCAAAAGTATCGAACCTAATTGGAATCAGATTAGATTTTTTGAAATAGTCTCATATTTAGCCTTTCCGCTGATAGAAATATTCAAGGCATTTTAAGGCTAATAAAAAGATTAGTTTTAAAATGAAAATCCTTATCGTAAACACATTAGACATCCAAGGAGGAGCGGCGAGAGCGGCTTATAGGCTTCATAGGGCTTTGCTCTCTCAAGGCATTGACTCTCAAATGCTTGTGCAAAGCAAAAGCAGTGATGATTATACCGTCTTAGCCGAAACCGACAAAGTCAAAAAAAAGCTCAATAAACTTAGACCGTTTTTGGACTCTATCCCCGTGAGATTTTACAAAGAGCGAACCAAGACACTTTTTAGCCCCTCATCGCTACCATTTAGCAGTATGGTCAATAAGATAAACGAGATAAATCCCGACATCGTCCATCTGCAGTGGATTTGTGGCGGGATGATAAGCATAGAAGACATTGCTAAGATAAAAGCTCCGATTGTGTGGACGTTGCACGATATGTGGGCATTTACCGGAGGATGCCATTATGACAATTCCTGTGGTAAATATGAAAAAGAATGTGGAGCGTGCCCTATACTTAATTCAGATAAAAAAAAAGATTTGAGCAGAAGAATCTTCAAACGAAAAAATAAAACATATAATAAGACTAAAAATATCACGGTAGTGGGGCCCAGTAAATGGCTCACTGATTGTGCCGCTAAGAGTGGTCTTTTAGGTAACAGGCGGATTGTAAATATTCCAAATACTATAGATACAAATGTGTTTAAACCATTTGATACACAAAAAGCAAGAGGACTTTGGAGCCTTTCTCGAGATAAAAAACTCGTTCTTTTTGGTGCCATAGGATGGACAAGCGATCCACGAAAGGGTTTTGCACAACTGAGCGAAGCTTTGTATAAACTCAAAAACAAAGATATAGAATTTGTCCTGTTTGGAAGTAGTGAGCCAAAAGAGCCTCAAAATTTTGGATTTAAAACTCACTATCTTGGGTATTTGCATGACGATGTGAGTTTAGTGACACTTTATAGTGCAGTAGACGTGATGGTGGTGCCAAGTCTGCAAGAAAATCTTTCTAATACCATCATGGAACCATTGGCCTGCGGAACGCCAGTTGTTGCTTTCAATATAGGGGGAAATAGCGATATGATTGAGCAGCAGATTAATGGTTACCTTGCCCAACCCTTTAGTACAGACGACCTTGCAAAAGGTATCGATTGGGTGTTGAACAATCCTGATTATAATAATCTTAGGCAAAAAGCGAGAGAAAAAGCTTTGAGAGAATTTGAGATGGTAAAAGTTGCCAAGTGGTATAAAAAACTTTATGAAGAGATTTTATCTGTATGAAGAAAATTGATTGTGAAAAGAGTATTGATTATGAAAGAAATTATGGAGAGTAATCTACTTTTTCTGCCAATTTTGTGTCTTGACAAATGGGGAGCATTTCAATGATTTATTTTAGTGCTGGTATTGTGGCAATACTTTTTTTTACAGCAGTGTCATATAAAATTTATAAGTCGTTATTTAATCCTGTATCTATAATATTATGGTGGTGGGGAGGATGGCTATTTGTTGCAAATTTAAGTATAACCGGCTTATTCTTACCGAGTTGGCGCACTAACTTGTTGACCTGTATGTTTATATTGTTTTATACAATTGGTTGTTTTCTCTATGTTGGAATGAGGAATATTCACAAAAATAAGCCAGTAGTAAATACAAAGTTCCTAATTGATAAAACCAACGAAAATACTAAAAAACTAAAAAAATTAGGAATATTTTTTACTATATGTTTAATAATTGTGATACCTTTTATGTTATTTTATGCATATAAAGGATTTAATCTTGTCTTAACACATGGTACTAGTTATAGGTTGGTTGTAATTAGAACTTTTCATAGTGCAGGGGAGTTATTTCCCAGTAAAGGTATTGCTTATTTTTTTCGTGTCGTAATTCAATCTATAATATATGCATATTTATACTATTCAATATGTGCATTTCTAATTACGAAAAATTATAAATTTATTTTCATAAGTATTCTGATAGTTATCCTAAACTCAATGGTATATTTTTCAAGGGAACTTATCTATCTTTATCTGTTGATAATTATGGTTGTGTTGTTTACATCTTCCGGGTCTTTGTTTGTAAAAAACCATAATTTTATAAAAGCTAAAGCATTTATAAAAAAAGTTGGGCTTATATTAGTATTTCTGTTATTTTTTGTTAGTGTACAGAGAGCGGGACATAGAAAAATATTTGAGCTGATTAAAGTGTATGTAATAGATTATCATACCGCAGGTTTTGTTCTCCTTGACCAGGAGCTGTCTGATCCCAAAAGCATACTACATACTCAGTACACTTATGGCCTTAGTTCTATTGGTGGTATAGAGCGTGTCGTAGTGACATTACTTAGACTAATAGACCCTAGTATTCATTCTCTTGTTTTTGATAATAGGGAAAAGCACTGGGAGTTTACAACAGTAGGGTTTACTGATGATGGCAAAGAAAAAAAATATAATGCGTTATATAATATTATTTACGGATTGTATAGGGATTTTGGTATGCTATATGTATTGTTTGGAGGGTTTGTTATTGGCTTTATTTGTTCAGGTTTTTATGTAAGGTGGAGTATAAAAGGAAATATTTTTGATTATTTGTTCTTTCTAATATTGTGTGTTGGCTTGATGATGCTTTCAATATTATCCAATGGATTAGAGAGCACTCCTTTATGGTTTTCAATTATTTTATTTTATTTATTTAGGAAAAAGTTTATATTAAAAAAATCGACAATTAATAGTTAGTAAGATTATAGGTGTAGTTTGGAAAAGATATATTTTTGTTTATTGAAAAATAATATGAATATTTACTTGAGAGGCATGAAGAAATGCAAGCGGAAAATAATAAAAATTTAATTTTATTAAATCCGAAGGTAACTATAGTAACGCCTTCATTTAATCAAGGTAATTTTATCGAGGAAACAATCTTAAGTGTCTTGAATCAAGACTACCCCAATATTGAATACATAGTAATAGACGGAGCTTCGGCGGACAATACATTAGACATATTAAAAAAATATGATAAAAAAATAATCTGGAAATCAGAACCGGATAACGGTCAAACGCAGGCAATTAATAAAGGATTTAAAATGGCAACAGGCGAAATTTTGGCATGGCAAAATTCCGATGATACTTACCTACTAGAAACAGTAAGTATTATTGCGGATTTTTTCTTGAAGAATCCCGATGTTGGGATGGTTTATGGATATTTTAATTATATTGATGAGAATGGCAATTTTCTTTTTACAAAAGAGATAATAGATTTCAATTACAGGCAGTTTGCCTGTGGTCGATTCACCCCCCCCCAACCAACAGTTTTCTTTAGAAAATCTGTATTAGAGGAAGTGGGTTATCTTAATGAAGATTTAGACTATTCCATGGATACAGAATTTTATTGCCGGATTGGAAAAAAATTTAAAATAGCCCTGATCCCGAAAATACTAGGAAACTTTCGAATTTATCCACAAAGTAAAAGCGGGCAGAAGGCATCCATAAGAAGATGGAGAAAAGAATTACTAAGAATAAGAAGAATCTATGCCCCAGGAATCATAAATAAATTTTTAATTGTTTATTATTTTCTTCGAGCTAAAATAGCTTACTATTTGAAATATAGAAATAGAATAAAGAATCATCTTGAGCATCAAGATAGTTAAGAATGAAAAAATGAGAAAGAAAATCGTATTAATTACAAATATTATTGCTCCTTATCGAATTTCCGTATTCAATTCAATATCCAAATATTCTGATGTCGATTTAAAAGTTATCTTTCTAGCAGAGAAAGAAAGTAATAGAAAATGGAAAATTAATTTGGACGATATTAGGTTTAACTATAGTATACTAAAAAATTTTTGTATATTTATTCGATCATGGGAAATGCCCATTTATTTTAATCTTGGATTTTGGCAAATATTAACTAATTTCAAGCCAGATGCTATTTGTATGTGCGGTTATCACTATTTGGTAACAATAGAAGCGCTTTTATATGCAAAAATAAAAAAGATACCTATCACTCTTTGGGCGGAGAGTCATCTGTTGAGTGGTTTTATTAAAAATCCACTAACCGACTTTTACAAAAGGAATATTATTTCAAGATTCGATTCTTATGTTGCTTGTGGGACAGCAGCTAAGGAGCAGATTATTTATTATGGAGCGAAGCCTGAAAAGACTGTTGTTGGTTGTAATACAGTTGATGTTGAGTGGTTCATGCGTAAGTGTAAAGAAATACAGGATAATGAAATTATTCAGATGAAAAGGAGATACCCTTCTCAGAATATTATTTATGTTGGAAAATTTATCGCTCACAAAGGCGTTCTTAATCTCATTGCGGAGTTTGAAAAGCTGGATATGGCTGATGTCGGACTGATCCTGCTCGGGGAAGGTAAAGAAAAAGATAAATATTTGGAATATATTAGGAAGCATGATATAAAAAATGTTTTCTTTGAAGGATTTGTCCAGAAAGAAGCTATTGTAACATATTATAAATTGGCCGATGTTTTCGTCCTTCCTTCATTCAATGAAGTTTGGGGATTCGTAGTAAACGAAGCGATGGCCTGCGGTTTACCGGTAATTTCTTCTAATTATGCTGGAGTAACAGAAGATTTAGTAAAAGATGGTATAAATGGATATAGCTATAATCCGAATAAAATTGGTGAATTAGCTGAAAAATTGAAATTTATCTTGAGTAATAATGAATTGAAGGAAAAGATGAGAGCACAGTCGCTAGAAATTATAAAAGACAAGACAACAGATAATTATGCTGAAAAAATACTTGAGGCGGTTAGGTATGGACTACAAAAGGATTTATGAATCTCAATTTGGCGATAAAAAACTGATTGTCCAGAAACAACTGCAGTTTTTTGGTTTAAGAAAAATATTAACCCGCTGGGATATCAACCGATACGATATGGCATATAAACTTGCCAAAAAAGGGGAAAGGGTTCTTGATATCGGCTGTGGAAATGGATATATGTTATTCCGCTTAATAGACAAATATAATGAATTGTATGGCATAGATATCGCACCTTCAATGATCAAAGAAGCGAATGAAACCGTAGCTACAAAGTATCTTAATTTGCCAAATAGATTCTATTTTTACGAAGGAAATCTTGACAGACGGATAGGCTTTGAATCTAACTTTTTTGATACAATAATCTGCCTCGCTGTTTTAGAACATATTTATGACATTTATCCCCTGGTTAAAGAGCTTTATAGAGTATTAAAATCCGGTGGTCATGTAATTGTAGAAGTCCCGAATATTGCCTATTTGAAATACCGGATTAAATTGTTTTTAGGATATTTACCTATAACCTCTTCTCCATATAATTGGGAAGAAATTGGTTGGGATGGCGGACACATTCATTATTTCACTCTGAAAAAACTTTGTGAACTTTTAGAATCTCAAGGATTTAAAATAATTAAAAAAAGTGGCAGTGGTTTTTTAGCGCCATTAAGAAACTGGTGGTCATCATTTTTAACCGGTGATCTTATTATAAAGGCAATAAAACCTAAGTAAAGCCTATATAAATGGAATAAATATGGAAGAAATAACAGTAAGGGAATGGATAATTGGAAATGAGAAGTATTAGGAATGCTCACAGATGAAAATATTAATGATTAATAAATACCATCATATCACAGGCGGTGCAGATACTTATTATTTCCAATTATCTGATCTCTTACGGCGCAAAGGACACGAGGTTATTGAGTTCTGTCTAAAACATCCCAAAAATCTTGCTTCGGAATATTCAGAGTATTTTATAACTGGTGTAACAGGCGAGAATTGGAAAGAAGCAAGGACAATCGAGAAGGTCAAAGCTTATATAAATGGCATCTATAACATTGAGGCAAAGAAGAAGATAAGGCTCCTAATTGAAAAGACGAAGCCGGATATTGCTCACATTCATAATATTTTTTATCAGATTTCTCCTTCAATACTTGAGCCGCTAAAGAAAGCATGTATTCCAATAATTCAGACGCTTCACGATTATCAAGTTATATGTGCGAGTAACAATTTTTATTATAACGGCAGGATATGTGAAAACTGCAGTAGAGGAAAATATTATAACATTATAAGTAGCCAGTGCTACAATAATAGTTTAATGGCGAGTTTTCTGGCTTTTTCCGCTAGAGTAATTCACAATACCTTTAAAATTTACAATCAAAATGTAGACCTTTTTATTTCTCCAAGTAAGTTTTTGAAAGATAAGCTAATATCCCACGGGATTAAAGAATCAAAGATTAAAATTTTGCCTCATTCAATTGAATCAAGTAATTATAAAGCAGATTATAATTTTAGAGATTATGTTGTTTTTGCGGGGAGATTTGTAAGACATAAAGGTATAATGACACTAATAAAAGCCTTTGAATCGCTCCCTATCAAATTAGTTCTTTTAGGAACAGGTGAATTACTTCCCGAGATAGAAGATTATATAGATAGTCATAATCTGAAGAATATTAAATTGAGTGGATTCTTGAGAGGAAAAGAATTTCAAGAGATTATTGAATATGCAAGGTTTGTTATTGTTCCTTCCGAATGGTACGAAAACTCTCCGTTAATAATACATGAATCGTTTGCTTATGGTAAACCGGTTGTAGCCTCCAATATTGGTGGGATACCTGAACTTGCTACAGGAGATGTAAGCCTGTTATTCACTCCGGGGGACGTAGAAGATTTAAGGGAAAAGGTAAAGACTCTTTACTATAATGATGAATTGATTAAAGTTTTGGGGCGTAATGCTCGAAAAAAAGTAGAAGATCTTTACAATCCTGAAATTCACTATGAAAAGATGATCGGGTTCTACTCGGATTTAATTTCATGAGCGAGAAAATTAATAATAAACAAAGACACCCGAATTATTATGAAGAAAACGACAGTGAGCAATTCGAAATAAATCGGCCGCATAATGTGGGGCGATTATACAATTTTCTAATCGATTATAAATTTAAAGAAGTATTAAAAGGTTTACCTTTTTCAATTAAAGGTTTGTTTGTTTTAGATGTTTGTTGTGGTTCAGGGATGATTTCTGAATATTATGCTCAAGAGGGAGCAAGGGTAGTTGGGACTGATTTGTCTTCAGGTGCTGTTGAAAGAGCTCGCATCAGGAGCAAAAGATATGGTTTTTATGCGGAGTTTAAAGAAGCGGATGCGACTAACTTGCCTTTTCCAGATAATAGTTTTGATATAGTATCTGTTCATGATGGTTTGCATCATTTAAGTAGCCCAAAGAAAGCAGTTAGGGAGATGGTAAGAGTTGCCAAAAATGCGGTTATTATTATTGAACCAGCCAAGGCATTAATAACTGAACTTTCTGTTTTGCTGGGATTTTCTCTAAAATACGAAGATACTGATTTTATTTATCGGTTTAGAAAAAGTGAAATTATAGCATGGTTTAAAGAAATTGGAATCAAAAAAGTTATAGTGAAACGGTATTTAATGTACTACCCACATAAGCCCGGCAAGGTGTTTAGATTTTTTGATTTTCTGCCTTTATTTATTTTGGTAGAAGCCCTGTTTTATCTTATAAATATTTTTTTAGGCAGATTCGGGAATAAAATCCAGGTAATAGGCTTAAAATGAGAATAGCTGTTTTAGGAATTAATTTCTTTCCAGAAACTATCGGTATAGGATTATATACTACTGAGATGTGTGAATATTTAAAATGTGCAGGACATGATGTGACCGTGTTCACATCTTTCCCCTATTACCCCGATTGGAAAATTAAAGAGGGATACAAAAATAAATTGTTTATGAATGAAGATTATCAAGGGATTAAAATTAGGCGTTCATATGTGTATGTTCATCACAAGGTTACCCTAAAGACTCGGGTCTTGCACGAATCCTCTTTTATAATTTCTGCCTTGTTTAACTTGTTTTTCTCAGATAAGCCAGAACTACTCATTACTGTTTCTCCTCCTTTAGGGCTAGGATTAGTTGCCCTCGCAATAAGTAAGATCAAAGGAATACCTTTTATCTTTCATATCCAGGATTTACAGCCCGATGTCGCTGTTGAACTCGGGATGCTGAAAAATAAATCAATGCTTAGATTGCTTTACGGAATTGAAAAATTAATCTATCGAAAGGCGGCAAGGATTAGTGTAATTGGTAGGAAAATGAAGGAGAGAGTTATCGCAAAAGGCATCAATGAAGAGAAAGTCTTTTACTTTCCTAATTGGGTAGATACGGATTATATAAAACCCATGCCTAAAATCAACAAATTTAGAGAATTATATAAAATAGTTGATAAGTTCATAGTGCTTTATTCTGGCAATATCGGGATAAAACAAGGATTGGATGTTGTGCTTGAAGTAGCAAAACAAACTAAAGATAATAAAAACATTATTTACGTTATTGTTGGAAATGGAGCACGGAGGGAAGAGCTTATTTGTAAATATGAAAGATTAGGGTTAGAGAATATGATTTTCCTTCCCCTTCAGCCAAAAGAAATATTCCCTCATGTGTTAGCTGCAGCTGATGTTTCATTGGTCCCTCAACAAAAAAAGACGAAAGATGTTTTTATGCCATCAAAGCTTTTAGGAATCATGGCAAGCGGTAGAGCTGTTATTGCGGGGGCTAGCGTAGGAACTGAACTTTACACTATTTTAAAAGATTCTGGCGGCGGTTTAATAGTTGAACCTGAAAACTCTGGGCAACTGCTGGAAGCAATAATGAAACTATACAATAACCTACAAGAAGGTGAAGAATACGGTAGAAAAGCAAGAGAGTATGTAGTTAAACATTTTTCAAAAATTAATGTTATTGAGTCATTTGAGCGCGATGCGATCATAGGGTTTACAACTAATAAGCTACCCCAAAGTTAATATCCCTTTGGCTGTTCTTTCTATAGTCCATCTATAGAGCATCTATATTGCTCATCCAGTTGTTAATGGTGGGCGGTAGTATATTTATTTTTTAAAAATTTTTATGCTATAATTAAATCTATGCTTCGCAAGAGAAAATATATACATTTTGCTTATATATTTTTAGATATAATTCTTATTAGTTTTTCATTTTATCTACCTTATTGCCTAAGATATAATAGGAACTTCGCTTCAATTTACCTTCCTTATTTTAGGGATTATTCCCTTTTGTTTTCTATTTGGGGATTGAGCCTCATATTTTTTCTAAACAATAACTTCCTTTATGCAACAGACCGTTCTTTAACTATACCGAAAGAGGCGTGGAGAGTAATTAAGTGCGTGGTTTTTTCTTCTGTTTTGGCTGGCCTGGCTATATTTTTTCTAAATATAACGTTTTTTTCTCGTGTTGTATTTGGCTTCAGCAGCTTACTTTTGATTTTAGACTTATCACTCTGGCGGATGATTAAAAGAATTCTTATTCGATATCGTATTGCTGAAGGGTACTATAATATAAATGTTTTAATTGTGGGTGCAGGCCAAGCGGGTTATGCTTTAGCTGAGGAGATAAGAAATAATCCCTATTTAGGTTTGAGAGTAGTTGGTTTTGTAGATGATGCTAAAGCTGTTAAGGTCTATAATTATAATATCTTAGGAAATATAAATGAGTTAGAACATTTAGTCCAGCAGTATTTTGTTGATGAAATTTATGTTACAATTCCTTCTGAGCGTAAAGTGGTTTCTGGGGTTATGGCGTTGGGGAAAAAAATGAATAAAACTGTGCGAGTCGTTGCGGATAACTTTGCCTCTTCTTTTACTCAAATGAGATTGGACTATATCGGATTTATCCCTTTAATTAGGTATATTGACGGCAGCTTACACGGGACTGAGCTGTTTATTAAAAGATTGGTAGATGTGACTATTGCGGGAGTTAGTTTAATAATTACCCTTCCTTTATTTGTACTTATTGCTTTTTTGATTAAACTGGATAGCCCGGGGCCTATATTTTATATCTCTAAACGCTGTGGCCGAAAGGGTAAGTTATTTGATTTCTATAAGTTTCGTTCCATGGTAATGAATGCTGATGGCTATAAAGAAGCCTTGCGGGATAAATCGGAGGTTAAAGGGCCAATATTTAAGATAAAGGATGACCCTCGCATTACTCGAGTGGGAAAGTACTTACGTAGATATAGTTTAGACGAGTTACCACAGTTGATTAATGTCGTAAAGGGAGATATGAGCTTAGTAGGCCCCCGGCCACCGACTCCTGATGAGGTGGCTAACTACGATATCTGGCAGATGCGGCGCTTAGATATCAGGCCGGGGATTACTTGTTTTTGGCAGGTGAGGGGAAGGAGTGAGCTGAGTTTCTATAAATGGATGAAATGGGATCTATGGTATATTGATAACTGGTCATTTAGTTTGGATTTGCTGATTCTTTTGTGGACAATACCGGCTGTGCTTAAAAGAAAAGGCGCATATTAAGAAAAAATGAGAGAGAAGGCGATAGCAATTGCCGATAGGGTTGTGGAGTATTCTTTATATGGTTTGATTTCTTTTATTCCTATTTCTATCGCAGCAATTGAGATATTTACTAGTTTGGCGATAATAGCTTTTATTGTCAAAAAGATTCTTTGCCCGGATTTTGAGTTTATTAAAAGTAATACAAATTTATTTCTTTTACTTTTTCTAGTTTTTTGCGGGTTTTCTTTATTGAATAGCGGACATTATATTGAAAAGAGCCTACATGCATTATTCTTTAAGTGGACAAAGTATATTTTTATATTTCTTATAATGGAAGATACTTTATCCAGTCGAAAGCGTATACTAAATGTTGTAGGATTGTTGTTAGCAATAGGAGGCGTTGTTGCGGTTGACTCTCTTTATCAGAACTTCTTTGGTTGGGAGTTTTTACGAGGAAGAAATGTTATTGTAATAACAGGACACATAAGTAGAATTACCGGGCCGTTTTATTATTATAATGCCTTGGCTGCCTATTTGATTTGTATATTAGCTTTAGTTATGGCAGCGATTTCTATTAAAGGCAACTCTAAGTTTTTATCTTCTTCAAAAAATAAAGTTATTTTCTATATTTTATTCTTTGAGTTAATTTTATTATATGGGAGTTTTTTATTAACTTTTTCACGAGGAGGCTGGGTTGGTTTTTTATTTGCCAGCTTACTAATGTTATTCTTGTCTCGCAAGTGGAAATTTATACTATCATTATTTTGTCTTTTTATGTTTGCGGTAATTTTTGTTCCAGCTTTAAAAGAGAGAGCGGTTTTAACTTTTACTTCTATTGGAGATGCGTCTAGGTTCGCCATATGGAAGGGGGCTTGGGCTATGATTAAGGAGCATCCTTTTCTTGGCAAGGGAATAGGCACGTTTATGGCGAATTTCTCTCAATACGCAAAAGGATTAGGAATCCAATATGCTCACAACTGCTATTTACAAATTTGGGCTGAAACAGGAGTATTTGCTTTATTAAGTTTTATCAGTTTTGTCTCAGTTCTTTTGTGGCAAGGCATTAAGTCATTTAAAAAATCTAATGATTATGTAATGTTAGGTGTGCTCTGTTCTATTTTTGGTTTTTCAGTGCATAGTTTTTTTGATACTCATCTATATAGTTTGCAATTGGCTGTGTTATTTTGGGTTTTTTTGGGTATTTTGGCCTCTTTATTACGTCAGGCAAGGCATAGTTAATTTTAAAATGGGTTAAGAAATACGTTAATTAATGATCAATCCATGATATAATTATAATTTCTATTTGCGCGGGGAGGGAATGGTGAAGAAGCCAGGTTTTTAACTTGCTCTGATTGCATTGGAATAATTTACTCTTACTAATAATTAAGGATAAACTGTCGCGTATATGGAGAAAATAAAAGTTTCCTTAGTAAGGCCTAATTACCATACGCATTTGATTACTCCTCCGTTAGGTTTAGGGTATCTTTCTGCCTATTTAAAAACGAAAGGCTATGCCTCCAAAATAATCGACGGACTTAATTTAGGTTATCCTATCGAACAGATTGTAAAAGAATGCCGTGGAAGCGGCCTTGTGGGAATAAATTGTTTAAGCTCGTATTTTCCCGAAGTCATCCAATTAAGTAAGGAATTGAAAGGTCAGGGTTTTAAAGTAGCGATTGGCGGCCCGCATGCCTCCTGCCTTCCGGAACTTACCCTTAAAGAAACTCAGGCTGATTATGTAATTTCCGGAGAAGGAGAAGTTAGCCTGCTCGAGCTTATTAAATGTATTGAAGAAGGTAAGGCCGTAGAAAATACTCCTGGGGTAATGACTATTAATACAGCCTTGCGGAAGAGGCCTTTAATCCAGGACCTTGATTCATTGCCTTTTGCCGATTGGGAGCAGATTGACCCGCGCGCTTACAAAAAGGCGCCCCACGGAGGATTAATCAAGAGCTTTCCGGTAGCCCCCATTACTTCAAGCCGCGGCTGTCCCTTTGAGTGCACTTTCTGCGCCAGTCCTTTTCTTTGGGATAGGAGCATACGTTTTCGCAGCCCCCGAAACGTTGTCGATGAAATTGAATACTTAATAAAGAATTTCCGAGTAAAAGAGATACATTTCGAAGATGATAACCTGACTTTCAAGCGAAAACATATTGAAGAAATCTGTAAGCTTATTCTGGATAGAAAGCTTAAAATAAATTGGGCTACTCCCAACGGCATACGTGTGGACACCCTGGACCTTGAGTTGCTTAAATTGATGAAAAAAAGCGGCTGCTATTTTGTTGCTTTTGGGATTGAATCAGGCAACCAGGAGATTTTGAATAATATTAATAAAAAAACTGATTTGGCGACAATTGAAATGGCTGTCAGGTTAGCTAAGAAAGCCGGCATTGTTACCCAGGGATTCTTTATTTTTGGCTTACCCGGAGAAACTGAAAAAAGCATCAGGGAATCCATAAATTTTGCCAAGAGAATCCCTCTAGATAAAGCGCAGTTTTTAATCCTTGATGTCTTCCCTGGCTCTTTGTTGTGGGAGCAGGTGGGTAAAGGACGTTCTGTGGATTGGGGTTATAAGAGCTATCAGGAGGCGACTTGGGTTCCTGACGGCATAGACAAGGATAAGCTAAACAGCATGCCGGCATACGCATTCAGGAGTTTCTTTTTGAGGCCGCGGCAGATTTATTTTCTCTTAAAATACTTTAAGTTCAACCAAATCCCGTTTATAATTAAACGGGTAGCGGATTTTAATATTTTACCCTTTTCCAAATCCATTAGGAGATAAAATGATGAAAAAAAACGTGATTATTTTAGGGGCGGGTCCTGCGGGATTAAGCGCCGGACGCGAACTTTCAAATGAAGGCGCTCAGGTGGATCTTATTGAAATGGAGCCTCAGGTAGGCGGCCTCTGTCGGAGCAGCCGCCGTGGCGGCTTTATTTTTGACTTAGGCGGACACCGTTTTATTACAAAGGATGAATTTGTATTAGCCGAAATCACGGAATTGATGGGAGATGAGCTCGTTGTGCGCCCGCGCCAGAGCGTAATCAGGCTGCAGGATAAATTTTTTGCTTATCCGCTTGAAATAATGGATTTATTAAAGAAACTAAAACCTTCCGTTTCTTTTAAATCAGGGATAGATTTTTTTCTTACTAAAATAGGCACTTATTCAAAATTGCCGGATGATTCATTTGAAAATTGGGTTGTAAAAAGATTTGGCAGGACAATGTACGATATATACTTCGGTCCTTATTCCCATAAATTATGGGGGATACCTCCTGCACAAATTTCCGCCGAATGGGCGGCACAGCGTATTTCTTTGGTTAATATTACCGACGTATTGCTGCGCGCGCTGGGCAAGAAAGAAGATATGCCTAAGACTTATGCGCGCCATTTTCTCTATCCAAAAGAGGGGATAGGCCAGATTTGTGAATTCATGGCGGATGAAATTATAAAAAATGACGGCAGGATACATTTAAACGCAAAAGTAATAAAATTATCATTAAAGAATAAACGCCTGGAAAAGATTATCTATCTTCAGGATGGTAAGGAAAAAGAAATCAGCGGTGATTTTATCGTTTCAACGATTCCCCTGCCGGAATTACTGTTAAATATAACGCCTGACATAGACGAGATGTATTTATCTATCGCTAAAAAAATGGATTTTCGCAGTATTAAGTTTCTTCATCTTATGCTTGATACAGAATATGTAACGGATAATACATGGATATATGTTCCCGAGGAAAAATATTTCTTTTTCAGGATCCAGGACAGGAAAAATTGGAGCCCGACTACTGTGCCTGAAGGCAAGAATGCGCTTACGCTTGAGATCGCCTGCAACAAGAATGATAATGTATGGAATGCCTCTGATGATGAGATTATGGAGCGTTGCGTAAAAGACCTCGAGAGACTCGGGCTTATAAAACGAAGCGCAGTCACAGATTATTTTACAGAAACAGCTGAATTCAGTTATCCGGTTTACTCTCTTGATTACCGTGACAAAATAAATACCGTGTATAATTTTATTGCTGAAATAAAAGATTTTATCCCTATAGGCAGGCAGGGCCTTTATCGTTATAACAATATGGATCATTCAATCAAAATGGGAATCCTTACTGCCAAGCATATTCTTCATCGTTATCCCCGGCAGAAAATATTGGAAATTGCTACGGAAAACATAATTTTTGACTGGCAGGACCCCGGATATCACGACGGAAAAACCGTTTCTTATTTTACGGATTAATTCAGGATTGGAGAAAAAATGCGAACAAGTATTATAAGCCCTAATTTAAGCGGTTGCTGTTCTATTTTGGACATAGGAGTCACGTGCCTTGCGACTTTCATAAATGAACGCACTGATCATGAGGCGAATATCCTCGATTATACGTTCAAAAATAAGTATTGGAAGAAATACCTGAGTAAAAGGCTTAATGAGTTTAATCCGGATGTTATCGGCATTACCACAACCTCCCTCTTTATGCGCTATGTGCGCATGACTATTGCAGAGATAAGGGCTGAATACAGTAAAACAGTGCCCATAGTGTTGGGGGGGTATCATGCCACCTTAAATCCTGATTCAGCAATTAATGAAGAGGGGGTGGACGCGGTTATCCTGGGGGAAGGTGAGTTTATATTTACGGATTATCTGGATGCGTTAGCAAGCGGTAAGCCGTTAGATGGTATAAGCGGGCTTTGGTATAAGAAAAACGGTGAAATCATCAGGAACTCGAAACGCGGCTGGATAGAAGATATCGATAGTTTACCCATCCCGAATTACGACCTTTGGGAAGATATTGATAAGTATTTTTACTTTGTGAGTCAATTATGGTTTATGGGTACGCGTGGGTGCCCTTTTAAATGCACTAATTGTTCTGAGGAGCCGATGAACAGGGCACTGCCTGGGAAGCGCTTTAGGGTAAGGAATCCTGCCGGCTACGTTAAAGAAATTAAACACCAGTGGAATAAATATAAATGCCGGGGATTGCGCATGGCACATCCCTTTGATGCTGTTTTTACGGTAAATGCCAAATGGGTAAATGAATTTTGCAACGAGTATATCGCTCAAGGGCTTTCTAATGAGCTTCCGTTTTCTGTATTCACTCATGGAGCAACTTCACAGGAAGAAAAAATTAAAATGCTTGGGTCGGCAGGCTGCAAAGAAGTGCGTATAGGGATAGAATCAGGTAATGAGCGGGTCAGGAATGAGGTGTATGGTAAGCATGCCACGAATGCACAGATAAGAGAGGCCTTTGGCAATTTTCGCAAATACGGGATTAATACAATAGCTTACAACATGCTGGGAGGCCCAACTGAGAACAAACAGATACTCTGGGAAACTTACAATTTTAATAAGGAGTTGGATCCTAATAAGCCGATTTTCTTTATCTTTCGGCCTTTACCTGGCACAGATATCATTCCGCAAATGCAAGCACTGGGGGAAGAAATAGATGCTTTCGCTATGTCGCATGAAATTGATACCCTGCATTGGGGGGCGGCGCTAAAATCCAAAAACCGTAGTGAGAGCTATGTAGAGTATTTCCAGTACCGCTGTTTCCTGTATTTTGTTACAAGAAGAGTGCTGCGCCTGGTAAAAAAACAAAAATTAAGGTTTTTCATCAACTTATTCCGCTATATGCGTACCGCCCGTAAATACGATTTGGATTTAAAGATCGCTTTTGCATACTTTCTTGCCTCCTGTGGGGATAATCTGTTTATGTAAGGATAAACTATGGCAAATGTATTATTAGTCAATCCTCCGATGTTGACTGAACGCGGAGAATATATTGATGGTTACCAGGGTGTAAGGCCTAAATTACCCACCCTTGGCTTAGCCTATATCGCCAGCGTATTAGAGAAACGCGGGCATAAAGTTAAAATTATCGAGGGAATGGCGGAAATCATTTCCCCTGAACAAATAGGTATTATTTCCTGGGATTTCGATATCGTTGGCGTTACCTCTAATACCTTTTTAGCCCTTTTATCCGATGCGGTTGTAAAGGCGGTTAAGGAGCATAATAAGAATATTCCCGTGGTAATGGGAGGGCCGCACGCAAGCGTTGTCCCTGAGGATGTTCTTTCCAGCGGGAACGTGGATTATGTAGTTATCGGAGAGGGAGAAAATACCTTTTTACAATTAGTGGAAGCGCTTGAGGCAAAAAATTCCGTCTCAAGCATAAGAGGCATAGTTTATAGAGAAGACAGTAAGATCATCATAACTCCACCCAGCCCGATAGAAGATGAATTAGATACAATACCTTTGCCCGCAAGGCATCTATTGCCTATGCATTTATATAGAAGCAGTGAAGTCCGGGCACGCAGGCATCCGGCATTGCATATGATGTCTAGCAGGGGCTGCCCCTATAACTGCAGTTTTTGCGGCAATAAGATTATGCACCGCTGCAGATTACGTATGCATTCGGCAGAAAGAGTCGTTGAAGAGATGTCAATACTTGTCAAGGATTTCGGCGCCAAAGAAATACATTTCTGGGATGATTGTTTTGTCTATGATGAAGATAGGGTTTATAAAATTTGTGATCTCCTTAGGAAAAACAGATTGAATGTGCCTTGGGATTGCGAGGCGACTATTGAGAAAGTGAATTTTGAGTTGCTCAAAGCAATGCGGGCGGCAGGGTGTTTTAGCGTTTCTTACGGGATAGAAGTTGGTAATGATGATTTCTTTAAAAAGATAAATAAAGGCTGGTTGAGTAAAGAGAAAATAAGGCAGAAGATAAAAGAGACCAAAAGGGCGGGATTGAGGACGAGGGGTTATTTTATGTCTGGTTTTGTAGGCGAAACTTTGAAAGAGATGGAGGAAACTATTAAGTTTGCCAAAGAATTAGACCTTGATTTTGCCACATTTTCGCTTTTAGTGCCCTTGCCCGGCACTCAGGATTACTCGCGTGCCAAAGAAGAGGGGGAATTTGACCCTTATTATTGGAAACATAAGATATCATCGGAAATTAGTTTTCCGCTGGATCCTGTTTATGTGCCAAAAGGCGTGACAAAGAAAGAGCTATTGGATCTCCATCGTAAGGCTTGCCGCGAATTTTATTTCCGGCCAAAGATAATTTTAAGACGGTTGGCTGACTTACGTTCGTTAAGCAACCTGTTGAATAGTCTAAAAGGCGCATTCCGGCTAATCCGGAGAAAATAGCCCAATATTAG
>CAWDSS010000016.1:0-154914 GCA_963805065.1 Candidatus Omnitrophota bacterium | reverse complement strand
GACAAACCCTGCCGTGCCTTTTGGCGACAGGTGATAAATAAAATGCTGTATCCACGCGTAATTGGCGTTTCCAACCGGCGGGATGCCGTATTTCCATCTGCCGTCCTCTCGCAGGCGCTCCCCCGACCAGTCCGAGTGGTGAAGGCGGGTTTGCCAGCACAAAGTCGGCTTTCGGTTCTTGTGCGCGTCGTCAGGAAAGAGCCCTCTTTGTTCCAGATTATATTTGAGCTGTCTATGCCGTGTATGGCGAGGTTTGATCTTGCACAGTTTATAGGTCGTTTCGTTTGATTCCTGGCCGTATATCGAAATCATGTCTTTTGGGTCGAGTTTCAGCCCTTTTTTATTTTTCTTATGGTTGTCCCGGTGCGCCTCTATAAATTTCTCGCTCTGCACAAACATGCCGCCGCTGCCGCAGCAGGGGTCAAACACTCTGCCCTCATACGGCTCTATCATCGCTCCGCCAGCAGGCTCCACAACCAGCCGCCAGGGGTGAAAAACAAGCCTGGTTCTGTCCCTTCTGCGAGCGCAAACTGCCCGAGGAAGTATTCGTACACCTGGCCCAGCACGTCCTTTGACTGCGCCTCGCAGACCCGAGGTTAATGGTTTAAAGCAACCACGCCATAGGGAACCTTGGCGTATTTGTTCATGATGGTCCGACAGACCGTAGATTCATGCAAATCAAGCTGCTTGGCTACTTCCTGAAAGGTAAGCGGCTTTAGGTGAGAAAGGTCTAACCTTATAGCGTCCTGCTGGATTTCCACAATTGTTTCTACGATACGTCTTAGGGTGAATTTTCTTCTTGCCACAGCCCGCAACAAAGCCACAGCCTGTTTTAGCTTGTCAGACAGGAATAATTTTGTCTGGGGATCAACAGTGCCATCCTTAAGCATTTTCTTATAATCTTTATTTATGTTAAGGGTAGGGATGTCTTCGTCATTTATGCTTATTTCAAATTCATCTTCTTTATCAAAGATTATGACATCGGGGATAACCTGCTGCGCTTCTTCAGTGGAATAATTCCTGCCTGGCTTGGGGTCAAGCCTTAGAATCATTTTTACAAGCGGCGCAAGTTCCTCCTGGGAAATGCCCAGGCTCTTGGCAATGTGTGTATAGTTTTTCTTCGCCACGTCTTCCAGGTGGTTTTCTACGATTTTCAGAAGCAGGGGGTTAAATTCATCAGCTAATTCCAGCTGCGTTAAAAGGCATTCCGGGATTGTCCGGGCTGCCACGCCCGCAGGCTCAAATTTCTGGATTAATTTTAAGGCCTTTTCAACCCTTTCTGGCGGCCTGTCAACGGCAAGTGAAATTTCCTCTATGCTGGCTTTTAAATAGCCGTTTTCATCAATGTTTCCTATGATTTCCACGCCTATGCGAAACTCTTCATCAGTATCAGCAAACATGCCCAGTTGCCTAAGTAAAATATCCTGGAGAGAAAGTTTTTTGGTAATTAAGTTAATACTAAAATCAGAATCGGGTCCGACCTGTGTGCTTCTATGAGAAAAGGCCTCTATTTTAGGCTTAAGAGTAGAGGCAGGGGAGGGGTTATCCTCAAGAAAAGGGTTATTCAGCAACTCATCCTCTATATAAGTTTTAAGGTCAAGAGAGGAGAGGGCTAATATTTTAAGCGATTGATTAAGTTCCGGTATTAAAAGCTTTTTGAGCTGTAATCTTTGCCTGATTTCCATAATTGTTATAAGTATAACATAAATAAACAATAGTTGCTATAAGATACCGATTATTCGGCTATTATTACTTGCAGCTTATTTTTATTTAAGGTATAATCTAATCAATGAAAACCAAAAACGTTTATATTATTGCCGGCCCAAATGGGTCCGGTAAAACTACGTTCGCAAATGAATTCTTGCCGGAATACGCTAAATGCCCGAATTTTGTTAATGCTGACCTTATTGCGCAAGGTTTATCGCCGTTTTCTCCCCGGACAGCAGCAATAAAAGCCGGCAGGCTCGTATTAGAACAGATCCGTAGTTTGGCAGAAAAGAATGCTGATTTTGCATTCGAGACAACCTTATCTGGTAAATCTTACGTACGATTGCTAACAACCTTAAAAAATAAAGGCTATGCCATAAATCTTTTTTTTCTCTGGATTCCCAATACCGAGTTTGCTTTGAGCCGTATAAAGGATAGGGTAGCCAGTGGTGGACATGACGTGCCCGCAGTAGATGTAAAACGCAGATTTAATAGGGGTTTATATAATTTTTTCAAATATTATAAGCCTTTATCTGATACTTGGCTGTTATTTAATAACGCAGACGCTATACCTCGGTTAATTGCCAAAGAAAAAGACGGAAAAACGGATGTTATTGATAAAGAAATGTATGAGAAAATAATAAAATTCATGAGGTAAATCTAATGAAAAAAAAGACATTACAGCTAAAAGCCATAAAAGCGCTCAAAGAAGCCGTCCGTAAAGTAGTAGAGGACCATAAGCACAGCGGTCGGCGCCTTGTTGTCTGGCGTAATGGTAAATTAATGAGGATACCTGCTTCTCAGGTGCTGCGAAAAGCTAATTAAATTAATATACGTCCATACCAGGGAAATAGGAGTCGTGGCATAGAGAATGAAGAAATGCGCAAGAAAGTTATTGCAATAGTCGCAAAAAGGATTAAACGATGAGCTATCAACATAAGGAACTAGCCGCAGGCCGCTGGAGTCAGCTATCATTCTCTGAGCAAATGGCAAATATTGGCAGCGAAGTTGAGCGCGCACTTAACTGGCAAGCTAAACATAATACTACATATTGTCAGCAAGCTTTTGAGCGTTCTCTTGAGCTAATAGATTTAACTCTGGATAACCTGAAAAATTTTGCTCGTCTCAAGGAAGTTGCTCGTTTACGGGAGGCTATTATAGATTATTTCTATGGAACAAACCAGTTTAAATTTACGGATGAGTCTCTAAGAAAGTACTTTTTAGATTTTACCTTTTCTGCTCGTAAGAATCGTTAACATTTTCTAAGATAAACCATCTTTTTCCGAAAGCAAACTCGGCGAGCGCGATATTATCGACATGCTGGTTGTAAATCTGATAAATAGAAATAATTAACAATAAGAGCAGGTCAATTCAATATAATTATAGTTATCGTATAGAGATAAAATGGAACAATCCCAGGATAAGTTATGCGTTAAATTTTGGAGGTTATCAGCATGAAGAAAGAAGATGGACTTGATAAAGAAAACAGGATTGCTAGAAATTTTATTAAGAAGCATAATTTCATTAACAAGATGTGGAGAGAACGGGAGAAAATATTTGATGTTGCTTACAGAAAAGAGACACTAATCGAAAAGAAATATAATAAAATAGCTAAAAAGGCAGGATTAAAAAGCGTAAAATTTGCGTATAATGAATATTGCTTCGGAATCGACATTAACGACGTAAATTTACATGGTACAGACTTAAAAGAAAATATGTTCTTAATCCATGATTCAATATTATCAGAAGAAAAATAACTATGGGAAGGGAGAAAAAACAGGTCGCTGAAGTTACGCCCGTTAAATAATTTTTAAATTCCGCTGGTTTTGGTAATTTCTCGCTTCCCCTAAGGTTACCCCACCGTAAACTTTACTTACAATAAATATATAAAAAACCTTTGACAAACACGATGAAAACTAGGAGGCAGCTGTCGAAATAAAAGATTTCTTGACAAAATAAAAAAATATGTTAATCTTACACTAAGATTGTTCTTTAAAAATTGTTTCCCGAAAGCTATTTGCAATACAATGTAGAGTAGCTTTAGGATTGATTGCCAATATGTTGAGGGCAGTTTCTGAAGATCTGAATACAATCAGGCTTCAGGGACTGCCCTTTTTTATTATAGATTGACCGTTGTTAAAAAAGGGAGGAATTGATATGGAAAACAAAAAAGATAATACAGTGCAATCGCAGACTTTGGCAAAGGAGTTATCGGTAAGCGCTTTAGCCAAACAGTTAGAAAATGGAGAACTCGCACCAGCTTCATTAAGCCAGAAAGTTTTAAAACAGTATGTTGTCTACCGTAGTGCTTGCGGATATGAAAACTATGAAATTGCTGAAATCTTGGGATGTACCATTAGATCTGTGCAACGCTATCTTAAGGCAGCTAAGAAAGATAATTTATTAAATATTTGTGAAAATTTCCAAAAGACAATCTTCGGAGAGTTTCTTAATAATTGGAAGTCAGAATATAACAGGCTGAAAAAAGCTTCTTACTCTGAACAGCTATCGGATGCAGAAAGAGCGAAGATAATATATGCATTACACCAACTCGACGTTAGTAAGATTATTACCTTGGAACGGCTCGGATACATAAGTCAGGCCCAAGGAATCGAAGAGTCAAAGGCTGCGATTAAGCAAAATCAGCTAAAAGCAATTAATTCAGAGATGGATAAGATCCGGTTAAGTATATATAAAACTAATAAACGGATAGATAAAATAAAAGATCCTGCTCAACGTGAAGACGCAATAGAGAAAACATGGAGAAAAGAAATAGAATTGTTGGACATGTTAATAGCTGGATACGACAAAAAATTAGAGCTACGTAGGAGTCTTCCGAACCAATTAATGCAATGAAACTCATCAGCGCGAGATTCAGAGCAATGATTCTAAAAATAATTAACCTGTCGCGTCTTTCTATTATGAAATCTATAACTCTTTGTTGCACATATAGTTATATAGAATAGACTTGTTTAAAAAGCGACAGAAACGACAGCCTATAGGTTATTATATCTGATGGCCCGTCGGACTGTCTTTTTGTTTATCTTTAAGGTCTGCGCAATTTTTTTATTAAGCATGCCCAATGCATGCAATTCTTGTACCTTTTTTGCCAATTTTTGATATACTGGGAGATGTTCTACAGGTTGGATATAATATTAGCGGTTATATCTCGAATGCGGTTCGAATTGGATACAACCTGGTCCGCCAAAAATCCATTTTATTCGTAGAGAACCTTATTTGATCAGGCTGGATGTCCGGAGTTAAATATGGAGATAAAAATTAACTGGGTAGAGGATCAGCTGACTAAGTGTTATACCCGGCAGAACCTTTATGATTTTCTGGAAAGGTCTATGCTGGAATCTTCCATAACAAAAACAAAATTCTCTATTATGCTTCTGGATTTGGATCATTTCAAGGGAATAAATGATAAGAATGGGCATTTGTTCGGGGATGATATCTTACGTTACTTCGGCAGCTCTTTGCGCGTCAGCCAGGAGAAAGATTATATCTCTAGCGTAGTCAAGCGATTTGTCTTTCGTTTCGGCGGTGATGAATTCGTGGTTGTTTTTATTGGGATGGATTGCGATGAAGCCACGGGACTGGCGAAGAACATGTTGGATAAGATAAAAAACAACCCCTGCGTCATTAGGGATCGTACCTTTGCCTTAAGTTTTAGCGGTGGTATCGCTACTTATCCCGATGACGGCAAGAATATAGACGAGCTATTGCACGCTGCTGATGAAGCAATGTATGCATCCAAAAAGAACGGCAAGGGTAGAATTACTTCTTACCACAATTTAGGCCTGGAGAATAAAAAACACAAGCAAGAAACTTTATTAAAGATATTATCTTATGGTATTGTAACTCTGATAATGGCTATTGTCTTGGCGTATGGGCTATTTTTTAGATCCCGAAAGGCAAATAAAATAGAAACGGAGGCCGTCAACCCGGTGGAGAAGACCCAGGAAGAACAGGTTAAAATCCAACCGGAGCAAAGCGAGGTTTCTAAAGGTCCGCTAATCAGCACTATTTATCTTAAGAACGGGGAGAAGTTAAGGGGCGAGGTGATATCTAGCGGCGATGATACGGTAAAGATTAATGTTGATTTTGGGCATGGCAAATATAATATTGAACTTTTGAGATCAGAGATATCTAAGATAGAGACAAGTGAATAATGAGTTGGTACTCATTTTAACCGGGGCGTTAAAAATAAGTAAGTTTGAGTAAATTGAATTCAAGCACAAATGCAAACTCGCGGCAGGCCGAAAAAATATAGAATCATCAGACAGGATCCCAAAATCAGTCAATTTAGTCCCAGGGGTAAACCCGGCAGGCCTGATGAGGTAAATCTGGCTACAGAAGAATTCGAGGCAATAAGGCTGATTGATTATATGGGATTTTGCCAAAAAGAGGCTGCCAAGTCCATGAAAGTATCCCAGCAGACCTTTAGCAGAATACTCAGGAAGGCCCGTAAAACAGTGGCTAATGGCCTGGTAAGAGGCACAGCAATCAAAATACAAGGCGGTACCTACGTAAGAGATTCCCGCGAAGATTCTCACCCAGATATGCAGAAAAAAGCCCAGAAATAGCCCCAAGAACCGCTGAAACCCCATCAGAAACCCCAATACCAACCCCGAGATTGCCCTTGTGTTCAACTTCCTATAATATATCTTATGTTAACTTGGGCATATTGGATAAACCTCTGTAACCCCTTTTTATATAGGTAGTTATCTGCTTTTGGTATTTTCCTGTGGATAAGCGAGAATTAATTTACTTAGGCTTACTTATCCTTTTTAAGCTTAACATCCAGGCACAAAATTTGAGGTTATTTAACAGGAAAACTGCTGAAAGGCGTTTATTGCATTTTCTTGGTAAAATCGATTACGGCAGGATAATATGAGGTCTTCTTTTCCAGATAAAAGCCTAATCCAGGCTCTGATAAATACGGGGTTTTTTGAGGCCATAGGCAAGGTGTATGAATGGCCTATTGAGTGAATAAGAAATTAGCTGGACTTGCTTAAGTCTACCATTTTAACATTACCATGCACAGCCGTAGAAACCGGAGTTGATAGCGTTGCCAATTTATCGGTGACCTGCCTGATGCGCTCGCAATGGTCTTTTATCGTATCCAGCCTCTTGATTATGGCGTCGTTTGATACGTGATTTTCCGTAAGATCATGTTCCAGTAATTCCAGATTGCCTCTTACAGTAAGCAGCGGATTGTTGATTTCATGGCTTAAAGCAAGCGTTGTCTCGGTTATGGCAGCCAAGCGGTTCTTTTCCATAATCTCTGTAATCATGGACCAGAACAGCTTTTTACCTACCATTATACCCAGCAAAAAGATCAGTATCGTTGTGAACATAATATAACCAACTTCCCCCACAAAAATTTGCAGGTTAGCAACTTTGACTACCAACAAATACATGAACACCAAAAATGGTATTACTCCTGTAAGGCATACTGAAACATCAAAATCGCGCCGCCTCTTGGCAACCGCCTCTTTAGCTTGCATCTTTGTCCCCTTTCTTAAAATCCCGTGGCTTTATCTTGTCATGTATGGCACCCTGCCAACTTACACCAAGTATAACAGATCCTGACTGAATTGCCAAGATAAAAGTTACGTAGGTTTTATATGCACTCCGGCAAACCTTTCTAAACCATAAGACTCCTGAATCCAGCCGTTGTACAAGCCGTATTTTTGCATTATCTCTTTTGCGTATTCGTATTCTTTTAATTTAAGGCGCCGGCAGATATCCTTAAACTCTGATGCTTTATGATAAGGCAAATACTGGCTCATCAGGCTGATATATGAATCGGGTGAAATCTCTTCAGAGATGAATTTCATGACATTTTCTGTCCCGGATATATTATTGGGAAGGACCAGGTGCCTGATGATTACGCCTTTTTCTATAATGCCCTGCTCATCTATTTGAGCAATTCCTACCTGCCTGTGCATTTCTTTTACAGACGCCTGATTATATCTTGTGTAATCCGGAGCAGAGGAATATTTAACTGCCATGTCAGCGTCGCCATAGCGCATATCAGGAAGATATACATCAATAATACCTTCCAGTAATTTTATAATTTCCGGCAATTCATAACCTCCCGTATTATAAACCAACGGAATATTTAAACCTTTAGGAATAGCAATTTTTAAGGATTGCAAAATCTGCGGTAAAACATGCGTGGGGGTGACAAAATTAATATTGTGGCAACCCATCTGTTGCAGATCCAGCATAAACTTGGCCAGTTCTTCAAAATCGACTTCCCTTCCCTGCCCTAACTGGCTGAATTCATAATTCTGGCAATATGCACAAGCCATATTGCAGTAAGAAAAGAATATCGTACCCGAACCTTGCGTTCCCGATATGGAAGGCTCTTCGCCATGATGCGCCAGTATCGAGCAGACACGGGGTTTACGCCCTGTCTTACAAAAGCCTTTTTCATCCTTAGACCTGTTAACTTTGCATTTACGAGGACATATGCAGCAGGACTCAAGCATTTTGAATAACTGCTGGGTTACTTCTTCTAATTTGCCCGACTTATAAGAATCTAAATATGTAGCCCGCATAATTATTTTCGGGTCTATAGTCTATAGTCGATAGTCCATAGTTTGACAATAGACCATAGACTATCGACTATTGACCATTTTTGATTTGGTTCTCATAAATATGCCTGATGTGATTAAATATTTCTATATATTCGGCAGTTTTATAGTCGGGGTAAGTCCACTCCCAGGGATTAAATGTTTTATCGCGGTAAAACAGGGTTATCTCTGCAAATATCCCTTTATCCAAATATATCCTGTGATAAAAATCCTTGGTTGAGGCAAGCACAAGTTTGGACAATTCTATATATCCCGGGTCTATGTTGACAAGGCGGTGAGACTTTTTTGAGAACCTGCCTTCCAATGAATTAGTAAATACCTTTATTGCGGCAAGCTTTTGCGGATTGATTAATTTTTTAAAACTTAGGAAACTCCTGGTTAAATCTTTTCCGAATTCTTTTTCATAATAATCGGTCAGGTAGAAAGATACAGGCTTACTTTCAAAATCAATGGGCCCAAATTTAGCGCTTAATGCTGCCTTTGATTTTTTAAAATAAGAGTTGTCTTTATAAATAAACCCGATAATCAGTTTGACGGGAAGATTGTTTTTTATCTTGCCCATACGGCTTAAGATTAGGAGGTTTTCGCAGGCAGGAATTGGTTTAGGTACTGCGATATTTTATTGCGCAGGCTGTCATTAATACCGTTAAAAAATATGGCGATATTAAAACCGCCCGTAGAAGAATCTTCGGTCCTTACTACTACGCCTCTGCATTCCACGTTAACGCTTTCTGTTTTTTGTTCTATCCTTACAGGTAAAGCCAGTTTTACCATCACCCTGGTAAACGGAGGCATATATTTTTCTATATGGCAATATGCCCCGATACAACTGACGTTTTGGGTTGAAGTTACGAAATCATAACCATTAGCTACCACATTCAGGGGTAATTCCTGATAGAGCCTGGGGTAGAGCCTTCTTTCCTGAGCCTTTGTGAGTTTACTCATTTTTTCTCTTCTTTTTGCTTGGTAATAAATGCCTTCCAGCATTTTTTACTGCAATAAAATTTTCCATCGCGATAATATTTTTTTAGTTTTCTTATCGGTTTGTTGCAACTTAAACAATTGGTTTGCTTCTCAACCTGCGGCTTTGCCTCAGGGGCTGCTGCTTGCGCTTGTTCTGCTGACATACCTGGATTTCCTTTCCTGGATTTTTTAAACTTGCATGTTTACAAAATTCTGAAGATAGCGCTTATCGTCGTGATCCATCTCCACAAACTCTATTCCCAAACGGTTTCTTTCGGAGTGCGGCAAGGGTAATGACGAAACTATCTTTCCCACCGGCCTTAATACGCGGGACAAGACATTAATTTCCAGCATTACCAGCATTGACGGTGCTAAGAATTTATTATTTATGAAGCCTATGCCGCCTTCGCTAATATTACTGCTCAGCGCATTTTCAAAATCCGGCTCCCCCCTTACGTGATAGCGCACCGGGGATTTGAAATTTACCCGAGGAAACCGCCTTTTTTCTTCAAATTGGAATCCCGGCATTTTTTTCCTTTTAGAGATTCCGTGGCTTTTAACCTCAATTGAAAATATAACATATAAATAAAGGCGTGTCAAATAGATAATATTTACTTTTTTGTTTTTTTTGGTATAATTCAATAGAGGTTAAAATGTACTGTAATTTTTACGGACTTAAAGAGCGGCCTTTCAACGTTACTTCTGACCCTGCTTTCTTCTTCTTAAGCAACAAACACAAGGAAGCGCTGTCACACCTGCTCTACGGCGTATCGCAAAGAAAAGGCATAATTGTTTTGACCGGTGAAATCGGGACTGGAAAGACTACGCTCTGCCGTTTTTTCCTTAACCAATTAAGCAATAACGTCAAGACTGCTTTTATACTTAACCCGCATTTTTCCGAAACTCAGCTTTTAGAGGCAATAGTGAAAGACTTCGGCTTAAAACCCAAGAATAATTCCCGGCTCTCTCTTATCTGGGAATTAAACAAATTCTTGTTAAGCCAATCGGAATCCGGATTTAATATAGTGCTAATCATAGATGAGGCGCAGAATTTAAAACCTGCGCTGCTTGAGCAGGTACGCCTGCTTTCTAACCTGGAGACCGAGAAAGACAAATTGTTACAAGTCATACTTGTGGGCCAGCCGGAATTGAATGATAAATTGAACCTCTATGACTTAAGGCAATTGAGGCAAAGGGTTATGGTAAGATTCCACATTACCCCCTTAGAGCAGCAGGAAATCCGAGATTACATAAAACACCGTCTAAATATTGCAGGCGCTGCCGAAGACCGGATTCATTTCAAAGACGAATCAATTGAACTCATAGCTAAATTTTCCCGCGGCACTCCGCGCCTGATTAACATGCTCTGTGACCGTGCTTTGTTAGCAGGGTTCGTAGCCGAGACAAACGTAATAGAAGCCGGTATTATCCAAAAGTGCTTTGAAGAATTCGACCCCTACCTTGTGGGTGAGTGCAAATGAGCATAATCTACGACGCGCTAAAAAAGGCTGAAAAAGCAATCCACGAAAATCTCAAAGTCAGCGTAAGCTTAAAGCCTAAAGATCCCAATACCCCAAAACATAAATTCGTAGCCTTATATATATTGATAATTATCCTGGGGTTAGGCATAGGTAACGTTGTATTTACTTTCCTCGGCCGTTATAAAATTACCCCTGCTAAAGAAAACCTGCCAAGGATAAGCGCCCAGCCAAAAAAACAACTGGAAACTCCTAAGCCTATAGAAACCGCTCCTACGCCAACACCGCCCCCTCCTGTCGTAAGCAATAAACCGCAGGAAGCATTTGTTCTAAACGGTATATTCTTTTCACGCAACGAAGGCTATGCGTTAATCAATAACCACATTGTAAGAATGGGAGATACTGTGGATGGAGCACTTGTACTTAAGATTACTGCGGATGAAGTTGAATTGAATTCAGGTGGGGCTACGGTAACGCTAACCAGGTCAAGATAATCTTTTAAGCAAAGCTTGTTTTATAACCTCTAGAGGCACGTTTTCCACTAAATTTGTCCTGCCGATACTGCTGGAAAGTACAAACCTGTTTCTTGACCCGATAAATTTCTTATCACGGTAGTGCGCATTGACAATGCCTTGTAAAGATAAACGTTTTATTTTCAAGGGCAGGCCTATAGATTTCACCAGTTTCTCAATCCTTTTTGCCAAAGAGTAATCCAAAAGGCCAAGTGAACAGCTTATATCAGAAGCGGCAAGCATACCCAATGCCACAGCCTCTCCGTGCGTGTAAGATTTATAGCCTGCTGCTGCTTCAATTGCATGGCCTATGGTGTGGCCAAAATTCAGGATTGTGCGTATACCCTTCTCTTCTCTCTCGTCTTTTTCCACAATTTCAGCTTTTATCCCGGCGCAGCGATTCACTATATACTCTAAAGCAGATGGTTTTAATCTCAGGACATCTCTGTAATTTTTCTCAAGATAAACAAATAGTGTTTTATCTTTTATAATCCCGTACTTTATCACTTCGGCAAGCCCCGAACGGATTTGACGCTGGTCCAGAGTTTTAAGAAATCGAACATCACTAAATACCAGCCGTGGCTGATAAAATGCTCCCACCAGGTTTTTACCTTCCTCTAAATCAATCCCAGTCTTGCCGCCGATAGCAGAATCCACCTGCGCTAACAACGTGGTAGGAACCTGTATATAAGGTATGCCTCGCTTGTATATGGAAGCAACGAATCCCGAAAGGTCTCCTACGACCCCCCCTCCAAAAGCAATCACAAAAGTCCTCTTCTTCTTATCAAACTTCGCAATGTCACTTATTATCGAGGAAAAGACTGCCACAGATTTACTCTTTTCGCTGTCAGGTATTATCCTAAACCTTAGATGAAATCCGCAGGTATTTAGCGCGCTGGCTAAGGGGCTAGCGTATTTTTTCTTTATGGCAAGATTAGTAATTACATAGGCATCGCGCCCGATATTAAGCTTAGTTATGTACGCACCTATCGAAGGCAATATATCATAGCCTACAACTATTCTGTAAGACCGATTGCCCAGGTTGACTTTTATGGAATTCATCTTATAAAGGCACTCCCAATAATTTCATTATGGAAGTTATTACAGGCCAGATGACCCGAAACAATATCCCGGTGAAAAAGAGTAAAGTTACGATTATTAAACCGTAAGGCTCGATAGCAGCGAATCTGGCGGATAAATCGTCCGGTAAGAGGCCCATCAAGACGCGTGAGCCGTCAAGCGGAGGAATTGGGACAAGGTTAAATACGCCCAACATTACATTTATATAAATCAAGTTTGAAATCAGGGTACTTAAAAAATCGGTTTGCGGTATTATTTTTAGCAGAACGCTTAAAATGCCTGCAAGAATAAAATTTGACACCGGGCCGCTTAGGCCTATTAAAATAATATCTCTTTTAGGGTTTCTTAAAGCCCAGTAATTTATGGGAACGGGCTTTGCAGCTGCGATAAAGAAGCCTGTTGACATAAATATCATAAGCGGGATTAGGACTGTCCAGAAAATATCAATATGTGCCAGCGGATTCAGCGTCAATCTTCCGGAATATTTTGCAGTAGTGTCTCCTAATTTATATGCCATCCAGCCGTGGGAAAATTCGTGGATAATCATGGCAACAATCAGTAATCCGAAGAATATTACGAAGGTAATTAACGAACTGAGTACATTCATTATTTTGCGGGCTTTTTTTGCGTGCTGCTTTGAGAAACGAACTTTTTATGTATCCAGCCAAAACTATTTGCCACAGGCTCAATAGCGTACCAGTCGCCGGTAGATTTTAGGACTTTCACTGTTTCATCCTTGCTTAGGCGACCAAGTATAGGAGATGATTCGCTGGGTTTTAACCTTATATTGATCCTGTCTTTTTTTGCTTTGGCTTTCAAGCAGTTCGCGTTTGGTTTAATACGCTCAGGCGGGGCAGGCGGAGCGCTGGTTTCGAAATTAGCACAGTCAAACATGGCTTTCTTTACGTATGCAGGGGCTGATTTTGGCAGGCGTATTTTATACCAATCATACAATTCAGATACCACCTCAACCTGTTCACCTTTCCTGACCTGGCAAATTATTTGCGCAGTTGCACTAGAATCTGAACGTATATTGATATTGTCTGAATTTACTTCGCCGGTAAGAATCGTGGTTTGCGCATGCGAAACACTAATAATTAGCATGGACAACAACAACCCGCTAGCTACTAATAGGCTTAAATGTTTGGTATGTGTATAAATCATTTTTTCTCCGATGCTTTGGGAGCAGCGCCTTTGGCAACAGGCTGCTCTTTGGTTTCAGCAGGAGCAGGAGCAGCGCCTTCAGCTGTTGTAGTCTCTGCCTTTTCTGCCTTTTCCTTCTTAATCTTTATTCTTATGGTCTTGATTTTCGGCAGGCGGTAGATATTGTCGCCCTCTTTCCACTGCCCCTTTTCCATCATGGACCTGATACGTTCCGTGCGTTTTAATACGGATCTTTGTTTTTTATCCTTATCTGATATTGATAGTGACGGGTGTATAGACATGTTTTACAACCTCCTTACATAGCAACCAACGTATCGTCTTCTTAATTCGGATAGCGAGTTTAGCGCTTCTTGTTTTGTAGAAAAACTCCCTACACATAACACGGTATAACTTCCTTTGGAAAAAAGCGCGGGTGTCAGCCCTTTTCTTTTTAAATCCTGCGCTTCTTTTTGAGCGAGTGCCTTAGATTTATAGCTGGCCAGTTGAATCGTATAATTTCCTACAGGCTCTTTGACTTTTGGTACCGCAGCAGCGGTGCTTAGCGGTAATGGGGCTGCCTGTATTGGTTTTGGCAAGCCCTGCTTTCCTCTTTCCACTCCCAGTGAAAATGAAGCTAATCCCGTAATTATTATTCCTATTATAATTAAAACGGCCCTTTCGTATCGGCGAATGCGGGCTAAAAACAAGCTTCTTTGGGGGTCATGGCGCGCCAAAGAAACATCTCCTGACTGTGAAAATAACTCCAACTGATTATCTTGCTGATTTTCCATTATGTCCCTTGGAATTCTGGGGTTTCAAGTAAATTTTTGTATTTATTTTCTTGATCACGCGTAGGAACGCATCTACGACCTTGGGGTCAAACTGGGTGCTACTTTTCTTCTTTATCTCCCTTATCGCAGAGCCTATTTGCATTCTCTCGCGGTATGGCCTGCCGTAAACCATTGCCTCAAACGCATCAGCAACCGCCATAATCCTGGCACCGAGAGGAATCTGGCCTTTCTTAAGCCTGGAGGGATAACCTGTGCCGTTATATTTCTCGTGATGATACATTATTATCGGTATAGCGGGGCGCAATATCTGTAACGGGCGCAATATCTGTGCGCCTTTAGCAGGGTGGCGCTTAATAATATTATATTCCCTGGTAGTAAGTTTAGAAGTTTTTGTAAGGATCTCCAGCGGAATATCTACCTTGCCTGTATCATGCAAAAGACTGGCATATTTTAAGCTCTCTATTTGTTTTTGATCCAAATGCATTTGGTTGCCTATGGTAGTTACCAGTTTGCTAAAATACGGGGAGTGTGTATACTCCTGCGGTACGCGGGTGTCTAGCAATGTTACCAAAGATTTTATGCTTCCTAAAACTATGCGCTGCTGCTCCTCGTAAAGCTCCAGGTTCTTTATCCCGATAACTGCCTGTTCAAGGAGCGTAGTCAATACTTCCTGGTCTGCCCTTTCAAAGGCAGGTGAACGTTTCTTTCGCCTCAGGATAACCAGGCCGATTATATCTTCGCTAAATAAGGGGATACCCAGGACTTCTTCATTTCTTACGGTAGTAAGTGTTTTAAGGATTCTTTTCTCAAGGCCATTTTTTATTTTTATTTTTTTATCAATAACTATTTTCTTTTTGTCGCTGACCAGGCACTTTAACAGCGAACATTTCTTCGTCGGATCAAGCAAAAGTATGAGGCAAGACTCAACATTGAATATCTGGCATAATAGCCTCGCCAAACGGCTAACCAATTCTCTTAATTCATATGTGGAGTTTACCAGGCGGTAAATGCTATGAATTGAGGAGATTAAATACTTATACCTTCTCGTAGGGGTCAAATAACTTTTTGTATTCATCTAATGCATACCTGTCTGTCATCCCGGCAATGTAATCGCAAACAACGCGTTTTACTCCGTCTGCGGGGATTTTTCTCTGGGCTTCGATAGGAAGCTGTTGTGGGCTATTAACATAAACTTTGAATAATTCCTCGATAAAACGTTTTGCTTTTATGCTCATCCTCACCACCCGGTAATGGCGGTAAAGATTATCCATAAGGAATTCGCGCAACGGATTCCTTAAGTTTAACATAATTTTAGAGAAACTGACTATTTTTTTATGGGATTTTCTTACGTCACCGTAGGACCTTAATTTAAGCTTATTGATGTTATTTTCGGTTTCCTTAATCAAATCCGTAACCTGCATATTAATCAGTGACCTGATTATCAGGTATTTGCGCTTACCCTCTTCGATTCTTTCGTGACCTTTTGAAATATTCCTGTTTAAATCATCCCAGATGACTAATTTTTCTAAGTCCTTCTCCTGTATCAGTCCGGAGGTAAGGCCGTCGTCAAGGTCGTGATTATTATAAGCTATTTCGTCGGCAATGTCAACAACCTGGGTTTCAAGTGTAGGCGTCTCTCCCGGAGCCAGGCCTTTTATTTTTAGTGCCTTATCAAAGGTAGATGAGTGCTTTACAATACCTTCCCTTACCTCCCAGGTTAAATTAAGCCCTGGGAAATCGGGGTATCTTTCCTCAAGGTAATCAACTACGCGTAGCCCCTGCAGGTTATGGTTAAACCCCCCCACTTTAGACATAAGCTCATTAAGAGCGTCTTCACCGGAATGCCCAAAAGGAGTATGCCCTAAATCATGCGCAAGCGCTATTGCCTCAGTCAAATCCTGATTCAACCTGAGCGCTGCGGATATCGTACGCGCTATTTGCGCTACTTCAATTGTATGCGTCAGCCTGGTGCGGTAATAATCACCTTCGTGGTTTACAAAAACCTGGGTTTTATATTCCAGCCTTCTGAAAGCTGCGCAATGCACTATCCTATCCCTGTCTCTTTGATAAGCAGTCCTGTAGGGATGCTCCTCTTCTTTGTAGAACCTGCCGCGGGAGTTAGCGCTTTTCATCGCATAAGGCGCAAGAAGAATATCCTCGAACTTATTTATCTGTTTTTGATTCAGCATTTTTTAATCTCTTGTACAGCTCATCCAGAGACTGTGAAATTATTTTTGTGTTATAGATGATGGGCATGAAATTACTGTCTCCCTTCCAGCGCGGCACTATATGTATGTGCATATGGCCTGCGAAGCCGGCGCCTGCTGCCCGGGAAATATTTATCCCGATATTGTAACCATCGGGCTTAAGCACCTTGTCAAGCGAGGCCTTTGCCTTTTCTAACGCCAGAAATAAATCCAGGCGTTCTTCTTTATTCAAAAAGGTAAAATCTTTTACATGCCTTATAGGTGCAACCATAAGATGGCCGTTATTATACGGGAAGATGTTCAACATGCAAACAGAATAACGTGTTTTAAAAACCAGGAATTTAATCCTTTTATTTTTAGGCTGGCAGAATATGCATTTCTTTTCTTTCTTATTATTTATATATTTTGTTCTCCAGGGAGCCCAGAGTTTATCCATTTTTTATATCTTAATAATCTTCGCTTCTATCCCATCATTTATCTCTATTATCCCGTAAGAGTTGTGCTCAGAGAAAACCTTGTCGGTGGGGCTGCCGGGATTAAAAAACAGGATTCCGTTTCTCTTCTCATTTACGCTGTTATGTGAATGGCCAAAGATGATTATATTTACGTTATCGCATTCAAAAACAGATTGCACTAAATCTATAAGTTTATTGGGTACGCCATATCCGTGAATCACGCCTATCCTGAATTTACCAATCCTTAATACCACTTTTTCCGGAAGCACATTTTTTATTTCATCGGGATCCATATTGCCCCAGACCGCGGATACGTTGGGGCACACGCTTCTTAAAACATCCAGGACCCCGGTTTCTACAAGGTCTCCTGCATGAATAATCATATCCACATTTTTAAATTCCTCGAGCACCTTGGCAGGAATACCGCCTGCCCTATCAGGTATGTGAGTATCAGAAATGACGCCGATTTTCATACTATTACCCTCGGTTTGGAAAATAAGTCCAGGATTTTGTTTAAATTACCTATGTCCCAGGTCCAGATCTTTTCTTCTAAAGCCCGTAAGCGCGTATTTGCGTCTATGTCTTTTAAAGTAATAATAATTTTCCTCTGAAGCTTATGGCGGTATTTTTTGCACTCTTTGGCAAATTCAGTTATATCTTCTTCGGTCAATAACTCGTCTTTAAAAGCCATAATCCAGAGGCTTTCGCTTGAACGGCCGATAAGCCCTGCCCTTAATGACCTTGTGTTAAATTCCAACGGCTTAATTTCCCTGAAATGATTAAGCCTGATTTTTTTCCTCTCTACCTGTATTACCTCGTCTTCGAAGAGCCGGAGCAACTCGCTCATTCTTTCTACCAGCGGTTTTTGGGCACAGACGAAGAACTCACGCATCAACTCTTCTATTTTATCGCGAAACTTTGTCTTTTGATTCTTGGAATCAATGGTCAATGATTGCAGCTTCTCCTGGTAAACAAACCTCATCCAAAAACCAAACACGCGGTCGTTGATGATAAGCAGGTCGCCGCTACGGGAAATCGTATCAAGTTCCAAAAGCTGGTTGATACGCGGCATAAGTTCCTTGGCCTGTTTTCTTAAAATGTGGGCGATTTCCTTGATTTTATTCCTTCCGCTTGAGATTAGATAAAGTATGGAAACATAATCGTTACTAAAAGATGAATCCAAAAATCTTTTTATATAATTGGAGAACCTCTGATTTAGTATGCCGGGAGAGTCAAATAATAAATTCTCTAATATATCGGCAAAGGCTGATTGATTCGTTTTTAACAGGGAGTTAGAGATAACTTCCAGGTATAATGGATATCCGCCTGTGAAATTCACGATAAAATTCTTAATGCCGGGCGCGATATTTAACGTCCGTAACTTATATTCCAGGTATTCTTCGCTTACCTTTATATCAAAAGGCTCTACCACAATAAGCTCAAAATTGCCGAATAGCAAAGAAAGATTCTTGGAAAGAATCATTTTGGTCTTGAATGTCCTTGAGCTAATAATAATGTACATGGTATTTTTTTGCGTGATCAAAAGCTTAGACCAGTCACGGTATAAATTATGTAAACCTATGTTTTCAAGGTTATGGAATTCATCCAGAATAATTACGCAGGATTTTCCTGTTTCCTGATGTATAGTTTCCGTAAGCGAAAAAAGTTCTATAAAGACATTGTTCTTTTTTCTTTTGCTGACGGAGCCGAGGATTAAATTTATTTTTTCTGTGGTTTTGGGGATGTATTTGCGGGATTTGTTAATCAGAAAATCCAGGTCTTCTTTCAACTCTATGCCGCTATTGATAAGAAAATTATAAAGTAATACTGCGATGAATCTGCGGGAAAAAGAAACCAGTGATTCCGGCCGCACTTCCAGATACACCGGGATTATCCTATTGTTATAAAGCCTGCCCAGGAACTTGACCATTATAGATGTTTTTCCCACCAGCTCATCCCCCACAACAGCGATATTCTGGCGATAACCCTCCAGGAAATCCAAGACTCTTCTTTCAAGGATTTCTAGATAGTTTTTACGATCGAAGAATTGTTCTTTTATCATGGTAAATAAAATAAGGGGTTCTGCGGAAGGTGCCCTTTCCTGACTTCAAAATGCAAGTTGGAAGCTCTGGCAATGACCGACCCCTTCTGTACATAATCTCCCGGCTTTATTAAAAGCTGGGAATTCATTGCATAAACTGTGGAAAATCCGTCCTGGTGGTCGATAATCACTGTTTTTCCGAATCCGCCGAAATGCTCGTCAAGAAATGTTACCTTCCCTGAGCGGGAAGCAACCACATTAGAAGAGCTATATGACTGTATGTTTATGCCTTTATTAATCATATTATCAAAGGTCTGGCCGAAGCTGGCAATAATTTTTCCCCTTAGCGGCCAGGTAAAATCATCACCGGTATAAACACTGGCAGAAACCCTGCTCGTTTGCGCATAAGGTATAAACAACGATTGCCCGACTTCAAGGCTTGAGGCATCGGATATATGATTCACCCTGGCAATTTCCTCTAAATCCACATTGTAGATTTTAGAGATGCGCCAGAGGGTCTGCCCCCTTTCTACGCGGTGATATATGCCAGGCATTCCGGGGTATGGGACACTGGGCTTTACATAGGCAACCGGCGCGCAGCCAGTAAAACTCAAAACGAAAATCTCAAAAATCAAAACTAAAATGTAAAACTTAAAACTTTTCATTTTTAAAATAAATGGGGACGTTTCTATTTTTCCTCTAAAATTGGAGACGTTAAAAATAGAAACGTCCCCATTTAACACGTTTTGCGTTATTAAAGCGGGCGAAGGGAATTGAACCCTCCTATCCAGCTTGGGAAGCTGGTGTTCTACCGATGAACTACGCCCGCAAAGCCTGCCTGCCGGCAGGCAGGCACTCATCCATCATTTTTATAGAACAATACTTGCCGCACATAGTGCACACATCTTTAAATCGCGGCCGGGATGACTCTCTGTATTCTTTTGCCTTTATGGGATCTATGGATAATTTTATCTGCCTGTTCCAGTCGCGCTTTTTTCTTGCCAAAGACATTTGCCTGTCCCAGTCAATCGCACCTTTTATCCCCTTGGCTAAATCAGCTGCATGCGCTGCAATCCTGGAAGCAATTACCCCCTCTTTTACATCGTCTACAGTCGGATGCCTCAGGTGTTCCGACGGTGTTACGTAACATAAAAAGTCAGCACCGTAACTTGCTGCCAGTGCTCCTCCGATAGAACCGCTGATATGGTCGTAGCCTGCCGCTACATCTGTGACTAAAGGTCCCAAGACATAAAATGGCGCGCCGTGACAAATTTCTTTTTCAAGCAGAATATTTTCTTTAATTTGATGAATAGGCACATGCCCCGGCCCTTCAATTATCACCTGGACACCCCTACTCCTTGCTCTTGCCGCAAGTTTGCCTAAGTTTTTCAATTCGGAAATTTGTGTTTTATCCGTAGCATCCAATATAGAACCCGGCCTAAGACCATCCCCCAGGCTTAAGGTTACGTCGTATTCGTAAGCGATGTCCAGGATTTTATCAAAATACTCATAAAAAGGGTTCTCTTTTTTATGGCGGTTCATCCAGGCAGCCAGGATTGCCCCTCCCCTTGAAACAATATCCAGGACCCGCTTATGCTTCCTTAAAATATTAAGGCTTTTTTTTGTTACTCCGGCATGAATAGTAAAAAAATCAACACCTTGTTTTGCCTGTGAATCCAGGACCGATAAAATATCTTCAATAGAAAAATCCAGAAAGTTATTCCTTCGTGACTGCGCATTTACCGAAATTTCATAAACAGGGACGGTGCCTACCGGTATGGTAGAATATTTCAAAATTTCTTTTCTCACCTTTACCAGGTTGCCTCCTACGCTTAAATCCATAACTGTATCTGAACCTGATTTAATAGCAACTTTTAATTTCTCTATTTCGTTAGAGATTTTAGATTTATCAGTAGAGGTACCGATGTTAGCATTGACCTTGGTCTTTAAACCTTTTCCCACGCCGCAGGGATAATTTATGTTATGATTAATATTTAAGGGAATTACTACTGTGCCTTGCCGGAGGGATTTTTGAATTTGCCTTGCGCTTACGCCTTCTTTTTTTGCCACAGACTTCATAAGCGGCGTAATTTTATTTCTTTTTGCGTATTCTAATTGAGTCATTTTTGAGTCGTCAGTCTTCAACTTTCAGTCTTCAACTTAATTTTAAAACTTCTTACCGCGTAGGGAATATTTTTTGCCTCTAAAATAGCCCGGCAAACAGCTACTCTTTTTGCACCGCTTGAAATTACGTTTTCAATATTAGACAAATTTATATTTCCTATAGCAAAAAAGGGTATTTTAATTCTTTCCTTAACCCTTTTTATTAAGCTTAACCCTGTAACCTTAGTTTCCGGTTTTAGCGGACTTCTAAATATAGGACCGATCCCGATATAATCTGCTCCCAGGGCTTGTGCTTTAAGCGCCTGTCCCAGGGTTTCACAAGATACTCCGATAATTTTATCTTTTCCCAGGATTCTTCTGGCTAATCCTATGGGGATATCTTGCTGACCTATATGCAATCCATCGCTGTCAACAATCTTTGCAACATCTAGATAATTATTAACAATGAACAGCGTCTTTGAACCTGCCAATGCCTTGCGTAACAAAAAGGCATCGGTTAAAATATCAGCTTTCAGCGAAAGTTTAGCCCGAAGCTGAATTATATCGGCCCCGGAACTTTTAAGTTGCCTGGCCAGATTCAGGATAGAACGGCCTGCGTAAACACCCTTATCTAAGATTACGTAAAGCTGTGAATCTTGCAGCAACTTTTTTTTCGACTTCATAAATGCCGTATCTTATCCGTTTAAATTTAATTGCTAAATCTTTTGAATTCAATTTGCTGAATTCTTCCAAAACCCTTACTGATTCCTTTGCCCTTTGAATATTTGCCAGGAATAAATCCTGCAGGCTATTCCGCTTTAATTCATTTGTATAAATTGTCCTGCCTACGTCTTTGAGGCTGGCGCGCGCCTTAAGAAGGCCGCAAGGGTAAAGATATTTTAACAGGCAATCGACCTTGTGGCGTATATTCTTGAAATCAGCGGTTAATTTACGGCTGTTCAAAGCAAAACGCGCAATCTCTTCGCAGACACGCAGGCCTTCTTTTGTGCGGTTTATGTTTGCGTCGAGGATCCTGGTTACAGCTCTATTCTTAAAATAATTTGACAATTCTATTAATCAGATTGGTTGTTGAACGGCCTTTGACCAATTTTATCCTTACAACTCTTCCGCCATATTTAGAAACAATATCCTCGCCTACGATGCAGCCTTGTTTCCAATCCGCGCCTTTTACCAATGTATTGGGCTTTAGGGCTTGAATTACTTTTAGGGGAGTGTCTTCGTTAAATAATAAGGCGTAATCTACGCTTTCCAGGGAAGCTACGAGGCTTATCCTGTCAGATTCATTTACCACCGGCCTTTTCTTTCCTTTAATCCTTTTGACAGAGGAATCGCTGTTAACTCCCACTATCAGAATATCGCCTTTGCTTTTAGCGTCTTCTAAATATTTTGCATGGCCAAAATGCAGGATATCGAAACAACCGTTGGTAAAAACTATTTTCTTTCCTTTTCTTTTAAGGCCGAAAACTATTTTCTTTAAGCTTTTGAGGCTTTTAATTTTTTGTCTTAACATAGCGCCTGTTCAATTAACTCGCATACAACATGACCGATAGTTATGTGTGCTTCCTGGATCCTGGCTGTAACAGATGAAGGCACAAGTAGAGAAATATCGGCTAATTTTGCCAGTTCTCCGCCATCTCCACCGGTTAAAGCGATTGTCTTGATTCCCATTTTCTTTGCCTGCTTTATTGCACAGGCAACGTTCTTTGCCTTTCCGCTAGTTGAGATTCCGATAGCCACATCATTCCTCTGGCCCAGGGCTTCAACTTGCTTGGCAAAAACTATATCATAACCGTAATCATTGGATAAAGAAGTTAAAATTGATGTGTTTGTGGTAAGCGCAATCGCTGCCATCGCTTTACGGTCTTTTTTGAATCTACCGACGAGCTCTGCGGCAATATGCTGGCTATCGGCAGCAGACCCGCCGTTTCCGAATATGATTACTTTGCCATTTTTTCTTATGCAATCAATTAAAGCGTCTGCGATATTCAAAATCTCTCCCACCTTGGTATGAAGAACTTCTTCCTTCACTTGAATGCTTTCTAAGAGTATTTCTTTTATCCTATCGCGCATATTTAACCTCCCTATCCGAAGAAAACCCTGGCAATATCGTATAGCTCCATATCCACTGTTTTTAACTGCTTGACAGCGTCCTCTATATCAACATCAACAATCTTAACACCGGATAAAGCGACCATCCTGCCAAACTTTTTATTCTTAACCAACTCCACTGCCTTTACGCCGAATTTAGTGCCCAGGACCCTGTCAAAAGCACTAGGCGATCCTCCTCTTTGTATATGGCCAAGGACCGTTACCCTGGTTTCATAACCGGTTCTTTTTTCTATTTCCTGCGCAAGGATTTCACCGATGCCTCCTAACCTGACATGGCCGAATGCATCAAGTTTCTGCTCCTGTAAAACCATTGTCCCCTCTTTAAACACAGCTCCTTCTGCTACCACTACGATACTGAAAGTTTTACCGCGGGAATGCCTTTTCTTTATAATATTACACACGTCTTCTATATCGATGGGGATTTCAGGGATGAGTATCACGTCTGCTCCTCCGGCAATTCCTGATTCAATGGCAATCCAGCCTGCGTGCCTGCCCATTACCTCTGCTACCATAATACGATGATGGCTCTCTGCAGTAGTATGCAATCTGTCAATGCATTCCATCGCCGTATTTAAGGCGGTATCGAAGCCGAAGGTATAATCTGTTGCAGATAAATCGTTATCTATGGTTTTGGGGACACCGACAATGTTGGTTATACCGTCTTTGATTAATCTGGCTGCAACACCCAGAGTATCCTCTCCTCCTACGGCAACCAAGGCTTCTAACCCTAATTTCTTAAAATTTTCTTTGGCCTTTTGCAGGTCGCCTTCTTTCTTATAAGGATTGGTCCTGCTGGTCCCTAAAATCGTGCCGCCTTTTGGCAATATACCGGATACGGTTTCCATACTTAACGGCATGGTGTCGTTTTCAATCAAGCCCTTCCACCCGTTTTTTATACCTAAAATATGATAACCTTCTAAAAAGCCTTTTCTTACCACTGCTCTGATAACGGGATTTAATCCGGGGCAATCGCCTCCTCCAGTAAGTATTCCTAACTTTGCCATTTTATTTCCTCCTTATACCCTTCCATACCCTCCAAAGGGAATTTTCGGTTCTTCTCTTTCGTAATCTTTTCTCTTTCTTTCTTTTTCTTCAATAGTAATAATCTTGGCAACGTGAATCTTGATAATAATCTGCTCTTCCAGGCCCAGGACTTCCTGTATTTTTGATTTGGTTATTTCCTGCAGGCGCGCTGTAAGCTCCGGGATATTTGCCTCTGATTTCAATACTACGCGAATATCTACGACTATGCCTTTTTTAGTTGCCTTTACGTCGGGCCTGAGTTCCTTAATTTCAGGGACAATCCCTGCCAGCCTCTTTATCAAATCTTCCACAGCTGAAAGGGCTATGGTTACCTCTCCCGAAGAAGTGGCGAAGGCTATGGTCTTTTCACGTTGGAACCGCCCGAGGATTAACTGCGCGAAGGAAAAACTTATGAGTATCAATAAAATTCCCGAGAGAAAAACAACTACTCTCGAATAGAGGCTGCCTTGAAGGTACGTAAGGAAGTTATTCACGTATTCAATAGTCTGCGGCTGGAGCCTGTTAAAAGAAAGCGCGACAGCAAAAAAGATGAGCGCTGCTCCGATTAAGATAAGAACAGTTGCATAAAAAATTATGCCTAAGACCCTCATGAGCCCTCCTTTAATGAGCGCATAACTTACGAACACGAAGTGTGAGTAAGTTATATGCGCGAATTAAACCCAGCACTAATTTTGTTTTGTATGACCACAATAAATTCATTATTATTTTTATTTAACAAATATATTGAATGCGTAAAATTAGTGCTGGGTCAAATTCATACAGAGACTTACGTTCGCTTCGCTCCGTAAGTCTCGTATTCATTTGACCTGCCCCTTTTCAATACCCTGGACATTAATGTTGACTTCTTTTATAGAAACATTGGTCATTTTTTCAAGGCTGTTACGTATGTTTTCCTGAACCTTATCTGCAACTTCAGGAATATTATATCCGTATTTGATAATGATGGGGATATCCAAAGAAACTTCTTCATTTTTGTTAATTTCCACTTTAATCGAAGAAAATGCTTTCTGCCCGATTAATTCCATTAGCCCGCTTTTAAAATCTCCCCCTACGCGCTTGACGCCATCAATCTCCAACGCGGCAAGCGAAGCAATAGAGGCAATAACGTTTTTATGAATGGAAATCGTGCCCAAATCCGTGCGTGATTCTTCCCTCTGCATTATTCCTCCCCCTTCTGTTCTCCTTTGAGCATCTCCTGGACAAAATGCGTGGATATATCGCCCTTTAGGAACGAAGGATTTTCCATTAACCTAAGATGGAAAGGTATGGTGGTTTTAATAGGTGCGATATAAAATTCATTCAATGCGCGCTGCATAATCTTAATTGCTTCCTGCCTGTTTTTCCCGTGCACGATTAATTTCGCCACCAGCGAATCGTAGAAAGGAGAAATTTCGTATCCCGCATAAATATGGGTGTCCAGGCGTACTCCCGGCCCTCCCGGCAAAATCAACTGTTCGATTTTTCCCGGAGAAGGCATGAAATTATTTTCATAGTCTTCTGCGTTTATGCGGCATTCCATAGCTGCGCCTTTAATCTGGATGTCATCCTGCTGAAATTTCAACTTCTCTCCTGCTGCGACTTTTAACTGCTCTTTTATAAGGTCAATGCCGGTTACCATTTCAGTTACCGGATGTTCAACCTGAATCCTGGTGTTCATTTCCATAAAATAAAAATTATGATTTCTGTCCAGGAGGAATTCAATTGTGCCCGCGCTGACATAGTTTACTGTTTTAGCGCCTTTTAATGCCATTTCGCCCAGGCGCCTGCGCAGTTTATTATCCACTACAGGCGAAGGAGATTCTTCCAAGAGTTTCTGGTGGCGCCTTTGTATGCTGCAGTCTCTTTCTCCCAAATGCATTATATGGCCAAATTTATCCCCCAGGATCTGTATTTCAATGTGGCGGGGTTTTTCTATATATTTTTCGATATAAACATTGGAGTTGCCGAAATTTGCTTCTGCTTCTGCCTGTGCAGTCATGAGGCTGGAAACCAAAGTTAAATCATTATGGCAGATCCTCATCCCTTTTCCGCCGCCGCCTGCTGCCGCCTTAATTATTACAGGATATCCTATTGCTTTGGCGGTTTTAAGCGCTTCTTCTTTGTTCTTTACCACTGAAATGCTGCCCGGGACAATGGGCAAACCTGCTTTCTGCATTGTAGAGCGAGCTGCCATTTTATCTCCCATAAGCCGGATATTTTCAGGGGTAGGGCCGATAAAAGTAATTTTACATGACTCGCAGATTTCCGCAAAATGAGGATTTTCTGCTAAGAACCCATAACCCGGATGTATTGCTTCTACGTCGGTAATTTCTGCTGCGCTGATTATGGCGGGTATGTTAAGGTAACTGCTGGAGCTGGCTGTTTGGCCTATGCAAATAGCTTCATCAGCTAACCTCACATGCAGCGAACTACGGTCTGCCTCAGAAAAAACAGCTACAGTACGGATGCCCAGCTCACGACAGGCGCGGATTATTCTAAGGGCTATTTCTCCCCGATTGGCAATAAGTATTTTGGAGAACATTTTTTAGAGAGGTTCGATGAGAAACATAGGCTGTCCGAATTCTACGGGTTCGGCGTTATCGATAAGGATTTCCAGGATTTTGCCTTTAATTTCAGATTTAATTTCATTCATCAACTTCATCGCCTCGATAATGCAGATGACCTGGCCAGGCTCAATAATCTGGCCAACCTCAACGTAAGGCGGAGCCTCGGGAGAAGGAGCACGGTAGAAAGTACCGACCATGGGAGCCTTAATCTCAACTGTCTTTACAGACATCTTCTCAACTGAATCAGTAATAGCCTTGTGCCCTGCATCCGACACTCTTTCCCTTTCGACTAGAATCGGGCCGCTAAAACCTTCCTGGTTGCCAGAAGTCTTTTTTAAGCGGATGCGCATGCCTTCTTTTTCAATTTCCAATTCTACAAGGCCGTTATCGTTCATCAATGCAATCATTTCTTTGATTTCTTTAAGGTTCATGTTAATTGACCCTTTCTACGTATTCTCCGGTGCGGGTATCCAGCTTGATTACATCTCCCACATTGATAAACAAGGGGACCTGGACTGTGGCACCGGTTTCTATTTCTGCGGGTTTAGTGCCGCTTTTTGACGTATCTCCTTTAATCCCCGGCTCAGTATGAATAATTTTAAACTGAACAAAAGTAGGCAGGCTCACATTTAAGGTATCGCCTTTATAAAAATGCCCGGAAACTTCCAAATTATCTTTGAGGAATTTTTTCTTATCTCCCAGTGATTCTTCTGAAATTGCCACTTCTTCAAAATTTTCCTGGTCCATAAAATGATACATCTTACCTGAGGCGTATTGGTATTGAAGCTTACGCTCATCCACGTATGCCTCATCTATTTTTTCATCTCCCCGGAATGTTCTTTCCTGAATGCTGCCATTCTTGAGATGCCTTAATTTCGCCCTGACAAAAGCAGCGCCTTTACCTGGTTTTACATGTTGAGTTTCCACCACCAAATATACTTCACCGTCAACCAGGATAGTTAAACTGCTTTTAATATCATTTATAGAGAGCGCCACTTAACACCTCACATCCATCTTGCGTTACTAAAACCATATCTTCTATTCTTATCCCGAATTTCCCGGGCAAATAAACTGCCGGTTCAATTGTAAAAACCATGCCGGGTTTTAATTCGGATTTTTCTTTTCCGGATACACTTGGTGACTCATGGACCTCCAACCCTACTCCATGGCCTAAGGCATGGCCGAAAAATGCTGCAAATCCCTTTTTGGCTATATACTGGCGGGCAGCCGCATCGATTTTGGCTAATGCTGTGGCTGGCTTTATTTTGCTTATTGCTTCTCGCTGTGCAGCGAGCACAATATCGTAAACCTTTCGCGCGAGAGCATTTATTTTACCCAAAAAGAATACCCTTGTCAAGTCAGTTTTATACCCTAAATAGTTGACTCCCATGTCAATTAGCACCGGTTCGTTATTGCGGATTTTTCTTTTACCAGATAAGTGGTGAGGGAAGCTTGAGTTTGGGCCTGAGCCGACAATTATCTGGAAAGATGAGCCAAAAGCCCCGTGATACCTGATAAAGCGCTCTAATTCCGCAGTTACCTGTAGCTCAGTTAACCCCGGCCTGATAAAACCTTCTGCAAATCGAAAGGCAGCAGCGGTAATTTTTATTCCCCGCTTTATCTTTTTTAATTCTACCGGTTCCTTAATTTGCCTTAATGACTCAATCAGGCTGTGCGTAGGAACTAATTCAATTTTTTTGCCAAGGCCCTGTTTTATCTTGTTATATTCGGCAAACGGCAGGTGCCTTTCTTCAAAAGCTACACGTTTTAATTTCATGCTTAAGCATGTATCGGCAATCAACTTAAATACAGAGCCGTTTATTTTTTTTAGAGAGACTTTGCCTTTAAGCGCTAATTTAACTTCTTGCGTATACCTTGAATCCGTAAAATACAGGTTTTCTTTTTTAGTGACCAGAAGGTAGGAATCGCGGCTGATATATTCTGTGAGATACGATATGCTAGGTGGGCTGGAAACCAGAAACCCGTCTAAACCCTGCAGCTGTAACTGTGTGTATAGTTTCTTTATGCGGGAGCTCATTTAGCAGCATTTATTAAATCCACTAACGCCTCAAGGCCAAGATAATAACTTTTATAGCCAAAGCCTAAAATCGTCCCCTTTACAACAGGAGTAATTAATGATTTTTGCCTGAATTCTTCTCTGGAATAAATATTGGAAAGGTGCACCTCAACTGCCAATATTGCGCTGGCAGCCAGGGCGTCTCTTATGGCAACGCTCGTATGGGTATAGGCTGCGGGGTTAATCAAGAGCCCGTCAAATTTATTTTTGCTCTTGCCGATCAAATCCACAATCTCTCCTTCGTGGTTTGACTGTTTTATGGTCAGGCTTACCTTTTTTGTCTTGGCGATTTTTTTCAAGCCGGCATTAATTTGCTCAAGTGTAACTTTCCCATAAACCGTGGGTTCTCTTTGTCCCAGCAGGTCGAGGTTCGGGCCGTGGATCACGAGTATCTTTTTCATATATTTTAATCTGAAAGTCAAAAGTTAAAAGCAAAAAGGTAAAAGTTAAAGTTAAAATTTAAAAGTTTTGACTTTTTACTTGTACTTTTTACTTTTGGCTTTTTCCTTTTTACTTTTATTCCTCCGCTTCATCTACTAGCATTATTGGAACGCCATCTTTAATGGGGTATTTCTTGCCGCAAGCTTTGCAAACTATTTTTTTATCCTTTAATTCCACATCCCCTTTGCAAGCCGGACAGGCAAGTATTTCCAGCAATTCTTTATCAATCATTTTACTTCTCCTTGTCTACCAAGACAACACTCGCGCAAATTTCCCCACGAGGGGACACTGGCGCAATACAAATAAGCGCCAGGTGCCTGCTTAGCGCGGGGTGCCTTTATCCTTAGCTACGTAGAGCATCCTTAACTCATAAAGGACATTTTCCAAAAGCGATTCTTCTTCTTTGGTTAAATTACCCTTGGTTTTTTCTTTCAGCATGCCTAAGGTATCGATAATGAATTTCGCCTGGATAATGTCTTCTTCTACCTTATCGCTAACCGGATTAGCAAGTTGGCCGAGGGCAATGGAAGCCTGCAGGGAAAGCGTAGTTATAAAAAAATTAAAATCCGGCGTCGGTGCAACAAAACCTTCTTCCTTTTTAAGGCCTGTCTTTTCTTTTTCTACTGCTTCCTTCCAGCTATCATCGCTGGATTTTTTAATTTCCTCTTCCAAATCAGTATAAGATAATTCCTGCGTAGCCGACTACGCTTTCTTTATCTCCCGTAATATCACCGCTGGTCTGGTATTTCACAAGTTCTCCCTTTTCTGCTCCCAATATTTTAGCTGCCTTCAGCATTGCGACCACGGGAGCAAACCCGCACATGGTTATATTAAACCTTTGAATCCTCTGTATCAATTTATCCTCATCTAATTCCAGTATTGCCTGAATCGCTTCCTGGTCTTTTTTTTGCGCGTTCAATTGCGGCTCATAGTGGGTCATGTCGGTGCTGGCTACAATCAAAACGTCGTGCCTGTCTTTAAGCACGGCTGCAATTTCAGCGCCTATCTCCTTAATAGCCACTAAATTATCCGATAAGAATGTGATGGGGACAATTTCAAAATTGGGCCTGAAATACTGCAATATCGGTAATTCAACCTCGAGGGAATGTTCATAAGTGTGCGCCTCAATACTGTCCTGCAAGTATTTTGAATTCTTCAGCAATTCTTTGGCAAGGACGGAATCTATTTTATTTTCACCCAGAGGCGTCTGCCATATACCTTCAGTCATAATGCCAAAATCCGCACCGTTTCCGGTATGATTGGGGCCAAGGAGAATAATCTTTTCCTTAATCTTGATCCGCGAAGCTGTTGCTACAGCAACCCTGCCTGAATACATGTAACCGGCATGAGGCAGCATACAGGCGATGATGTCTTTCTTTTGCGCCTGCTTATCAATGAGGCTTTCTATTTCACTTCTAAGTAGAGAGCTTGTGGAAGGATAGAATTGGCCTGATACGCAGGGCTTTCTTATTTTAGATAATTCCATTTAACAATGTATTCAAAAAAAGCTTACTTTTTTTAATATCGCGCGCTGTTGCGGGATGATGTGCTTCCACGACTTTTAGAGTTTCTTTTTTAAGATAGGGCTTTAAAAAAGTGAAATCCAACTTTCCCCTGCCAGGAGCCAGATGATCGACGCATCCGGATACATCATGCAGATGAATTCCGATCATCAAGTTTTGATAACGCTCTAAATATTCCTTGTGGCTGGCAAACCCCAGGTTTTCCATCACCTGCGCATGTCCGGTATCATGCCAGTAAAATATATTAGAGCCTTTTAATTCTTTAAGAATTACTGCTATTTCTTCAAAAGACGGGATTTCCCGATAGTAAAACCTGGTTTCTATCCCCAACAACACACCTTTTTCCCGGGCGAATTTACTTAATTCTTCCAGGCTTTCCAGTGTATTATTAAAAAACGGCTGGCAGAGATTTTCTCTATCACGGATAATGCAAGTTTTTAATCGCTTAAATTCGGCTGAGTCCTTCAGGCCTCGAGTATAAAGATTGATGAGCTCCATGGTTTTATCCGGTATATCTACCCTTCCGCAATGAAGCACAACCGCCTTTGCCCCCAAACGGCTTGCTGTCTCTATGGTCCTTTTTGTATATTGCACGGACAGGCTACGCACTTCCTTATCGGTTGAGCTCATGGAGAAATAATCAGGCAGTGCATCTTTACGTAATACACCGTCGGGTATGGGGCAGTAATTATGCAAGCTGACGACCTTCATCTGTAGAAGCCCTATGCATTTTTCAAGATCGGTCACCACGGAAGAAGTTAGGTTGAAACTTAACTCTACTTCTTGGAAACCCGTCTTTTTTATTTCAAAGAGCAGATTTTTAGCGTTGTTATGGCGAAAGGCATTCCAGGACGTAGAAAGAACCAGGCCCATTTCTATCTTCTTTCTTTTGCCTTCTTTCTGCGTCTTTCACTGGGCTTTTCGTAGTGCTTGCGGTCCCTGACTTCTCTTAAGATTCCCTCCTGCTCAATTTTCTTCTTGAACCTGCGTAAAGCCGATTCAAAAGATTCGTCTTTTCTAACTTCTACCTCTGACAATATAATCATCTCCTTTCTTGAATTAAACTAAATACAACTCTCTGAAGTTATTTAATATAGCACTTAATCATTTGCCTGTCAACTTGAGTTTTAATGAGCGCATAACTTACGGAGCATAAAATGCGACGTAAGTTATATGCGCGAATTAATTATTCAATTTCAAAGGAAATGACCACGTTAAAGGAAAGACTGGGATAATCCAGGTTTTTGGGGAAATTCGGGAAAGGAGATGCATCCTTAAGGCTTCTTAAGGCAATTTGCCTAAGATACGGATTGACAGAAGATTTCTGTTCTACCAGGCGCGCATCTTTTAGAAAGCCGTCGTTTGATACAATGAAAGAAAGATAAACCTCTCCTGTATCCTGGTGCGAGTAATTCCTGTAAGCTGCGCGTTTTATTTTTTCACGCACAATCTGGTAATAGCTTATGTAAGAGGGGTTATTTATTTTATCCAGATCCAAAGCAGGCATGGTAATCTTCTTCTTAAAAAGAATGGCCTCCTGGCTCATGAGGGTAGGCTTATTAATGTCGGGCTGCTCGGGAGGAAGCATCTTAGCGCCTTTAAAAATTGCTTCCCTGTCAATAAAAGGCGGCGGGACATTTTTGGCCGTTACTATTTTCTGATCCATTCTTAAGAATGGCTCTTTACTGGCCTCACTTAGCCTTACGCCTGTTTTTTCCATTAAATTCGGCTTTATGTAAGTTACCTCAATATTATTGTCTTTTTTTGGCGCAACCAGAAAATTCAAATGCGGGTTTTGAAATAAAAGCAGGCTGTGGGCAATTAAAGAGGCTAGAATTGCATTCCTAAAAAGCTTATCCCTAAACATAGAGTCTAGATTAACACAGCCTGCAATCATTTTCAAGACAGAATTTTAAAAGGCGTAGTCAACCTTCAGTATAAAATTTCTCCCTGGGTTTGGATAATAAAATTCTTCACCCACAGCGTGCCCGGGGGAAAATCCTTGTAATACTCCGGCAATCTCTGAGTATTGTTTATTAAAGAGATTATTAATACCGAAAGTAACCATCCAATCTTTATAGCGCCAGGACAAGTTTGTATCGGTATCCATATACCCGTTAAGCCGGGAATAAGCGTTTGCCTGATCATTCAGATAATATCTAGAGCCGACATAATTACCGGTAATATTAAAAGCTAAATTCATTGGTAATGCAAATTTTAACCCAACGCTTACTTTATGCTTAGGCACTAACGGTATTTCATTCCCGCTATATTGTCCGCCGTCAAAATAAGCATTGGTAAAAGTATAATTTCCCAGGAATTCGACCCAATCGTTAAGCTTTGCATCCAGGGATGATTCTAGGCCTTCATGAACAGTCCTGTCATAATTTTCATTCTTACTATTCCACTCAGAACCATCCCAGGTATCCGTGGCATTAAGATACAACTCATTTTTAACATTCATTCTAAATAATGATAAGCTCACCCTAAAACGGTCAGAAAATTTATGCCGTAAACCAACCTGGTAATCTATCGAAGATTGTGGCTTAAGGCCGGTATTAAGCAGCGTTTGATAAGAAGTTGCATCAAAATAGGTAAACTCATCTACCTCGGGAAAACGAAAGCTTCTGCTCACATTTAAAAAAAGATTGGAATCATCTTTATAAGTATACGTAAGGCCGCTGTTAAAAGAATCCATATTAAATTTTACTTTACTATCTTGATCGGGATAATATAAGGGATAAACATTATTGTGATAAGCGAATGTGTACTCTGCAAATTCATGGCGGTAGCCGCCTACTAAAACTAACTGTTTAAAGATTGAAAACTCATCTTGCAGGTAGCTTCCTAATGAATCCTTGTGAATATCCGTATATTGATCCAACGCGTTGTCATTAGAGATAAGATATGTCTTTGAGCTATATAATGACCGGTAAAAATCTAACCCCGCAATGAATTTATTATCATGGTTAAGAATACTATTGCCTAATGTATACTTCGGCGTTGCCCCAAAAGTTTCGATACTGTTCCTGTAAGTATCGTGCCCTGAGGTCAGATAATATGAATCAACATCATTCTGACGGTAATTAAAATCTAAATCGAGATTTCCTAATCCTGGAAATTGGACTTTTGGTCCAAAAACAAAATAATAGTCCTTACCATTAGCATGGTCATTGCCGAATCGGGCAAACGTCCTACCGTGCTGGTCTATATCACTTTGAAACAATGCCCCGGGCATGCCGTAAGTCCAAGCATGAAACCCAGAGTCAAAATGTGCGGACAGTATATCACTAAAATCATAATTGATTTTAGAAGCAAAGTCGCTATTTTTATCAAAGTTGTTATTGCGATAACCATTGGTAGAATCGCGTCCCAGGCTGAACCAATAAGAAAGTTTATCGTTAGCTTTGCCGCCTAAAGATAGTTTTTCTTTGTTCATATCATAGCTGCCGTATTCAGTTTCTATGTCTATTTTTGGTTTGCCGGTGCCCTTTTTGGTAATAATATTAATTACACCGCTAGATGCATTATCGCCATATAGCACCGCAGCAGAGCCTCCGCGAACAACCTCGATACGCTCCACTTCGTCAAGCGGGATTTGACTCCAGTCCACACCGCTTAAATCAACATTGTTTGCCCGCCTGCCGTCAACTAATACCAATACGTTAAGTGGCGCCTGTTCTCCAAATCCTGCTATGTCCACAACTGCTTGTGTGCCGTTTCCAAGAGTATCCCGTACTGTAACCCCAGGTATTGACCTAAGCATACCGACTACATTGCGAGCATTAGAGCTAGCTATGTCTCCAGGAGTAATTATCGTAACACTTGACGCTGTGTTGCCTAATTTCTCTTCATAGCGATAGGGAGTCACAACGATCTTATCTAAATCCACCTCTGGCGAATCAGCAAAAGCAGGAACTGTTATAGATATAAAAAATGCTAATAAAAATGAACTATTTACAACCTGAATACTCTTTCCCATCTTTTCTCCATTCCGGACGTTAAAATAAAAAACCCTTGATATCACAATTGACATCAAGGGTTACCCTCTTAGCCCTTGGCCTGTCCACGGACCAAATGGTTATTATATTTTTGATTATATGCCTAGGTCTTCTGACTCAAGAGATCATCCTACTCTTCCGCGCCTTCCCGGCTAAAACACCAGTGGCTTATTGCGGAATTTCGTCCCTCTATACAGCAGCGGGACTGTGGCCGCTTTTACGGCCTTCCCTAGTCCATATAAGACAAAAAATTATTTTGTTAAAAGAGCATGCGCGAACTTTGTCTGTTTAACAAAATGCGCGGCTAATTCATAAATGCCGAAAAATACGGCAGTATATATCAATGTTGCCAGCGTAAAGGTCCTAAAGAAAGGAATTGCTAAGGCATAACAATCAATAAGGCCATTTAAGGTGGGAGGATACCAACCCATTAACCACACGCCAAAGTTTGACACGATATAAAATATAATTGCTGATGCCAAAGAAAAGGTTATGGTCCTGGCAACGCCTTTATTGCCCTTAAGGCGCGTACCTAACAAGGCAACCAAGACAAACCCTCCCCAGGTAAAAAACACCACATTATGTAACCCCAATAAATAATCGCTGATTATCATAAGGGCCAATGGGACGATGAGAGAACTTCTTTTATTTAAATATGCCCCGCCGAATAATGCAATCGCTGCAACTGGCGTGAAATTTGGCGCGTGCGGTGCAAATCTTAATAATATTCCCATAAAAACCAAAATTATTGCTAACATTGTAGCCTCCTTTTCTCGTAGGTCTATATTAATGCCTAATAATTATTGTGTCAAGAAAATTTATTTCAATTTACTTTTTGAAAGCGTACTTGCCGACTAACGGCACAAACACGCAGCCGCAAATTTCAGTTGTAATGAATTGATTGTTTCTCTTTTCAATCAGCGTCAATACCTGGCTGAAGCTTTCACCCAAGGGGAGAATCAGCTTTCCCCCGTCATTTAGCTGCTCTGTCAAAGGTAAAGGCACCCTGGGGCTAGCAGCAGTAATGATAATCCTGTCAAAAGGGGATTCTTGCGGCCATCCCAATGTTCCGTCACCTACCTTTATCTTCACGTTTGTGTAATTAAGCGCACTTATAACTTCTTCGGCTTTCTGTGCCAGAACCTCAACTCTTTCTATGCTGTAAACATATTTTGATAATTCTGCCAGTATGGCTGTTTGATATCCCGAACCCGTGCCTATCTCTAAAACCTTTTCATTGCCGGATAAATCCAGCAACTCAGTCATTAGCGCGACAATGTATGGCTGGGATATGGTTTGGCTTTCTCCTATGGGAACGGGAAAATCCGAATAACCGCTGGGCCTTAAATCTTCGGGAATAAATTTATGGCGTTCAACTTTCCTAAAGGCATCCAGCACCCTTTCATTTTTTATCCCTCGCGCCAGGAGCTGTTCACCCACCATTCTTTGCCTTAACGTTTGGAAATCCATAGCTCTCCTATAGCGAATCGTAAAAATCTAAACGTATCAACAAAGGGATTAATCCTGCTTTTCTCTCCCGAGTAAACAGTTTTTATGGAAACGGACTCAATTTTAAAACCTAAACGCGCACCCTTAATAAGCATTTCAGATTCAATCTCAAAATTGGAGGTTATAAAATCAATTTTTTTTAATGCTTCTTTCTTAATAAGCCTAAACCCGCACTGCGAATCGGGAATCTTTTGCTTCACAAGACCCGATATAAACCAGGACATTGCGTTGTTGGTTAAAACGCGTACCCAGGGCATATTTCTGGGCTTGTGCATCCTGTTACCGATAAAGATATCGCTGTCCGAATTTTTTGCCACGTTTATAAATTGCTGAATGTCTTCGGCAAGATGCTGCCCGTCACCATCCATAGTAACCACTGCGTCAAAATTATTAGCCAAAGCGTAATTAAAACCCTTTACTAAAGACGCTCCCTTACCCAGGTTTTTTTCATTGCGTAAAATAGTTGCTCCGCAATCGCTGGCTATCTTGAAAGTTTTATCAGCCGAACCATCGTCTACCACAACCACTTCAAAATTCTGGCTGCGTATCGAACACACTAAATCCCCTATGGCCTTAGCTTCATTGTATGTAGGAATGATTACACAGGTCTTCATTTTTTTTCCTGTATCCAGAATTGCCTGAACATATACCACTGATCGGGAAACCTTTTAATATAATCCTCAAAAATACCTTTATATTTTAAGATTATCTGGGTCTCATCCTGTATTTTATCTCCCGTGGCGACAAATTCAAGAGGCTTTTCAATTTTTAAAGTAAAGGTGTCATCCCTGTTTCTAAACATAAATCCGGGGACTATAGCCGCTCCTGTTTTTAATGCAAATGCTGCCGGGCCTTCAGGGAAAAGAGTGGGTTTGCCAAAAAAGTCTAAGGCAATTCCGGTTTCCGTAAAATCTCTGTCGCCAACCAATGCCAGGGCTTTATTTTGTTTCAAAACATTTAGCGACAGCCTGACAGCTTTTCCCAGCTCTATTATGCCTATCCCCTTACTTTCTCGTTGAAAATTAAAAAATTTATTTACCTGTTGATGCCTATGCGGAAGGACCACTGCCCACAACGGATACCCTAAAAGAGCAATTACCACTCCGCCAAGCTCCCAATTTCCCAAATGCGCGGTTAGGATAATTACACCCTTGCCCTTTTTAAGGGCTTGGTCAAAATAATCTATGTTTTCTATTTTGATATTGCTCCTTATGTATTCCTTATCCAAATTCTGGAAACGGAAGAAATCCACCAGGTATTTGGCAAAATTCCTGAACATCCATATCCTGATTGCGGCAATTTCTTTGCCTGATTTTTGAGGAAATATTGCTTTGAGGTTGCCAGTTACACTGCGGCGGTCTTTACCGGCAAATAAATAATGCACATCGGAAAAAAATATCGCCAACCTATACCCGATTTTTAACGGTGTATTAAGTGCGATAAACTGGCCAATCCTGTAAAGTATATAATTATACACGGTTACCTTAATAAGAGCCTGGCTATATCGAGGCTCGCCTGCGGTTTACTTATGCGGCTGGCAGCTTCCCGCAAATGCCTTAACTTATCAGCGTGCTTTAATAAATCCTCAATTGCCTGGTTTGTTTTCTTGGGGTCATCTATTTTGATTGCTGCCTCTTTCTGTGTGAGATACGCGGTATTATTGGCTTCCTGGCCGGGTATGGGTTTTACAATGACCATAGGCAAATTCATTACCAGGACTTCTGCAGTCGTCACCCCTCCGGGCTTACTGATAATAATATCAGAAGCAGCCATTAATTCTTCAATATTATCGGCATACCTGAAAAGCAAGATTTTATTTTTATATTTTTTAATTTTTCTTTTCAGGGATTTATATAGCTTTTTATTGGTGCCGGTAACGATAATTTCCTGAATAGGCTTAAGGCTCTTTTCCAATGATTTGATGATAGTTTTAATCGGCCCCAATCCCTGGCCTCCCCCCATGATTAATATGGTTGGCAATTGCGTGCTTAGCTTTAATTTACGCTTGATAGATTCCTTGTTTTGCGGTTTGTTAAATTTGGGGTCAATAGGAATCCCCAGTGATTTTATTTTTTCTGCCGCAACCCCTTTTTTTACCAGGCGCCGTGATACCTCTTCAGAAGGCGTAACATAGTAATCCACGGTATCATAAACCCAATATGAATGCGGGACATAATCCGTGAGCACCGCAACCAAGGGAATTTGGGAATTAAATTCTTTCTTATAATCCGCTACCATCCCGCAGGGGAATGCCTGGGTGCAAAGGACTGCGTCCGGATTAAAATCATCAAAAAGATTTTTCAGTTTCAGGGAATTAAACTTATGCAGCTTTTCCTTCATTTTAGATATTCTCTCTACAACCTTGGGATTATCATAAAGGTAATCCCATACCTTAGGCGTGATTTTGATAATGCCCATGTAAATCTTATTGACTATTTTTTCGGAAATGGGATTTGTATAATTAAAGGCGTTGATATTTAAAATTTGCGTATCGCAAGATAGCATTTTAATCGCCTTTTCAATAGCGAGAGTCGCGCTGTGATGTCCGGAGACTTCTGAAATATACATTAAGATTATGCGGCGCGGTTGCATGAATTAGATTTTCTGGAGTTTAAAAAGCTCGACTATTACATCTGCGACTTCAGGGCTAAGCTGCTTACCTTTCACACGTTTTATTTCTTCAACTGCCTCTGCCTTGGTTAAAGCGCGGCGGTATGGCCTGTCTGAAGTCATGGCATCAAATGTATCTGCTGCAGAAATAATAGCGGCAATGAGAGGAATTTGTTCGCCTTTAAGGCCCTCGGGGTAGCCTGAGCCGTCGTATTTTTCATGATGGTATTTTACGCCCAGGATAGCCTCTTCTAGTTCCTTTATCGGCTGCAATATAGATGCTCCTACAGAGGGATGCTCTTGCATTTTTTTAGATTCTGTATCATTTAAAGGGCCGTCTTTATTTAATATGGACTCAGGGATTCCGATTTTACCTATGTCATGTAAGAGCCCCGCGATATGGAGATGCTCCAAAAACTTATCATTAAAGACATTCCTGTTCTTTTCCTTCATGTACTTGGCAATCTCAAGGCTTAAATTGGTTACCCTTGATGTGTGGCCATGCGTGTAATGGTCTTTGGCATCAATGGCAGCTGCCAAGGCAATTGTAGTATGCACAAAAAGGCGTTGCTTTTTTTGGAGCTCTTGTTCAAGCTCTGAGAACAACCTGGCATTACGGATGGCCATGGCAACGTCCGAAGCCAAGGCCACAAAAAAATCCAATTCATGCTGGTCAAACTTTTTCCTGTTCTTTTTGCGGCCCAACAGAAGCAGGCCCAGCAATTCATCCCTGAAGTAACTGGGGATGCAGATAACTGCCTCAAATATTTCCATTTGATACAAAGCTTTCTTTAGCTTCTCTTCCAGTTCAGGCTTGATTTTCTTGCTTTTTAATATCTTTAAGGCTTCATCATAGACAACCGCGCCGTCATTAAAAATTTGCTTGACCAGATTTTCCCTGAAAAAATAAATCAGAGGGTTATCAGAATCCATGCGCGCGAATCCCGGAGGTATTTTTAACCCTGCTGCGCCGCGTGAAACAGTCAGGATATAAGAATCCTTGAACTGGTCATGCAAAAGGATAGCAGCATGTTCAACCTCTACCCTTTGCACAATCATGCGCACAATCATCCTTATCAGGGTTTGCGGCTCGTGCACCAAAATCATGGTTTTTGATGCGCCTTCTAACTCTTTCTTGTAATCGATTTTCATTATGTTTGATTCGGGGAGTCTTGGGACAGCTCTCGTAACACTACTCTTTCCAGCTCATCCAGTTCAAGGGGCTTGTGAATATAATCTATGGCGCCTAACTCACGGCATTTTTCAAACGAGCCTGATTCATCGGGTTTTCTGCCGGTGACCATTATCACGCGCGCATCTTTATCTCTTTCTCTTATGCGCCTTAAGGTTTCTATGCCGTCAATGCCTTCCATCTTAATATCAAGAAGCACTAAATCTGCCTTATACTTTTCTAAGGCAGTTAAGGCGTCTTCACCGCTACCGGCAATCATCACTTCGATTTTGCGCCGTTTAAAGAATTTTGCCGCAAATTCACGGACATCAGCTTCATCGTCCACTATCAATAATTTCGCCATATTTTTCACCCCATTTAATAACAAGTTATCCATAGTTTTTTTTCATACCCCGCGGCATAAAACCGCGCCCTTTCAGGGCGCGGATAAGCCTTGGCCGCTTGGGCATTCCGCCCAAAGCTTGCCCTCCGACAGGAGGGAAACCCTGGGCTTTAGCCTGGGTGGGCTTCATTATAGCACAATTTCCGAATTTCAATAATAATTTTAGGGTTTACCCTATTTGGCGGTGAGAAGTTCCAGAATGAAGCGGGTGCCGATGCCGTGTTTGGATTCAAAGCTTATTGTGCCTTTATGCGTATCGGTGATTATGCGCTTGATTACGTAAAGGCCTAGCCCTGTGCCCTTATTGGATGAGGTTTTAGTGGTAAAAAATGGCGTGAAAATTTTTGTATTGTTGAAATCTTTTACTCCCATACCGTTATCTTCAACAATAATTTCCAGGAATTTATCCTTTGGCCGGGCTGAAATAATAATCCTGCCGCGGTAGCCATCTTCTTTTAGTGTCGTACGCCGCTCTACAATCGCATCATAGGCATTATCAATAAAATTGAAAAACACTTCCTGTAATTGCGTCATGTTCCCCTTTATTTTGGGAATATCCTTATAATCGCGCACAAGGTCAATTTCCGACAACTTTACCTTGTACTGAACCATTTCTAAGGTATTGTCTATGATTGCGTCCAAATCCAGCGCCTCAAATTGCCCGCTGCCTTTTTTGGAATATTTTAAAATGCCTTTTACCACTTCTCCACCCTGCATAACATTAGTCTGAATACGTTCAAGCGCATGGTTAATCTCGTCAATCATTGTTCTTACTTCAGGAGTGCATTTGGTAGTATCTGTAGTTTTTATGGTATCAATGGTATCTCCCGCAATCAGAGAAAGCGCATAAAAACGGTTGTTTATCTGATGGGACAATCCATCAGCCATGGTTCCTATGGTAGCCATTTTCTCTGCCTGCGCAATCTGCTCCTGCATCTCTTTTGCGTCTTCATAAAATTGCGCGTTTTCAATGGCAAGGGCAGCCTGGCTGGCGAGGACCTGAAAAACATTCAGGTCATCCGGAGTGTAAATTTGCCCTGAAAGCTTGTCACCCAGGACAAAGAAGCCGATAAATTTATCTTCCAGGAAACTGGGAATAATCACAGTTGCAGTTAAAAGTCGCATATTTTCTTCAAGAAGCTTGCAAGTTTCATCTTTGGCATCTTCCATTTTGCGTTTTACTTCTTCGTAAATTAGCGGTTCACGTTCAACCATAATCCAGGCAACCAGCGGATTAATAGGATTTACTTTGGGTATTGGTATTCTTCCTTTGTCACGGCTGACTTGCAGGACATATTCATTTGTGTCTTTATTGTAAAGGTATATCGCGGCGTAGGAAATCTTTACTGTTTTTGTCACAATGTGCGCTATCAAATCCAGCAGCCTATCGAGGTTTCTAATGCGAGTCATGCCTACCGAGGCCTGCTTAAGCGTTTCCTGATATTTCCTTTGCTCCCGTAACAACCTATCTTCTGCTTTTTTTTGCAGGAAAATGTAAATAAAAGGCCCGACGGTAGCAAGGACAGCCATTAATATTAAGGGAAACATCCACCATCCCGGCCCGAATTTATCAACTAACCACCCCTTTAACCCTACAGCTACGGCAAAAGGAAGACCAAGCAGTAAGGTATAGACTAAAATAAATATACCGATCCTGGTAACCGCAATTTTTAAATCCATCAGGCGATAACGTATAATGGCATATGTAGTAATTATGGCAAAAATAGACAGGGAAATAAAACCTTTGGGGTAAAACTCTACGCCATAATTGACAAGGTAATCAGAGGCGGCGGGGAAATAAAAGAGTATGCCTAACATTACGTATTTTAGCTGGTTATATTTCATCGGTTCCAGCTTAAATTTATTTATACTATTCCATAACAAATACAACATCCACATAGTAACCGTGAAAACTTGCAGCAAGTGAAGGGGATGTAAAAGGCCTGCCTTTGGATAATAACCCCAATAGAACTTATAATAGCCATTCACAAAATATTTTGATGTCCATAATAGAATTACTAAAATAAATGCTATTGCATAAGATATCCTTAAGATTACTTTGTAATTTTCGATTTTTAAGAAACTAACCATGAAATGAAAATAAGCGATGGGGATGAATATTATACCAGTATAGCCAATCTTTATGACTAGCGAGGCAATTTTGTCGGAAGTTGTATTAAACAAAATAAACCAACTGAATTGCCAGATAAAAGTAACAAAACACAGAGAGGTAAATAAAATAACCTCCCTTCTTATTTTGCTTACGGATAAACAAAATATTCCTAATAATAAGAAAAGTAGGGAAGCAAAAAGAGGCGCTATAGAATAAAAATTCATTTCTATAATTTGTCTCCTGCTTTGTTAGTAGTTTCTTCTGATAAGAAATACTTAACGATTTCCTTGATTTCTTTGGGTATCGGTATTAAATTGCCCTTAAAGTCGCCAAAAGCTATTGTTTGGCTCCCTGTGGCTAATAACTGTTTGGTTGCTTTATTCCTGTAATTAAATATCAAATCTAAACTAGCTTTTTTAACATTCGCAACAAAAACTGCGATTAAGATTTCATCAAACAGGAAGGCTTCATGCTTATAATCTATCGAGGCATGCACCGTAATAAGCTTAAGCCCTGATTTTAACGCTTCGACAGGAAAGTTTTGTTTATAAAATTCCTCTCTTGCCATCCCCTGCCAATCAAGATATTTTGCAAAATAAACATTGCCTTCTGCATTGGTATCGCCAAGGTAAACTGTTTTCTCAAATACAAATGACTTCCTGCCGTTATCTGAAAGTATTTGCTTAAAAACTTTTATTTCTTTAGTATCCAAATCTAGGAAATCGATTCCGCAATGGAATTTATTTTTCCCTTCCAATTTATTGCTCCAAATTACTTTGGCCTTTGTTTTAAAAGAGGGATACTTTGACGATGGGTCAAATAAGACAGAGCCCTGTAATGAGGCGGGTAAATTTTTATCCAGCATAATACATAGGCCTGTCTCGCTAAGATTAACTACTTGGCCTTTTCCGCTATATAAAACATTGTTGGCTGTGTCTTCAAATTTTATTTCTATGGGTAATACAGAAGCTACTCTTGGATATAATCTTTTTTCCATCTTAACCCCCCTTTTATGAATACGTGGCTAATTTTTGCGCACCTCAAAAGTTTCATGGCTTTACGGCAAATACCAAATCCGCTTCGGCAACTAATTTATCTTCCACAAAGGCCTTAGCAGAAACGAATGCTCCGGTAGATAATAATTTAACGCTCTCTGAGATAAGTTTCAGCTGGTCACCCGGTACCACCGGATGATGGAATCTTGCTTTAACCGAACCCAGATAATAATCCGGCCTTTTTTTCAGCTTATCTTCAAAGCCGCTGTGATAAAGTAAAATTGATGCCTGCGCCATTGCCTCAATTATCAACGTCCCGGGCATCACGGGATTACCGGGGAAATGCCCCTCAAAAAACCAGTCATTAATTGTAACATTCTTTATGGCGGTAACGGATTTACCCGGTGATGATTGCGTGACTTTGTCGATTAACAAAAACGGGTATCTTTGCGGTAATATTTTTTGCAATTCTTCTATATTTTCTATCACGGGTTTATCCTTTCTTTTAAGCCCATCAAAATAGCGGCGCCTGAGGAACCCAGATTTCAAAACCGTGGCGCACTGCCAAGTCTGCGATTTCCTCAAGCTTATCCAAATTTATATTATCCCCCAAAGAATAGCTGGTGAACTTTTCCTCTAATGTCAAAAGCATGGTTTCTGCTAATGAAGCGTGAACAATGGTATCGCAGCCATCAGGGACCTTGACTAATCCAGCTCTTATGACCGTGATGTCATGGCGGTTGTTTCGGCTATCGGCAATATTCCAAGGAACGGAAACATCGCATACCACTGCACCCGCTTTTAATTCATCAAGGCTAAACAACGCCTGCAAAGACCGTGAAGCATTAATTATAAAATCTGCATTCTTTACGGCATTATGCACATTATCTTCTATAATTATCTCTACTTGTTTAACGCATAAAATACGTTCTTTACACTGATGAAGCCGGTCTGTTTTTCCATTGCCATCAGTAATGGTTATCTTAGGAATATAACCGGATAATTTAGCTGCGCAAAGGTAACCCAGAGACCCTCCTCCTACAATTGTCAGTGAAGAATCCTGGAGCCGGATATTTTTCAGGCGTGCCGTCCTATAAATTGCCTCAAATATTGACCAGGCTGTAAGCGCCTTTCCCGTGGTTACAGGCATATTTAGTTTTTTGGCTACTGTTAATCCTTTATCTGCCACTATGGCGGTATAACCGCCTAAACCGATTATTTTTGCGCCAAGCTGCTGGGCAACCCTGCCGGCAGCAATAATCTTATCCAAAACAAAACTTTCCTCTGACTCTAGCATTTGCCGGGGCAAAAGCGGACAGACAATAAGCACGCCTTGCACTTCTTGCCCTTGAACCGAGAGTATGTTTTTGTAGCGCAAAGATTTAAAAGGCTGGCTATTTTTCAGGCTTGCCTTAATCACAAAATCAGGAAGAATCTTAAGGGCAGGGCTAAAGCTCTTAAGCTGTTTAATACTTATAGGGCTAAGTATATAAGCAAAAGATTTCATTATAGTTATGTTTTGTAAACTATTTAACTTGTGTTTCCATTTAGCAGCGACTTCCTGCGTTCTTTGCCATTGGCGTTGTAAGCTGATTTTTCCTTAATCCACCGCTCGATAAATTTTCTGTGAAACCTCCAGTCCATGCCAATCTTAAATGCCGGTATCTTGCCTTCGCGCGCATACTTATGGACTGTGAGAGGGTGGATATTGAGGTATTCAGCTACCTCCTTGGCTGTCCAAATCTCTTTAACCTTTGCCATTTTTTCACCTCTCTTTTATCAAATTTAATGTAGTTATATATATACTGATAAAACTAGATGTTGTCAAGTGAAATCTTAAATAAGCATAAAAAATCCCTGCCTTTTACAGACAACTAACGTATAGATGGCAGAGAATATAACTTGTAGCTTTAGCGAATTGGCAAAGTAATAGTAAAGGTGGAACCTTTGCCTACTTGACTTTTTACTTCAATCTTGCCTTTATGGTCCTGAATTATCTGGTAGCAGATGGCCAAACCCAAGCCTACACTCTTTTCTTTCGCCTTTGTAGAAAAGAATGGCTCAAAAATGTGGCTGAGGTTCTCTTCGGATATGCCGCAGCCTGTATCAGTAAACTCAATTTTCACCATAGAAGTAACTTTGGTTTTTTCATCCATTATATTTTGCGCTGTAATCTTTAGCTCCCCTCCAGTTGGCATGGCCTGCTGGGCGTTAAGGATTATGTTGGCGAAAACCTGCTGTATGAGGTTAACCACGCCCATAATCTTGGATAAACCTGGCTGGAGGCTGGTAGTGATTTTAATATTGCTTACTTCCATCTGATGGCCGATAATTGCAAGTGTATCCTCAAGAGCCAAACTTATATCCATTAATTCCGGCTGATTAATCATGGATTTCCTGGAGAACCTCAATAAACTACTGATAATATTCTTGCTACGAGATGATTCTTTCTCAATGGATTCAATATAACCTTTGCAGGATCGGAATTCCTCCGGCCCAAAATCCGGCTGTTTAATCTTTTCCAGCATAAATTGTGCGTAACCCAAGATTCCGCCCAACGGGTTATTTAATTCATGGGCTATACCCGCACCCAACTGGCCTACAGCTGACATCTTTGCTGATTGGATAAGTTGGGACTGCAGTTTCTTTGTTTCCCGGATATCCCTGGCAATTCCGGCGATACCCAAAACAGCGCCATCTCTGTCGATTATTGCCCCGGCATTAAGGCTCACAGGAATCCTATCATTATTTTTAGTCAGGTAATTTAATTCGTAATTATATATCCTGCCTTTCGTGGTTAGTGCCTTAAGCCCTTCACCAGAAAACAAGTCTTTCTCGGCAAAAAGTATATTTACTGGCCTTCCGATTAATTCCTCTTGTTTATACCCCAAAAACTCGCCTGTCACACGATTAACCATGAGGATATTGCCTTCCAAGCTAAACACTACCAGCGAATCTGCCATAGTATCAATAATCGTATCCGCAGCCAAAGCCGGCGTCATAACCATCAATTTGTATTTAACGATAGCAAAGGCAATAAGAATAGCGAAGATAAATATAAAAACGCAACCCAAAGGATAAACTAAGATACCATAACCTGGAAGGATATCAATTGAACCGAGATTGGCCAGGGCAAGGCCAATAAAAACATACTTGACACGGTTTCTTTCAGTTCCCGGAGGCAATTTTTTAAGGGCAGATAAAAAGCTTTTTACGCTTAATAACAATACAATAAAAAAGAAAATAAGATAAATAAATGATGCGGGCCCAAACTGAGAATACCAACCCCAGTAATACTTTTTGAAGCCTGTGACAAAATAATTGCTTTTTATTACCGTAAGATATAAGAATGAGGAAACTAAATAACTCAAGGATACACGCCATTTATTTATATTAAGGGTTTTTGTCATTGAAACACTGAAAAAATAGATATTAGCAGGAATAAAGACTACGCCCAAATTTACGCAATATCTGCACCAAAAGTTGATTATGTTTGTGTCGTCTTTACTGAAATAAATCATGGCGTTGCCAAAGAACCACAGAAATATACTTAACCCAAAAATCGAGAAAGCAATGTTGATGCTTGATCTTCTGTTTTGGTTAAACACATAAATTGCCAATACCAGTATAAAGACTCCCAGAATTAAAGGCGGGATGGCATGCGGATTAAAATAATAATATCTGCTAAGGTCACAAAATTGGCTTATCATAAATAATAAAATTTCATTTAGGATTCTTCAATTATGGCTAAAATTTCTCCGACATTCACTGTATCACCTTCCTGGTAGAAAACCTCAGAAAGCCTGCCTGTGCAGGGACTTGGCAAGTTAAAGGTAGCTTTATCTGTAGTCAATTCCACAAGATCGTCCCTTTCACTGACCTTCTCCCCCACTTTATAATACCAATAAGAAAGCGTGGCTTTTGTGATTCCTTCGCCTAACTCAGGCAATCCTACTTTAACCATTGTATTTTCCTCCTAAGCAGGGACACCCTGTAATTCAATCGGAAGGGTGTCCCTAAATTGATTGATAAGGCTATTCTTTATATTCTCTATGTCTAATTCTCTATCCAAAATCGCCTCAAGGCAAGTCATTTCTACGTTCAGTCCGCAAGGCTTTATGAGTTTAAAATTGTCTAAATCTGACTTTTTAATATTTATGCTGATACCGTGAAAAGTTATCCAATGCCTGATTGCTATTCCGATAGAAGCAATTTTTTTACCCTCGACCCAAACACCGCTATACCCGGGATTCCTCTCGGCCTTAATTCCAAAATCAGAAATCCAGCAAATCAGCGCCTCTTCTAAGAGCCGCAAAAACCAATGGATGTCTTTTTTTAAAAAGGTGAGGTTACAAACAGGGTAAACCGTCAATTGGCCAGGCCCATGATAAGTTACGTCTCCTCCCCGCTCAATTGCATAGACACTTATACCTTTTCTTTCCAATTCTTCTTTAGTAGCCAGGATATTTTCTTTGTGCCCTGCCCTTCCTAAAGTGATAACGGGTTTATGCCGGCATAAAATTAATGCGTGCCGTAAAGAGTTATTTTGAACCTGAGTAAAAATTTGTTTTTGAAACTTCCAGGCGCATTCAAAATCAACCAGGTTTAAATCAAAAATATTTATTTCCATAATTAAAGCGCTTCTAAAATTGATTCGGATAAAGTCGGGTGTGCGAAAATGGTATTTTTTATTTGCGAGATAGTCAGGCGGTTTGTAATGGCCACGGTTAAACTGGCGATAAGTTCGGTTGCTTTAGGCCCGATTATAGATGCACCCAGGATATAACCGGTTTTCTTATCAGAAATTATCTTGATGAAACCCTCGGACTCATCCATAATACGCGCCATTCCCGAACCTAAGAAATTAAACTTCTGCACGCTTATTTCTAAACCCTTGGCAGATGATTCATCCTCAGTCAAGCCAACCGCAGCTATTTCAGGATCAGTAAAAATACAATTGGGGACAACGGCGTTATCAGCTTTTTTAAGATTGTCCGGCCAGGCAATATTTTCAGCAGCAACCACGCCCTGATAAGCAGCAAAGTGCGCAAGCATAATTTTTCCTGTGCAGTCTCCTGCAGCATAAATATTGGGGACGCTGGTCTTAAGGTACTCATCAACGATAATTTTATTTTTATCTAAATTAATTCCCATATCTTGCAAATTCAACCTCTGGGTATCAGGTGAACGGCCTATGCAAACCAATACCGTATCAAATTTAGTTAAATCTACGGTAGTAGCATCGGTATTAGTGCTTATTTTTAAACCTCGTTTTTTATACACGGTTTCCAGTTTACTGGCTACTTCCTTATCTACGCCAGGCAAAATATGCGGCATCATTTCTACTATCGATACATGGCTCCCAAGCATTGTAAACAAACTGGCAAATTCACAACCGATGACTCCTCCACCAATAATCAGTAGACTCTTGGGTATTTCTTTTAAATTGAGGATGTCGTCGCTTGATAATATCTTCTTGCCGTCAAATTTTATACTTTTAAGCTCCATGGCCTTGGAGCCGCAGGCAATGATTATAGAGCTTGATTTTATTGTTTTGCCACCTGCTATCAATTCTTGATTAGAAACAAACTTTGCCTCGCTATTCAGGAAATCAATTTCCTTAAGCATGAATTGCATGCCGCTACGCAACTGTTGGATAATTTCTTCTTTTCTTTGCTGAATTCGTATGAAATTTAACGCGGGATCAGCCCTATCTATACCATAACTGGGGGATTTCTTGACAATGGAGTAAACTTTTGCTGATTGAATTAAAGCCTTGGTAGGGATACAACCTTTATTCAGGCAGGTGCCGCCGATTTGCGATTCATCAATCAGGCAAACTTTTAAACCCAGCTCCTTTGCCCTTAAGCTTGCGTTAAAGCCTGCCCAACCAGCACCTATAATTGTTAGATCGTAATCCATAAAAATGCTAAGAAAAGTATAAACTTTTTAAAGCTGAGCGGATTGAATCAGCTGACTTTAGCATTGCCTCAATTTCTTGTTTATTCAAATCCAGCTCAATAATTTTCTCTATTCCGTTTCTGCCTATCCTGCAGGGAACACCTAAGCAAATATCTTTAATTCCGTACTCACCGTTTAAGTATGCGCATACGCCCACTGTCCTTTTCTCATCTTTGGCAACCGTTTTAACAAGCGCTGCTACTGCTGCAGAAGGCGCGTAATATGCGCTGCCACTGCCTAATAATGATACAATTTCAGCACCTCTATTTACCGTTTTATTAATCAGCGTTTGTATTCTTACATCATCAACGAATTCATCCAATGAAACGCCTTTTACTTTGCTAAAGCGGGGTAAAGGAAGCATGGCTTCTCCGTGACTACCGATTACGCAGGCATCAATATCAGTAGCAGGTATATCTAATTCCCTACTGATAACGTTGGCGAACCTGGCAGCATCCAAGCTAACCCCCATGCCAAAAATTTTTTGCGGTCTGAACATGGTCTCCTTTAAGGCCAGATATGTCATTAAGTCCAGTGGATTAGTCACTATAATAACTATGGAATCTTTGGCTAATTTCTTTATGTTTAGGCAAATTTCCTTTAGAATCTGCGAATTCTTATTTAGTAATTCTTCTCTGGTCATCCCGGGCTTTCTAGCCAAGCCGGCAGTTACCACAATGATATCTGAATCTTTCATTAAAGTAATATCATCGCTGCCCTGTATTTTATAATTAATTTTTGTAATCGGACGGGCATCTTCCAGGTCAAAAACCTTACCTTGCGCCAAGCCTTTAACTACATCAACCAGGACAATATCGCCTATGGCTTCCTGTGCTAACCGCATCGCGGTTGTACTCCCCACATTTCCTGCTCCAATAACAGATATTTTCATTTGATTTTGGAGATGATGGCGGAAGCCATCTCTTTCGTGCCTACGGCTGATGGATCGTTAGGGGTAGGTTTTAAATCGTAGGTCACAGATTTTCCTTCAGCTAATACATCTTTAACTGCATTTTCTAAATTTTGCGCTGCCTTGTCTTCTTTAAGGTACTTCAACATTAAAACACCGGATAAAATCATTGCAGCAGGATTTACCTTATTCATCCCTTTGTATTTAGGCGCTGAGCCGTGCACTGCTTCAAAAACAGCTAAACCGTCTCCGATGTTGGCTCCGGGAGCAATACCTAAGCCTCCGATAAGCCCGGCGCACAAATCAGAAAGTATATCGCCATAAAGGTTAGGAAGTACTAATACGTCAAAATTATGCGGTTTCTGCACTAATTGCATAGCCATATTATCAACCAACGCTTCATTAAATTCAATTTTTCCCGCGTATTGAGCAGCGACTTCACGGGCTGTCTTAAGAAATAACCCGTCGGTAAATTTCATAATATTCGCCTTTGTGATTACGGTGATTTTTTTACGGTTGAATTCTATAGCGTATCGAAACGCAAAATCCACGATTCGTTCAGTGGCAAATTTAGAAATCGGTTTTATGGAAATGCCGGAATCGCGGCGTATGCTCTTCTTCGAATATTTTTCGATTTTTCCAATAAGATCAACTGTCTCGGGCTTTCCCTCTTCAAATTCTATCCCCACATATAAATCTTCGCTGTTTTCCCTGATAATTACCAAATCTATATCTTTGTAATAACTTTTTACTCCGGGATAGGATTTCGCCGGCCGCACACAGGCATATAAATCTAAAGCATGCCTTATAGCTACATTAACCGAGCGAAACCCGCTGCCGATAGGCGTTGTAATCGGCCCCTTCAGTGCCACCTTGTTCTTTTTTATGGAATCTAAAGTTTGCCTGGGAAGCAAATCGCCGAATTTAATTTTTGCCTCTTCCCCTGCATAAGCTAAATCCCAATCAATTTTTACGCCTGTTGCCTCAATGCATCTTCTGGCAGCTTCGGTTATCTCAGGCCCAATGCCATCCCCTGGTATTAAAGTAATTTTATGCGCCATATTAAACCTTCAACTCTCCGTACTTCTTATAGTAATTGACGATTCCGCCTTCTATTAACAACTTCTGCATAAATTCAGGAAAAGGCTTTATAGCCAACTTCATATTCCTGCTAAGGTTATTGACTATGCCGTTGTCTAGATCTATTTCCAGCTCGTCATTCTCTTCTATATTATCCGTATCGGTTTCAATCAAGGCTAAGCCTATATTAAAAGCGTTCCTGTAGAATATCCTGGCAAATGATTTAGCTAAAACCGCCACAATCCCTGCTTCTTTTATCACCAAAGGGGCTTGTTCGCGGGATGACCCCATTCCGAAATTTTTTCCAGCAACAATCATGGTTTTCCCTGGGATTATTTTTGCAGGGAAAGCCGGATCAATGTCTTCCATAATATGCTTAGACAGTTCTTTCATATCGGTAATAGCGAACTTATACCGTCCGGAAATAATAAAATCCGTGTTGATGTTATCTGAAAGTTTGACTGATTTTCCTGCAAGCCTCATAGTTGCTTAAACTCCTCGGCGTTTTTCACCTTTGACATGGCAACGTCTAAAGTAATCAAACCTTTTTGCGTCAATTCTTTCAGGCATTTATCCATGGTTTTCATGCCGTATTGAGAACCCGTTTGCATCAAGGTGGGGATTTGTTCTATTTCCTGCTCACGGATTAAGTTTCTGACTCCCGGGGTTCCAATCATGATTTCCGTTGCCAGGACTCTTCCCTTGCCTGAAGAATGAGGCAATAACAACTGCGAAACTACCCCCTGCAAGCAATCTGCTAACTGCAGTTTTACCTGCTGCTGCTGATGTGGGGGGAATACGTCTATGATTCTTTCAATTGTCTGGGGGGCATCAGGCGTGTGCAAGGTTGCTAAAACCAAGTGGCCTGTTTCAGCTGCGGTAAGAGCAGTAGAAATTGTTTCCAAGTCGCGCATTTCCCCTACCACGATAACGTTGGGATCCTGCCTTAATGCATGCCTTAAGGCTTCTGCAAAAGAACGCGTATCAGAATAAACCTCCCTTTGTTTGATAATTGATTTGTTGTTAGTGTAAATAAATTCAATGGGATCCTCAATAGAAACAACCAGGCATTCCCTTTCATTATTAATAAGATTGATTATGGCTGCCATGGTTGTTGTTTTACCCATACCCGTAGGCCCTGTAACCAAAACCAGTCCGTTAGGCCTGCGCGCCAAATCCATGACTATGGGCGGTAGCCCTAAGGTTTCAATTTTGGGAATCTCCAAGGGCACGCGCCGAAACGCCCCCTCGACGGAGCCTTTCTGAAGGTGGATGTTTACGCGAAACCTGTCTAAGCCGGGAAGTGCCAGAGAGAAATCCAGCTCCAGATCCCTCTCAAACATTTCCTTTTGCGTATTGGTAAGCACAGCATAAATCATAAGTTTCAAGCTTTGCTTGTCAAAAACAGGCAGGTCTCTACATCTATGCAATTTACCGTCTATACGCAAAATCGGCGGTTCACTTTCCGTAATGTGCAAATCTGAAGCGTTACTTTTTATACATAATAAAAACAGGTCCCTGATATCCATATCAACCTCTCTTTCATTTACAAAAATTCTCTCGGATCAGAAATTACGCCTTTAATTGCCGAAGAAATAACTGTAGCAGGCGATGCTAAATAAATAAAGGCAGCGGGATTTCCCATCCTGCCCTTAAAATTCCTGTTTGCCGTGGATATGACGATTTCTCCGTCAGCAGGTATCCCGTTATGCGTGCCCACGCATGGCCCGCACCCGGGAGCAACAACTACAGCGCCTGATTTGACGAAAACATCAATTAAGCCCAGCTTCATTGCCTCTAAAAATATCGTGCGCGAACTGGGAGCGACAATAAGCCTTACTCTTTTAGAAACTTTTTTACCTTTAAGTATTTTAGCAGCTACTTTAAAATCCTCAAGCCTTGCGTTTGTGCAGGTGCCTAAAAAGGCCTCATTAATTTTAGTCCCTTTTAATTTGTCAACGCTTGTAACATTATCTACGCTGTGCGGCATAGCTACCTGGGCTTTTAGTTTTGAGATATCGAATTTAAGGACTTCCTTGTATTTTGCATCATCGTCGGGTGTAACTATTTTTATCTTTCTAGTTTTAGCGATCCTGGGTTTAAGCCAGTTAATCGTTGTTTTATCAATCGGCATAAAACCTGCCTTGGCGCCCATTTCAACTACCATATTAGAGATGGTGAAGCGGCCGTCCATATCCAGCTTGTCAATTACATTACCGCTGAATTCTACCGCATTATAGGTTGCGCCGTCTGCCTTCACTTTATCAATAATATGCAAGATTATATCTTTTGCGTATACGCCTTTAGGAATTTTTCCCGATACTACAATTTTAATAGTCTGGGGCACCTTAAACCAATTCTTACCGGTAGCTAAAGTAATTGCCAAGTCCGTAGAGCCTACACCCGTGGCAAATGCGCCTAATGCCCCGTAAGTGCAGGTATGCGAATCAGCGCCTAAAACCAAATCACCGGGGAGAATTTCTCCTGATTCCGGAATGACCTGATGGCATACGCCGCAACCGATATCATAAAGCTGGGTATTAAAATCATCGGCAAAGGAGCGCATTTTTTTATGCACGCGTGAAACCCCTTCGCCAGGCGATGGCGCGCTATGGTCAATAACCATGCAAAACTGCGTTTTTAACTTATCGACGCCCAGTTCCTTTATCCTATCAATTATAATTGAAGATGTACCGTCCTGTCCGAATGCAAAGTCTACCTTACAAATTGCAAAATCACCCGCTTTTAAATCTCTTCCGGCATGTTTGCTTAAAATTTTTTCTGCGATTGTCTTACCCATTTTTAGTTTTCAGTCGTCAGCTTTCAGCTTTCAGACAAAAATTGAGCCAATCTTCCATTCTCTCTAACCCTTTTTCTATCTGCTCAACGCTGGTAGTAAAACTGATGCGCACATAATCATCCCTGCCAAAACCATTGCCCGGGATGAGGCTGACAAATTTCTCCTCCAGCAGCCGCTGGGCAAAGGTTGAGGAATCCAAACCTGTCTTAGCAATGTTACAAAAAATATAAAATGCTCCCTGCGGCACAACTACGTCCAGTTTTTCTATTTTCTTTAAACGGCTAACTGCAAAATCCCTTCTTTTCTGGAATTCACAGCAGATTTTTTTCGTAAAGTCACCAGAGGCACTTAATGCGGCTACAGCTGCCTTTTGGGCGATGGAATTAGGGTTTGAAGTAGAGTGGTCCTGAAGTCTCGCTACTGCCTCAGCTATAACAGGAGCAGCTCCCAGGTAACCTATGCGCCAGCCGGTCATGGAATAACTTTTTGACATACCATTAACAGTAATGGTTAAATCACAGATACTCTTATTAAACGATGCAATGGAAACGTGTTTTAAATTATCATAGATAAGTTTTTCATATATTTCATCGCTGATGATGAAAATTTTATTATCAACGCAAATGTCCGCAATTGCCTTAAGTTCATCTTCTTTATATACGCAACCGGTAGGATTTGAAGGACTGTTTAGTATAAGTAGCTTGGTTTTTTTGCTAATATGTTTTTTTAAATCAGCGGCTGTAATCTTAAAATTATTTTTCGAAGCAGTAGGAATAAAAACAGGAACGCCTTCGCAAAGATTCACCATTTCAGGGTAACTTACCCAATACGGACAGGGAATTAAAACCTCATCGCCCTGGTTAACCAGCACAAACAAGGCATTAAAAATGCTGTGCTTTGCGCCACAGGAAACTACTATTTGTTCAGGAGTAAATTTAAGCTGATTATCTTTCTGAAATTTATCGCAGATTAATTTCTTTAGCTCTAAGATACCTGTGGTAGGGGTATATTTAGTAAAACCTGCTTTTATCGCTTCAATGGCAGCACCCTTAATAAAACCAGGGGTGTCAAAATCCGGCTCACCCGCGGCAAAATTGACTATATCCTTGCCTTCGGCTTTTAGCTTTTTTGCCCTTGAGGTAATGACCAGGGTTGAGGAAGGATTTATCCTTTTAATGCGATCTGCAAGTATTGTATCTATCTGCATAGCATTATATTATACAACGAATTTTAAATAAGTCCAAAAATAAAATAACCAATTACCAAAAAAATAATGGGGACGTTTCTATTTTATATAGTTTTTCTCATAAAAAATAGAAACGTCCCCTCTATTTTACAAGGAGTCTCTTTGTTTCTTGAATATGCCTCTTATGCCACCCAGGAACTTCTTAGTGGGTTTTTTGGTAACTGGAGGTTTTTCTTTCTCTTTGGGAGCCTCAGGAATCTGCGGCTTTTTTTCTTCTACTGGCGGCATTTCCTGAGCAACGTCTTCTTGCGTCTTTGTTTCTTTTTCTTTCTTGTGAACCGGCTTTTTCTTTTCTTTTATTTCAGTAAGCTCTAAAATTGCCAATGTTGCGTCATCTCCCCGCCTGACACCCAAATGTATAATCCTGGTAAAACCGCTAGCCCTATCCTTAAAACGCGGCCCGATATCATTGAACAAGATACTGACTAACTTATGTTCGCCTAAGACCTTGACAGCTTGCCTTTTTGCAGCCAGTGAGTTTTCCTTGGCAAGCGAAATGAGCTTTTCTGCCAATGGCCTTACTGCTTTAGCCCTGGTTAAAGTAGTTTGTATCCTCTGATGGATTAGCAGATTTCGCGCCAGGCTATTTATGGTGCTTTTATGCCAGCTGGTGAAACGGTTTAATTGATATCTTTTCTTACCATGTCTCATGAATTAACCCTTTTTTAGTTTTTTGGGATCAACCTGCATGCCTAAAGTTAAACCTAAACCTGCCAAAAGTTCTTTTATCTCGTTTAACGATTTCTTCCCGAAATTTTTAAAGCTTAGCATTTCATCTTCTGTCTTTCTGACAAGATCCGAGATTATTTTAATCCCTGCTTCCCTTAGGCAGTTAGAGCTCCTGACGGATAATTCAAGCTCTGATATGGGAAGCCTCAGTTTTTCATAGAGGGCAATTTCTTCCTTGGTCATTTCCGGTTCTTCCTCCGCAACATCTTCGGGAAGCTGGCCGAAATTAACGAATATATCCAAGTGCCTTTGCAAAATATTAGACGCATATAATAATGCGTCTTTGGGGCTTATTGCGCCGTTTGTCCAAATTTCAAGTATTAGCTTATCGTAATCCGTCCTTTGTCCCACGCGGGTATTCTCAATGCTGAAATTTACTTTCCTTACGGGAGTAAATATGGAATCGATAGGGATTACGCCTATTGTTTTCTCTTCTTTCTTGTTCAACTCCGCCGGCACATAACCCCTGCCCCTGGAAACTTCCATTTCAACGTTCAATTTTACGTCTTTGGTGAGGGTAGCGATATGCAAATCCGGGTTTATTATTTCAATCGTCTCGTCAACATCTATATCTTTTGCTTTTACTTCTCCTTTGGAGTCTTCCTTGATATAGATGGTCTTGGGGATCTTGGAATGCGAATTCAAAACCAAATTTTTTATATTCAGGATTATCTCCGGGACATCCTCAAGGACTCCGGGGATGTTGGAAAACTCATGCGCAGCGCCAATAAATTTTACGGAGGTTACCGCGCTTCCTTCTATTGAAGAAAGTAAAACGCGCCTCAAAGAATTACCCATTGTCACACCATAACCCCTTTCAAAAGGAGCAGCGGAAAATTTTCCGTAGGTAGCGGTATAAGTAGACTCATCACATTCCAATCTTTTCGGTAGCTGAAAATCTCTCCATTTTATACCCATCTATTTCCTCCTATGATTAATAACCTCTTTAGCTTTCAGTCTTCAGTCGTCAGTCTTTTAGATAAAAACTGACAGCTGAAAGCTACTTAGAATACAACTCTACGATCAGCTGCTCTTGAATCGGCATTGAGATATCGTCTTTTTCCGGCAGCCTGAGAACTTTTGCGCTTAAGTCATTACGGTTAAATTCTAACCATGCAGGCACTGTCCTGTCTTTTGATACCTCAAGATTCTCTTTAAGCTTCTTAAGGGCTTTGTCTTTGGTCTTTACGAAGATTGTATCGTCTTTGTCAACCAAATAAGACGGTATATTAACCCTGTGGTTATTTACATGGATTTAGTTATGGCGGACTATCTGCCTTGCCTGTGACCTTGATATGGCAAGGCCCATACGGAAAATTACGTTATCCAGCCTTCTCTCCAACATCTGCAGCAATACCTTGCCGGTTACGCCTTTTGTTTTAGATGCTATTTTAAAATACTTGCGGAATTGCCTTTCCAAGACCCCATAAATCCTTTTTACTTTCTGTTTTTCCCTTAGCTGCAGGCCGTAGTTGGATAGTTTAGGCCTGCGATTTTTCTCCGTGCTGTCCTGGCGGATACGCCCTTTTTGCCACCGGGCATTTTTCGGTAAAGCATTTTGTGCCTTTTAAAAACAATTTCTCTCCCTCGCGAACGGCACAATCTGCAGACTGCATCAATGTATCTAGCCATTTATTACACTCTCCTTTTCTTCTTTGGACGACAACCGTTATGCGGGATAGGAGTCACATCTTTAATTGAAGTAATGGTCAATCCTGATGCCTGTAAAGCCCTGATTGCAGATTCTCTGCCGAACCCCGGGCCTTTTACGCATACTTCAACTTCCTTAATGCCTATTTCCTTTGCCTTTCTGGCTGCGTCAGATGCTGCCACCTGCGCGGCAAAGGGAGTGGATTTTTTTGAACCGCTGTAACCTACGATACCAGGCGCAGACCAAACCATTACATTGCCTTGTTTATCGGTAATTGTAATTATAGTGTTATTAAAACTAGCCTGTATATGAGCGATGCCTGAAGTTACTCCTTTGGCTAATTTTTTCTTTTTTGCCTTATCTTGTGTCGCCATATTCTCCTCTTCTTTGCTTACTTACCTGCGGGTTTCGCAGCCGGTTGGGCCTTTGCAGGTTCCTTCTTGATAACTGCCATTCCGCCTTTACGCGGGCCTTTTCTTGTCCTGGCGTTTGTCCTGGTCCGCTGCCCTCTTACAGGCAAGCCCTTTCTTGTGGCGTAAGCCCCTCCAGGAACCTATATCAACTAACCTCTTTATATTCTGTGAAATGTCCCTGCGCAAGTCTCCTTCCAGTTTCAATCCGCTTTTTTGCAGGGTATTTGTAATGCGGGAAACCTCTTCTTCTGTCAAATCTTTTGCGCGTTTGTTAGGGTCAATCTGGGCTTCTTTTAGAATTTTATTGGATAGCGAGCGGCCGATGCCGTATAAATAAGTTAATGATATTTCTATTCTTTTTTCCTTTGGTATGTCAACTCCCAAAATTCTTGGCATATATCTCTCCTATTAACCTTGTCTCTGCTTATGTTTAGGATTAATGCAAATTACTCTCACCACACCTCTTCTTTTAATAACTTTGCACTTATCGCAGATTTTTCTCACCGATGCTTTTACTTTCACCCCGCACCTTCTTTCCTATTCACCAACCCTGCACATCTATTATTCTATAAATAACTAAATTTCTAGAAGGTGCGGGGTTCACACTCTCGTTTATTTTACCCTAAAGGTAATTCTTCCTCTCGTTAAATCATAGGGAGAAAGTTCCAACTTTACTTTATCTCCCGGTAATATCCTTATAAAATTCATGCGCATTTTTCCAGAAACGTGCGCTAATACTACGTGTCCATTCTCCAGTTCTACTTTAAACATTGCATTAGGTAAAGCCTCTATAATTTTTCCTTCTGTTTCAATCAGCTCTTCTTTGGCCATATTTTTTATTAGTTTGTTAAAATTTCAGCCCCATCATCGGTAATTGCCACTGTATGCTCAAAATGCGCCGAAGGCAGCCTGTCTTTTGTCACTGCAGTCCAGCCATTATCCAGAATTTCCGCCTCCCATGTGCCCATGTTCACCATAGGCTCAATTGCCAAAACCATTCCCTTTCTTAAAACACACCCTTCGTGAGGTTTCCCGAAGTTGGGAATCTCCGGCTCCTCATGCAATTCCTTGCCTATGCCGTGCCCCACAAATTGCCTGACAACAGAAAATCCGTTCTTTTCTACGTGACCTTGGATGCTGGCTGATATATCCGACAAATGATTATCAACGCGTGCTTGTTTTATTCCCATTGATAGCGCTTCTTTGGTTACTTCAATAAGTTTTTTCTTCCCGGCATCAATCTTACCCACCGCAACGGTGACTGCCGCATCGGAAAAATAACCCTTATAATTTACTCCGAAATCCAAACTAATAATATCTCCCTCTTTAATCTTTACCGGGCCGGGAATTCCATGCACTATTTCTGCGTTTATTGAAGTGCAGATACTGGCAGGAAAACCCCTGTAACCCTTAAAAGCCGGTTTTGCATTTTCTTTAGCCAGGAATTTTTCAGCCAGAATATTAATCTGTTCGGTTGTAATCCCCGGCAAAACATATCCTTCCAACTTCTTAAGCACTCCAGCCAAAATCTTACCTGATTTTCTTAGCATCTCTAAGTCTTCTTCAGACTTTAAGGGAATCATTTCTATTGTTAGCCAGCTGAATAATTTGTTTCAAGACCTCGCTTGCATCACCGTCCGCTGATAAACGATGCAGCTTGTTTTCAGATTCGTAGTATTTTATCAGCGAAGCGGTTTCCTGCTTATAAACCTTAAGACGTTGCCTTACTGTTTCTTCTAAATCATCTGCCCTTTGATAAAGCGCACCCCCGCACTTATCGCAGGTGCCTTCAACTTTAGGCGGCATATTTTTGATATGAAAATTTGCGCCGCAATTACTGCAGACTAAACGCCCGGTAAGCCGCGTTAGAATAACCTTTTCGCTTGAATCTAAATAAACTACCAAATCTATCGTCAAATTAGCGGACCTCAATAAGCTATCCAGCGTCTTTGCCTGATTGATGTTACGCGGATAACCGTCAAGGATAAACCCATTTTTTACATCGGGGTTATCAAACCTTTCTTTAAGCATTTTGGCGACCAGTTCGTCGGGGACGAGCAGGCCTTTATCCATGAAATCTTTTGCCTGTTTGCCAAGCTGAGTGCCTTCTCTTACGTTCTTACGTAACAAATCTCCTGTGGCAATATGAGCTAAACCTAACTCCTGCGCTAACCTTACTGATTGAGTGCCTTTGCCCGCTCCCGGAGGACCTAATAGTATAATGTTCATAAAAAATCCGATAAACTCAAAAGTCAAAAGCCAAAAGTCAAAACTTTAACTTAAAACGTTTTTAGTTTTACGTTGCAGTTTTGCCTTTTTACTTTTACGTTTTACCTTACTTTATCTCCTGCCTCTAATATGCCCGCCGCCCCTGATAAAACCTTCGTAATGATGCGTAAGCAAATGCGACTCGACTTGTTTCAAAGTATCCAGCATAACGCCGATGATAATCAAGATGCCTGTCCCGCCGAAGAACGAAGCCACCAAATACGGGACTTTAAGCGTAGCCATTATAAAATCAGGCAATATAGCAATAACCGCAATAAAGGCAGCTCCGGCCAAAGTAATCCTGGTCATTACAAAATCCAGGAATTCGGCAGTAGGAGTACCCGGCCTTATTCCCGGGATGAATCCGCCGTATTTTTTCATGTTTTCCGATAAATCCAGCGGGTTAAAAACAATAGCCGTATAAAAATAACAGAAGAAAATAATCAACAACGCATAGATAAGCGTATAAAGTAAATGCCCCCTGATTAAGCTCTGCGCTAACCTTTGGAAAGCCGGGTTAGGGATAAATGAGGCCATTGTCGCCGGGAAAAGAATAATTGACTGGGCAAAAATTATGGCGATGACTCCTGATGTATCTACTTTTAAAGGGATGTAAGTTGATTGCCCACCGTAAATCTTTCTGCCTACGATCCTTCGCGCATATTGCACGGGTATCTTTCTTTGCCCTTGAGTTATCATAATAACCGCAAACACCACTACCACAAGCAATATTGCCATAATCAATAAAGTAAATGGCTGTATCTGTCGCTTTGACGCTGCAAAAGGAGAAACCAAAATGAATAGCTGGTGCAGTGCTGCAGGAATCCTTGAGATAATACCTGCGGTAATAACCAAAGATATACCGTTACCTATACCTCTTTCCTGAATCTGTTCACCCAGCCACATGATGAATATTGTGCCGGTAGTCAAAGTTAAGACCGTAAGGATCCTAAATCCCCATCCGGGATACATAACGATCTTCAAACCCTCAAAACGAGCAGGGTTTTCCAGCCACAGGGCAATAAAAAATGACTGTATTAAAGAAAGAGCAACTGTTCCGTAACGCGTATATTGATTTATCCTTTCGTATCCTGCCTTGCCTTCTTTGGCCATCTTTTCTAATGCCGGTATAACAGCAGTTAAAAGCTGCAGGATAATTGAAGAGGAAATATAGGGCATAATACCCAAGGCAAAAATAGTCAGCCGTTCCATAGCGCCGCCGGAAAACATGTTGATTATGCCAAAGATGGTACCGCCCTGGGTCTTGGCAATACGGTTAAAGAATTCGGCTAATGCTGTTCCGTCGATACCCGGGGTTGGTATATAGCAGCCCACGCGGTAAACCGCAATAAGTGCGCCGGTTATGAGCAACCGCCTCTTTAAATCAGGAATCTTGAATGCGTTATATAGTGCGCTAAACATTTATGACTTCTACCGTCCCGCCTGAATTTTTAATTTCCTGGGAGGCCTTTTTAGAAAAAGCGTGCGCTGAAACGTTAATGGGATTTTTTAGCTTTCCGTCCCCGAGTATTTTAACCAGCTTCGCCTTATCTTTAATCAACCCTTTTTGCTCTAACAATTCCGGGTTAATTGTAGCTTCCTTTACGTTATTAAGCTGGTCTAAATTTACGATTTGATATTCCTTCTTAAACCTGTTAGTGAAACCTCTCTTAGGGATCCTGCGGACTAACGGGGATTGGCCGCCTTCAAATCCCAGGTAAAAATGCCTTCCTGCACGCGAAGTCTGGCCCTTGCTTCCTCTGGTAGAAGTTTTACCATGCCCTGATCCAGACCCTCTCCCTAAAAGCTTTTTCTTTTTATGCGCGCCCACTGGTGCTCTTAAATTATTAAGCCCGATGGTTTGGCGTACCTCTAGTTTAGCGGCAACTCGCTTGAGCTTACGGATAGACCTGGCAACAGGCTCAATCTTTTCAATATTTTTATTTTTGTTCGGTTGCATTAACTGTTTCCTCGTTTACCTTCAAGTTCTTAAGACCGTCAACTGTAGCCTTGATAACATTTATGGGGTTGTTTGACTTAAGGCATTTCGTCAATATATCCTTAATGCCGGCTGCCTCACATATTGCTCTTACGGGTCCTGCCGCAATAACTCCCGTCCCTTCTGAAGCCGGTTTCAAAAGCACTTTTGCTGCCCCGTAATGGCCGATTATTTCATGCGGGATAGTCGAACCCTCCATAGTTACCTTAAACAGTGACTTCTTTGCCTTAGTTAAAGACTTTCTTATCGCATCTGCGACTTCATTGGCTTTATCCAACGCAAAACCCACTCTGCCCTTGGTATCTCCTACCACTACTAAAACACTAAAGTGAAGTTTTTTACCACCTTTAGTTACTTTGCATACGCGGTTAATGGTAATTATCTTTTCAATCAATTCCGGCTGTTGCTCAATATTCAATTCGCGCATATTTTTAGAACTCCAATCCGCCTTTTCTTAAGGCCTCCGCAAAAGCCTTAATCCTGCCGTGGTACAAATAACCGGCACGGTCAAAAACAACTTTCAAGATTCCTTTTTCTTTTGCCTTTTGGGAAAAAATTTGCCCGAAAAGTTCCGCTGATTTCACGTTTCCCGCAAAGGCAACCTTCTGTTTTACTTCCTTATTCTGCGTGGAAAGGGCAAATAATGTTTTATTCGCAGTATCATCTATGACCTCGGCTGCAAGATTCCTGAGGCTGCGTTTAATAATCAGGCGCGGCCTTTGGGCATCACCTTGCATTCGCAGCCTGATTGTCCGATGCCTCTTTAATCTCTGATGTTCTTTTGTGTTCATATTCAGACCTATTTAGTGGTTGCCTGAGCTTTGCCCACTTTTTTCTTTATATATTCTCCGGCAAAACGTATACCTTTGCCTTTATACGGCTCAGGAGGATAAATTGCGCGGATCTCAGCTGCTACCTCACCGACTGTTTCTTTGTCAATGCCGCTGATTACTATTTGTGTAGGCTTGGGAGTTTCTATTTTAATACCCTGCGGGATAGAGAAATTTACCGGATGCGAAAAACCCAACTGCATATTTAACTTATTACCTTGCACTACAGCCTTAAAACCCACGCCGATAATTTCCATTTCCTTCTTGTAACCTTCGGTAACTCCTTTAATCATACCTGCGATCAAAGCCCTGTAAAGGCCATGCAGCGACTTATCTAACTTTGTATCTCCCGAACGCGTCAGGGTTACCCTATTGTCCTTTATTTCTACGCAAATCCTGTAAGACACAACGCGAGAAAGTTTTCCTTTGGGCCCTTCCACAAAAACCTGGCCGTCTTTGGCTTCTACCTTTACATCCTTTGGAATTTCAATGGGTTTTTTTCCGATTCGTGACATTTAATTAACCTCTATTACTTGTTTCTTAATTAACCCCAAAGCCTGCGAAGAAAATTTCATTTACTGTATTCTGAAATTTTCGAGCGTTTAGGCGTGGGGTCTCTTATCGCTACCTACTACCAAATGTATCCTATTATTTCTCCGCCTAACCCTAACTCTCTTGCTTCTGTATCAGTCTTCAATCCCTTAGAGGTAGACACTATTGCCAAACCCCTTCCTCTTAATATGGAAGGGACTTTTTTACGCTTGACATATACTCTTAGCCCCGGACGGGACACGCGCTTAATATTCCTGATTGCCGGTTTATGGGCAATATATTTTAGATAAATGCGTATTACACCCTGTTTCTTATCTTCTATTAATTTGAAATTCTCGATGTAATTTTCTTTTTTTAATATTTCTACGATTGACTTTAATGCGTTTGAAGCCGGGACATCGACATTTTCTTTTTTTGCCATAATGGCATTGCGTATCATAGTGAATGCATCGGCAATTAAATCTGTTCTAGACATATTTTCCCCTTATTTGTCTACCAGCTTGCTTTCCTGACTCCGGGTATTAAACCCTGCCAAGCCAGTTCCCGAAAGCATAGGCGGCAAAGCTGAAATCTTCTTAGGAATCCGCCGGACCTGCCGCAGATATGGCAGCGGTTATATTTACGCGAAGAAAACTTAGCCGGCCTTTTCCATCTTGCGATTTGTGAATTTTTAGCCATGTTTTATGAGCACGCGACTTATGGAGTATTGCTTCATAGGCTACCGACATAAGCCGCTGTGCGAATTAAACCCCGCACTAATTTTTAAAAAAGACTCAACTTATATATAAAGGCATATCTCGCGCTTACCCCGCATCTATAATTCCAAGACATCTAAAAAATTAGTGCGGGGTCAAATTCATACGATAAGTTATGTCGCTCTAAGCTAATTGACAGCTCCATAACTTATGTATTCATTTGAAAAGGCATGCCGAATAGTTTCAATAATTCCCGTGCCTGTTCTTTGGTTTTTGCGTTCTTTATTACAAAGGTAATATCCATGCCCTGGGTGCGTGTTATTCTGTCGTATTCTATTTCAGGAAATATCGTTTGCTCTGAAAGGCCTAAGGTATAATTGCCTGCGTGGTCAAACGCATCGCTAGATACTCCCCTAAAGTCGCGGATACGCGGAAGCGTGACATTCAGGAGCCTATCCATGAATTCATACATCATTGCCCTTCTAAGCGTAACTTTACAACCGACCGGATGATTCTGCCGGATTTTAAAATTAGCAATGGCTTTTTTAGCCCGCCGCATAATCGGTTTCTGGCCGGTTATTGCAGCCATTTCATCCATGGATTTTTCCAGGATTTTAATATCCTGCGCACCCTCGCCCACGCCCATATTTACCACTATTTTTTCCAAGCGAGGCACAGCCATTTTATTCTTTAGCCCAAAAGTTTCCATCATCTTGGGGGTAATTTCATTCCTGTATCTCTCTTGTAATCTGGGTATCATGTTATATAGCCTCTTTACAACTCTTACAAATTCTGGATTTCAAGCCGTCTTGGGAAACTGAAAAACCTACGCGCGTGGGACGGTTACAACTCTTGCAAACCAATTGCAAATTCGCCATGCTCACCGGCATCTCAATTGAAACAATGCCGCCCTGCTGATCCTGGCGTGTCTGGCGTTTATGTTTCTTGACCATATTAAGCCCTTCGATCAAAGCATGCGTACCTGGCGCAAGTAAAGTTAGGACCCTGCCTTTCTTGCCTTTGTCTTTTCCTTTGGTTATTTGGACTGTATCGCCTTTTCTGATTTTTTGCATTAAATCACCTCTGGAGCCAGGGATATTATTTTGGTAAAATTCTTTTCTCTTAATTCGCGCGCAACCGGGCCGAATACCCTGGTGCCCCTGGGATTTGACTGAGCATCAATGAAAACAATTGCATTGCGGTCAAACCTTAATATCGAACCGTCAGGCCGTCTAATCGCATCTTTAGTCCTGACTACCACGGCGCGACCAACTTCTCCCTTTTTGACCACGGCCAAGGGAGAAGATTCTTTGACATTTACGTTGATTACGTCTCCCACCTCGGCAAAACTCTTGCCCTTCCTGCCTAATACGCCAATCATGGACACGCGTTTTGCCCCTGTATTATCAGCCACGTCTAATATTGATCTTAGTTGAATCATTGAACTTCCTCTTTCAATGTTAAGTGCGGGGTCTCGGATTTCTTGATTATTCCTACAACTCTAAAACGCTTATCTTTTGATAAGGGCCTGGTTTCTACTATGCGCACTGTATCGCCTGATTTAGCGCTGCCTTATTCATCATGCGCCTTGAATTTATTGTATTTCTTTACTATTTTGCCGTATTTGGCATGTTTACTAAGACGCATAATTCTCACAATTACTGTCTTCTGCATCTTATCGCTGATTACCGTGCCGATGAATTCTTTTCTTTTACCCATTTTATTTGTCTTTCTTTTCGTTAAGTAGCGTTTTTATCCTTGCAATATCTTTTTTAAGTAAGCTAAACATATGCGGCTTTTCCACCCTCCCGCTATAGCGCTGTATGTTAAGCTTAAAAATCTCTTCTTTTAAGGTTTTTTCTTTCTGCAGCAATTCCTCTTTTGACAAATTCTTTAATTCACTTATTTTCATATTATTTATGAATACGTGTAATAAATTTTGTTCTTAACGGTAACTTATATGCTGCCAGCCTAAAACACTGCTTGGCATATTCCTGCGGAACGCCGCCTAATTCAAAAAGTATGCGCCCTCTTTTTACTACTGCTACCCAATGGTCTATTTCTCCCTTGCCTTTACCCATGCGCACTTCAGCGGGTTTCTTGGTTATGGATTTATCGGTGAAAATCCTGATCCAGAGTTTTCCGCCTTTATGCAACTGCCTGGCCAGTACAACGCGCACTGCTTCGATCTGCGTATTCTTAATCCATCCGTTCTCCAAAACCTTTAAGCCGAATTCACCGAATGCCAACTCAGAACCTGTAGTAGCGATGCCACGCCTCTGTCCTTTTTGTAACTTTCGGTATTTTACTCTTTTGGGCATCATTACCATGGAATCAAACTCCTTTTAATTATCTGATAACTACTGTGCCCTTACCGGCTCCTGCTGTACTTGCGGGGCGGCAGGTAGAGCCTTAGTTCCCCTTTTAATGATAATCTCGCCTTTATAAATCCATACCTTAACACCTATTAAGCCATATGTAGTTAAAGCTTCTGCAAAACCATAATCTATATCCGCACGAAAAGTCTGAAGAGGGACTTTGCCTATCTTATATGTTTCTGTGCGGGACATCTCTGCGCCGTTCAGCCGGCCTGCACAACATACCCTTATTCCTTTTGCGCCGGCACTAATAGTCTGAGCCATTGCTCTTTTTACTGCGCGGCGGAATGCCACTCTTTTTTCCTGTTGGAAAGCCACGTTTTCTGCCACCAACTGCGCATCCAATGCCGGGTTCTTTACTTCCTCTATATCTATGGAGAGCTCAGTCTTAAGCGTGGTATTGAGGTCTTCGCGCAAGCGCTCTATATCAGCTCCGTGCCTGCCGATAATTAATCCCGGCCTGGCTGAGAAAATCCTCACCTTAATCTTCTCCGCCAATCTATCTATGACAATCTTAGAGATTGCCGCTTGTTTAAACCTTTTCTTTATGAAATTACGAATTCTATAGTCCTGCTCGATAAATCTGGCATAGTCCTTTGGCTTTGCAAACCAGCGGCTGTGCCACGTCCTTATGAAACCTATTCTAAGTATTAACGGATGGACCTTTTGTCCCATATAATTATTCTCCCGGTTTTAAATCTAATTCGATTCTTATGTGCGAAGTCCTCTTCTTAATAGAGGCAGCCCTGCCAAACGCAGCTGCTCTAAATCGTTTCCAGCTCGGGCCTGGATTACAGACTAACTTGGAAATATAAAGCTGTTAATGTTAAAGCCTTTAACCTTAGCATTGGCAACCGCAGACTTCAAAAGCTTAATCAAATATTCCTTAGGCCGTTTGTTAAGCGTAACAAGAATGCTTGTGGCTTCTTGCGCATCCTTATTTTTGATTAAATCAATAACCTGCCTTACTTTAGGAGGTGAAATCCTTAAAAATTTTCCTTCAGCTTTTGCTATCATTTTCTACGTCTTCTCTACGGCTTTCTTAGCTTTCACGCCGCCGTGCTTCCTGAATATTCTTGAAGGGGCAAATTCTCCCAGTTTATGGCCGACCATGTTTTCTGTGACAAACACCGGAATATGTTTATGGCCGTCATGAACCGCAAACGTAAGCCCCACAAATTCAGGAATGATTGTGGAACGCCTCGACCAGGTTTTTATTGCCTGGCGTGTTCCCAGACCGCGCAGCTTTTCCACTTTTTTCAATAATTTTTCTTCAACAAAAGGTCCTTTTTTCAGTGATCGTGGCATAATTATTTCCTTCTCTTAACAATAAATTTATCCGAATATTTCTGGTGCCTTCTTGTTTTATAACCTTTAGTAGGAACGCCCCAGGGAGTAACAGGATGAGGATTACCCTGGCCGGATTTTCCTTCGCCGCCGCCGTGCGGATGGTCTACGGGATTCATTGCCAAGCCTCTTACCGTCGGCCTTATGCCTAACCAGCGTGATTTGCCGGCTTTGCCTAAAATTAACGCTTCATGCTCAACATTACCCACCTGGCCTATTGTCGCATGGCAATCCAAACTCATTATCCTCACTTCTCCCGAAGGAAGCTTGACATGCGCGAATTCCCCTTCTTTTGCCATTATCTGGGCGCTGGTGCCGGCACCCCTTACAATCTGGCCGCCTTTGCCTTTGGCTAATTCAACATTGTGAATCAAGGTTCCTGAAGGAATATACCTTAAAAGAAGGCAATTCCCTGTTTTTATTTCTGCTTCTTTTTGATTAGATGAAAGAACTGTATCTCCCACATTTAACCCTAACGGCGCTATTATGTATCTTTTTTCCTTATTAGCATACTCTAGCAAGGCAATGCGGCTTGAGCGGTTAGGGTCGTATTCCATAGCAATAACCTTTGCCGGGGATTCCCACAAATCACGCTTAAAATCAATTATCCGAAGCATCCGCTTATGCCCGCCGCCTTGATGCCGCACGGTTATGCGGCCGTAAACATTTCTGCCGCCTGTTTTTTTAAGCGGCGCAATGAGTGATTTCTCAGGCCGGTGCTTGGTAATTTCTGAAAAATCCGGGCCTGACATATGGCGCCTGGAAGGTGTCGTAGGTTTAAATTTTTTTATGCCCATTATTAAGCTGCCTCTATTTTTTGTCCCTCTTTAAGAGTGACTATCGCTTTTTTAACATCAGGTGTGCGGCCCAGCTGATACCTGACCCTCTTTAATTTGCCTATCGAAACAAAGGTATTGACGTGTTTTACCTTTACTTTATATAATCTGCTCTACGGCCTGCTTAATCTGAATTTTATTTGCGGACTTATTTACCAAAAACAGGTATTTGCCATCCGGCTCGTAAAGGGTCGCTTTTTCTGTTCTTACTAATGCCTTTATTGTATCCTGAGGATAAATCATTATTTAAACCTATCTGTAATTGCGTTTAGGCCGTGTTTGGTGATTATAATTTTACGGTGCCTCATTACTTCATAGCTATGCACATCCTTAGCTAAATTTACATTTAAAAAAGCAATGTTTCTTAGCGCCAAATCTAGCCCATTCTCTCGCTTGTCCAGGAGTAACAGCACTTCATTAGATTTCTTGGCTTTTTTGGTATCAATCTTAAGGTTAGCGAATATCTTGCAGATATCCTTGGTTTTTGGTTTATCTGCTTTTAATTCATCAAGTACGGTAATATTATTTTCTCCCAGCTTAATATTGAGGCTGGATTTCAAAGCCAGATTTTTTATCTTTTGGGGCAGCCTTTGAGAAAAATCTCTGGGATGAGGGCCGAATATTACGCCGCCGTGGCGCCATAGCGGAGAACGCGTTGAACCTACCCTTGCCCGTCCTGTGCCTTTTTGTTTCCAGGGTTTTTTACCGCCTCCTGAAACTTCTCCTCTGGTTTTTGTGGCTGCTAAACCCATCCTCTGATTTGCCCTGTAAGTATTAACCGCCTGGTATATGGCAGCAGATTTATCGTGCCGTCAAAAACCGCAGGGCTCAACTTGACAGTATCAATCTCTTTGCCTTCGCTATTATATATAGGTAAAGTTTTAGCTTCCATTATTGTTATTTAGCAACTTTCTTTTTGGCTTTTTTAATAATTACATAACTGTTCTTATTGCCGGGGACGCTCCCCTCCACCAGTAATATGTTATTCTCCGCGTCTATCTTTACCACTTTCAAATTCTGAGTAGTGGTCCTGTGATTACCCATATGACCGGGCAGATGATGCCCTTTCCAAACTCTCCCGGGAGTGGTAGTTGAACCGATGGAACCAACGCGGCGGTGAGACGTTGAACCATGCGTCATCGGCCCGCCATGCCAATGCCAACGTTTCATGCCACCCTGAAACCCTTTGCCTATTGATGTCCCGGTTACATCTACAAAATCTCCGGATTTAAATAAATCGACTTTTATTTCTTCTCCAACCTTGTATTCACGTGTTGCTTCTTTGCTAACTTCCCGGATGAACTTACGGGGGCTGACGTTTATCTTTTTAAAATATCCGGCCAGCGGCTTCTTAAGGCGTTTCTCTTCAGTAATATCAAACCCCAGCTGTATGCTTTTCTCATTTACCGCTAATACCGGGCAAGGCCCGGCCTCAATAGCAGTAACGCTAAGAAACCTTCCGTCATCGGTAAAAACCTGCGTCATGCCTATTTTTTTACCCAGCAAACCGATCATTTAATCTCCACATCCACTCCGGCAGGTAAATTCAGCTTCCTCAAAGAATCTATCGTCTTGGATGTCGGCTCAAATATGTCGATAAGCCGCTTGTGGGTTGACAAATCAAACTGCTCGCGCGATTTCTTATCGATAACCGGAGAACGCAAGACCGTATAGATCTCTCTTTTGGTGGGAAGCGGCACTGGCCCGGAAATCCTGGCACCGGTGCGCTTTACAGTCTCTACTATCTCTTCTACCGCCTGATCCAGCAGACGATGGTCATATGCTTTTAATTTTATTCTGATTTTCTGCATTTTCGTTTAACAAATTAAGCTATTACTTCAGTAACAACTCCTGCGCCGACTGTATGGCCGCCTTCGCGGATGGCAAAACGCGATTCCTTTTCCATGGCAATAGGGGTGATCAATTCAACCTCTACATTGACGTTATCGCCGGGCATAACCATTTCTACGCCCTGCGGGAAGCGTAACGCTACCGGTAACATCGGTGGTACGGAAATAGAACTGCGGCCTGTAACCCTTGAAGAATGGGGTATGCCTTCCGCCTTCTTCTTTGGTCAAGATGTAAACCTGGGCTTTGAATTTGGTATGCGGAGTAATGGACTTGGGAGCGGCGATAACCATACCGCGCTCAATATCATTCTTTTCCACGCCTCTTAAAAGCAAGCCCACGTTATCTCCGGCCTGGCCTTCATCCAGAAGTTTCCTGAACATTTCAATGCCGGTAACTACTGTCTTTTTTACTTCCGGCCTTAAGCCTACGATTTCAACTTCTTCGCTTAATTTTACTTTGCCGCGTTCGATCCTTCCTGTGCCGACCGTTCCTCTACCTTCAATGCTGAAAACGTCTTCTACTGCCATCAAGTAATGGCTTATCCAGGTCTCTTACCGGGAAGCGGGATAAACTCATCGACGGCCTTCATCAAATCCAGTATGCATTTGCAATCCGGGCTGATTAGGGTCTCCGCCTGACTGCAATAGCCTTTAATAGCGCTACCCTTGATAATCGGAGTTTTATCTCCGGGATATCCGTATTTGGTCAAAAGGTCCCTTACTTCCATTTCAACCAGGTCAATAAGTTCCTTATCCTGCACTACGTCGACTTTGTTCAAAAATACGACCATCGCAGGAACGTTGACCTGCCTGGCCAAAAGAATATGCTCTCTTGTCTGAGGCATAGGGCCATCAGCTGCGGAAACTACCAGTATTGCGCCGTCCATCTGGGCAGCGCCGGTAATCATGTTCTTGATATAATCGGCATGGCCCGGGCAGTCGATATGCGCATAATGGCGGTTATCAGTTTCATATTCAACGTGGGCAACCGAAATTGTAACGATCTTTGTTTCGTCTCTTACTGTACCGCCCTTGGCGATATCAGCATATTCTCTGGCAGTGGCCTTTCCCATCTTGGATAATACGTAGAGTAATAGCTGCAGTTAAAGTTGTCTTACCGTGGTCGATGTGGCCGATGGTCCCGATATTTACGTGCGGCTTTACTTCTTACAAATTTCTCTTTAGCCATTTACGTCCTCCTTATTGTTTTAAAAACCTTTTCTTGTCGAACCCGAAGTTGCAAAACCAGAAATAATTTTTTCTGCTATATGTGAAGGCACTTCAGCGTAAAATGAAGGCTCCATTGTATAGGAAGCGCGGCCCTGTGTCAAGGATCTTGATATGGTTGCGTAATTAAACATTTCTGCCAGCGGAACATAGGCTCGTATCGCACGCACATTTGCGCGCTGTAGCAAGCGAAACTATTTTTGCCCGCCGGGAATTTAAGTCTCCGATAACCGCGCCCATGTATTCTTCGGGGACTACAATTTCCATATCCATAATCGGCTCAATAATAATCGGATTTGCTTTTCTTAAGCCCGTCATTAAACGCGATTGCTGCCGCCATTTGAAAAGCCATTTCCGAAGAATCCACTTCATGAAAAGATCCGTCAACTAAAGTTACTTTCACATCCGTAACCGGATAGCCCGCTAAACTGCCGCTCTTTGCCGAACCCATTATCCCTGTCTTTAACAGACGGTATAAATTCTCTGCGGTATCGCACCGCTTTTAATCTTATCTTCAAAAGTAATGCCTTGCCCCGGCATTTCCTGGGGCTCCATTTCTATTACAACATGGCCATATTGGCCGTGGCCGCCGGACTGCTGGATAAATTTTCCGGTGGAAGTTACTTTCCTGGTAATTGTTTCCCGGTATGCTACCTGCGGAGAACCTACTGAAGCCTCAACATTAAATTCACGTAAAATCCTGTCTATAACAATTTCCAAATGCAACTGCCCCATTCCGGAAATTATGGTTTGTCCGGTTTCCTGGTTATAGTCTACGCGAAATGACGGATCCTCTTCTGCTAATTTATGCAAAGCAAATCCCATTTTTTCCTGGTCTTGTTTTGTTTTCGGCTCAATCGCCTGCTGAATTACCGGCTCAGGGAAACGCATGGACTCAATCAGGATCGGATTGACTTCAGTACACAGCGTATCACCGGTCTTAGTTTCCTTTAAGCCGACCGCTGCAGCAATATCTCCGGTATGGACAAAATCAATAACTTCCTGTTGATTAGCGTGCATCCTGACTAATTTGGTTATTCTTTCTTTTTCGCTCCTTGAAGCATTGTAGATGAATTCCCCTGATTTCAAAGTCCCGGAGTAAACCCGTATATAATTAAGCTTGCCTACGTAAGGGTCAGTGGCAACCTTAAAACACAATGCGCAAAAAGGCGCCTTATCAGAAGCGATAATCTCTTCGAATTCTCCAGTAGTCAGGGTTAGTACCCTTTACAGGCGGTAAATCCGAAGGCGAAGGCAAGATAATCACAAATTGCATCCAGTAAGGGCTGAATGCCTTTATTCTTGAATGCCGAGCCGCATAAAACCGGGACAAATTTATTATGCACAACAGCCCTACGTATCGCCTGTTTAATATCTGCTGCGCTTATTTTTTTATTATGCACTACGCTATCCATCATCTTTTCATCGACATCGGCAATTTTTTCTAATAATATGTGCCGATATTTATCAACTTCATCAAGCGAATTCTGCCGGGATATCTTTAACCTCAAATTCCTTACCCAACTCATCTTTATATACGATTAATTTTCTCTCAATCAAATCAATCATACCCTGAAAATTATCTGCTTCATAATACGGTAATTGGACTGCCGCTGCATTAGCGCCAAGTTTTTTATGCATCTGCTCTATTGTGTCAGGAAAATTACTTCCCGCCCTGTCCATTTTGTTGACAAAAGCAATCCTGGGCACTTCGTAACGGTCAGCCTGGCGCCAGACTGTTTCTGACTGCGGCTCTACTCCGCCTACTCCGCAAAAAACCACCACCGCACCGTCTAAAACCTTCAATGACCTTTCTACTTCAACGGTAAAATCTACGTGGCCGGGAGTATCAATAATATTAATCGTAAAATCATTCCATTTACAGGTAGTGCAGGCTGCGGTTATGGTGATGCCTCTTTCCTGCTCCTGGACCATCCAGTCCATGGTGGCAGTCCCTTCATGCACCTCGCCCAGTTTATAGGTCTTACCTGTATAATACAGGATACGCTCGGTGGTCGTGGTCTTACCGGCATCAATATGCGCGATTATCCCGATATTCCTTACTTTCTCTAATGCTATTTTTCTCATGTTTACCATCTGAAATGAGCAAAGGCTTTATTTGACTCAGCCATCTTATGCGTATCGTCTCTTTTCTTAATTGCCGAGCCTTCGCCTTTGTAGGCTGCCATAATCTCATCGGCAAGTTTTTCCTTCATGGACTTGCCTTTTTTCGCTTTGGCAAAATCCCTTATCCAGCGTAAAGCTATAGAAGTGCCTCGTTCCTGCCTGACTTCTATTGGCACCTGATACGTTGCGCCACCCACGCGGCGGGGTTTTACTTCCAGCCTCGGCCGGGCGTTATCCAATGCCTTATGGAATATTTTTATTATGTCCGGCTCATTCAACTGCTTCTTTACAATTTCAAAGGCGCCGTAAACCATCTTTTCCGCCATGGATTTTTTTCCTTCAAGCATTACCATGTTGATGAACTTTGCTACGATCTTGCTGTTAAATTTCGGGTCGGCTAAAACTACTTTTTCTTGCGCTTTTCTTCGTCTCATGTCTATTATTAGGTCTCTTTGCTCCATATTTTGAGCGGGATTTCTTACGCTGATTCACTCCTGCAGCATCCAGTGTTCCTCTTACGATATGATACCTTACTCCGGGTAAATCTTTTACGCGCCCGCCCCTGACCAGGACTATGGAATGCTCCTGCAGGTTATGGCCTTCTCCCGGTATATAAGCAGTAACTTCGATGCCCGTCGTGAGCCTCACCCTGGCAATTTTTCTTAATGCAGAGTTGGGTTTTTTGGGAGTCATGGTACGCACCTGAAGGCAGACTCCTCTTCTCTGCGGGCAGCCCTTTAAAGCCGGTGATTTTGTTTTCTTCTTTTTGGATATCCTACCGAATCTGATTAATTGAGCAATCGTGGGCATATTATTCCTTTGCTGTTACTGCTTGGGCTTCCTTAGCTTCTTTTTTATCTTCTGCTTTTTCTTTGCCTGATTTAATCACTTCAATTTCCCTGTGATCACGAAAACCCGTGCCTGCCGGTATGAGATGGCCCACGATAACATTTTCTTTCAGGCCAAATAATTCATCGCGTTTACCGGAAGTCGCCGCTTCGGTAAGGACCCGGGTTGTTTCCTGGAAGCTGGCAGCGGAAATAAAACTCTCCGTGGTTAAAGATGCCTTGGTGATACCTAATAAAAGAGGCGTTGCCTGCGCAGGCTTTCCGCCTTTCTTGATCACGCGGGCATTCTCTTTCTGGAATTTCCACTTATCCACCTGCTGAGTAGCCAGGAATTCCGTATCACCCGGATCCTCAATGCTGACTTTCTTTAACATCTGCCTGATGATTAACTCGATATGTTTATCATTTATACGCACGCCCTGCAACCGGTAAACTTCCTGCACTTCATTGACCAAATATTCCTGCAGCACTTTATCGCCGCAAACTCTTAATATATCCTGCAAAACTACCGGCCCGTCAGTTAACTGCTGGCCTGCGATAACTTTATCGCCTTTGTATACATTAGGATGCTTTCCGTGCGGAATTACATATTCTCTCTGCATTCCCGTAGTAGATTTAACAATGATAACCCTCTGGCCTTTCTTTGTCTCGCCAAATTCCACAAAACCATCTATTTCACTAATCACCGCGGGGTCCTTAGGCCGCCTTGCCTCAAATAATTCTGCAACGCTGCGGAAGACCTCCGGTGATATCCCTGGTTTTTACAACCAAACGCGGAATCTTAGCCAAAAGGTCTCCTGCATCCACTTTTTGCCCGTCTTTAACCAGGATGTGCGCACCGACTGGAATAGGATAAATTCCCAACACTTCCTTGCTTGCATCTAAAATTAATATCTGCGGATGATACTCCTGTTTATGCTCAACAACAACGCGCTCTGTAAGTTTTGTAACCGGGTTTAACTCTTCGCGTACCGTGACATCTTCGCGTAAGTCTTCATATTTTACCTGTCCGCCGACTTCTGTAAGGACCGGCTGAGTATACGGATCCCAACGCACAAAGGCAGTGCCTTTTAACACTTCTTCGCCGTCCGCAACACTGATAAATGCGCCCTGAGGAACTGTATAGCGTTCCAGTTCCCGGCCCTGTTTATCATTTATACTTAAGGAGCCGTTCCTGTTTAAAACTACAAATTCTTTATTTTTGGCAGTAACTCTTAAGGTATGATACTTTAATCAACCCTTTATTTTTGGCTTTAATAAACGACTGCTCTACAATCCTGGATGCAGTACCGCCGATATGGAAAGTTCTCATGGTTAGCTGGGTGCCGGGTTCACCGATACTCTGGGCCGCGATTACGCCGACTGCCTCTCCCACTTCCACGATCCTTCCGCTGGCTAAATTTCTGCCGTAACATTTTGTACAAACGCCTCTTCCGGATTCACAGGTCAAAACACTTCGGATGCGGATCTTTTCAATGCCCAGCCTTTCGATCATATCAGCCTTTTCTTCGGTAATCTCATCGCCTGCTTCAACAATTACCTCGTCGGTAATGATATCTACGATATTATCCAAGGCAACCCTTCCTACAATGCGGTCCTTAAGGCTGACCACTACCTCATCGCCTTCGATAATCGCGGAAACTGTGATACCATTTAGGGTGCCGCAATCATGCTCAGCAACAATAACTTCCTGGGCAACGTCCACCAGCCTGCGGGTTAAGATATCCCGCATCAGCGGTTTTAAGGGCTGTATCAGCCAGACCTTTACGCGCGCCGTGAGTAGAAATAAAATATTCCAAGACGTTTAAGCCCTCGCGGAAATTTGCGGTAATCGGGCTTTCGATAATTTCACCTGAAGGCTTAGCCATCAAACCGCGCATGCCGGCTAACTGCCTTACCTGCAGCCGCGAACCTCTTGCGCCCGAATCAGCCATCATAAATATAGGATTAAACGATTCCATGCCCTTAAACAGCAAATCGGAAACCTTATCGGTGGCGTGCGTCCAGATATCGATAACCTTGGATTTACGCTCGCTGTCGGTAATGATACCTCTGCGATACTGTTCTTCAACCTTGGCTAACCTCTTCTTTTGCTTCTTTTAAAACTTCCTGTTTTTCTACGGGAATCTGTAAATCATCAATTCCGATTGAGATGCCGCCTAATGTTGCAGCATTCAAAACCCAGCTTCTTAATATCATCGAGCAATTTAACTGGTGCGCGTTATGGCCAAAACTCTTATAGCATTCAACCACGATATCGCCTACTTTGCCTTTATTCAATTCCTTGTTTACGAAACCAAACTCTGCCGGAAGGATCTGGTTAAATATGACCCTGCCGACGGTAGTGGTCGATAATCTGTTTTCCGTTCGATAACCTTTTTCTCATCCAGATCGAACAATCTATCAATTCTTAATTTTATCCTTGCATGTAAATCAATTGCTTTATCGTCATAGGCAACCACTACTTCATCGCCGCTGGCAAATAATTTTCCTTCTCCTTTTGCCCCGGGTTTCTCTTTAGATAATATATGAAGCGCCTAAAATAATATCCTGGGTAGGCGTAACGATCGGACGGCCGTCAGCGGGAGAAAATATATTATTTATGGAAAGCATCAGTATCTTGGCTTCAAGCTGGATTCTAGAGATAACGGCACGTGCACGGCCATCTGGTCGCCGTCAAAATCAGCGTTAAAAGCAGTGCAGACTAAAGGATGGATTTTAATGGATTTACCTTCGATTAAAACCGGCTGGAATGCCTGGATACCTAAACGGTGCAGGGTAGGCGCGCGGTTTAAGAGTACGGGATGGTCCTTGATTACTTCATCCAAAATATCCCAAACTTCAATCTTGCCGCGCTCAACCATCCTGCGCGCGCCCTTTATAGTATGCACAAAACCTTTTTCTCTTAGTTTCTTGATGATAAACGGCTCAAATAATTCCAGGGCCATCTGCTTGGGCAATCCGCATTCATGCAGTTTTAATTCCGGGCCGACGACAATAACTGAACGGCCGGAATAATCTACGCGCTTACCTAAAAGATTCTGCCTGAATCGGCCCTGTTTGCCTTTAAGCATATCAGAAAGGGATTTTAAAGGCCGGTTATTTGCGCCCATTACCGGCTTGCCGTGCCTGCCATTATCCAATAAGCGCATCCACTGCTTCCTGAAGCATGCGCTTTTCATTACGGATGATGATCTCCGGAGCGTTTAACTCCATGAGTTTCTTTAAGACGATTATTCCGGTTGATTACCCGGCGGTATAAATCATTTAGGTCGGAAGTGGCAAACCTGCCGCCGTCTAAGGGAACCAACGGCCTAAATCCGGAGGGATAACCGGCAAGATTTCCAAGACCATCCATTCCGGTTTGTTCCCGGATTTCTTGAAATCCTCTACGATCTTTAAGTACTTTAAGGCCTTTGCGGTTACTCAGGATGTCCTTTGATTTTTCCAAGTCACGGCGTAACTTGCGGCATTGAAGCATCAAGATCCAACTCTTTTAATAAGATCCCTGATTGCTTCTGCGCCGATCTTGGCTTTAAAATTCGCGCCGTATTTAGTCAGGGCTTCCTGATATTTCTCTTCGCTTAAAAGCTCTCTTTTTCTTTAAAGGAGTAGTGCCCGGATCAACCACTACATATTCCTCGTAATAAATGATCTTTTCCAGGTCCCTTAGGCCGATATCCAATAATGCGCTCATACGGCTGGGCACTGCCTTAAAAAACCAGATGTGCGTAACCGCCGTTGCCAATTCAATATGGCCCATGCGCTCTCGCCTGACGGAAGAACGATCCACAGTCACGCCGCAGCGGTCGCAGGTAATTCCTTTGAACTTGATACCTTTGTATTTTCCGCAGTTACACTCCCAATCACGCACCGGGCCAAATATCTTCTCGCAAAACAGGCCGTCTTTTTCCGGCTTTAAGTGTCCGGTAATTAATGGTCTCGGCTTTCTTAACTTCTCCCTTAGACCAGGATTTAATTATCTGCGGTGAAGCAATCTTTATACTTATAGTATCGAAAGAAACTATCTCGTCCATTATTTTGCCTTTTCTGTTCGGATATCTAAACCTAATCCTTGTAATTCTTTTATCAAAACGTTAAATGATTCGGGGGTTCCGTGGGTTAAACGCTGTTCTCCTTTGACAATTGCTTCATATATGCGGGTCCTCCCGGAAACATCATCGCTCTTTACGGTAAGCATTTCCTGTAACGTGAATGCTGCTCCGTATGCCTCCAATGCCCATACTTCCATTTCACCTAACCTCTGCCCTCCGAATTGGGCTTTTCCGCCTAAGGGCTGCTGGGTAACCAAAGAATATGGCCCGATGGAACGGGCGTGTATCTTTTCATCAACCAAATGGATTAACTTCATTATATAAATGTAGCCCACTGTTATCTTCTGGTCAAATGTCTTCTCCGGTATAAGCCGTCTCTTAAACTTATTTTCCCGTCTTCAGGCAAACCTGCTTTTTTAAGCATCTCTTTGATCTCTTCTTCTTTCGCACCGTCAAATACAGGACAGCTGACATGCCAGCCTAAAACCTTTGCTGCCCAACCAAGATGGCATTCCAGAATCTGGCCCACGTTCATACGCGAAGGCACACCCAGCGGATTTAACACCACTTCCACGGGAGTGCCGTCAGGCAAATAAGGCATATCTTCTTCAGGGACTATCCTTGCCACCACACCCTTGTTACCGTGCCTACCGGCTAATTTATCTCCTTCGGAAAGCCTGCGCTTGGTGGCAATATAACACCACCACCCTTTTTAATACTCCGGCGGGAAGCTCATCGCCGCGCCTTACTTTTTCAATTTCCTGTTCCTGCTCAGCCAATAATTCCTGCATCTGCTCATCAAAAGAAGCAGACAATATCTTTGCCTCTTCATTATCGCTAAAATCTATTTTCTCCATTTTCTTCTTATCTACGCCCAAAAGCTGGCTTAACCTGGCTATTTTCTCCTGTCTGCACAAACTCTATTTCCTGTTTGTAATAAGCTTTGAATTCCCTGATTTTTGCCAATTCCTTGGTTTTTTCTTCTTTGGATTTTCTGCCGCGGTCTTTACGCGGAAAAACATGCACATCAATGACTACGCCTTCAACTCCCGGCGGGACAATCAAAGAAGTATCGCGGACATCGCCTGCTTTTTCTCCGAATATAGCACGCAACAATCTCTCTTCGGGCGAAGGCTCTGAATCGGTCTTGGGGGTAATTTTTCCCACCAGTATATCTCCCGGCCCTACTTCAGCGCCGATTCGGATTATCCCTGTCTCATCCAGATTCCTAAGGCCTCTTCGCTGACATTGGGGATATCGCGGGTAATCTCTTCATTGCCAAGCCGGGTTTCAGTAGCTTCTATCTCAAATTCCTCAATGTGGATAGAGGTAAAGGTATCTTCTTTGACTAACTTCTCGCTTATAAGTATCGCATCTTCAAAATTATAACCTCTCCAGGGCATGAAAGCGCATAAAACATTTTTTCCTAATGCCAATTCACCGTCTCTTGTAGCTATACCGTCTGCAATGATACCGCCTTTTTCCACGCGGTCGCCTAATTTAACTAACGGCCTCTGATTTAGGCAGGTGTCGGCATTGGTACGCAAAAATTTCTTCAGATGGTATATCTTTTTACCTATGGTAATGGAAGAGGCATCAACGCTGGTCACTTTGCCGGATTCTTCTGCCAATACGACTGTCCCTGAATCCTGGGCGACTTTGGCTTCCATCTGTGTGCCCACCAAAGGCGCCTCGGTAATCATCAGAGGGACTGCCTGTCTTTGCATGTTTGAACCCATGAGTGCGCGGTTTGCATCATCATGCTCTAGGAAAGGAATGAGTGAGGCGGCGACAGAAACCAGCTGCTTGGGAGAAACATCCATGTATTCAACTTGTCTTACGGAGAGACTTTCGGGAAATCATCTTTATAACGGCAGGAAACTTCGCGCTCGGCAAATGTACCATCTTCATCTAAGGGAACGTTTGCCTGGGCAATAATTTTATCTTCTTCAATATCAGCGGTAAGATATTCTATTTTTTTGGTTACCCGGCCGTCTTCGACTTTTCTGATAAGGCGTTTCCAGCAAGCCCTAGAGAATTAACCCTGGCATAACTGCTTAAAGAGGCAATTAAACCGATATTCGGGCCTTCAGGAGTTTCAATAGGACAAACCCTGCCATAATGCGAAGGGTGGATATCTCTTACTTCAAAACCTGCGCGTTCGCGGGATAATCCACCGGGGCCTAAAGCGCTTAACCTTCTTTTATGCGTCATCTCCGCCAAAGGATTAACCTGGTCCATAAACTGCGATAACTGGCTGCGGGCAAAGAAATCGCGGATCTGATTGGATAATAATTTTGAATTTATCAGATAATGGACATTAAGATTATCAAATTCGCCTAATATGCTTAATCTTTCCCTGATTGAACGCTCAACCCTGGCCAATCCGATCCTGACCTGATTCTGGACCAGTTCGCCTACGGTCTTTACGCGGCGGTTGCCCAAATGGTCTATATCATCGATTTTTCCGATTCCCTCTTTAAGGTTGATTAAATATTCTATTACCTTAATTACTGTGGCGGAATCCAGGATTCTTTTTTCCAAAGAAACATCCATACCTAATTTTCTGTTTAAGATAAACCTTCCCGCTCTTTCCAAGTCATATCTTGCGGGATCAAAGAATAATCTATAGAATAATACTTCCGCTGCCTCTTTGGTTACCGGCTCTGTTGGCCGCATCTTACGGTAAAAATCCAGGTATGCTTCTTCTTTATTTTTGGTATAATCTTTTTTTAGGGTATTGGTGATTTCGGGATATTCTTTGCCGAAAGCGGCGATTATATCCTGCATCGGTTGAAAAACCCAGTATCCTTAAAATCTGGGTGGCGGGGAAATTTCTGCGCCTGTCAACATAGGCAAGTATAGTTTCGGTTAAGTCATATTTAAATTCCAGCCAGGCACCGCGGTAAGGAATAACCCTGCCGTAAAATATCTTCTTTCCCGTAGGATGGACCTCTTCTTCAAAAGATACGCCGGGTGAACGCTGTAACTGGCTGACCACAACGCGTTCGTCACCGTTGATAATAAATGTACCGGTTTCAGTCATTAATGGCATTTCGCCGAAATAAGCATCCTGCTCCTTGGTTTCGTTGGGAGTAGTAAGCCTGAATTTTACCTTAAGCGGAGCAGCATAGGTAAGGACCGAGCCATTGACTCTTGAATATTGTACTTGGGCTTTCCCAATGAATAGCTGATAAATTCTAGTTTTACCGAGCGGTCAGGATTTTCCAGAGGGAATATCTCCTCAAACACCTCCTGTAAACCCTGGCGCTTCCTGTCTTGCGCAGGTACGTCCATCTGCAAAAATTCCTTGTAAGACTCAACTGGACATCAAGAAGATTGGGCAAATCATAAATGTCTTTTATTTTCGCGAAATTCTTACGTTTAATCATTTTTTTATGAGTTACCAGTTAGCGAGTTACGAGTTATGGTTTATTTTAATTCAACTGTTGCGCCGGCTGCTTCAAGTTTCTTCTTCATTTCTTCGGCTTCTTCTTTTGCTACGCCTTCTTTTACCGGCTTGGGAGCTGCGTCAACCAGGTCCTTGGCTTCTTTTAAGCCCAAGCTCGTCATGGTCCTGACTTCCTTGATTACGGCTATTTTATTTGCCCCTGCGCTTGCTAATACTACTGTGAAAGTAGTTTTTTCTTCGGCTGCGGGAGCTGCGCCTGCTGCTGCGCCTGCGGGCATTGCCATCATCGGCATATTTGCCTTGACACCGAACTTCTCTTCCAGTGCCTTGACTAAATCCGAGAGCTCTAATACGGTCATGCCCTCTATTGACTTAATCAATTCGTCCATTTTTGCGGTTGCCATTTTACTTCCTCCTTTTAACTTGTCTTTTTTTGTTTTATCTGGTCTAAACAATAAACAAATTTTTGACAATATCTGATTAAGCGCAATTACTAATCCCGAAATAGGCGAATTCAATACCACTACTACCTGAGTCCTTAAGGCATGCTTCGAAGGAAGTTTAGCTAAGGTCTCGATATCTTTCTTCTCAAGCAGTTTATCCTGCAAGAAACCGCCGTCTAATTTTAAATTCTCGTGTTCTTTTGTGAAATTGAACAAAACTTTTGAAACGCCAACCGGCTCTTCTTTGGCAAATACCAAACCGCAAGGCCCTTCAACAGTAGGAATTAATACATCCAGGCCCGATTCTTTAAGGCGCGCCTGGCAACGCTATTCTTTACTACTAATAATGTTGCGTTTGCAACCCTTAAATTCTTTCTCAAGGTACTAATGTCTGGGGCTTGATAATCCTGAGTACTTGATAATGAATACAGCGTTTGACTGTTTTAACGAACTTTTAATGCGCGTCTCTGAAATTTCCTTAATTAATAAACCTAGCTTTTTTTCCATATTAAACAGATAGTTTTAATCCCGGATTCATAGAAGCTGAAATATAAAGGCTACGGATAAATTTTCCTTTTACCGATGCCGGCTTTGCTTCATTCAATGCCTCGATTACACTTGAGGCATTATCATACAATTTATCTTCGCTAAAAGAAATTTTGCCTACTGCTAAATGAACACCGCCCTGTTTATCCACGCGGAATTCAACCTTACCTTTTTTTACATCTTCGATGGCTTTCGTGATATCATTTGTAACCGTGCCTGTCTTAGGGCTGGGCATGAGGCCGCTGCGGGCCTAAGATCTTGCCTAATTTGCTTAAATCCTTCATCATTTCAGGAGTAGCGATAGCACAGTCAAAATCCAGGAATCCGGCGGCAACTTTGTCTATTAATTCGATTGCACCCACGAAATCCGCCTGTGCATCTTTTGCTGCTTTTTCATGCTCTCCCTTGCAGAAAACCGCCACTCTGATTTTTTTACCGGTGCCGTGCGGCAGGACAACTGTCCCGCGCACCATCTGGTCGGATTTCTTGGTATCAACGTTAAGGTAAAATGCAAATCCACTGAACCGTCAAACTTGGGGGAGGCCATTTTTTTAAGCAGTGTATTGCCTCTTTTAGCTGGTAAGTTTTATCCCTGTCCAACTGCTTTTCCGATTCCTTGTATCTTTTACTCTGTGTTTTCATGATCTATTAACCTTCTATGGCAATGCCCATGCTTCGGGCAGTGCCCTCTATGATCTTAATTGCCTCTTCCATATCGGAAGTATTTAGATCCTGCATCTTAAGCTTTGCGATCTCTTCGACTTGTTTCCTGGTAACTTTGCCGATTATTTCCTTTCCGCTTGTCCCCGATGCCTTGGCTAAATTTGCCGCGCGCTTAAGAAGAACCGAAGAAGGCGGGCTTTTAATTATAAAAGTAAATGTCCTGTCTTCATAAACACTGATGACTACGGGTAAGATCAAGCCGTCCCTGCCCTTGGTCTGATCATTAAACTGTTTGCAGAACTGCATGATGTTTACGCCATGCTGGCCTAATGCCGGGCCTACCGGAGGAGCGGGATTTGCCTGCGCTGCCGGAACGTGTAATTTAATTTGTGCGTTAATTTTTTTTGCCATTTTATCTTAAGTTTTTTCCACCTGCCAGTATTCCAACTCTACGGGAGTAGACCTGCCGAAAATTGAAACGCTAACCTTGACCTTGCCCTTTTCAGGATGTATCTCCTCAATCGTCCCGTTAAAATTAAGAAACGGGCCTTCTGTAACCCTTACCTGTTCGCCTTTTTCAAAAATTACTTTTGGGGCTGGGTTTTACTGCGGTTTCCTTTGTTCTTTTTAGGATATTATCTACTTCGTTCTGGGGCAGGGGCATAGGTTTTCTTGCCTAAGCCGATGAAACCTGTTACGCCGGGGACGGTTTTAACAAAAAGGTAGGTTTGCTCGATTAATTCCATTTCCACGAGTAAATAGCCGGGGAAAAACTTTCTCTGGGATATTTTCTTCTTTCCCGAACGTATTTCGGAAACCTGTTCGGTAGGGATAACGACACTGCTAATCAAATCGTTTAATCCGGCCTGGGCAATCCTTTTTTCAAGGGCAGCCTTGACTTTATCTTCCAGGCCCGTCTGAGTATGTACCACGTACCAATTTTTCATTTAAACATCACGCTTAAAAATTTGGAAAGCAGGATATCTATCAATCCGATAAAAACCGCCATGATTGCCGTAACCACGATGACTACGATCGTAGCATCTATTAATTCCTGGCGCGTTGACCATGCAACTTTTCCTAATTCCGCTCTTACTTCTTTTAAAAAATTTACCGGTTTTCTATAATATTCATATCTCATTCTCTTGCTTCATCCGCTACTGCCTTTTACAAACTACAGGAGCGGCAGGACTTGAACCTGCAGTCACGGTTTTGGAGACCGTTGGTTTGCCATTAACCGACGCCCCTATATATAATTCGATCTAAGTGTGAGTAGATGTTGAATTTACTTGACTCCTTATGCGGGGTATGCTTATGGCAGGACCTGCAAAATTTACTGATCTCCAACCTGTCCTGATGCTTTTTTTTATTCTTTGTCGTCGTATAATTTCTATTTTTGCAAACCGTGCACTCTAATGTGATTATTTCGCGCATTGTTTAATGAATGTGAACTAATCCATAACTTAAGCACTCACTTAAGCTGGAGACGAGAATTGAACTCGTGACCCCGTCCTTACCAAGGACGTGCTCTGCCAACTGAGCTACTCCAGCATAAGAAAATAGCCTAAGTCGGCCAACTACAGCTAAATAAAAAAAATCTCCACACAAGAATTTTTGTAAAATTCTTTTTAACTTTTTTAAACTAAGATTGAATCTCGTTGAAAATATTATACTTGGGAATTATGTAAGCATTTAAATATATACTACAATTATGATTTTGTCAAGTCTTTTTTTAGGTTTTTGACAGGTTGAGAAAATCCCGGAAGGAAAGTTTTTCCGGCCGGATATCTTTATCTATTTTAAAGGTGCTAAAAAATTGATTCAGCCTTCCAGGAGCCACTACCCCCTCTAAGCTGTTTCTTAGGGTTTTTCTTCTCTGATTAAAAACAGCCCTTACTATCCGGAAAAACCTTGCTTCTTGCTGCTTGGTTGTCAAGAGAGGTTTTATTATATCCATCCTTAATAAAGCAGAATCCACTTTCGGCACGGGGAAAAATGAGTTTCTGGAAATTGGGAAAATTATCGCAGGTTTACTATAAAATTGCACGAAGCAGCTTAAGGCGCCAAACTCCTTTGAGCCGCCGCCAGATACAGCTCTTCTTGCAAACTCTTTTTGCACGGTTATAAATATGCTGGAAATTGTTGTTTTAAACTTAAGTAGATGCTCGATAATCGGGCTTGATATATAATACGGGATGTTCCCAAAAACTTTTATTCTTTTACCCAAAGCCCCTATATTGAACTTTAATATATCCTGGTTTAATATTTCAATATTCGAATGCCCGCTTAAGGATTGATTAAGCTCGTAGCATAAGTTTTTGTCTATTTCAAGCGCGTATACTTTTTTTACCCGCTTTGCAATCAAAGCGGTCATCTCTCCTTTACCGGCGCCTATTTCAAGTATTACGTCTTGGGCTGTTAAGGCGAGTGATTCGACTATCTTACGCCTTATGTTGGCATCAATGAGAAAATTCTGCCCTAAGCTTTTTTTAGGTTTGATGTGCATTGTATGGCAAGTTTAATAGCCTCTACCATGGAATCCGGGCTAATTAACTTCGGATTATCCGCAATATCAAAGGCTGTCCCGTGTAATGGAGAGGTTCTCACAAAAGGAAGACCTAAGGTAATATTTACGCCGCTATTCTTGCCGGTCAATTTTAAAGGTATCAAAGCCTGGTCATGAAAAATTGCGATTACGCAATCATATTCTTTTCCAGCAGCTTTTGAAATTGCCACATCTGCAGAAATCGGGCCGCTTAAACCTTTAATCCTGGTTTTTAATTTGATTACTGCGGGTTTTATAATGCTAGCCTCTTCAATTCCCATAAGCCCGTTATCAGAGGCATGGGGATTTAAACCACATACAACTATCCTAGGATTAATAATGTTAAAAAGCTTCCTTAGCGCCTGATCGGTTGAGATTATAGTGTTTTCTAGAGTATCTGCGCTTAATTGCATTGAAACGTCCTTTAACGCGATATGCCTGGTCACCAGGCTAAATTTAAGTTGCTTATTCAATAGCATCATCACAGGCCTTGCAGTATGAGTTTGACTTGAGAGAAACTCGGTGTGGCCTGAATATTTAAACCCCGCCTTATTTATTGCTTCCTTGGAGATCGGCGCTGTTACAAGACAGTCAATTTCTTTGTTTTTTAACATTTCCAGGGCCTTTTTTAGGTATTCAATTGAAGCTTTCCCATATTCAGCCTTTATTTTACCGAAAGAAAATGTTTTATGCGCTACGTTGTTAAGGTCTATTATATTGTTAACCAAGAACCTAGAACCTAGAACCAAGAACCTAGAAAGGACCCACCTATCCCCTATAACTGTAGCGTCTACTTGTCCCTTCAGTTTATGAAGTGCTTTTAAAGTTACGGCAGGCCCTATACCGGAAGGATCCCCAATGGTAATACCGACTTTAACTTTGCGTGATTTTAATGTAGGATTGTTTTTTGAGTTCATCTAACCATTTAACCAACTCTTCCTGCATTTTACTTTCAAAAATAAAGTTGTGGATTTTATCCTGGACCTCTGACAAAGGCAGTTGCTTTTCAGGAGCTATATAATCCAATTTAAAGACATAATATTTTCCGTCGACGCTTATGGGCCCGGCCACATCCGAGACACCAATTTTAAAGACGACATCGGCAATTTCTTTTTTTAATTCATCCAGCCTGCTTACGTGTATTTTATCCAGCTTAAAAGGGTACCTTGTAGCCAGGTCCTCCAATCTTTGGCCACTCTTTAGAGCAAAACAAAGACTGTTTGCCAGGTCCTGGTTTTCTAACAGCATGACTTCAAGGTCCCGCTCTTTAGGCGTGACAAATTCTTTCCTGTTTTTGTTGTAAAAGTTGGTGACTTCATCCGGCCTAACTACGACTTTCTTGCGGATTTTTTGATCAATTATATTATATATCAGCATCTGTTCCCTGATTTTCGTTTCAAGATCCGCCTGCACAAGCCCTTGTTTTCTTAAGGCACCCTGGAATTCTGTTTCTGAAGAGTATTTCTGTTTTATTTCATTTATCCTTGATTTTACCTTGCTTTCGTCAAGCGCTAGATTACTCTTTTTTGCCTCCTGCAGGATGAGGCGGTCTTCGATTAACCTATCTAATAAATCTGTTTTTAGAGTTTTGATTTTATTCTCTATTGCTGCCTCGTTGTTTCTTTCTAGCATGCGCATTCTCATAAAATTGACAAAATCGCTTAAGTCCCTTTGGGTAATTATCTCGTTGTTTACTATAGCTACAATTTTGTCCTGGGCAAAACATAAATCACAAATACCAAAGCAGGAAATCCAAAATAATAAAATAAAGGGGACGTTTCTATTTTTAAGCTGATTAATAAACGGTAAAAATAGAAACGTCCCCTTTTCTTTTAATTTATTTTGACATTTGAGTTTTTTCATTTGTCATTACCTTTCTAAGGTTACCCACTGCTTCTCGTAACAGCCGGCAATATAAATCGAAACCTAACGCAGCAATAAAACCGTGCTGCTCTATACCCAACAGGTTACCGGCTCCTCTCATCTCCAGGTCCTCCATTGCAATATCAAAACCCGAACCAAGCTGGGTGTATCGTTGAATCGCATTAAGCCGTTTTCTGGCATCGCTATCCAATACTTCGTCCCTGGGAATCATTAAGTAGGCATAAGCAGGCCGGTCAAACCTGCCTACCCTGCCCCGCAATTGATGCAAATCAGATAATCCAAACCTATGGGCATTATTTACAATAATAGTATTTGCATTAGGTATATCTATCCCGGATTCTATAATCATTGTGCATAGGAGGCAGTCGATTTGCCCGCTTAAAAAATCAAACATTACTTTTTCCAAAGCCTTTGGATGCATTGAGCCATGCGCTACATCAAGCCTGATATGCTGCGGCAAAATCCTGCCAAGTTTTTCCCTGACTTTTTCTATGTCTTCTACGCGGTTATGCAAGAAAAAAACCTGGCCTTTTCTGCCTACTTCCCGCAACACTGCCTGCCTTACCAAGTCGTTATCATATTCTACCACAACAGTCTTTATAGGCAACCGATTTTGCGGCGGCGTGTTAATAACCGACATATCTCTTGCTCCCATTAAACTCATGTATAATGTCCTGGGTATGGGGGTTGCAGACAAGGTTAATACGTCGGTTGACAACCTTAGCTTCTTTAACTTTTCTTTATGCCTGACCCCGAAACGCTGCTCTTCGTCGATTATTACCAATCCCAAGTCTTTAAAGGATACGTCATCCGACAGAAGCCTGTGTGTACCTATTACAATATCAATGCTTCCTGCTGCTAATGACTTAACGATACTTCTCTGTTCAGCGCCTGTTTTGAATCGGCAAAGAACACAGACATTCACGGGAAAATCCTTCAGGCGCAGAAGAAAATTCTCATAGTGCTGCTCGGCTAAAATAGTAGTCGGGACAAGGTAGGCAACTTGTTTATTATCCATTACTGCCTTGAATGCCGCCCGCATTGCCACTTCGGTTTTTCCGTATCCGACATCTCCGCAAAGCAGCCTGTCCATGGGCTTAGGCGATTCCATATCGAGTTTTACTTCTTCAGTAGCTTTTATTTGGTCGGGAGTCTCCTCGTAAGGGAAAGTTTCTTCAAAATCTTTCTGCCAATCAGTATCTTTAGAAAATAAGAAACCTTCCTGGCTCATGCGCATTGCCTGCAGAGTCAAGAGTTCCCAGGCAAGTTTCTGTATGCCCTTTTTTGCTCTTTCTTTAGTCCTAAGCCATTCTTTATTGCCCAGCTTGTAGAGCTTTGGCCTTCTTATCTGAAAGGCAATGTATTTTTGAACCAGATTCATCTGGTCTACAGGCACAAACAATTTCTCCTGATTTTCGTATTCAATGACCAGGTGATCTTTTGTCTTTCCTTTTAAATTTATCTTTTCAATGCCCAGAAACCTGCCTATGCCGTGCTGGTTATGGACAACGAAATCCCCGATGTTTAAATCTATGAAGCTTGATAAAGGGAATTCCTCGCTAAAGGCAACTCTTTTGGAGGCAGAGATTTTCTTGACCGGCAGGATAATTACCATCCTGTGTTCCCAGAGCGTTTGGCCATTGGAGGGGTTGAATGTCTTGATATACAACAGCGTATCATTGTCAAATTCGATACGCACCGGCAGCTCAAAAGCAAAGGGAAAAATATCCAGGATGCCGCCGCGACGGGCAAAATCACCCTCTACTGACACATTGGCCTGCCTGGTATATCCGAATTCAACTAAACAGGAAATAACCCTCTCAAAGTCTGTGGTTAACCCTAAATAAAGCTTTAGCGACTTAAACATGCTATGGACTTTTTTAGCTGCGGGTAAGGACTAAATACGAGGAATTACTCAGAGCCTTTCTTCTTAAGATAAGAAACGCAGGATTTTTCTATCTCAATCTTTACATTCTCATCTATCCTTATTATCAGGGTTTTATCCTTCACATTTACAATTGTGCCGTGGATGCCGCCGGTAGTCACGATTTCGTCATTCTTATTAACGTTGGAAAGCATTTTCTGATGCTCTTTTTCTTTTTGTTTTTGCGGCCTGATAAGCAGAAAATAGAATATAACAAAAATCGCAATTAAGGGGAACAAATTTACCAAGGGGCTGACTGCTTGAGACTGGGGCATTTTTTACTCCTTCATTTGTTTTTTAAGCAAGCTCTTTATTGTGGGTGAAACCTGCGCACCTTTTTTTATCCAAGATAAAAGCTTATCTTTTTTTAAACTAGCCAAGCCGCTTACAGGGCTGTAAAATCCCAACTCCTCGATAAATTTACTGTCGCGGCCCCTGCGTTCGTCAAAGACCGTGATTCGAAAATGCGGTTTTCCTTTTGGGTTTTTTCCTATTCTTCTAAGACGCACATGCACTGCCATTTGTGTTTCCTCCTTTATTTCCTGTGTAACGTTTAATGTGTAATGTGTAACGTGGGTAAAGAAAAGGGGACGTTTCTATTTTTCTTCTAATTAGGAAACGTTAAAAATAGAAACGTCCCCTTTTCTTTACTTTATTTTGCGTTACACTGGCATTACACATTACACTTTACACATTACACTACTTAATAATCGCCTCAATTAATGCCCTTGCCTTATTAACTGACTCGGCATATTCTTTCCGGGGGACTGAATCTGCAACAATGCCGGCTCCTGCCTGGACATAAGCCGTATTATTTTTTACCACGATTGTCCTTATGGTTATACAGGTATCGATATTGTGAGAAAAACTGAAATATCCCACGCACCCCGCATAGGGCCCGCGCCTTATATTTTCCAATTCGTCGATGATTTCCATGGCGCGGATCTTAGGGCTGCCGGAAACCGTGCCTGCAGGAAAACAAGAACGCAATACATCATATATGTCGAAACGTCTATTGTCAAGTTTTCCTATTACTTCGCTTACCAAATGCATAACATGGGAATATTTTTCTACCTTCATAAATTCCTTGACTCCTACCTTTCCCGAAAGACAAACCCTGCCCAAATCATTTCTTCCCAGGTCTACAAGCATAAGATGTTCCGCTCTTTCTTTTTTATCAACAAGAAGCTCTGCCTCGAATTTGCTATCTTCTTCTTCTGTTTTGCCTCTGGGCCTTGTTCCTGCAATGGGCCTGGTCTGGACAATCCCCTCTTCGCAGCGCACCAGCATTTCAGGAGAAGAGCCGATGATAAACGCATCATCGAAAGCCAAAAAATACATGTAAGGAGAAGGATTGAGGCTGCGCAGGTTTCGGTAAATTTCAAAAGGCTTTTTATCTATTTTAAGATTAAAACGCTGTGACAAAACTACCTGGATAATGTCGCCTTGTTGTATGTACCGCTTGGCTTTCTTGACGATATTCTCAAACCCTCTTTTTGTAAAGTTTGAGGAGATCTTCAATGTCCTATGCGTCAAAACCTTTGGCCTTGAAAAATAAGGCCTTTGGATTCCGTTCTCTATCGCATCAATTTGCCTTAGCGCATGCTTGTATAACTTTGTTTTTTGGGCTGAAGAAATTCTGCCAATCTTAGGCAGCATTACGTTTGCCACAATCTTTATGGTATGATTAACATGGTCGAAAACCAGGATATTGTCTGTTAACATGAAAATACAATCCGGTAGCGTGAGATCCTGCGGATTCTTATCCGGGATGTCCTCAAAGAACCTCACCGTATCATACCCCATGTATCCCACCAAGCCGCCGATAAACCTCGGCAGGCCCACAACTTCCACTGCCCTATAACCCTCCATGATATTCTTGATTTCATCCAAAGGGGAAGCCTTGGTTATGAATTTCTTAATGCGTTTTTGCCGGGGATAAATTATCTGAATATTTTTGTTTTGGCTCTTAAATACCATGGAGGGATTACTGCCTAAAAAGGAAAACCTGGCGATTTTCTCCCGGCCTTCCACGGATTCCAGCAAAAAAGAAAACTTACCTTTATTTATTTTTAAAAAGGCGGATACCGGAGTATCCAGGTCAGCGTTTATCTCTTTGTATACCGGGATGAGGTTCCCCTTATTGCTTAATCTTAAGAATTCTTTTAATGAAGGTTCGTACATAGTAAGCTCAAAACGTTTTACGTTTTGCGTTGCAGTTTTGCGTTTTGCATTTTGCCTTTTGAGTTATTTAATGTGAAGAAAAGGGGACGTTTCTATTTTTCTTCTGATTAGGAAACGTTAAAAATAGAAACGTCCCCTTTTCTTTGGGTTTTGTCATTTGTCATTAATTGTTCTATAAAAACATGACCTGTTCCCCGTATGACAGGCAACTCCCACTTGCCTTACTTTAATCAAAAGCGCATCCATATCGCAATCATAAGCTATAAGTTTAACAAACTGAAAATTACCGGAAGTTGCGCCCTTAATCCAATACTCTTTTCTTGAACGCGACCAAAAACAGGTTTTACCCAACTTTATGGTCCTGCGTAGCGACTCCTGATTCATATAAGCCAGCATAAGCACCTTGCCTGTTTTATAGTCCTGAATTACGGCCGGCAACAGGCCTTTTTTGTCAAATTTCAAATCTTTTAAATTAAATTTAAATTTTTTCATAGCCTTACCGGTATCCCCTTTTGCTTTAAATACTCTTTTACTTGTTTTATGGAATATTCCTGGTAGTGAAAAATAGACGCGGCTAAACAAGCATCGGCGCTTGTCTTCGTTAAGCAATCATAAAAATGTTCAAGTTTGCCTGCGCCACCGGAGGCAATAACAGGGATGCTTACCGCATCACAAATTGCCTTGGTTAACGGTATATCGAAACCATCTTTAGTGCCGTCATAATCCATACTGGTCAAGAGTATCTCTCCTGCCCCAAGCTTTGCCGCCTGCTTAGCCCAGCTTACAGCCTCTAAATCCATAGGCGTCCTGCCGCCGTTAATATAAACCTTCCAGCTGCCATCTTCTTTTTTTGCGTCTATAGCTACTACAATGCACTGGCTGCCGAATTTAACGGCTGCATCCTTAATCAACTCCGGGAATCTTACCGCAGCAGTATTAAGGGACACCTTTTCCGCTCCTGCGTTTAAAATATCTTTGATATCGCTTAAATCCTGGATGCCTCCTCCGACAGTAAAAGGCATAAATATATTCCGGGCTATTTCTTCCACTAAATCAATTAAGGTCTTTCGTTTCTGGAAACTGGCAGTAATGTCCAAAAATACAAGCTCATCCGCTTCCTGCTCGTCGTAAATTTTAGCTACTTCCACGGGGTCGCCTGCGTCTTTGAGCCCCAAGAATTTGACACCCTTTACTACCCTGCCGTCTTTAATATCCAAACAGGGAATTATGCGCTTAGTCAACATGCTCCGCTGTCAGCCGTCAGCCGTCAGCTCTATCTGAAAGCTGAAAGCTTGTTCCTATTTTAACTTCTTATACAAATATTCCCTTAATAAATCCCAGGTTTTTCTACCCATTTTTCCGTTTGCGGGCAAATCATGCGCTTTTTGAAACGATTTAATTGCTATCCTGGTCTGATTGCCCATTTTTCCGTCAATAGAGCCAGGGTCAAAACCTGCATTCTTTAAGGCAATCTGGACCTGGCGGATGTTGGGCCTTGATTTTACCGGATAGACAATTCTCTTTTTAGCTACCGCCTGCTCTGGTTGTTCTTTTACTTCGGGTGCCTTTGCTAATTGTTCTTTTAAGCTGTTAATTTCCTCATCCTTGGACTGCACCTGTGATTCCAAAACAGAAATTTGATTTTTCAATCCCTGAATCTCAAGTTCATTTTGTTTGCGTGCAGTTGCGCAACCGCTCAAGGAAATAATAAAAAACATTGCTAGACCCAAAATTACTGCCTTCTTAAACATTTTCCTCCTCCTATTCTATGCTAGTTTTATGGCCTCTGCCAGAGTAAATTTCCCTTCATACAAGGCCTTACCTATAATAACACCGGATACGCCGTCTTTTTCTAATTTCTTGAGTTTAAATATGTCGTCAAGCGATGAAATACCTCCTGAAGCTATGATTTTTAAGCCTGTATTTTTAAGCAAAGATTTTATTCCTTTTATGTTTGGCCCGGATAAAGTCCCGTCTTTTAATGTATCGGTATAAATTACCTGCTTTATCCCTAAGCCTTTTAAAACGAGTGCAAAATCAAGCACGCTTAGCCCGCTTCTCGCACTCCTCCATCCCTTGGTTAAAACAGTTTCCTGCTTAGCATCAATACTAACGATAACTTTATCTTTAAATTCTTTAAAGGCCTTTTTCAAGAATGCATTATCCAACACTGCCTTAGTGCCTAAAACCACCCGCTTGAATTTGTAATCATCAAGAAGCGTTTTTATGGTTTCTATTTTTCTTACCCCTCCTCCGAATTGCACGGGAATATCTACGTTAAGGGCAATTTCTTTGGCAATCCCGATATTCTTCGGCTCTCCCGTAATTGCGCCGTCTAAATCAACAATGTGTAGTAATTTGGCACCTTGCTTAATCCAGTGCTTTGCAGTCTTTAACGGATCGCGGGAATAAATTCTCTTGTCGAGCTTGCCCTGGACAAATCTTACGACACAGCCGTCCTGTAAATCTATAGCCGGAATGATTAGCATGAATTTACAAAATTATCTATCATCTTTAAACCGATGTTTTGGCTTTTCTCCGGATGGAACTGCACGCCATAAACATTATCCTTCCAGACAACCGAAGCAAACTCCAACCCGTATTCAGTTGTTGCAGCCGCAACATCCTTATCTTTAGGCACAGGATAATACGAGTGGCAAAAATATACAAATGAATTATCGGGTATATCTTTTAACAAAGGACACTCACTTTTTCCTTTTGGCTTTTTACTTTTAACTTTTTTTAACTGGTTCCAGCCCATGTGAGGCACTTTAATCCCCTTATTGGCTTCAAACCTCTTGACTTCGCCTTTTAAAATACCCAGACCTTTAGTTTTGGCTGCTTCCTGGCTTTTATCAAACAAAAGCTGCATACCCAGACAAATTCCTAAAATTGGCCTTTGGGCTTTCACGAAATCCCTGATAACGCTGACTAGGCCCTGTTTTTCCAATTCCAACATAGCATCGTCAAAAGCTCCCACTCCGGGCAAAACCGCTTTTTGTGCTGATTGAATATCTTTTGGATTACTGGTAACCAAAGTCTTTGCGCCAAACAGCTGCAAAGCCTTGTTAACGCTGTGAATGTTTCCCATGCCGTAATCAATAATCGCAATCATCTTAGTCTATTATACCCTTAGTTGAAGGAACGCCTTTTCTGCGAGGGTCAATTTGCGTGGCCTGGTCCAAAGCTTTTCCTAAGGCTTTAAAGATGGGCTCTAAAGTTGTATGCAAATCCAGACTAGTCCCAGTGATAGTTATGGTTAGATTCATGCCTAAGTTTTTGCTAAATGCTTCTAAAAAATGCTCAGCATATTCAATTTCATATCCTTCTTTGTTATCTGGGTTAAATCCAGCGCCATATAAAGGCCAAGAAAAAGAACCTCTGCCGCTAATATCCACGGTCACATTGGCAGTTACGTTTTCCATAGGAAATGAAGCGAAACCATTTCTCTGAATACCAGCTTTATCTCCTAATGCTTCTTTGAAAGCCTTACCCAAAAATATACCAACATCTTCATTAGTATGGTGAATATCTATATTAAAATCGCCTTTCTTAACATTTATTTCTAAATCAAAATGCCCCCAATAAGCAAATAAATCCAGCATATGATCAAGAATGCCTATGCCAGTATTTATTCTTCTTTGATCGGTACCATCGATATTTAATTTAATTAATATTTCTGTTTCATTTGTCTTACGAGTATTTTCAAATATTCTTGAATTCATCTTTCTCTCACTTTTTATATTAGTTTATACTTAAAACTCATAGCCACTACCCAAATCTCACTTTGACAGAATCTAAATGTTTACTTAAGCCTTCTATGCCTGCGATTTTTTCCAGCGGGTCTTTTGCTTTCTCCAGGGCTTTCTTGGAATAACTGATGATGTGATTACTTTTCATAAAATCCAGCACCGATAACCCTGAAAAGAACCTTGCAGTGCCCTGAGTGGGGAGCACATGGCTTGGCCCGGCAACATAATCTCCCACTGCAGTTGGGCTAAAAGGCCCTAAAAATATTGCCCCGGCATTACGTATGCCTCTAAGCAGCCTTTGCGGATTATTAACCAAAATTTCTAAATGCTCAGGAGCAATTTTATTGGCAATTTCTACTGCCTGATCAAGGTTCTTAGTCAAAATGATAAAACCATTACTGCCATCCAGCTGCGATTTCACTTCTTTAGCTATGGCTTTAGAATTTGTAATTAATATGGCTAAACCCTTGGCATGTTCTGACTGTGCCTTTAAATCAGCAATAATAAATCTGGGGTCGCTGTGACGATTAGCGATAATCACCAGCTCCGTAGGCCCGGCAATCATATCTATGCCTACCTGGCCAAACACCTGCCTCTTGGCTTCGCTGACATAAATATTTCCCGGCCCCACAATCTTATCGACCTTAGGGATGGTTTTTGTGCCGTAAGCTAGGGCAGCTATGCCCTGTGCACCGCCGACGCGGTAAATTTCATCCACTTTCAAAAGATCCGCCACAACCAGAATATGCGGATTAATAAAACCGTGTTTATCAGGCGGGCTGATTAAAGCGATTTTTTTAACTCCGGCTATCTTAGCAGGCAATACCGTCATATATACAGTAGAAACCAAGGGGGCTGTCCCGGCAGGTATGTATATTCCCACCCTATCAAGAGGGGTATAATTCTCTCCTAAAACTACGCCATCTGCATCCTTTATTCTCCAGGATTTTCTGATGGTCTTTTTATAAAACCTGTTTACGTTTTCAATGATAACCTTAAGAGTAGAAACAAAATTAGGGCTGATATTCTGGTACGCTCCGCTGATTTCTATTTCTGCAACTTTTAACTGCCGCAGCGATAATTTAACTCCGTCAAATTTCTTGGTATATTTTAACAGTGCCTCATCCCCCAGCATGCGTACGTCTTCAATGATTTTCTCAACTTTCTCCTCAACGCGCCTCTGCTTGGTAATCCCTCGGTTATAAATCTTCTCTAATTTTTTGCTTCCTGAACGGATTATCTTCATGGCAAATTCCTAATTATGTTTTTAAGTTCCTCAAATGCCTGAGGGAAATTTTCTGGCTTGTTTCCGCCTGCCTGGGCAAAATCTTTTCTTCCGCCTCCGCTACCGCCGATAACCTTGGCAACGCCTCTGATTAAATTTGAAGCATCCACTCCCTTTTGGCAAAGGTCTTCTGTTACCCCCATCACCAGCATTGCCCGGCCATTGACTTGCGAGCCCAAGGCAATAACTGAGTTAGTAGCTTTCTGTTTTATCAAATCTATATTTTTTCTCAACAAGTCCATGTCCAGGTTCTCCATTATCCTGGTAATTAATTTGATATCTTTGATAATCTCTGCGCCCTCGACAATAGAATCAAGAGAGGATTTAAGGGAATCTAATTTCTCAGAACTGAGCTTTTTCTCCAATTCTTTAATACGGGAATTTCGCTTACCAAGCTCCCGGATTATATTTTGCGCAGGTACTCCTAATACTAAAGAAACATCATTGACAATTTCTCCTTGTTCCTTTACGACACCATAAGCAGACTTTCCTGTTACAGCTTCTATCCTTCTTATTCCGCTGGCAATGGAGCCTTCCTGGATTATTTTAAACAGCCCGATTTGCCCGGTATAGTTTAGATGCGTCCCACCGCATAACTCCGTAGAAACATCTTCTATCGAGACTACACGCACTTTACTTTCATATTTTTCTCCAAAAAACGCCAAGGCACCGGATTTCTTAGCTTGCGCCAGAGATTTCTGCTTAACGCATAATTCATGATTATCCATGATATAATTATTGACCAACTCTTCGATCCTGGCCAGCTGCTCTTTATCTATAGCCTTAAAATGCGTGAAATCAAAGCGCAATTTATCTTCGGCAACCAAAGATCCCTGCTGCTGCACATGCTCACCCAAAACCCTTCTTAAAGCTGCCTGCAAAAGATGCGTAGCAGTATGATTTCTTGCAATGGCCAGCCTTCTTTCTTTATTTACATTCACCGATACTAAGTCGTTCTTTTTAAAATTACCAGCCTTAACTTTTCCGATATGCAAGATTATCTTACCGGATTTTTTTGTCTCTAAAACTTCAAAAATATTTTTCCCTCTTACAAGTTCTCCGGTATCCCCTACCTGCCCGCCGGATTCCGGATAAAAACAAGTTTTATCTAAAACTATGGTAGCGGCATCGCCTCCATTTAACTTTTTTGCTTCTTTATTATTTATTAATACCTTAAGAATCTTTGCCTTGGTTGAAAAATCTTCGTAACCCAGGAATTTGCTTTCTTTTACTCCATAATCCATTGCCTGCGAGCCAAACACATCGCCTTTCATGGAACTTTGTAGTTTAGAGCGCGCTTTTTGCTCTGCCAGCTCTTTGTCAAATGCCGGCCGGGAAATGTTTATGCCTTGCTTTTCCAGCCAATCTACAGTTAATTCTAAGGGTATTCCATAGGTATCATAAAGTTGAAAGGCAAGTTTACCTACGGCTTCGGGATTCTGCTTCTTTGAGAAACCTTGGAATTTTTCTTTGAACAACGAGTCGCTGGATTTCAGAGTAGAAATAAAACTTTTTTCTTCGGCTAAAATAACCTCTGCGATATTTTCTTTGCGCGCCTGTAACTGCGGGTAAAAAGGCTTCATCACTTCGGCCAGCACAGGAACTAATTTATATAAAAATGGGTGCGCAAGGCCAAGCGCCCTTAAATGAAGGGAGCTTTTACGCACTAATTTCCTGATAACATATCCTCTGGCTTCATTAGAAGGCAGGACTCCGTCGTATATTGCAAAAGCCACAGCGCGTAAATGATCGGCAATGGCGTAAACAAACTCTTTATTATCTTTAGTAACCTTTGTCTTTGCCCCGGCAATGATTTCTTTGATTATCGGTTGAAATAAATCCGTTTCAAAATTACTGGATACTTTTTGCATTACCGCAGCTAATCTTTCTAATCCCATTCCGGTATCAATATTTTTATTAGGCAGCGGTTCTAACATACCGCCCTCTTTACGGTTAAATTGTGTAAACACCAAATTCCAAATCTCAAGGAACCTTCCGCAACTGCAGGAAGGGTCGCACTCAGCTTTTTTGCAACCAACGTCTTTTCCCTGATCAAAAAATATTTCAGAACACGGCCCGCATGGCCCGTTTGGCCCTTTTTGCTTAGCTTCAGATGGCCAGAAGTTTTCTTTATCGCCTAATTTTATGATTTTTGCCTCAGGCACTTTAATTAAATCTTTCCAGATCTTATAAGCCTCGTCATCGTCCTTATATACCGACACCCACAGGCTTTCTTTTTTAAGTTTACATACTTCGGTCAAAAACTCCCAGGCATAAGTAATCGCATCTTTTTTAAAATAATCTCCGAAGGAAAAATTTCCCAGCATTTCAAAAAATGTATGATGGCCGCAGGTTTTTCCTACTTTATCCAAATCATCAGTGCGTAGGCACCTCTGGCAGGTGGCAGCGCGCCTGAATCCTGAATCAAACCCCATAAATTCTTTTTTGAATTGGTTCATGCCGGCAGGGGTAAATAAAACAGTAGGGTCATCTTTAGGAACCAGTGAATCGGGTTCTACGACCTTATGTTTCCTAGACTTAAAAAAGTCCAGGAATTTTTCTCTTAAGATGTATGCTTGCATAATTGTGAAACAGTATCCGTGACTATTTCCGGAGAGAACCCGCGGCGCAAAAGATATGAAAAAAGCCGTCTTTTTGCATTATCAGGGCCTATACCCTTTAGCCTGATCAGCCTCTCTTTGGCAATTTTTAATACTATTTCGTCTTCCTGATAATTATCTTTTATTTTACTTAACTGGCTTTCGATAATTTCTTTATCTATGCCTTTTAGATTTAATTCCTGCCTGATTTTTCTTAGGCCTAAAGGTTTCTTAAGCCGCGATTCAATCCAGGCCTTGCTAAACTGAACATCATCAATAAACCCTTTATTTTTTAAGAATAAGGCTGTTTCTTTTATTACAGATTCTGGGAATTTTTTCCTTTTAAGGCGTTGATAAATTTCTTTTTCGCTGCGCTGCCTGAACTTAAGCAGCAGGAATGCATATTCTCGTGCTTTTTCAAAGGGATCTTTGTTCAATTTTAATAATAAAGGGGACGTTTCTATTTTTCTTCTGATTAGGAGACGTTAAAAATAGAAACGTCCCCTTTATTTTAGAATTAGGCATTTATTAGACATCAGGATTTAGACATTAGGAATTATATTTATGAATTAACTATCTCCCTTTACCAAAAAATATCCGCGGGAGGTTCTTACCAAAACATTTCCTTTGAGATTTTTAGTTATCTTATCGTAATCAGAAATGTTTTTGACCGGCTGTTTATTTATCTCTACGATAACATCTCCCGGTATTAATCCGGCATTGTCCGCGGGGCTGCCTGAATCAATATTTGTTATAACTACCCCGATATTCTCTTCTGTTTTAAGACGCCGGGCATTTTCTGAATTCAAGTCCTCTACGGATATACCGCGCCAGTTACCGGCTGCAGGATTTTCGCCTTCCTGTATTTCTTCAAGATTACTCGGCCTTTCCGCTACCTGCACTTCCAGTGCCAGCTCTAATTTATCTCTGATTACCATCACCTTAACTTTTTTGCCTATTTCAGCACGACCGACCTTATTCAATAAATCTCTTACATTGTTAATCGGCTGATTATTGAATTGCTTAATTACATCGCCGGCTTTAATTCCTCCTACTTTCGCAGGGCCGTCTTCTAACACCTTCGCTACTAACACGCCGCTTTTATCCTGTAAGCCGAAGTATTTGGCTAAGTCATCATTTAAATCCTGGACAGTTACGCCTAACCAGCCATATGTTATCTTTTTGCCTTCGATAAGGCGCGAGAGTACTCTCTTTGCATTATTAATGGGTATGGCAAAACCTACACCCTGATATCCTCCTGTGGTAGAGAATATTGCCACGTTTATGCCTACTACTTCACCCTTAAGATTCACCAAAGGGCCTCCGGAATTTCCCGGGTTTATGGCAGCATCGGTCTGGATAAGGTCATTGTAATCCTTATCTCGTGAAACAGTTACACCTAACGAACGGTGAAGCGCGCTGATAACTCCCATAGTTACTGTCGGCTCAGGATTCTGCATGGCAAAACCAAAAGGATTGCCGATTGCCACAACCCATTGCCCGATCTTGAGGGAATCCGAACTCCCCAGGTTTGCTACAGGTAGATTAGCCGCACTTATCTTTATCACTGCAAGATCAGAGCGGCTATCCCTGCCTTTTATTTCTCCTTTGAATTCCCTGCCGTCGGAGAGAGTTACGGTTATCTTATCGGCATCATTAATCACGTGCTCATTGGTTAAAATGTAACCTTGCGGGTTTATGATTACTCCTGACCCTAAACCCATTTGTTTATATTCCCTATTAGGCATGTCACCGAAAAAATCATCAAAGAATTTGCGAAAAGGATCATCTCCCCCGAAAGGCGATTCTCCCATTGGGCCGTTAAAATAATACCTACGTACACCTTTGATTTTTTCAGTATGTTCAGTGCTTATGGATACTACAGCTTTGCCGGTAGTACTGGCAACATTTATTACCGCATCTTCCATCCTGAAGCCTTCGAAAGTTGAAGGCTGCGCCGGAGATAATGGCACATTTTTACTCTGAGCGAATGCAAGCCCCGTAACCACTCCCATCAATAAGAAAGTTAAGCCGATAATGATATTTTTTTTTCTCATAACCCTCAACCCTCCTTAACCCTTACCCCTTAACCCAAACCTATTTTTTTCCTAACCTCTTTCTCTATCTCATCCCGTATCTTAGTTTTTTCTTTCAGTAATTTTATGGAAGCGTCCCTGCCCTGTCCTAATTTTTCGTCACGGAAAGATAGCCATGTGCCGGATTTAGCCACTACTTCCGAGTTAACTGCCGCATCCAAAATAGCGCCTGTCTTAGAGATTCCTTCATTATGTAAAATTTCGAATTCTGCCTCTTTAAATGGCGGAGCGACTTTATTCTTTACTACTCTAACCCTCACCCTGCCCCCGACTACTGCATCACCCTCTTTTAACGAAGCAATTCTTCTCACGTCTAACCTGACAGAAGAATAGAATTTAAGGGCCCTACCTCCCGGCGTTGTCTCCGGCGAACCAAACATCACGCCGATTTTTTCTCTAATCTGGTTGATAAATATTACACAGGTGCGCGATTTGCTTATTGCTCCAGTAAGTTTTCTTAGCGCCTGGGACATTAACCTAGCCTGTAAACCCATGTGAGAATCCCCCATCTCGCCTTCTATTTCTGCGCGCGGGGTAAGAGCGGCAACAGAATCGATTACCACTAAATCAACCGCATTTGAACGTACCAGTGTTTCGGCAATCTCTAAAGCCTGTTCTCCGGTATCCGGCTGTGAAATCAAAAGGTCATCCAGATTCAGTCCGATAATTTTAGCATAAGTGGAATCAAAGGCGTGTTCCGCATCAATAAAAGCAGCAACCCCGCCCTTTTTCTGTATCTCTCTTATTGCGGTTAAAGTAATCGTGGTCTTTCCCGAAGCTTCCGGACCGAAAATCTCAATAACCCTGCCCTTCGGAAGGCCACCTACACCCAAAGCTAAATCCAAAGTCAAAGCACCCGTAGGAATTGTTTCTACGTTAACCTTGACTTCTCCTCCTAATTTCATGATTGAACCTTTTCCGAATTGTTTCTCTATCTGAGAAAGGGCAAGTTCCAGGGCCTTCTGACGGTCAGAAATATTGTGCAATTCTTCTTTTTTCTTATCTAATACCATTTTTGCCTCCCATCTTAGAATTTAAGCTTAATAGAGTTTTATATTATAACCCACCAATCTTGACATGTCAAACAAATATTGTCATCTCCTCACACCAATCACCCCCCTCCTGTTTAAATAGACGTAACCAACAGCAAAATCTTACAGTTATGCCTAAAAAAGAACAAGGATTGACACTGCCAGAAAAATATGTTACAGTTATAACCTATGGATGACATAACCAAAATAAAACAGGAATTAGACCGCACAAGAATGGAGCTTGGCATACTCCATGAGATATCCAACGCCATGCGCACCACGCTTAAACTGGATGAAATTTTATACATCATCTTAACCGGCGTAACTGCGCATATTGGCTTGGGCCTTAACCGGGCCTTACTTTTCTTAATCAATAGGAAGGAAAACCTTATAGAGGGCAAAATGGCTATTGGTCCTGAGACCGGAGAAGAGGCCAACCGGATGTGGACCCAGATTGAAGAAGAACGCATGAATTTGGACGATCTCATCAACGTATACAAAACCTCAAACGGCGTATTTTTATCCGGGTTTAGCAGACAGGTACAGAATCTTAAAGTCTCTTTGCAGGATAAGAATGAGAATCTACTAGCCTTAGCCGTATTAGAAGGTATGCCACTGCACCTAACCAGAGAAACCATAAAAAACTATCAAAACTCCCCTATTGTAAAAATGTTAAACAGTGAGGAACTGGTCTTGGTTCCCCTTAAGGCTAAAGATAAGGTTAATGGATTGATAGTCGCGGATAATCTCATTACACGAAAACCTATTACCAAAGACGATATTCGTATGCTGACCATGTTAGCAAACCAGGCAGGCCTGGCAATTGAAAACTCGCAACTTTATGAGAAAACAGTAATGCTGGCACACCTGGACTCTCTCACTGAATTATGGAACCACGGATATTTTCAGTTCCTGCTGCATATGGAAGTAGAAAAGGCTAAAGCAACTTCAACGCATTTAAGCCTGGTCATGCTGGATATTGACGACTTCAAAGTTTATAACGATCAGCTTGGGCATCAGGCAGGAGACAACATCCTTAAGGAACTGGCCTTGATTCTTAAAAACCAGTCCCGGAAAATGGATTATGTATGCAGGTACGGCGGGGAGGAATTTACCATAATCCTGCCTCAGACAGAAAAAAAAGAAGCGCTTCTAATTGCTGAGCGCTTAAGAATGGATATTGAAAGGCACGCCTTTGTTAATGAAGAGATTCTGCCTCAGAAAAAACTGACTATCAGCCTGGGCCTGGCTACTTACCCCGAAGACGGGCAGACTGCTTCAGAGCTAATCTCTACTTCCGACAAATTACTCTATCAGGCAAAAAAGACAGGCAAGAATACAATCTGCTGTTAAACTTGTTTTTACGCTACAGCTACGACTTCCTCAGTTTTATCCTGCTGTTTGTCATTAGCAAACTTAACCGAAACAATCTTTGAGATTCCTGACTGCTCCATAGTAATACCATACATCACGTTGGCATTGGCAATTGTCCTTTTGTTATGGGTAATTACTATGAATTGCGAAGTCTTGGCAAATTCCTGCAGGATTTTTGAGAACCTATTGACATTCGCCTCATCCAAAGCAGCGTCGATCTCATCCAAAATACAAAACGGGGAAGGCTTTACTTTAAATATGGCAAATATAAGCGCGATGGCTGACATGGATTTTTCCCCGCCTGAAAGCAAAAGAACATTCTGCAATTTTTTCCCGGGTGGCCTGCAGATAATCTCTATGCCTGACTCAAGCGGATCGTGCTCGTCAATTAAAAACACCTGGGCATCTCCTCCGTTAAACAAGAGCCTGAAATAATTCTTGAATTCTTCGCGCACCTTTTCAAAAGTCTCCATGAACATCTGCTTGGTGGTGCGGTTAATCTTCAATATTGCCTGATGCAAAGATTCCTTGGCACAATCAAGGTCGGTTTGCTGCTGGATGAGGAAATCATAGCGCTTCTTTAACTCATCATACTCTTCTATGGCGACCAGGTTTACCGTTCCGTAAGAATCCAGCTTAACTTTAAGCCTTTCTATCTCCTGCCCTAAAACCTGAATATCCAATTCCAAAACCAAAGGTTCCTGTGTATCCAAATCTATCTTATAAGCCTGTTGCATCCTATCCTTTAAGCTGCTAAATTTATAATCTATGTCTTTATTTTGCATCTGCAGGTCATACAAACCTTTCTTTAATATATCGAGCGCTTTTCTGTCTGATTCTATTTTTTTAATTACGTCGGCTGCGCCGACAGAAACTTGCTTGTATTTGTTTTCACTCTCAGCCAGTGAAACTTTTTTATAATTTATCTCTTCGTTGGTTTCACTAATTTTGGCTTCGCATTCCTTGATTTCCTCTTGGAGCGCCTCTTGCTTGATATCCGTTTCTTTAATCTGTTTTTCTACGTTGGAAAAATTATCCTTGTCTTGGTCAAAGGTATCCTGAAGGATTTTTAGAGTCGCTTCGTCAGAGGTAATACGCTTGTGCAATGCGACTAACTCTGTTTTAGCCTGTGTGATAACAACTAATACACCTTCCCGAAGCTTACTGTTTTTAGAAATGCTCTCTTCTTCCCGGGAAATTAAATCCGAGGATTCGATTTGTTGTTTATTCAATTCCGTAAGGCGCTTTGAGCTTACTGCAATGTTATTTCCCAAGACAGAAATTTCCTTTTCTACCTCCTTTAGCTCAATTACTATCACGTCTTCTTCTTCCTTTATTTTATTAAACTGTTCCAGGATCGTAGAACGTGAAGTTTCTTTATTCGCCAGGGTGATTTCGTTGCTGCGTAATTCTTCCCTTAAACCCTGCGTCGATTTATTAAATTCATCAATTCGCGATTCCTTTCCCTGCTTTTCATTATTTAATACCTCTAAACGTTCCTGCAGGGATTTTAACTTTTCCTCAATTTTACGCGTATCCAGCTCTATGGGCTTTGCCTCTCCGGATAACTTAAAGCCGTAAGAATTAACGCTCTCTTTTTCAGACTCGCTTAAGCTAAGTTGATTTTTTATTTTTACCACCAGCCCGCTCATATTTTCTAAAGGCATTTTATCAAGAAGGATTACCGCATTCATAGATTCGCCTATTCCTTCATATTTTGTCTTGAGCTTATCCAGAAACTCCTTATGTGATTCCAGCGTAAGCTTGTCTTTTTCCGTACGCTCCAAGTCTAAATTGAGCATTGCCAGTGCAGATTTTCCTTTTTCGAGTTCAATGCTAAATCCCTGTATCTTAAGATTTATGGTTTCAATAATGCCTTTTATTGACTCTACTTCCCGGATAATCATATCCAGGCTGGTTTCGGTTATCGCCTTTTCTTCGTAGACTTTTGCTTTTTCAATCTCCAGCCTTTTTTTGCGGGCAAGGTAAATTTGCTGCTTTGAGCCAAAGTCCGATATTTCATTCCTGATATTGGCTATAGAGGTTACCAATTCCAGAATATGTTTTTTTGTGTTGGCAATGGCCTCCAGTGAATTTTTTATAGCCGCTGCGAGGTTGTTAATCAGTGACTCATTTTCTGCCACTATCTTTGTTTTTGCCTCAATGTTTTTTCTGATGCCGTCATATTCGCACCTAACGTTATTTAGCTTCTCTTCATCCTGGGTGAGCTTATTTCTTGTCTGTGCAAGCTGCTCTTCGAGAAATTTCTTGTTGGCCAATAGCTCAAGGCCCTTTTCTTTATTGAAACTGATGTGTTCAATATTCCTTATTACCTGGTTTTCTGCATTGAGTATTTCGTTTCTTATATTCATGATGTTATCTTCTAAGGATTTAAGCTCGGCCTGGCGGTTGTGGATTTTAGCTTCCTGTTCATTTATAAGATTAAAAAGTCCGCTTTCCTGGGTTTGCAATTCCTGTAATTCTTTTATCAGCGATTCTTTTTGCTCCGACAATTCATTTTTCTGAAAAACTGCGAGGTTGCGCTCTTTTTGCTTTAGTTCTTCAAAAAGTTCTTTGTACCTGCGCGCTTTATTAGCCTGGCGCTCAAGGCTGCCTATTTGGCGTTTTACTTCCGTAACGATATCGTTTACACGAAGGAGATTTTGCTCGGTCTCTTCCAGTTTTCTTGTGGCCTCTCTTTTCTGTGCCTTATATTTTGTAATACCTGAGGCCTCATCAAAAACTAACCGCCTGTCTTCAGGCCGGGAACTCAAAACCAAATCTATTTTACCTTGTGCGACTATGGAATAACTTTCAGCGCCAATGCCCGTGCCCAAAAGCAAATCCAGAATATCCTTCAGGCGCACGGGAGTTTTATCCAACAAGTATTCGCTTTCCCCTGAGCGAAACAGCCTTCTGGTAATCGCAACCTCAGGGTGGTCAACATTAAAAAATCTTTTCTCATTGTCAAAGGTAAGGGTAACCTCTGCCATGCCTAATGGTTCCTTTAAATCCGTGCCGTTAAAAATTACATCCTGCATTTCCGAGCCACGCAAGGATTTTGCCGACTGCTCCCCCAGTACCCAACGTACAGAATCAAAAATATTGGATTTACCGCAGCCATTCGGCCCGACAACCGCAGTAATACCCGGCTCAAAATTTAAGGTTGTTTTGTCGCAGAAAGATTTAAACCCTATTAATTCCAGCCTCTTAAAATACATAATCAACTCTCCTTTTAGTTTAAGGACCTATTCTCAATCCAGGCATCGATTTTGTCTCTTTTAAAGCGCCACTGGCCAACCAGCTTAACCGCAGGAATCTTATTCTGCTTAAGCCATTCATATATAGTCCGGCGCGAAACTTTCAGGTAATCTGCTAAGTCTTCAATTGTCATTAATCCGCTGCTTATCATATTTTCTCCAAAATATGGTTTGATTATAAATAAAAGAGCAAACTTTGTCAAGGAAAATCTTTACATTCTTTGACATATACATACATATAGGATTATTATGTTGCTTAAAGATGATAAGGTATGCTAAGAAGAGAGAACTTCCTTGAATCTTTTGGTTAAGGCAGGGACTACCTGGAAAAGGTCTCCCACTATACCGTATGTAGATACCTTAAATATAGGGGCATCGGGGTCTTTGTTGATGGCGATAATAATTTTTGAGGATTGCATTCCTACGAGATGCTGAATTTGCCCGGAAATGCCGCAGGCAATATATATTTTAGGTGCAACGGTCCTTCCGGTTTGCCCCACCTGATGCGAATAAGGCTTCCATCCGGAATCTACTGCAGCACGCGAAGCTCCTACTGCCGCACCCAATACATGGGCAAGTTCTTCTATGATTTTAAAATTCTCGGGTCCTCCCATTCCCCGGCCACCGGATACGATAATGTCTGCCTCGGCAAGATTGACCAGTGATTCTATTTCTTCTACGATATCCAAAAGTTTTGTGCGGGAGTTATACAAATTACCGTCAAAATTATCCCTGATGATTTTTCCTTTTCTCTGTTTATCCGAATCCATGGGCTGCATTACTTTATGGCGGACTGTCGCCATTTGCGGCCGGTGGTTGGGAGAAATAATCGTAGCCATAATATTTCCGCCAAATGCAGGCCGGGTTTGTAAAAGAATCTTTTTTGCCGGGTCAATATCCAGCCCGGTGCAGTCTGCGGTCAAGCCGCAACGCACTGTAATTGCCACTCTTGAAACCAGGGATCTGCCTATCGAGGTTGCTCCGGCGAGAAAAATCTCAGGTTTATATTTCTGGATTAATTTTACTAAAATATTGGTGTAAGGCTCATCCTGAAAATTAGCCAACTCAGGCGCCTCTACTAGATAAATATTATCTGCTCCGCGCCAAATTAATTCATCTAATTGGTCATCTAAATTATTTCCTATTAAAACTCCGCTTACCTGGCAATTTAACTTCTTTCCTAAATCCTGCGCTTTCCCTAAGAGTTCATAGGAAACAGATTGCACCTTGTTGTTCTTCTGCTCGATAAAAACCCATACGCCTTTATAATCCTTGATATCCGGCGTTACGCAGGCTGATGCCTGTTTTTCCAGCAATATCGCCTTGAATTTACATGTGGGGACGCAGGCGCCGCAAAGATTACATTTATTTAAGTCAATCACAGCTTTTTTATTTATCATCTGGATAGCTGAAAATGGGCAGGATTTAATACATAATGTGCAACCAGTGCATTTTTCGGAAATTATTTGAATAGGCATGATTAATGTACCTCGTCCTTGATTAAATCCACAAGTTTAGCTGCAATCTCAGGGATTTCTCCCTTAAGCATTTGTCCTCCGCTTCGTTGCGGCGGAGTAAATATTTTCACTACCTGCGTAGGCGAACCGCATAAGCCGATTCTTTGACTATCGAGATCCAATTCTTTTTGAGACCAGATTTGAATCTTTGCCGACTTTGCGCGCATCATTCCTTTTAAAGAAGGCAGCCTCGGCTCATTAATTTCTTTGACAACAGTAAGCAGGGCTGGTAGGGGGGTTTCAATAATTTCAAAACCTTCTTCCATCATACGCTCTACGCGCAGGGTTTTATCTTTTACCTCTTCAATTTTTTTAACATAAGTGACCTGAGGAATGTCTAAATGCGTTGAGATACCTGGCCCCACCTGTGCTGTGTCTCCATCAGATGCCTGTTTGCCGCAGATGATTAAATCAAATTGGCCGATTTTCTTTATCGCGCCTGATAATGTATAGCTGGTTGCCCAGGTATCGCTTCCGGCAAATGCCCTGTCGCAAATAAGTATGCCCTCATCAGCTCCCAGGGAAATTGCTTCTCTTAAAGCAGCATCTGCCTGCGGAGGGCCCATGGTAATCACAGTGATTTTACCGCCGCATTTTTCCTTAAGCCGAATTGATTCTTCTATGGCATACATATCAAAGGGATTGATAATAGACTCGACTCCTTCGCGTATCAGAGTATTCGTCTCGGGGTTGATCCTAACTTCCGTTGTCTCGGGGACTTGTTTTATGCAGACGATTATGTTCATATTTTAAAATGAATACTCCTCGGGCTAAAGCCCGAGGTTTCTTGCTTCTGGCATAATCTGGCTATTTTCGTTGCTCATCGATGTACTTTCTGACAACTTCTTCATCAACTTGACCAACCGACTCGGCAAAATAACCATCTGCCCAAAAACTATTTCCCCATAAAAACTCTTGCAGCTCTGGAAATTCTTTGCGGATTACCCTGCTTGTTCCGCCTTTTAATATCTTGACTACTTCAGCAACACTATCACTTGGATTAAGCTGTATCAACGCATGCACATGATCGTACTGTACGCTTATCTTGCCTATCCACCATCGGTTTATCCTACAGCCTTCATACAATAACCCTCGTAAACGATAGGCTATTTTGCCTCGCAATACCCTCTTACGATATTTAGGCACCCATACCAAATGGTATTGGAGCTTGTGCTTTGTATGTTTTCCCTTCCAATATCTGGGCATAGCCAGATTATGCCATAACTTTCTTCGCTCCGCCAGTTGAAACTGGCTTCGCTTCGTCGTTCATTCTTCCTCGGGCTGAAGCCCGAGGGTTGCTGAACGATTACTCAAAAGTTAAAAGCAAAAAGGTAAAAGTTTTTACTTTTGGCTTTTTCCTTTACTTTTTACTTTTGGCTTTTTCCTTTACTTTTTACTTTTGGCTTTTTCCTTTTTACTTTACTTGGCCATTTCTTTTATTAACTGTAAAGCAATGATATTGCGCTGAATCTGGTTTGTCCCTTCGTAAATTTGTGTAATCTTAGCATCTCTTACGTATTTTTCAATAGGATAATCTCTCATGTAACCATAGCCGCCGAATATCTGGAGCGCATCCACTGTGACTTTCATTGCCACATCCGATGCAAACATCTTTGCCATGGCTGACTCTTTGGCAACATCCTTAATCCCAGCATCAACCATTCTTGCGGTTGAATAAACCAGGCCCCTGGCAGCTTCGATTTCCGTAGCCATGTCAGCAAGCATCCATTGTATTCCCTGGAAAGTGGAAATCGATTTTCCGAACTGATGCCTTTCTTTGGCGTATTTTACTGCTAATTCCAGCGCGCCTTGCGCTATCCCTAAAGCCTGCGTAGCAACTCCAGGCCTGGACATATCAAATGTCCTCATGGTAACGATAAAACCCATGCCTTCTTTGGCAAGCAGGTTTTCTTTGGGTATTTTACAATCCGTGAATACTAATTCACTGGTCGAGGAGGCACGGATGCCAAACTTATCCTCTTTTTTGCCGAAAGTAAACCCTGGGGTACCTTTTTCCAGGATAAATGCGGAGGCGCCTCTTGCGCCTTTTGTTTTATCTGTCATGGCAATAACTACATAAGTTTCTGCGTCACCGCCGTTGGTTATAAAATGTTTAAGGCCGTTTAAAATATAATAATCCCCTTCCTTTTTTGCCGTGGTCTTAATTGCAGATGCATCGGATCCCGCTTCCGGTTCAGTAATAGCAAAAGCAGCGACTTTTTTACCGCTGGCTAAAGCCGGCAGGTATTTTTTCTTTTGCTGGTCATTGCCAAATAACACTATTGGGAACGTTCCTAAAGCAGAAGCTGCATAACAAACAGCAATACCGCCGCAGGCGCGCGATAATTCTTCCGTAGCAAGGCATAAGTTTAAAACACCTACGCTCATCCCGCCGTACTCTTCCGGTATAAATAAGCCGAAAAGCCCTGCATCAGCAATAATCTTAATAATCTCCCATGGATATTCTTCCGTCTGGTCATACTTGGCAGCCACCGGCCGGATTTTTTCTTCGGCGATCTTATGAGCCAGTTCCTTAATCATTTTTTGTTCATCAGTCAGTAAATAATCCATTTATTCCTCCCTTACTACGGGGACGGTTCTATTTTTCCTGTCCCCATTCTTTATCTGGCTATATTTTTTATCAAGGCGACTTCCTGGCAATTGGGGAATTTGGGACAATTAATGCATTCTGCCCAAATTTTATGTGGCAGGTCCGCGTGGTTCACCCGTTTAAAGCCTAATTTACGAAAGTATTTAAAATGGTAGGTAAGGACAAATACTCTCTTGGCTCCCAATTCTTTTGCTTCTCTTATGCATATAGAAATTAAATCTTGGCCAATCCCTCTATTTTGTATGCCTGTTTGCACTGCCAAAGACTTTATCTCCGCTAAATTTTCCCAAGAGATATGTAACGCAGCGCAACCCAGGATTTTTTTATTTTCTTCATATACCCAGAAATCCCGCAGATTTTCGTACAATTCGTTCAAAGACCTGGGCAGCATGAGGTCTTTATCGGCAAAATAGTTTATTAAACTTTGGATTTGCTTGATATCTTGTATCTTTGCTTTTCTAATATTTTGATTTTCCATTTTAACTTTTAACTTTTGGCTTTTAACTTTTTACTTTATTTCTGTCCTCTTTGCCACCACTACAATACCGGATTCACTGACACTAAAATGCTTCTTGTCCTCTTCTAAATCATACCCGATAACCATACCTGAAGGGATAACTACATCTTTATCAATTATCGCTCTTTTTATTTTGGCATGCCTTCCCACGTTTACGCCTTCCATAAGGATAGAATCATAGACTTCAGAATAGCTGTTAATCCTTACATTGGGAGAAAGTATTGAGCGCTGCACTCTCCCGCCGCTCACAATGCAGCCGTTGGAAATAACCGAATCAAGCACCAGGCCCACCCTGCCTGGCATTTCTTCCCCGGCAAAAACTGTTTTCACAGGTGGAAACTGCTCCTGAAAAGTCCTTATAGGCCAATCTTTATCGTAAAGGTTAAACGTGGGATTAACCTGCACCAAGTCCATATTTGCCTCATAATAGGCTTCAATGGTTCCTATGTCGCGCCAATATTTTGCCTGTTTCCTATTCTCATCAATAAAGTTGTAGGCGGCTATTTTTAATCCTTTCTTAAGCATTTGAGGGATAATGTCTTTGCCGAAATCATGCGTTGAATTATGTTTCTTGGCATCCTCATGTAATTCCTGCTCAAGAATCGAGCGTTTAAAATTGTAAATTCCCATGGAGGCAAATACCTTATCCGGATTTGTAGGTATTACTTTTGGCTTCATGGGCTTTTCCTGGAATCCCTGCACCATGCCGCTATCGTCAACTTCCACAATACCCAAATGGCTTGCCTTGTCCTTATCAACCTCAACTACCCCTACGGTTAAATCAGCATCCAGCTCGCGATGAAAATCTATCATGGAATAATAATTCATCTTATACACATGGTCGCCTGCCAAAATCAGCACTTCATCAGGAAGGTCAATTTCCAACGTGTAAAGATTCTGAAATATGGCGTCTGCAGTCCCCAAATACCAGGAATCACCGATTCTTTGCTGTGCGGGAAGGATTTCAATAAATTGGGCTAACTCTGAAGGCAGGATATTCCAGCCTAAACGGATATGCTTTTGTAAAGATGCGGACTTATACTGCGTAAGCAGGTAAATTTTACGTAGACCCGAATTAATACAATTACTCAGCGTAAAATCAATAATCCTGTATATGCCGCCAAATGGCACAGCCGGCTTCGTCCTATCCTTAGTTAAAGGATAAAGACGCTCTCCCTTTCCTCCTGCCATAATAAATGTCAAAACCTGCTTCATCATCTTAGTAATACTCCTGCAATACCCCGCCTGACTACCATAACGCCTATGGCTGCTAACAGTATATACATTATCTTGGAAAACGCGCGCGTGCCGTTGGCGCCCATAAGCCTTAAGATAAAATCTGCCTTGTAAAGCGTCAGCCACACGATAATCATGTTTAAGGCCAAAGATACGAAAGTGGCAGCTACACCATAGCTATCCAGCATCATTAAAGTCGTAGTTAATACAGCCGGGCCTGTGATTAAAGGAGTTCCAAGTGGGAAAACCCCCACGTCTTTATCGTGGCCATTGGCTAACATTGCCTTGGAAGTGCCTGGCAAAAGAAGCCTGACTGATATTACAAATAAAAGTATGCCTCCTGCAATCTGGAAATCCGGAATAGTAATTCCTATAAACCTTAATATTGCCTTACCTATAAATACGAATAAGACTGCCACAGCCGTGGCAGTAGTTACAGAATCCACGATAGCCTTGTGCCTTTGCTTCTTATTCATCCCCTCTACCAGCCCTATAAACAAAGGGATGTTGCCGATGGCATCCACAGCCACGAATATCGGGATAAAGGTAAGTATATATGGTTGGAGTATCTCTAACATGACGTTATATTATATACAACTGTGGCTAAAGTTGCAATTATTTTATTCATGTATCTTGTTAATCAATGGCAGGCATAAGAAACTGGTCAGCGCGGAGATTATTATCAGCCAGCTTAAGCCTATTTTGGGAAATAAAAATGCGCCTGAAATATTGCTGGTTACCAAAGCCAGGTTACTTATGCTGCACAAGAATGCAAAAGAAGTAGCTTCAAAACCCTTAGGCGTTTTCCTGGCCATAAAATCCATAACCATGATGAAAATAAACATGCCGATAACGCTATAAATTACTTCATAAACCACAGCGCTCACAGGAGTATAATAAAGGTAACTTAAGGTGGTTACAGCGCCTAAAAATACGCTAAGAAACAGCCACTTTTTTATATTAATCCTGGTGCTGAATTTGTAATAAAGCATAGAGCCGATTATCCCGAAAACCGTGCTGATTGTGCCAAGGATCCCGATCCAGATTTTACCCCATTTAAAGGTATCTCTTTGCACAAAGAAAAGCGGCGTGCCAAAAGAAGGCGAATATTTATAGAGAAAAATAAACAATGCCACGATAAGCAATCTCTTATCGGCAAATATTTTCTTTAAATCGGCTGACAGGCTGGAGTTTTTGCGGTCACGATAAACAAGCTCTTCCTTATAAAGATAGGCGGTAATACTCACAAGCAAATAAACAGGTATAAGCAGCAGGAAACCAACCCGATAATTCCACTTTTCCGCGATAACCCCTCCGCCTATGCCTGTAAGCAAGCCTGCCACGTAAATAGAAATCCATTGAACACTTTGAATTTTACCGGTTGTTTGATTTTTCTTTCCTTCTACGCACATGATTCCGTCAACTGCCACATCCCGGAATGCCGCATCAGTTGAATTTGCTACTAAAAAAGTCACAAGAATAGCCATTGGCAGGTTAACCAATCCTAAAATAGATACCAAGACTATATCAAGCCCCAGGGAGATGAATATCCAGATTCTTTTGTTAAAAAAGTTATCTATAACATAGCCGAGAATGGGTTTTACCAGCCAGGCAGAAATAGTAATACTGCTGATATACATTATCTTATCCGCAGAGAAACCCAGTGTTTCTTTCCAATAATAAAACAGGCCCTGGGAAGGAAGACCTTCTATGCCTTGGGTAAAATATACGGCGCTGCTTAAGGCATAAATCCAGAATAATTTTTTATTCATAGGAATAATAGAAAAGCTGCCAATTTCATTGGCAGCTTTTCTAGATGTCGCTAAATTCTAGCATTATTGAGCTTTTTTGGTTTCCTGTGGTAGTTGTTGTAAAGGAGCATTTTGTGCCGCAGGAATGGCGGTTTTCGCTTGTGGCTGCTGTGCCTGAACAGGCGGTTGCCCGGTACTAACAGGCAATAGTTTTATCGGCTTGGATTCACTCCTGACATTGCTTAGTAAGGACCTACTCTGCCTTACAGATAAAACAGCCAGGCTTAAACAGGTAATAAAGAACAGGATTGAAAGCACGGTGGTTGTGCGCGTAAGAAAGGCATTGGTTTTTGTGCCAAACATTGATTCTACACCCTGGAAACTTTCTACCAGGCCGCTACCCCTGCCTCTTTGAATCAAAACTAATGTAATAAGCACAAAACAAACTACTACATGAATAAGAATTATAAAAGTCATCATTTTACAACCTCGCTTGCTTTTTTAACAATCTGGCTAAACGATTCAACCTGAAGGCTTGCTCCGCCTACGAGCGCACCGTCAATATCAGGCTGTTTCATTAACTCAGTGATATTTTCCGGCTTAACGCTTCCGCCGTATTGAATTCTCACGTCTTTCGCAACATCATCATTATACTCTTTTTTTAATAATCCGCGAATGTATTTATGCGCTTCCTGTGCTTGCTGGGGAGTGGCGGTTTTACCTGTCCCTATTGCCCATACCGGCTCATAGGCAATGACTAAATTTAGCATATCCTGTTCGCTTATTCCCTTTAGCCCGTTTAGCAGGTGATCATCCAAAACTTTAAAGGTCTCACCCTTTTCTCTTTCTGCTAATGTCTCGCCAATGCACATAATAGGAGTCAGTCCGTTATTTAACACAGCTTTAATTTTCTTGTTTACGGATTCGTTTGTTTCAGCGAAAAATTGCCTGCGCTCGGAATGCCCGATAATTACAAATTCGCATCCGGCATCCTTAAGCATCTTGCAAGAAATTTCTCCTGTAAATGCGCCTTCATCCTGCCAGTAAGCATCCTGGGCACCCAATTGGATATCTGATTCCGATATCACCTCGTAAACTTCGCTTAGCGCTGTAAACGGAGGACATAATACAACCTCTAATTTCTCGTAATCCAGCTTAAAAAATTCTCTCTTAAGGCCATTTGCCAATTCTATGGCCTCATTAATAGTCTTATACATCTTCCAGTTTCCGGCAATTATTGTCTTTCTCATATTTAAAAAATAGGGGACGTTTCTATTTTTCTGCTAACTAGGAGACGTTAAAAATAGAAACGTCCCCTTTATTTTTACTATTTATCAGTTAAAGCAGCTATACCCGGTAATACTTTGCCCTCTAGATACTCTAAGCTAGCTCCTCCGCCGGTTGAAATATGGGTCATCTTGTCTTCTAATTTGAATTTCGCTACTGCTGCCGCAGTATCGCCGCCGCCGATTATGGAAATACATTTTAAGGTAGAGATAAATTTTGCCACATCTCGCGTGCCTTTGCTGAATGCATCCATCTCAAAAATACCCAAGGGGCCGTTCCAGACTATGGTTTTTGCGGATTTTAATTTATCTTCGAATAAGGAAATAGTTTTTGGCCCAATGTCAACGGCGATCTTTCCATCGGGGATATTATCGCCCACCAATTCCGATTTCGCGTCAGGCGCAATATTATCCACCACCACGTTATCTATAGGCAGCAAAATCTCTTTTTTGAGGATTTTAGCTTTATCCAAAATTGATTTTGCCAAATCCAGCTTATCTTTTTCCAATTTTGAATTTCCGATTGATTTGCCCTGTGCCTTAAGAAATGTATATGCCATGCCGCCGCCGATTAAAATCGCGTCGCATTTAGGAAGCAGGTTATCTATAACTCCAATTTTATCCGAAACTTTTGCCCCTCCCAAAATCACCATAAACGGCCTTTGGGGGCTAGCAACAGCGTTACCTAAATATTGTATCTCTTTTTCCAATAAAAATCCTGCAGCGGATTTAAGATAATGGGCGACGCCTTCTGTTGATGCATGCGCGCGGTGTGCTGTGCCAAAAGCATCATTCACAAATACATCACCCAAAGCTGCTAATTGCTTGGCAAAATTAGCGTCATTTGCCTCTTCTTCGGCGTGGAATCTTAAGTTTTCCAATAAGACTATCCTTTCTTTGGAGGCGTCTATCTCTTTTTTAATATTCTCGCCTACGCAATCATTTAAAAACTTAACCGGCTCTCCCAATAATTTTTAAGCCTCTCTGCTACCGGCTTCAGGCTGTATTTTGCCACAACCTTACCGTCAGGCCTGCCTAAATGGCTCATTAGGATAATTTTTTTTGCCCCGTTTTTAAGGATATATTGGATGGTGGGCACAGTTGCCCTAATCCGGGTATCATCCGTAATATTTAGATTGGCGTCCTGCGGCACGTTAAAATCAGCCCGCACCAAGACACTTTTGCCATTTAGCTTTAAGTCTTTTAGAGTCATTTTGTTCACCTAGTAACCTCCTGTCTATGGAAGCAAATAATATATATTAAATTGTATTACTTGTCAATCCCTTCTTTGGGGTAACCAAAACAAGCAGGCTGCTTATTTTAAGTATAATAATCACTAAAAATGTATTAAACAGCCCTAAAACAGGAAGAAACACCATGCCCCCCAAGAATCCGGCTAAACCCGCGCCAATAAGGTCAGCACAATAGAGGGTGCCGGAAACCTCTCCTATCTTTTCTTTGCCCGTAAGAGTCAGCTTGCTTGCCAGGCTAAACTCCAGGCCTGCTAAAAACCCGGATATAAAAATGAGCATAAAGAATATTGCGGATGAAAAATGTTTCACACTGGCCCAGCCGGTAAGCATTAACGCAGTAGTATAAGAGAATACAATTATTGTGGCTTCTAAGAATATTAATAGTTTCAATGGGTTGGTAGCTTTTTCAAGCTTTCTTGCCATAACAATGCTTCCCAAAGCTACTCCAGCCATAAAAATACTGATTAATAAACCTATTATATGGTAGAGATAACCGTAAAAAGTCTGGAAAGTGAATATCAGAATAAGATTAGACATCATGGCAAAGAAGCCGGTGGTAGCAATACTATACACAACCGCGAGGTTACCTTTTTTGGATTTGCGCCGGATATAAATTAGAAATGCGGTTATTAAACTTACAAAGAATAATACCCATTTTAAGTTTATCTGGCCCAAAAACGCTAATACTTGGTTAACAGGCGAAGAAAATTTCTTATTCCACAAAATAAGAGACTCAAAAACAGCTATGGGCCTGGAATCCTGGTTAATTTTTTTTGTTGCGCTGATTAACCCGCCTAAAAAGAAGTCCACCCAATAGTTGCTAAGCCTGTAATCCAGATAAGCCGGCTTAAGCAAAGTATTCTCTATATGAAGCCGGTCAATTTTCTGGGAAATTTCTTTGGAAGAAATGTTTTTGATATTCTCATCGCAGGACGCCAGGAAAATGTTTACGTCTCCCGGGATTATACGGACAAATGCAAAATTCCTGTTAAGGCCGTTTAATATGCTTGAGTTCAGATCCATCAACTGCCTGCTTAAGTAGCTTAATGAACCAGGCAGCCACAATGCCAAAAGCCCCCGTGGCTTTAGCTTTTGTTTTGCCAGCAGAAAAAATTCTTCGGTAAATAACCGGTTGGTGGATAATACGGACTGGTTTGATAACCCTATCAAAATAACGTCGTAAGATTCCGGGGTTGACCTTAAGAATAACCTTCCGTCGGTATTAATGATATGCACTCTGGGGTCTTGAAATTCCGATTCTGTTAAATCGGTGGGAAAATCCTTTAACATCTTAATAATTAAGGGGTCTATTTCCACGTAATCAACGTGTTTAAGCGGATGTTTCAGCATCTCATGCAAAAGCCCCCCCGCTGCGGAGCTAATCACCAATACATCCTTCGGGTCGTCATGAAACAGTAAAGGCAAATGACCAAAATCTTCTACAAACTCTTTATCAGGGAACGGCGTCGTGATTATGGGAAGGCCGTTATAGAAAAAAGTATACTGCTCTTCTTGCTGGGTTACCACAACATTGCCGTAAATAGAATTCCTGTCACTTAAAACATTTTGTCCCGGCCACTGGCCTTTGATGGATAAACTTTGCAGATACCCTAAGCCCCCGGACAATACAGCAGTGCTGATTATCAAAAGTAAAGCGATGATGGTAAAGCGGGCAATCCTGTGAATGTCCCTGAATAAAAACAGGCAAATTAAAAGGTTTGCGGCACAAATCACAAAGCAGCTCTGAAACGAATTCAGCTTTGGCAAAAATATATAAGTAAAGGCTATACCGCCTATAATAGTTCCAATTGTCTCCCAGCTGTATATTTTTCCGATAGATTTCTGCGAATCTTTGGCGTATAAAGAATAAACCTTGCACGCCGCACTGAACAAAGCACCGTGGCTGATACTTACAGGCAAAGTTATTAAAAGAGACCAGACGAATATCGTAGATAATCCGATTGCTTCTCCGAAGGGTATGCCTATTACGTGCTTAAATGTCCTGGCTAAATAAACGGATACAGGCAAAGAAATGACAAACAGTATTTGAAACAGGATAAATAAATTTATAATATTACGAATGCGGTCAATAATCTTACCGGCGAATAAAGTCCCTATTGCTTCCATGATTATCCAATTAGCCAATACTATGCCGATGGTTAATTCATTGCCGTAGAAACCGACAAGCAACTCTCTTAAAATCAAGGCCTGGGCAACTACGCCGCTTAAACCCACGATTGTAACTATAAAGATAAACAGATTAGCCATAGTAAAAATGGGGACTGTCCCCTTCGGGGACAGTCCCCATTTATGTAGTGGTTACTCTTTTATTATAAGCCTTTTTTTACTACGTATTCGCATAGGTCAACTACTCTGCAGGAATACGCCCATTCATTATCATACCAGCCCATTACTTTTACTAACTTAGAGCCGACAACCTTTGTCAGTTCCGCGTCAAAGATGCAGGAATAATTGGACCCGTAAAAATCTTTGGATACTAAAGGCTCGGTAAGATATTGAAGAATCCCTTTGAGGTCGCTTTCAGAGGATTTTTTAAACGCCTGGTTAACAGATTCAACCGTAACATCCTTCTCTAATATGCAAGTTAAATCGGTTAACGAAACATCAGGCGTAGGAACGCGGATCGCCAGGCCATCCATCTTGCCTTTTAGTTCCGGCAATACTTCTCCGATAGCCTTGGCAGCTCCGGTAGAAGTCGGAATCATGGAAACTGCTGCTGCGCGCGCCCTGCGTAAATCTTTATGAGGCAAATCCAGGATTCTTTGGTCATTAGTATAAGAGTGTATCGTAGTCATGATGCCGCTTTTAATCCCGAAGTTATCCAGCAAAACCTTAGCCATAGGAGCAAGGCAGTTAGTAGTACAGGATGCGTTAGAAATTATATTGTGTTTTTTGGAATCGTAATTTTTTTCATTAACGCCTAAGACTATCGTGATATCCTGCCCCTTAGCAGGAGCGGTGATGATAATCTTTTTTGCCCCTCCGTTTTGCATATGGCCGATGCATTTCTCTCTGTCGGTAAATACCCCTGACGACTCGATTACTACATCTACGCCATAATCCTTCCAGGGAATCTCTGCCGGAGATTTAGCGCTCAACACTTTGAGAGCCTTTCCGTTTACTATTAAAGCATCTTCTTTAGCTTCTACGGATGCGTTTAATGCCCCGAAATTAGAATCGTATTTTAGAAGATGCGCCAAAGTTTTTGTCCCTACCGGTAAATCATTTACCGCCACAAAATCCAGCTCCTTTGAGCCTTTGGCAAGCGCTGCGCGATATACTAACCTCCCTATCCTTCCGAAACCATTAATACCAATCTTTGCTGCCATTTCTTGTCCCTCCCGTTTTAATGAGCGCATAACTTACGGAGCGACAGCGAACGTAAGTTATTTTTCTCTCAGGTATTTTGCCGCTACTTCAGGCGGGGTAGATACAACATAGAAGCCAGTTCCCCATTCAAATCCTGCTACGCGAGTTAATTTAGGCATGAATTCAATATGCCAGTGATAGTAATCCACGTCCCCGTCGCCGTTTATGGGAGATGAATGGATTATAAAATTATACGCCGGGTTTGCGAATACGTTTCTTACCTTAGCAACGGTATCTTTCAATATGGAAGCCAGAGATGGAACTTCCTCAAGAGGCATGTGGCAAAAATACCCGTTATGTTTTTTGGGTGTAATCCAGATTTCAAAGGGAAAACGCGACACAAACGGGCAAAATGCCAGGAAATGTTTATTTTCCAGGATTATTCTTTCTTTTTCCTGCGTTTCCTGCCTGATAATATCGCAGAAAATACAACGTTCGCGAAATTCAAAATATGCCTGCGCTCCGTGGATTTCTTCCAGCGCATTCTTAGGCACCATAGGTAGTGCTATAATCTGGGTATGCGGGTGTTCAAGCGAAGCTCCGGCTGCGGGCCCGTAGTTCTTAAAAATCATGATGTATTTAAAACGTTTATCCCTTACAAGATCACTGGACCTGCGGCAAAGCATGGAAATGATATTTTCTATTTCTGAATTCAATAAGTCAGAGATGTCTTTGTGATGATAGGGAGATTCTATTAATACCTCATGGGCGCCTATGCCGTTTGACATATCGTAAATTCCTAACCCCCTCCTATCCAAATCTCCCTCTATTTGAAGAGCGGGGAATTTATTGGGCACAACGCGGACCCGCCAACCGGAAGTATTTGGCCCGGTATTAGAGTCTCTCATGGCATCAATTTCAGGAGGCGTCATGGATTCATTACCGTAACAGAAAGGGCAAGCTCCACCTCTCCAACCGTGCGGTTCATGTTCAAAATCTTCCGGCTTATTGGGATGGTCGGTATCTACGATTACCCATCGGCCAACAACCGGGTCTCTTCTTAATTCAGACATTGAATGAGCACTCCCTATTTTATCAAATATATGCGAATTCAACCCAGCACTAATTTTAATAATAATTAGGGTAAAGGAAAATTAGTGCTGGGTAAATTCGGCCAAACAACTTAGCCTCACTAACGTTCGCTAAGTTGCGGCCTCATTTACCTCTCTTAAAAATTTAGCCGCGTCTTCAGGGGGCAGGGGGCAAATATAAAAACCAGTCCCCCATTCAAAACCAGCTACGCGCGTAAGCCTTGGCATAATCTCGATATGCCAATGGTAATCATTGTCTATGCTTTTCCAGAAACCTAGCTTTTTCCTTCTAAAGGGAGCGGTGTGTAAAATATAGTTATATGGCGGGTCATTTAACCCTTTTTTTAATTTGGATAGCACCTTTTTAAGGACACTGCCTAAATTAAGCCGTGACTGGTTATCCAGGCTGGTAAAATCGCAGGAATGTTTTTTCGGTAAAATCCAAACCTCAAAAGGGAATCTCGCGGCAAAGGGCGTAACGGCGATAAAACCATCCAGGTCCAATATGAGCCTATCCTTGGATGACAATTCCTGTTTTATCAAATCACAGAAAACGCATCTTTCATGGTATTCATAATAAAACCTGGAGCCTGCCAATTCCTCTTTGACGCGCTTAGGGTTAACAGGGGTAGCTATCATCTGAGATCTGGAGTGCCTGACGCTGCCGCCTCCCGCTATCCAACCATGGTTCTTAAACACCAGGACATATTTAAACCGCTCGTCCTTTTCAAGGTCCTGCATCCTGTCAATGTAACAGGTTATAACCCTGGCTATTTGCTCTTCGCTTAAATCAGCCATATCGGAATTATGGCTGTTTGATTCAATGATAATCTCATGCGCGCCTATACCGTTCATTAAATCATACAGGCCTTTGCCTCTGCGATCCAATTCGCCTTCTATTCGTAAAAATGGGGCAATGCTAGGGACGACTCTTAAATCCCATCCGGGAGAATTTGGCTTGGATTGTTTTGATCTGATTGCGTATATTTCGAGAGGGGTTTCTGATTCGTGGCCTTCGCAAAAATGACAGGGTTTTTCAGCAACCGCTTCCTGCTGTTGGCCGGAAAATTGATCCGGCCTTCTTGCGCGTTCCGTTGCTATGATAACCCATCTACCGATAACGGGATCTTTTCTTAATTCTGGCATGTATTATTAATTATTCCTTATTTATTAATCTTATAATTATACCACGCTAAATCTTATATGCAACTGTTATTTGTCAAAAATTTCTCCCGGGGAAATTTTATGGCCTGAAATGAATTCTTCGGCTTTCATCCTGCGCTTTCCTTCAATCTGAAGTTCCCGGATAATCAAGGCGCGGTCTTCCGCCGCCACCACTATCCCGTCTTTTAAGACTTTTATTATTTCACCCGGCTTAACGCCGCTATATTCTTCGTAAGACAAACTTGCTTTATAAATTTTTAATAACTTACCTTTACAGTGCGTAAAGGCGCCCGGCCAGCTAATACATCCCCTGATCAGATTATAGATGTGTTGGGCGCTTACCTCCCAATTTATCAATCCGTCTTGCTTAATAAGCTTGGGAGCAAAAGAAACCTCTCCCAGCTGCGGTTTTAATTTGTAATCATTGCGGCTGATATGTTTTACAGAATCCACCAGTAATTCTGCGGCAAGCAGGGAAAGTTTTCCTTCAAGCTCAATAGCGTTATCCTCGTCTTTAATTAGGATTTGGCTTTGCATAATGATTTTTCCGGCATCCATTTTCTCATTCATCTTAATTATAGTTACCCCTGTAACCTGCTCGCCGTTTATAATTGCCCGATTAATAGGTGCTGCGCCTCGGTACTTAGGAAGCAGCGAGCCATGGGCATTAATGGAGAATATTTTAGGCAGGCTTAAGATTTCCTTTGATAATATCTGGCCGTAAGATACGACTACGAACAGGTCAGGCTTTAGTTCTTTTAATAAATTAAAGGCGGTAACGTTATTAATTTTTTGGGGCTGGTATAATTTCAGCTTGTACTGATTGGCAGTATGCTTAACAGCCGTGCCTTCAAAATGCATACCCCTGCCCTTTTGCCTGTCAGGCTGCGTAACTACGCATAAGACTTTACTGCCTGATTTTATTATTGCTTCTAATGCAGGGACGGCAAATTTCGAACTTCCAAAGAAAACTATATTCATTTAAGTTTTACCTTTTGGCTTTTAACTTTTAACTTTATAAGGGATCTACATCTACTGTAACTATTATACCTGAATGAGAAAAATCTTTTAAGCGGTTTTTTAAGAACCCGCTCATTCTCCTGGCATCCGGTGAACTTACCAATATCTTCCAGTAAAAATTACCGCGTAATTTAGCAGGTGAATCCGCAATAAGGGAAATAATTTTAATGCCTTGGGGGCTATCGCATTCTTTAAGTTTTTCGAAAAACAAGCCGCTTGACTTCTTTACCTTGTCTTCTACTTTACCTCTGAACTTTACCGCGGCCATATGCCTGAAAGGTGGAAATGATAACTGTTTTCTATTGTTTAATTCCTGATTATAAAAAATACGCTGGTCATTTTTTATTAGCGACTGAAAACAATAATTATTGGGAAGTGCTGTCTGCACTATAAGTTTCTTTGCGGTCATAGTTAACAGGCTGGACAATAAATAAAAGGTTTTTTCTGTAGAGCGAAAATCTATCCGGTTTAAACTATTATCAATGGAAAGGACACCTACCAGGTCGAAATTATAATCTTTTTGCTTCACTATAGAACTCGTAGAAATAAATATATCCCAGTTTTGTAAGTCTTGGGGTACATTGGAATCTATTCTTTTAATTCTGGCGAGTGGGAATAATCTCGATAGTTCACTTTCAATTTTCTCCGTCCCCGTTCCGGAAAATTTAATGTAGCCGGCATTACATGCGGGACAGATTCTTGGTACCTCCATTTTAAAATTACAATAATGGCAATTCAGGGAATTTTGCGCAAAATAATATACCAGATTAATGTTACAGCGGGGGCATCTTAAAGAAACGCCGCAATTGTGGCAGGTGGCGCTGGTAGCAAAGCCTTTGCGGTTTAAAAATAATAATACCTTTTCTTTTGCGTTAATAGCCGAAAAAACCGCATCTTGCAGGTATTTTGAAAGTAATTTATTCTTGTTTTTGAGGTTGTATTCTGATTTCATATCGATAATCTGAATTTGCGGATATTGTTTTTGGCTTCCGAGCGTAAGATACTTGATTTCATTCCTACCGGCAGCATAGAAACTCTCTAAAGAAATGCGGGTACTTCCCAAAATAAGTTTTGCCTTTTCGATTTGGCAACGCTTGCGCGCTACTTCCCTTGCGTTGTAATGCGGCACCTGATCCTGTTTATAAGCCGGGTCATTTTCTTCATCAATAATAATCAAGCCCAGGTTACTTACGGGAGAAAATACGGCAGAAAGCGTTCCCACTACGATATTGGCTTTACCTTCTTTTATCTTAAGCCAGGTATCTAGTTCTTTGGGGATTTTCCTATATAAAACCTCAGAAGAAAATCCAAGCCTTTCTTTAATTATCTGCTGTGCCTTTAATGCCAAAAGCTTATCAGGGCATATCAGGATTGAGCGTTTATTTTCCAAACAGGTATTTTTTATTGCTTCTAAATAAACATCCCATCTCCTGGCGCCATCCAAATCCTGTAATAGCAGGGCTTCAGGACAGGAAACCGTATTATTTTTAATAGCCAGGGAAGGCATTCCTGCAACGGATTTCCCCTTTCTGATACTTTCCGGAAGGGCGGCATCAATAGCCTCCCCCCAGGAACAGCAATAATATTCCGATAGCCACCTCGTAACCAAAAGCATGCCCTTATCCAAGACAGGGAATTCATCAATAAGCTCGATTATCCGTTTAAGTTTCTTGATTTTGGATTTGCGGGTGATTCCTACGATATAACCCGGCATCTTCCTATTGCAGAAATTTACCCAGACTCTTTCGCCTGTCTTTGCTTTTTTTTCTAATTCCGCCGGTATGATATAATCAAACGGGCCTTCAACATGCAGTCCCAGGACCACTCTGGCAAACAACATCGCTAATCTCCCTTAAGCACTCAGGTTTTCTAATTTTGCTAATGTTAACTTTAGAAATATTTATTTTTTCGGGGTTGCCTTTGAAATCTAATACGATATTTTTTATTTCTGAAATATTTTGCGGACTAAAACCAATCCCATACTCCTTTAAAACCCTCACATTTCCGGATTCCTGTCCGGGGATAGGCGATATAAATATAGGTATAAGTTCCATGATTAAGATTTCCGAAATGGTTAATCCTCCGGGCTTAGTGATAATCATGTCCGATACAGCCATCAACTCCTCCATATTATCCACAAAGCCAAACACACAAACCCCGGGATAGGGTTTTTCATTTAACCTGTTATACAGATTCTTATTATTAGCGCATACTACTAACAACTGCACGTCGTTATGCAATGCTTCAATGATTTCCTCAATTGGGCCGAGGCCAAAGGAGCCGGTGGCAACCAATACGGTAAACTTGCCTGTCTCTATCTTAAGTTTCTTGCAAAGGCCTATCTTATCAAAATTATTTAAAAATTTGGGATGGACTGGTATGCCAGCGTCTTTTATGATCCCTGCATCTACTCCCAACCTGATTAAATGCTGTTTGGTAATGCTACTGGCAACGATATATTCGTCTGTGCCGCCAGATACCCAGAACGGGTGCACATCGAAATCAGTAATCACGGTAATTAATTTGGATTTTATTAGGTGGTGATTTTTTATCAGGCAGACGATTTCTGATGACAAAAAGTGCGTGGAAATTATAAAATCCGGGTTTTCCTTAATCAGAAATTCAATGAAGTCCCTGGAATTCAAACTGTCATAAGTACGGGCAGTAAGTCCGGTAAATGAGCGTAAAACTCTTAACTGCGTAAACCAGAAAGCAATACGCCATAGTATGGGAGCGCGCCTTACCAGCAAATTGTATCCGAAAGTATAATAAAATTTAAATACAAAATTTGTCTTATCCAAACAATCGATTAATTGGATGTCTATTCCGGGAAAGTTAGCCTTGAAATACGCAGCTACAGCTTGCGCAGCCTTAAAGTGTCCCGCTCCGGCTGAGGCGTAAGTTATTATAATGCGCATTAATTTTTGAGGATTAAGTCAACTGCCTCAGAAAGGTCTTTGGCAGTAAAATCGGGTGAGGTTACCCAGTTAAACTTATTTTCGAACTTTTCTTTACCTGAAAAAACCAGTATAGTCTTTAAGCCCGCAGCTTTTCCGGTTTCTACGTCTCTTATAGTATCACCGATGAAATATCTCTTACTGTCTTTTTCGCTTCTGACCCCGATAGCCTTAAGTACTTTATCCACCAGCCCTGTCTTGGGTTTTCTGCACAGGCAGTTTTCTTCAGGCTTATGTGTACAGTAAAACACGCCATCAATCTTAATTTGCTCATTGTTTAATTCTTTGAGCATATTTTTAGTAATCAGGTCCAGGCTCTCCTGGGAAAAAATGCCCTTAGAGACCCCGGCCTGGTTAGAAATGACGTAAATCTTAAAACCTTGCTCATTTAACCGCTTTAACGCCGCCTTAACACGGGGGAGAAATTCAAACTCTGCCCAGGATCTTACGTATTCGTAATCACCCGGATACTTATTTATTACGCCATCCCTATCCAGAAAAACAACTTTCATTTTCCTTCACCCACTCGGTAAGCTTTTTAATACCATCTTTTACCTTAATTTTAATCTTCCAATTAAGCGTCTTCTCTAATTTTGAGGTATCGGTAATGTAGACCTTTTGATCAGACGGCCTCCAGTCGGAAAAATTAACTTTCGGCTTCTTGCCTGTAAGAATTTCTAATTCCTCCAGGAATTCCAAAAGAGAAATCGTGTTTTCCGGGCCGCCGCCAATGTTAAACAGCCCTCTCTTAAGGTCACTTTTGATAAAAAGATTGAACGCATTTACCAGGTCGTCTGCGTAAAGCATATCGCGCACCTGCTTACCGTTACCGTAAATGGTAATCGGCTTATTAAACAGCGTAGCGATAATAAACCAGGCGACCCAGCCCTGGTCCTCGAAGCCAAATTGACGTGTGCCGTAACAACACGACATACGGAACACGCAAGTTTTCATCTTGTAAATGTGGCTGTATTCCTGGACGTATAGATCCCCCACCAGCTTAGAAACACCGTAAGGAGTGTGGCCCGTTAAATCGGTACACATAGACTCATCTACTCCCGGGATATCTTTAAAAACGTATCTCTTCTCTTTTTCCTCTAAGCTAATGTTATCTACGTTCTCCCCGTAAACCTTATTAGTTGAACAATAAATAAAAATTGTAGCTTTAGATTTCTTACGTGCAGCCTCCAAAACATTCAATGTGCCAAATGCGTTTATACTAAAATCCTCCAAAGGCATACGCACACTCGAAGGCACACCTGGCTGGCCTGCAGTATGGATTACCACATCTACGCCTTTCCCGATCGCCTTGGCAACATCTTGTTCATTCCTGACATCGCCTTTAATCCTCTGGATATTCTTAAATTTTTTAAGATAATTCCAGTTAAATTCAACCGATTCTTTGTCATATCCGAAAATCTTAGAGCGCATCAAATTATCCAAAATTATTACTTCATTTTTCGGATTATCCAGAGCAAAGAATTCTGCGCTGTGGCTTCCTACCAAGCCGGCGCCTCCTGTAACTAATATTCTCATATTTTTCCTTTCTTTCTTAATAATATTAATTCGCGGTATTTTAGATAGCTTAAGAATTGATAAAGTCCGGCATAATATGCAATTACAAAACCTATAAAGCCGTCCTTATATCCCTTTTTTACAAAATATGTACGAATGAACCTATCCAGCGTCCTCCACAAAAATATTCCTAATTTCATAGGCTTATTTTGCGAAAACCATTTTTCGGCTTCCCAGCTTGTCTGCCTGTTCAGGCTATCCAGGAAATGCGCCAGGTCAGGATAGCCCTTGTGAATTATATCCTTGGTCAAATGCCCGCATTCTCCTTCTATAAAAACACGCGGATGCACTTTTACTTCCTCGTATCTGAATTTATCTTTTCTAAACAGTCTTACTTTTCCCGCGGGATACCATCCTGCGTAACGTACCCAGTAATTTCCGATATAATTTCTTAGGGGTATAGAAAATGCTACAAACCTGATATTGTCTTTAAGGGTAAGGCTAATCTCTTCCTTAAGCTCTTGGCTTACCAATTCATCTGCATCCAGGCTTAATACCCAGGCATTCTTTGCCTGGGCATACGCCCAATTTCTATGCGTACCTTCCACTTCCATTTTTCTGGAAAATACTTTGTCGGTAAATTTACGGCAAATCTGGACGGTATTATCAGTGCTTGCGTCATCCACAACTATAATCTCATTTGCCCATGTAACTGAATTAAGGCAATCGGCAATATTGTCTTGCTCATTCCTGGTTAAAACTACTACTGAAAGCTCTAATTCTTGCCTATCATACATTTTCTTTGAGTGTCCTTATGATAAATTTGATTTCGTTTTCCTTTAGATAGGGAAATATGGGCAAGGATATAATGTCGCCTGCTACCTTCTCGGCAACCGGAAAATCTCCCCGTTTATAACCTAGGCTGCGGTATGCCCGTTGCAGATGAAGCGGTATAGGATAAAAAATAGCCACGCCAATTCCTTTTTGCATCAGCTCCTTCATCAACTTTTGCCTGTTCGCAACCCTTAACGCAAAAACGTGGTAAACATGGCGGGCATATTCTTTTTCTTCAGGAAGAACTATGGATTTTAAACCTTTTAATTCTCTTTTGTAAATACTGGCGCTTCGCCTTCGCATGACATTCCAAGCCTCAAGGCGCCGTAATTTTATTCTTAATATGGCAGCCTGCAGGGTATCTAACCGAGAATTATATCCCACTAAAACATGTTCGTAGCGGGATTTTCTCCCGCAATCACGCAGCATTAAAAGCAAATTTTGTATCTTTGGATCATTTGTGACTATTGCGCCGGCATCACCGAAAGCACCGAGATTTTTTGTAGGATAAAAACTAAAACAGCCGATATCTCCGATAGCGCCGGTAATTTTCCAATTGTTTTGGGAAATTCTGTATTTTGCTCCGTGCGACTGCGCACAATCTTCCACTACTTTTAAATTATATTTTTTAGCTATCTTTAATATAGGATTCATATCTGCCGGCTGGCCATAAAGATGCACCGGCATTATCGCCTTAGTATTCCTGGTAATTGCTTTCTCTATTTTTTGCGGGTCTATTGTGTAGGTATGCTCATCGATATCCACAAAAACAGGCTTTGCCCCCGTAAAACTTATTGCGAAGGCGCTGGCAATAAAAGTAAACGCAGGCACGATTACCTCATCGCCCGGACCTATACCTAAACTTAACAATGTCAGGAAAAGCGCATCCGTGCCGGAATTCACCCCCACGGCAAATTTCCTGCTACAGAACCTGGCAAATTCCTGTTCAAATAATTTTTCTTCTTTTCCTAAAATAAAGTCGCTGCGCTTTAAAGTCTTAGATAAAGAAACAGCCACGTCCTGCTTTATGACTTTATACTGCCGGCTTAAATCCAAAATTGGTACTTTCATATTAATTTCCTCACTGCCAGAAACACATCATCTACGGTTATGTCTTCAATACATCTACGGTTGTATTCGCAACCCGAGAAACGAAAATTATTATAACATGGCCGACAGGATAAGTCTTTCTTAATCACAATATGGTTTGGGCCCGCAGGATACGGCCCATAAACCAACTCATCTACCGGGCCGAACATAGAAACCGTGTTTACTCCACAGGCAACTGCCATGTGCAATGGCCCTCCGTCATTTGTGACCAGAAGCCTTAAACTGCTGATAACTCCCAATAATTGCTGTAAATTTGTCCTGCCAACCAAATCAATCGCATTGTAACGCATGGAGTAAATTATTTTCTGAATAATCTGCCTTTCATTTGAATCTCCCAAGATTACTATTTTTGCATTAAATTCGCTAATGATTTTATCGGCGAGCTGGGAAAAATTCTTTGCCAGCCAGTGCTTAAGATAGGCTTCTTTTCCCCAGCTTGCTCCGGCACCCGGAGCAATCCCCACCAATAATTCATTTTCCCTGACGCCTGCCTCAATAAGCAGTTCTTTTGCCTGGAGTTTGCCATCGCCAGATATACTTAAATTTAGGTAATTTGTCTTTGCTATTATACCTATAAATTTCAACAGCTCAAGATAATATTCCACGATATGCCTGGATTTGTATCCTTCTAATACAATTTTATCTGTTAAGAACCTTCCGCGGTTCTTATAGTCATAGCCTATACGTTTTTTAATACCTAAGATTTTTGAAAGGAAACCATAACGGTGGTCCAGGGAAAAATCAAACGCTACCTCATATTTCTCTTTTTTTATATCCGATAGTAATTTGATGATTTTTCTTAGCGCAAGAAACTTAGATGAATTAGAATACCTTTTCAGGTCTCCTCGTGAAAGGGCAAATACCTTATCAATATTAGGCTCTCCCTTAAATAGGTCCTTCACCCTCTCATTACACCAGTATCCTATTGAGCTATCAGGAAAATTATCTTTTATTGCTTTAATCAGCGGAGTGGTAAATAAAACGTCTCCTATGCCGAACGGGTTTATGATCAGGAACTTTTTCAATTAATTTTTCCTTTTTTTCTTATGATTTCCACAACCTTTTTTACTTCTTGAGCCTTGTCTTTAGCGCAGACTAAAAGTGAATCGTTTGCATCGACAATAATAAGATTATTCAAACCCACGGTTGCAATCAGCCTGCTGTCAGACCAGACTAAGGTATCCTTACTGCCTAAATCTATGTTCTTGCATAAAAACAAATTTCCCCGCTTATCGCTCTTCTTAATTTCCTCCATTGCCTGCCAGCTGCCCAAGTCAGACCATCCGCAATCCACAGGGATTAGCTTAAGCTTATTGCTTCGCTCCATTACAGCGTAATCAACTGACACAGAAGGAAGTGTCTTCCAAATTTTGCCTGCTTGCTGTGGGGTTTTAATTTTAGAAATTATTTTGTATTGCTTAGGCTGCGTCCTTTTTATCTCATCAAGCAGAGTTTTTGCTTGGAAAATAAAAATTCCCGCATTCCAATAAAATCTTTTGTCTCTTATCAGTTTCTTTGCAGTCTTTAAATCCGGCTTTTCTATAAACTTTTCCACATCCATTACTTTTGCCTTTTGACTTTTTACTTTTAACTTTTGGCTTTTTACTTTTGCCTTTACTTTAATATAGCCAAACCCCGTTTCTGGCCTTGTTGGCCTTATACCCAACGTTACGATATTTGCTCCTTTGGCTGCCTCAACTGCTTTTTTTAATGCTCCCAGGAATTTGTCCTTATTTTTTATAAAGTGATCAGAAGGAAAAACAGCGATTACAGCTTGTTTATCTTTTTCTAAGATGATTTTGGACAATACGGCTATGGGTGCGAAGGTATTTTTACCTGTTGGCTCAAAAAGGAAGTTGGCTTTAGGTATGCCTAATTTTTTCAGGCAGGCAATGGTCAAGTCTTTATAGCTTTTGTTTCCCGCTACATATATGCTATCTTTATTACTTAATGGCATTACTCTTTTTACGCTCTCAAACAATAGGGGTTGGCTTGAACAAAGATTTAAGAATTGCTTTGGCAAGGCATCAGTGCTAAGCGGCCAAAAACGGCTTCCAATACCGCCTGCTAATATAATCGGATATATCATCTATTTAACACCTCTCTTATCTTGACAAATACCTCATCAACTGAGATATTGGAAAGATTATTATTTTCAATAATAATGCTGCCGTTAGATTTTGGACCCCACCTTAAGGCGGTTTTTCCCGGCAAATCATTTCTGAATAATGCAATTACAGGAGTTCCTACTGCGCAAGCCATATGCATGGGGCCGCTATCGCCAGTTACCAACAGCTTACACTGCTTTAGAATATTAGCTAATTCCACTAAAGTTGTTTTATTAACCAGATTAATAACTGTTTCACCTGAAACCTCTGAAAAATCCCTTGCTTTGTTGATATCTTCAAGCTTACCGATGATTATCACCTTGTTGCCGAGGTCTCGGGTAACTTTATTTATTAACCCCTGGAATCTCTCAATAGGCCAATCTTTTCGTGGGTCACTTGTAAAAGGATGCACTGCCACTGCGTCCATGTATTTGGTATTGCTGTAGACGGGAAGCCTGCCCAAAGATAAACTTTTGTCTTTGGTATCGGCTCCTATCAGGCTGACTAATTCAAGATTGCTGTCAATTTCATGTTTCAAACCGAGGTCTTTTTTATCTGCAATCTTATGGGTTAATAAAAACCCCCATTTCCTGTTGTAACCTACGCGAACAGGAATACCGGCTAATAAACTAGCGGTATGCGCTTCTTTACTAGGATTCAGAATAACGCAAACATCAAATTTATGCCTGCGTAATGACTTCCTAAAATCAACATCCCAAATTACAACAACGTCTGCGTATTCAATTGCCTTAGCAAGCCCTTCTACCTCTTTACTAACTGCCAGCGTTATTTTTGCCTGCGGATAAGTTTGTTTAATCGCCCTTAATGCCGGGATATTCAGCAAAAATTCCCCGAAGCGGTCATTGCGTACCACAAGTATGTTTTTAATCATTTTTACCTGGCGCTTCTTCACCAACAAACTTCTTAAAAGAAAGCGAAAACCCAATTAAAAACCAGAACATAACCGCCACACGGGAATAATAGAAACTGCTTTCAGTAAGGCCGTTTATTAAGAAAGCAATCAGGCAGGCGCATAAACACATCAATACTATTCTATGATATTCATCCTTCAAGCTGCCAAATATATAAGCAATTTCCCTGAATAGGACGTATAGAAAACAAATAAATATAGCTAACCCTGACAAACCGGTTTCCCCGGCCATCTGTATGAAGTTATCATGGGCATAAATTAAATCAGGAGTAATAATATTGCGGTACTCTGGAAATTCTTTGTATCTCTTGTAGTTTTTCATAAAGGTATTTACTCCCACTCCTATTACAGGATGCGCCTTTATCATATTGAAAGAGTTTTTATAAATTGCGATGCGGTCATCATTGCACATGAATCTTACGGGGTTGTAATTAACTTCCTTCGCATAATCCTTAATACTCCTGGGAGCAATAAAAGGAGAAATCACGGCCGCTATAATCAAAACAACTATTAAAACCTTGTCTTTTTTAAAAATTGCCAGGAACAGCAAGCTTAAATACAACGCCAGCAAAGTCGGCCGCGAATAGGTAAGCGTTAAACCTGTTAATCCTAAGAAACTTACAGCAGGTATAATGATATTCTTATTCTTTTTGAAATGATAAATTGCCAAACCTAAGATCAGCGGGATTATTGCGCTGATATAAATACCTAATACATTCGCGTCGGAAAAAGCCGCAGTTGCCCTCCGAAGCCCGATATTGATTATAACAGAATTCCCCCGGATAAAATCTTTCCCTGTAATTACCTGCCATACCGCATCAATTGATACCAAACAAAGCCCTGCAACCAGAGAAATCACGATCCTTTGAATATACTTTTTATCTTTTATTTCTTCAGCCATAATTAAAAATATAAAAAGATACTGCAGATACCTGATTAAACCCCTTATGCTATCCTGAAGGTTTATCGTATTAATAACAGAAATTGTACAGATTACAAAGAAAGCCAAGAAAGGTATTACTACCGGAGTGTAGATAAATAGTTTTTGCTTAGTAAGGGCTTTTTTGGCTAAAAAGCAGGCTATCAGCAAACCCATAAAAATACTCATGGGAGCAATTGCTATGGCCATTGTAAAAGGAATAAGCAATATTGACCAATAGATAACGAAATCAACAACAGCTACAATCTTATCTTTCATATATACATTCTTTAGCCAGAAAAACGATATTTTAAAATACTTTTTATCTGTTGAATACCGTCAAGCCACCTTATCTTTTTTCCCTCAGCGAAACTGCGTGGATAATACGAAATAGGCACCTCTATTATTCTTAAACATTTCTTAAGTGCTTTGCTCACTATTTCAGCTTCTATATCAAAGCCTTTTGATTCCAGCTGCAAACTAATAAGTACATCTTTAGGAGCCATTTTGTAACAAGTAAGATAATCATTAAAATGGCTACCAAACATAAAATTCAGGAAAGCAGTCAGGAATTTATTGCCTAACCGGTGCAACTTAAGGCCAGTGTGGCCTTTTGTAAAACGAGCGCCCAGGACAATATCAGCCTTATTTTCTAAAAGCGGCTTTAACAAGTTAAAATATTCATTGGGGTCGTATTCTAAATCCGCATCCTGTATTATCACATATTTTGCCCCTGATTGATTTAACCCGTCTATAACAGATTCCCCTTTGCCTTTATTGTATGAATGATACATAACCTTAACATTGTTAAATTCCGGGTTTCTTAAAATATCCTGTAATATATTTTGCGTACCGTCTTTTGAACAATCGTCAATAACTATTATTTCCTTATCAATAGCCACCTGATTTATTTTCTCCAGGATAGCTCTTATAGTATTGGCTTCATTATAAACCGGGATTATCACTGAAAGTTGCGGCATATTCACCTCGAAAGTTTTTTAAAAATTGCCCAGATATAGAGCTTAAGATAATTAGGAAGTAACTTTAGTATTTTGAAGCTGGAGCTGCCTCTTCTCCTTTCTCTCCAAACTGTGGGAATTTCGGTAATCTTAAATCCCAAATAATATGCTTTAAGCGGAAGTTCCATCGATACCTCGAAAGCGCAGGATTCGATTTTTATGCTGTCTATCACTTTCTTCCTGTACATCTTGAAAGAATTGGTAATATCGTGCGTAGGAACTCCCAATAAAGAATTAACCGACTTTCCTGCAAGGCAGGATAAAAACCCTTTTATTTTTGAACCGCCTATACGCTTTCCACTTTCCAGGTATCTTGAACCTGACACTACATCATAACCTTCATTAATCTTGTTAAGCATTTCTTTAACGCTGGATAAATCATCGCAAAGGTCAGCCATTATCGGGATAACCGCATCCCCACTAACTTTGTTAAAACCCGTCTTTAGGGCATTGGCAAAACCTTTATTCAGTTTATTTTCAACCAAGATTATATTATTGTATTGTTTTGCTAACCCTTCAACCAGTAAGGCAGTATTGTCAATCGAATGGTCATTGACTACTATTAATTCAAACGGCATTTCTAAAGAATTTTCCAGCCTTGTAATAACATCTGAAATATTTTCTTCCTCATTATGCGCCGGCACAACTACGGACAATTTCATCTTTTAACCAAGCATTTATACTGCATGCCTTCCTCATCCCATTGAATATTAATCTGAACCGGCAGAAGCGCACTCTTACCGGGGCATTTCAGCTCTTGATTGATCAAATTCTGCGCTGCTTCTACATCCGTCTTTCCTTCGCCAAGAAAATTGATTTTTAAATCCGGGCAATAACCGGCAGGCAGGAGCCCTTTCACTTCTTTGCTCAATGACACCATTTTCTTATAAGTCAGGCCATATTCATAATAATGCCCGCCGGCTTTATCCAAAAAAGCGAGAATAGATAATAAAAGGACGGCAGTGGAAATGATTCCCGCAGCAACCGCCGCTTTCCCCCATGCCAGCTTCCAAATCCTGATAGCTGAAAAACCGGTTATTATGCTGTAAGCCGGAAAAAAGATTATAAAATAATGCATGGGTGTCTTTATTCTAAAAACTAGATAACAAAGCGTTATGATGGTTACCATGAAACCGGATACCTGAAAAGGTATGGGATAATTTTTTGTTGAGTTAACATCCGTATTAAAAAACTTTCGGCCTTTGATTAACCATTTCAGGTAAGCGATAAAGCCAAAAACAAAAAAAGCTGAAAGAATCCAGGTTAAGGAATAGATTATAAACCTTCCTGCACCTGCTGCCGCCCCGAGGACAGAATCAAAATCATACCTGAAATAATACCTGAAAAAATCAAAAGAAGACATTCTCAAGTGCTCTCTAAATACATTCCAGGGAATATTGCGTTCTACTGATGTTGCATAGGAGAATAACCTAAAAATTTCCTTCTCAAGAAAAATATGGATTAGATACGGCAGAAACATCAGGAAAGACAAAACACCTGAGAAAAGAATAAGCCGTTTGTCGGCCTCTTTTCTATAAATGATTAGCAAAATCAAAAGTAATGAAAACAGGAAAAATCCGGTCATATGAAGCTGCGCGGCAAAACAAGCAAGGATAACTAAAATAATAAAATCAGCCAGCCTCTTTTTTATCACGAATTTATAAAGGAATACATTGAACAGAATCATAAGAAAAGGCAGCAGGCATTGCGCCCAGATATTGCTGCAATAGATAGTGAAGGCGGGTGATACAGCCAACAATGCCGAGGTTATAATTGCGAAAACCATAGGTAACGCAGAAAAGAAATAAATAAAGGAAATTATCAACGCAATGATGTTTATACAAAAAAATATTAAAGTTAGATAATATGGGCTATTGGTAAAAGCTGTTATTGAGCCCATAAAATATAGAAAAAATGGCGGGTTATCAATTCTTACTCCGGAAGCCATTCCATGCGTAATTAGAAAGTGCTGGCTTCGGGAGGAATTTCCCTGCATAATTGCAAAATACTGGTCATTCTTGTATTCAAACAAAGAAAACTGGTAGAGACGGATAGCAAAAGCAAAAAGAAAGATTAATATCAGCAGTACAACCTTAATATTAAAATTGGCTTTCATTATCTTATCTTGCCTCCGCTAGCCTGGCATTAATCAGGAAACCATTGGCAAAAACTTTAATCAAAATAGGGATATTCTCATCTGCGGCCTTTAAAAAAATGATGGTTGCCTGCGACTGATGGTAAGGATTGGCATAATTGCGCCTAATCCTGGCCTTAACAGTATAAATTTTATATTCGCTGCCGGATACTACTATGCTTTTTGCTTCCACAGTTCCCTTGATGATATAATTCTTGTGTTTCGTATTAATACTAAAATCAATGGTTTTGGTTTTTTCAAAGTCCATTCTCATAAGATTATAAATCAATGAAAGCGGGTCCTGGGTATTGGGGACAATCTGGCGTCTTACCCCTGCGAGCGTCATATAACCTTGTTTCTGATCGTAAATAACCTCTCTTAAGCCTGCCTCTTTACCTGAGGCGCTCACCTTTTGCCTGAATAGCATAGGATTACCGGACTTGGCGTCAACATAAGAATCTAAAACAGCTTCTCCTTTGAAAAATAGCGAAACCATATCCAGGCTTTTAGCCGTGGCATGGCAATGATAAACCTTAACGCCGTTTAATTCTTCGCTTTGAGCTTTATTAAACAACGCCTCTCCCAAAGGTATGAATCCAAAACCATAAGCCCTATACTTAAGCGCCTGCGGTTTAAGATTTACATTTTTAAAAACCTTGCTGATTATAACAGAAGGCTGGCTGTTGTAAGCATTAATAAGCACTGCCATGAGCAAAGCTACAATTACCACTAACCCGATATACTTTAATATTCTACTCATCGTACCTCCCTTTTATTTGACACAGCCGGAGGTGAAGGAATCGATTCTAGTGAATAGACATCAATAGGCCCGGTCTTTTGAACACACATTATCTGTTTATTGGGGCATACCTCTTCAGGAAAAGATTTTATTAATCTCAAATAAGGGCTTTGCCCTATTCTGCTTAATTCCCCTAACTCATCGATAAGCCCAGTTCTTAAATACTCGTCCCTATGGACAATAACATACTTTACACCCATCCATTTAAGAATCGAAGCGGTTTTTGGCTCAGATAATCTGGTTATAGTCTTAGCGACATCATTTGCATATGTGCCGGGAATTGTGCCGTTGATGATCTTCTTCTCATGCGTAGTCTGATAAAACTTATACATCTCATTTGGCCCGTTATCATCTAGGGGATACTCAGCGACCGCAAAGTCACCCGGATTACTCTTAAGCCAATAGTACACAGCCGGCACCCTTGAAACATCGATAACTTTATAAGGCGGCCAGTTCCAGAATTCAAATAAGACTAAACCTGAAAATAAACAAGTAATGACTATTTTTGTTTTTTGGCTTTTAAATCTCTCTAAAATAAACTTAAGCCCAAATCCAGCTAAAACCGCAACTGCTAACATCACTACAATCCCAAACCGGCAATAAGCCCTGTACATCGGTAAGATTCTATACATAAAAAATGAGGGCATAAATATTCTTATTGACCCGAACTTCCACCATGGCGGCTGTGAGAAAAGCCAGGCCACGATTGCCAAAAATATAAAAAATCCGATGTAGAAATTATCATTATCAACAGGGACTGTCCCCGAAGGGGACTGTCCCTGTTTTTTTCTATTTCTCTTCCATCTTCTTATAGCAACAAAAGCCAGAATAATGGGGATCCATCCTAAATATAGCGTATGCTCGGTAAAACTTTCTCCATACAAAGGCGAACCTATAAACTGTTCAGTAAACTTACCAAAAACAGGATGAACAGCTGCTGGCAAAAAATAACTCAAGGGTTTTGCGGATTGACTAAATAAGTCCTCGAAGGATCGATGATAGGCATTAAATGCTGAAGCCTGAGAGTGTAGAGAGATTTTCATTGCATTTTTAACAAAAGGAAAAATCTGCGGCAAACATATAGCAAACGCAATCAGACCAAACAAAATAATCCTTTTAAAATAACTCGCGTCTTTTTTTAGCTCTATTAAGTTTTTAAATTTAACCCGCCAATTATAAGCTATGACGTAACCTAATAAGACAGCAATAGAGATATACACAAAGTAGGTAACCGTCCAATCAAGATAAAATGGTATGGCCAAACCCGCCACAAACAAAATACCGGATTTTAGCGTCAATCGGTCCTTAAGAAAAAAAGCCGTAAATACTGCAAATGGAATCCATCCATTTTGAGTTAAGCCCGGATGCTGCCATATTCTTGCAAACTGGTAAGGGCAAAACGCAAAAATGATCGCGCCAAAGATAGAACTCAGCTTATTTTTAGTCAGATATAAAATCAATATATAAGCAAATATCGCACTTAAAAAAAGACCGATAAGAACTATGATATTGTAGGTCAGAATTGGTGTAGTTAAAAAGCTTAACAAATTAAACGCTGCCAGCCATAAATAGAAAAACATTGAAGAACTATACAAATTCATACCATATGGATACGCGATGAACTGGGTATGCGTTAATGAAGCATGATTAATTATGGAATATTTAATCCGCCAGCTGTTCCAAATTGAGCCATACGACTCATCGCTTGAAAAAAAACCTGGTATATGCGTGGTAATTTTAAAAACTAGAGGAAAGGTTGTTGTTGAAATTAAAATTGCAAAAATAATAAATATGATTATATTTTTCTTCATTCTTAATCTTTGATAAATTTCTTATTCACTTTTTAAGTTTAACCTGCGGTAAACCTTGCTATTTTTGAACATGCAAATCTACCTATATAATTCAATTAGAAAAAAATTTGAATATTTACGTAAATGCGAATTTGCTTTCTTAAAATATATGAATAAATGTCCACCGTGTATTCCTAAAACAATAGGAGTAATTTTGAATTGTTTAAAACAACTTTTATTTAGCAAATTAAATAAGTCTTGCTCATTATATTCCCGTTCATGTTCCCAGTAGGGAAACTTCCTTTTCCCCATGATAATTTCAATGATTATTCTGACGATTCTATCTCTATTTGGGGTAGTCAACAACGCTACTCCACCTTTTTTAAGAACTCTGTATGTTTCATTAATCGCTAGAAGATCATCTTTTATGTGCTCAATGACATGGCTACTTACGAGAATATCAATGCTATTATTAGGAATTACAGATGTTAAATTTTGCCAGTCTCCTAGTATATATTCAACATTATTGAAATTTCGTCTGATTCTATCGGGCCTAATTTCAACACCAGTGAGTTTACAACAAAATTCACTGAGTTCAACTGTTCTTTCCAGACTCGAGGCTCCTATTTCTAGCACAATTGATTTCTCATTAACTATTGATTTATATACCTGCATTAAAGTAATCCAATCCCAGCTATGTTTATTACTAGAAATTTTCAAGCCTAAATTAACCATTTTTTCTAAATTAAATTGAAAGAATTTTAAATATACACATTTAATTTTTTAAAATTTGTTCGCACTTACTTTTATTGCATTACAATTTATGATTAATTAATAAAATCTCGCACAAAAATTTATTGATTAACTTGAATTCTTTCGCAAATTAAGAGCAAATTTTCTTTGTCTAATAGTTTAAATAATAAATATAGAGGATAAATAATTAACTTGCTTACAGAAAACCTAATTGACCAAAATAAGTCTAAAGGATAATCATAGTAAGCGTTACTCTCTTCACTATAACTGAAACCTACTTGTTTTAATAAAGCTGTTATAGATTTTCTGTTATATAGCATCAAATGCCTGGGTGAATCTAAATGAAACCAAAATTTATTGCCAAACTTAAATCCTAAACTATCAGTATTAGGCGTAGCTATAATCAATACTCCGTTTTTCGATAGAATTCTTTTTACCTGTTTCAATACCAACACAGGGTCCTTAAAATGCTCGAGAACATGCCACAACGTAACAACATCGAAGGAATTATCCTCAAAATCAACATCTTGGATCTCCTGGTTATATACTTTTATACTTTTATTCTTACAGGCGTTAAAACCATCTGGATTTATCTCAATTCCGAATTTCTCGAATCGGTTATGGCTTAAATTTACTAAAAAATCTCCGCAACCACACCCGATATCAAGAATTCTTACTTTTCTTGATTTGTCAAGCTTAGTATATTTTAGTATTTGCTTTTCCTTTATCTTTAAAGAAATTTTGGATAATAATCCGACTGCCGTGGTAGAAAAACTACCTGAAGGATAATAATAATTTTGCGCATAATATTTTGAATAATACGCTTGATTAACTACAACATCAGAAACAAAAACTAAACCACAATCATCGCATCTAAATATATCAAAAACATCATTTTTATTTAGAATATACCTACCATGGATATTGCATGTGGTAAAAAGTTTCACAGTGTTTGAGCCTTTACAAAGCCCACAGATATTATTCATTTTATCTAAATTTAGGTTTTCCAGTTTAACTAAATTTCCCTTGATTAATGACACTTGCCTTATTTGGTTTTTTCATATTAAATATAGCTACTAGCGCTCCCCGCTCATCCAAGGAAACAATGGATTGCGAATGACTCAACGCATAAGATATTAAGAACTCACGATCTGGAGAATCTTTTTTTGCCGCAAGATTCCCCCCTACTATAATATAATCAGCGGTCTTTATTACTTCTTTCTTTCTATCTCTATCCATACCAAAATTATATAGAAATTCTAACTTTAGATCTTTTCTATAAGAAGCAAAGTAGAAATATGGATCGGGAAATAAATCAAATACTAACACCTTAGCGCCCATCGGCAAATAATTAGACAGCCGCTTTGAATAGTTTTCATATGAATATGGCTGATGCCTGTTATTCCTTATAATTCGTTCCTGACAAGCGATATTGCAACTAATAACTATAACTAAAAACGCTATGAGCAATTTTTGATATTTCCCTTTTTCTTTTATTAAATAAACGAAGGCCAAACACGTTAAGGGCGTTAACAATACTGTATACCAGTGGCTTCCAATGAAAAGCATAAAGGAATAAATAAATAAATATACCAGTATAAGGAATAATCTTATGCCGGTTTTATTTCTTAAAAGAATGGCTAAAGGAAAGAGTAAACATATATAAATGTAAAATCTCACATAATAGTACGCACGACCACCTCCTATCAAACCGCTTAGGTGCGTTAAGAAAACTCCCTTGACTGCCGCCGATCTTTGTGTAAATACTGAAAGTGTATTTTTAAATAATCCCGGATTGTGTAAAAAGGCAGGAAGAATAAAGGATACTATCCATAATACAAAAAATATTAAAGCCGGCATTATTAAAAATAGTGATTTCCTGAAAACCGCTTTTTTGAGTTTGTTGGTTAAAAGAAAATGCAGATTTGTAAGCACCAAAGGGAGTAACCCTAATGCTAAGTGAGTCATAAATGAAAGGCCGGAAAATAATCCAGTAAGAAAGTAATCTTTAATATTATCCTCTTCTAAAGTTTTTATATAAAAAAGTAATGCTAGGGTTATAAAAAAAACGGTTAAAATGTCTGACCTGCCAAATCTGGAAGCACGTATAAAATCACGATCTACCGCAAGTAGAAATAAAACTGACAATAACAAGATATCATTATTTATGATTTTCCTTAGGATGAAAAAGAAAGAAAACAAAAGAAGTATCCCTATCAAAAAAGAAGTCAGCCTTACCGTATAAATATTCAATCCAAAGCAATGCGTAGCAATAGCTAATAACCATAGATAAGCGGGTGGATTCATAATTAATGTTACTTTTCCTGGGGCAGGTAGTTGTCCGCTAAATGGCCTTGATGCTTCGCTAAATTCATTCCTATCAAATGCATAGTGTGCGTTGTTAGCAAAGGCTACTTCATCAAAGTGGACCGGAGGTTCTTTTGTCAAGCTCAATAAAACAAATACTGTGTATACGATAACAACGATAGGCAGAATCAGAATCTTATTACTCATAACGACCTGCCACAGTTGAGTTAATTTATTAAGATACCTTGCCTTTATAGTGGTATATTTTCTAATTACTAAATAAGCTTGGGTGATAAAAAAAGAGCAAAAACCAAGGCCAAAGAAGGAATCGTGGATAATGGCTGTTTTATATATTTTATTTACACTCTGAGGAATAATAGTTAATAAAAATAAAAAAATAAGAAAAGGAATAGAAGAATAAACCTGATACAAAAAATACTTCCGCATACCTAAAGAAAATATGCTATTTAAAAGCAAAGACATTGCTACGAATACTGTAAACACTAAGATTATACTTAAAAGTATATTCGTAAATGAGAACTTAGGACGGTGGTTAAAAAATACTGAATCGGAAAAAACTAAAGCAAATTGATCTCCTATATTTTTATAATAGTTGGTCAAAATAATATTCACATCTGGAGGATGATTCTTGAGAAAAAGTATCTCTATGGTATTTTTCCCCTCCCTGACGAGTCTCCTAGGCAAATAGATGTAGGTGGTGGTTATAACCCCTTTATTCTTATTAGAAATTATTAAACCAGCATCTATCTGGGTTCCATTGAATAAGATTTGCCGCGGCTGGCCTTCCTGGAAGATATGCTTGATCTTTAAAAGGTAGGAATTAGAAGGCAAATCAAAAGATGTTGTTAAACGATTATCACTTTTCTCCGGTTTATCCAGATAAAACGTATTCCTATCTTCTTTCAAAGTGTCCGGAGGGAAAATAACCAAACGGCTATAGAAGAAACTTAATACAAAACCGATAAAAATAGAAGCTATAAGAACGGAAATAAGAAAATTTATTCTGGGTTTCATTATTTGCTTAAGTAGGTTCCTTATATTCTAGTTTGTAGATTTCGAAAATGCTATCATAATATCAAAACAAGTGCTTTTAAAAGGAAACAAAAAATTTACAATCTTTGCAATAATTTTACCTTTTTTTCCAAGCATGTATTGCAAATCTACCCCATATCCTTTCGTTAAAACAATATTAAAATTGTGTAACTTAATCAATTGACAAATGCTTTTATAGGTAAAAGGCCTGATGTGACCCGCCATTTTATCTTGGTCGCTTTTCCAAAATTTTATTGGGTATCCCACGCGATATTTAAGACTAACCTCGGTAGTTATTGGTTGAAACCCGGCTAACAGGGTTAATCTATTAAACCAAAAACCAAGATTAGGTGTAGTTAATACACATATGCCAGAGGGCATTAAAACTCTATAAATCTCATTTAATAGATGATCCGTATCGTATACATGTTCTATTAGTTCGCCACAAAAAATAGAATCAAAGAAATTATCTTGAAAGGGTAGTTTACCTTCTTCTATATCTAACTGGATAATCTTATCATCTGCTACCGCTTTATATATATCAACTCCCCAAACATCAATATTTTGGATGTATCGCGTAATCAGTTTCATAAAAGAGCCATCGCCACAACCCAAGTCTAAAAATTTTTTTGGAGAGGACGATTTAATTATATCAATGGCATCTTTATACTTTGGATATAGACGCGCAAAATCGGCAGCGTAACTTTTTTCATAGAATGCTTTCTTTCTCATTTTTTATTCATATATTGGACTAAATCTGCGACTGGCTATATTATACTACAGATACAGAGCTAAACATTTTATTAAAAACAAAATCGGCCTTCTCTTTCCAGTTCCATTCTCTTGCCCAGCCTAATGCTTCTTTTTTAAGTTTGTCATATACTTCTTTATTTCTAAGTAAAGTTAAGATATTTTCCGCAAATAACCCTAGATCGAAACAAGGAGTTTTTATCATGCCTTTAGGGTAATAGGTTGTTAAAGCAGGCAGGTCAAAGCTTACTGCGGGAAGCCCACAGGCCATTGCTTCACAGGCAGCCATGCCTCCGCTGTCATATAGAGCAGGATGCAAAACTACCTTGCATTGATTTAAAAGCTCAACCTTTTCTTCTCCATCAATAAATCCATTAATTGTTATATTATCACTCAACCCGCTTTTTTTAATTTTCTCCTTTAATTTATCCACGAGTTCCCCGTAACCAATAATAAGTAGTTTCGCATCAGGAATATTATTGACAACTATCCGCCAAATATCAACAAGCTCCACAACGCCCTTCTGAGGATGGAATCTACCTATGAAACAGCCATCATATTTTTTTTTAATCTCCGGAATTTCACGGTGAAGCGAACAATCCACCCCGCCCATAATAACTAAAACTGAAGTTTCCGGGCGCTTAGTAGTAACAAACTTGGCTACATCCGGCTGACTAGTAACACATACCATATCCGCAAATTTATTTACGATATAATAAATAGGCAATTGGCTATAATAATATAAAAGACCCCTTAGATAGTTTTTCCCCTTATAAGGATTATCCCTTCCGAAAGGATTCGGGGCGAATAAATAAAAACCGGAAATCCATTTAGCTTTGGTAAATATTTTAGACATAAAAAATCCGGTCAAGCTGTCCGGCCAAAAGTCAGAAGTAGAATATACTATATGGGCTCTTTTCTGATGAAAACGTAATTTCAGCGAAAGCAGAATTCCCTTAAACAGCAAAACTAGATAAAAAATTAATAAACCCAACTTCTTAAATTTCTGTCCGGAAATAATATGGAACTTCGCATTATCAACGCCGTATTTGGTGCAGGTAGCAAAGCCCTCATCCGTAACAAAAATATTAACTTCCGTTTCCTTATTAGCCCACCTCTTTGCAAATTCGATAAATATTCTCGAACCTCCGCACATACCATCACTTCCCATTGTCAACGCAATCATATTAATTACTTTTTTCATAACCTATTTTCTTATTTAACCTCTGCTTATGAAACATTACTTTATCAACGAGGAGGTTTTCATTTATCAAATCCATACAATTGGATTTTTTCTCACATATCACTTTTTTCATACAGCAAGTGCATCCCAATGGGGCAACCACTGCTTCGCCATTATTATGGAATTCGATCTCCTGAAAAGGAGTGGGACCAAAAAAAGCCAAAGTATATTTGCCAAGTGCAATACTTATGTGCATTGCAAGCGTATCCGCAGAAATAATCGAATCGCATATGCTGATCAAAGACGCAAATTCTCTCACCGAATTATTGCAACCTGCATCAATAACGGCTCTGTTACAAGCCTTCAATATCCTGCTGTTACGCTCAACTTCTTCCTCCCCTCCGCAAAGAATAACTTTTAACTCTTTCTTCAATAGCTTGTTTATGAGCAACGATGTTTTTCCTATGCCCAATTTCTTAAGCGGCCACCTTTTTCCGGCACCGGTATTTATACCCACCACATAATCATAGCCAAGCTTTATATTATGCTTCTTAGCAAAATTTAACCCGAATTCTTTTTCTTTACGCCTAAGATGAATAATGGGTTTGAAATCGGTGCTATAAGATAGCTGAGCAATATCAAATATTATCTTTGGATATGTGAATTTATTTCTTTTTTTTAAGGCATCTCTATTTACGCCGCCTAATAAACTCATAGCCATCCAGTATTTTGCGCCTTTCGTACAAACAATCTTTCCATTTTCAAAATAATATCCGAGAAGCTTTTTAGATTTAAGTTCTCCTGCCAATTGGCAAGCGTCAAAATCTTCATCCAGGTTAATTATTAAATCGTATTCCTTTTTCTTAAAACAATCCGTAAGCTCATATTCAAGATATATGCCTTTTATTAACGGATTATTTTCAAGGACCGGCCTTGACTTAGCTTCCGTTATCCAGAAAATTTCAGATTTAGGGAATTTTTTCTTTAATGCTGGCAATAAAACAGTGGTCCTTAACACATCGCCTATTGCTGAATATTTAATAATAATAATTTTCTTCATACGCGCATTCCAAAAAGCTTGTAATCTGCCTTTTTCCTAAAGCCCAGATAGATCTTCCTTAAAAAAGCTTTTACAGGCTTAAATCTGGGAAGCAATAAAAGGATTTTATATAATTTAAGATAGTAAAGCACGGGGAATGCTACTATTACAGCAAATACCTTTTGGAGGTTTTCAATCTGTCTCTTATAAGAATCTTCAAAATTTAGAAATGAAGTTTCAAAAAAATTGTCGTTTAAAGAATCATAATTTCCGTTAAAAAAACCCTTTTTTATGCTGTATTCTGCTAATGGCGTTCCCGGGTAAGGCTGATATATTGAAACCCATGAATATGTAGGAGAGCATTTGATATTAAGTGCGAGCGTTTCAAGGTCTGCCTGAAGGTTACCATCAGGAAGGCCGATTATATTCTGAAGCATAAATTTTATTTTGTATTTCTTTAATAATTTGCAGGCGTTTAAAATTTCACTTCTCTTCATAGACCTTTTTAATATCTGGTTACGCAAATAGTCATTGCCCGCCTCAATTGCAATATGCACGCTTAAACAATTTGAGGATTTTAACAAACGGACAATTTCCTCGTCAACCAAGTTAGCTCTTACATGGCAATGATACGGTAAATTAATTTCTCGCTTATAGTGTTTAGCAAATTCCGTAAGCCATTTTTTATCAAGTATAAATGTATCGTCTTGAAAATAAACCAATTTTACTTCGGATAATCCGATTACTTCCTTTATCTCGGAGATTAAGTTTGCAACCGAGCGAAAACGAACGCGCTTTCCCAGGTTTTTGTAAAGAGTGTAATATTCTTCATTAAAACAGTAGGAACACCCGAATGGACATCCCCGGCTTGCAATAAAATGCTTTATGGGGGTCTTTTCTATCTCAGGATATTTAAAAAATATCTGTCGGTTTGGAAATGGCAAGGTATCCAGATTATCCACCAAACCAATAAACGGATTATGCTGTATTTCTCCTGAATCTTTATAAGAAAGGTTATGGACATCCTCGATTTTTATCTCTCCTTTAATGAATGCAATAAATTCTAACACCGACCTTTCGCCTTCCCCTCTTAATACATAATCCAGCCCCGGATCAGAAACAACTTCCGGAAAAAATGTTGCGTGCGGACCCCCCATAACAGATTTAAACTTATATTTTTTCTTAAGTTGCGAGTTTATCTTAATAAACTTACCCTGGCATCCTGTAATTACGCTGTATCCGATAATATCCGGGGAGTATTCTTTCACCTTTTGATCTAAATCATCGCTTATTTTTACTAAATCCACCTCTACCCCAGTCTTACTCAAAGTTGATGCAACATACATAATCCCCAGTTGTTCCATAAATAAATTATCAGTGACAAAAAGAAATCTCATTTATAATCTTTCATTATTGATATAAGCATTATCACATGGTTTTCAATGTCTATTTTTTCTATATCAAGCCAAGCCTGTCTACCCATCCTATAAGCAAGATCTTTATCTGCTATTAATTTATTTATATAATAAAGGTAGCCTTTAAGATCATCTTGAATCGCATAAAAAGCGTCTTTTTCATGAAAAAGATATTCTGATATGCCACAGCCTTTAGGCGCCACAAATGTAAGCCCGTTACAGGCAGCCTCATACAGAGAAGAACCCCATGCTTCAAATAAGGGATGGATAAGCACCCTTGCCGAATTGAATAGTTCCTCTATGCCCTTCTCTTCTAACGGGCCTAAAAAGATTATCCTATCTTCCAATCTTTCTTTTTCTACTGCTTGCTTAATTTTAATTAAATAATCTTCTGGATGCCAAAGACCGGCCACAAAAAGTTTCTGTGAAGGAAGGTGTTTCATTAATTCGATTAGAAAACTAAAGTTCTTTGAAAAATCCCACTTCGTGAAAGCAATTAAGTTATCGCCCCTAGTTTCCGGTATTAATTTCTTCCTTCTGTATGTAGAAGGCGGCACGATAAACATTTTTTTGTTTGCCAATCTTTCTATATAATCTGTTTCAAACCTTGCCTGCTTGCATACGGCGAATGCATTTCTTAAAATTATCATGTCTGACAAAACAGCAAAGGGATAGATAAGCTGAAATAAAAATTTATTCCTACCTTTTAGATATACTTTCCTGAATATATAGGAAACTGAATCATGAATGTAAGCTATATAAGGTATTCTTTTGACTTTACTTGCCAGTGAAATGCAAAGACAAGTGTAACTTAGATGGCCTAATATAAAATCGTATTCTTTTTTCTTAATTATAAACGGCAGGATAAATATTCCCGATATATGGAAAAAGGAGAAAAATGAAAAAAAGGGTATCTTAAAGTTAAACCTCAATACCGGAGGAATTTCTTTCCAAATGCTTCTGACTCTTATTCCCTCAAGCAAATCGCAGAAAATCTTTTCCTTATTATCGAAAAGTACCAACAATTCCGCGTCATGACCCAACCTTGACAACTCACGAACTTCTTCAATAGCTAATTTTGCCGTGCCGCCTTTTGCAATCTGATCAAGTACTATTGCTATTCTCACAATTGGCCCTTCTTAAATACATCAACCCGACTTCTATCCTTAGAACATATATTCCCATTGCCAATAAACAATGCCTTATGAGCCTTATCCATTTCCTCTTTTCAATAAAAACTCCGAAATACCTATACCAGAAACCAAACTGCTTTCTGATGACTGCATCATTCTTGCCCCATTTGTCTATATACTTCTGAAAGGAACACGCATAATATGCTTTTTTACTTAAATACTTATTGAAATTAAACCCGCCTTCGTTATGGTAAATAGGCGCCTCAACAATACCTACCGGCCCCACCTGCCTTATCCTCCTGTCAAAATCCCAGTCTTCTGGTCCGGTCAATGATTCATCAAAACCCCCGATTTCCAGAAACTTGTCCCTACGCACAAAGCGAACGCAATCAATACAGGTGGCATTGTAAAAACTTCTTTCAAAATCCCTAACTTTTATCCAAAAACCCTGTCCAATAATCCTTTCAGGGATATATAAAGCAATGTTATCTGCTCTTTCGCATTTCTCTATACATTCAGCAATAATCTCTTTTGATAAAATCATGTCGGCATCTAAATATAATACATATCTACCTGATGACTGTTTAATCCCAAAATTCCTTTGTGTTGAACGCTCGGGTCCGAGATTATATACCTTTTCGGTGTATTTTTTGGCAATCTCTTTAGTCCTATCCGTAGAATTATTATCTACGACGATTATTTCAATACCATCCTCAGGATAACTTTGATTTTTGATTGATTCTATACAATTGTCAATATGCCTTTCTTCATTTTGGGTAGTAATAATTACTGAAGCTAAAGTTACCATTCTATTTGTTCTTTATGTCTTCTATTATTTTCAAACACTCCTCTAAAGTTACTGGCTTACGTTTAACAAAGCTTGTCTTGATACCTAAAATAATCCTCTCGGCCAAAACCAGCGGGTTACGGCAAAGATAAGTAATCTCAGACCAACAGGGATAGAAACAACCCTGGCATTTCTTTACTTTTTCCTCCAGTGCAGATTTAAATTCTCTGGAATTATACAGATTAACAAAACCCTCCTGTAACATGGAGGTAGAACTTTTTATATCGACACACGGCAGGAAATTCCCCGAAGGACTTATGGCAAAATAAAGATGCGGGCTGTCGCAATGCCAGTTTATCCTCTTACCTTTGAGGAAATCCGGGCTGTTACGTAAAAATTTATAGGAATTATATACATTATAACCTTTTTTCTTCATGGCAATAACCTGCCGGTAAATCCGGTCAATTTCGTAAAAATCATTCTCCTTAAAAGCGAAGTCAGCGGATTGCTTCCTGATAATAAACTCATCCCGAGAAACAGGAGCCAAGTGCACAGGTATAAGCGAAGAATAAAAACCTATGCGCGTGACAAATTTGATTATATCCGGAATCTCTCTAAGATTCTGCCGGCAAACCACGGTATTTATGCCAAGCAATGTCCCGTGCGAAGGCAGAATTTGAGAAAAACGCGCGATTGACTCAATAATTTTATGCCAAGAGTTTTTTTGACCGACAATAGCATCCTGTTTTTCAGGTTCGAGGGATTGAAGGGAAATCGTTACCTCTTTCATCCCTGCCTGATACGCTGATTTTATCTTATCCTCGCCAGCTAAAATCCCATTGGTCTGCAGCCTTATAGTAAAACCCTTTTTATAAAATATTCCGATTATTTCGGAAATATCCGGCCGTAAAAACGGTTCCCCTCCGGTAAGTAATACCACCCCTACCTTCAATTTATCCAAAACATCGGCCAACAGTTTAATTTCATCCAGAGCCAACTCCTTTTCTTCTTTCCTGGAAGAAGATGAACCGCACATACCGCAACTAAAATTGCAATTTTTAGTAACAGCGTATTGGACATAAATAGGTGACCTCTTGGTGAGTATGCCTTTAAGCAGCGCTTTTTTAGTCCTTGTAGTAAACATAATTTTATACGGGAGATGGCATAGCTATCCACCTGGACCTAATTTTAAAATGCTTTTTATTGCCCTTGCGATTATGGCGTACATGGAACCTTTTAAGGTATTTTTATAGTAACCGGAGTCCTGCGCGATAAACCTTCCCTCAACCATACTTTTTAATTCATTATCGTATTTTTTGTTTATATCGTATAACCCCAAAATTTCATCAATATCAAGTTTTTTCTGCTCCGATGAGTCGATAAATTCAAGGATAGTAGCGGATATTGAGCGGTCAACCAGATAATAAAAAGTTAAATAGATAAACGCGAGCAAAAAATATAAAACGGCTCCATAGACTAGCCAAACCACATAATGCACGCTAAGGCCGTTGCGGTAAATGCTGTTTTCCGGCAACATATAGAAAAAAAACACAGCATAAATCAAAAAGGTAAAGCTATAGATAATTAATATCAATTTTACCTGCCACCTTAACTCAAAAATAACCGGCTCATTATCCATGCGCCTTCTTCCGAAATAACCTACCATAAGGTGAAAAACGCATGCCGCAAAACCACAAACCAAAGCTAATAATACCGCATTCATCATTTACCTAGCTTCTTCTTAAACCCAGATAATTACGTACATATTTAAACACCGCAAGATGCTTAATACCTTTATCCGTAAGTTTAAAGCATCGCCCTTCTTTTGTAAGCCTGCCTAAAATAACCATATCTTCTAATTCATCGGTAATCTTTTTCTCAAAACTATAAGCATCCTTAATCTGCTGCATACTTAAGCCTTTACCGGAAGAATTTTCCAATTCCACCATAATCCTTGTAGCAGGAGAACGATCCATAATTTGGATGAAATATAAATATAAATAGCAAATTGCCAGAAGCAGAAAGGCTGCGCTTAAAAAAACAAAAAGCTGCGTAGGTATCATCGGTTCAAGCATTTTTTGTAATTTCTCATCCGGAAAAATTAAAAATAATATCAAATATGCGAAAAGTCCGGCAAGAGATGCCTTTAACATAAAAAAGAAGCGCCTTTTTATACTACAGGCGCGCAGCAGGAAAATATGCAGGAGGAACAAAAGAAAACAAAAAGAACTCAAGATACTTGCTTTTATCATAATACCTTTATCCTAATATTGGGCTATTTTCTCCGGATTAGCTTGTTGAGCATGGGGTACGCATTCGGTTCGTATGCCTCATTTCGCATCACTTATCAAATCGCATTGCAATGGTTTATCTTTGCGATGTTTGAATACATCATTGCCGGCATTGGAGTGGCACTGGTATTTGGGAAGAAGAAATAAACATAAGTCGACTGAAATATTGATATTGATGAACGCCTGACTTTTGCCCGGTTCTCCTCCGGGCATTTTTATTGGCATTTATAGACGATTGCATCCCATTATTTCTTGCAGTACACTGGAATTATACTATGTCAAAAACTATCAGCCCCAGTATACTCTCTGCGCAGGATATTGCTGTCGGTAGACCTCAAGCCGTTCTTAAAAGTGCTACACTAAATATCCATCAAACCGACAGAATAGGACTCATCGGCAGCAATGGTTCCGGTAAATCGACCTTGCTCAAAATAATTGCAGGCCTTCTGCAACTGGATTCCGGGTCGATCTCGCGGCGCAGGGACATTATTACCGGATACCTTGCACAGGATTTTCAACTCGATTCCACTAAATCGGTCTATGAAAACATTGTGGATGGCGCACACGATGTCATCGATATCATAAGAGAGTACCGAGTCGCTTCCCCCAACTTCGGAGAGCCGTCGTATTCTGGAGGAACAAATTCATCACCGTGATGGATGGAATCTCGAGAACAGGATCGAAACGGCGATGCATTCGCTCAATGTTCCCGAAAAGGACAGAGCCATTGATACACTTTCTGGGGGAGAAAAACGCCGAGTGGCGCTCTGTGAAGCGATTATCTCGCGTCCTGATTTTCTTATTCTTGATGAGCCGACAAATCATCTCGACACTCAGTGGATCAAGTGAGGCAATTAAC
>CAWDSS010000015.1:0-4081 GCA_963805065.1 Candidatus Omnitrophota bacterium | reverse complement strand
TCCCGAAACGACCCACGTGTGCCAGCCGTACCAGACGAAGAGCGCGGCCGGCCGGTTCGTCAGCCGGATCTGCTTGACGACGACCTTGATCACGGCCGCCATCGTCGGCTTCATCTGGATCACGTAGTTACCATCACGGCCTTGTACGGGCCCCCGTGAGGCCCTCCGGGTTCGGGCTGCCGTTGCGGGCCTCGGAGATCTCGTTGGCCAGGTCGAACAGGTAGGCCTGCGTCCTTCGGACGTGTCGGCGCCGGCGTTCATGATGTTTTCCATGGTCTGCATCGCCGCCGGAATGCACCACGTGTTCTTCAGCTCCCCGATGAAGTCGCCCGGCTGGTAGAGATCCATGGCGAACTGGCCGGGCGGGGTTGGAGATGGCGGTCGGTCCGGACGGAGCCGTGAGTCGCCGCCTGCGTCGCGCCCGCGGTGGCGGTCGCAGTCGCGGCCGCTATTCCCGAGGGCGCCGGCGTCGCGATGGCGAGGTCCTCGGTGGGCTGCACCCGCGGCCTCGGGGTGACCAGTGGCGCGTAGCCGAAGCTCGCTCCATTGAGGGCCTGGGTCGCGGTGTAGAGGCCGCCGCGGCCGGGCAGGCGGTGACGCCGCGCACAACGACGATCTTGGGACGCGTCCCATGCCGCGGCTCGCATACGCTCGTCCCCCTGGCCCTCCGCAGGCGCACATGTACGCTCGGCGGAGGCAACGGGCGCCGGCACAGGCCGGCCGATGCGATCCATCCTCGGAGCGAGCGCAATGGCGAGGATCACGAGCTTGACGCCCTGCCCCACGCCGTATGCGGCCGGGATCGCCACCAGACCTGCCGTCGGGGCCAGGCCCTGGGCGGTGATGAACAGGGCGATGAAGCTGGCCACCGAGGCCAGCGTGGGTATCAGCGTGTTCCTGGTGGCGTAGATGGCACGGGCCAGCAGCTCGACCACGCTCTCCAGCGGAATCGAGACCGCGAACACGGCGACGAGAATTGTCGTGATGCTGACGTCTTCGGCGTCGAAGGCGCCGCCGGCCAGCACGATCCGGACGGCGAGCCAGCCGAGCGCCAGCAGGCCCACGGCGACGCCGGTCGACAGCACGGCAATCGTCGCCAGGTTCCTGCTGAAGACCTTCCGGAAGGCCCGCCTGTCGCCCAGGTCCGCGGCGGCCGCGAGGGCGGGGAAGGCCGCGATCGCGAACTGGGCGCCGATCACGAGCTCGGGATTCGTCTGGAACTTGCGGGCCCAGGTGAGGTCGCTCACGGACCCGGTCTGGAGAGTCGACGCGAGAGCGGTGAAGTAGAGCACGATCACCGACGACTCGAGCGGCTGGCTGACCATCTTGGGCAGCATCAGCACGGCGTATTGCCGGAGGCCCTTCGTGCGAAGGCTGAGGTTTGGCCAGGGATGAAAGCCGGTCCGGACGGCGCCGAACAGGCGGATTCGCGAGATAGGCCAACGCTCCGGCCACTGCCCCGACCGCCGACGCGTAGATGCCGAGCTCGTCCTGCAGCAGCACCGTTCCGGTGATGATCCCGCCGAACCACATCAGGGGCGCGATGGCGTAGCTGAGCCACCGCTTCTCCGGATCAGGATCTCGCCCAGGATCCACGTCGCGGGGAAGATGATCTGAGTCACGCTCAGGATGCGGAACAGGTTTATGCACTCGTCCCTGTTGTTCGCCCGCTGAACCCCGGCGCGACAAACGACACGCACTGCGGGCGAAAACGGCCATGATCGCGGTCGCCAGGGTCATGGCCAGGATCGCCAGGGTCAGGATCGTCCGGCCGAATGCCAGGGCGTCGGCCCGGTCCTCGTCCCGAAGCCCCACGAAGAGCGGCACGAACGAGGCGCTGACACCGCCCACGACCAAGACCTCGAGGACCAGGCTGGGGAGCACCTGGGCCGCGTAGAAGGCGTCGGTATCGGTTCCGGCGCCGAAGAAGTGCGCCAGCACCTTGGTTTCGAGCAGGCCCAGGATCACGCCGACGGCCGTGACCGACGACAGGATCAGGGCGCCCCGCGGGAGAGACGCCTGCGCGATCGCCAGGATGCGCGCCGCGAGGCTCGGCGTGTCCGGCCCGCCCGACCGCCCGGCCCGGCGCGGACCGACGGCTCCATCGGCCGCATCGCAGGCCGGCCGGGCTGAGGCGTCACTTCATCCAAGGGATCGTTCCTCCGCATCCACAGACCGGGAAGTGTGAGCCAGGGATCGGATAACGCGCAAGCGAGCCTGGGGTAGTCGCCTGCGGCATCGAACGCACAACGACGATCGGCGCCTCCGGCGTGGGGCGCGGGGCGCTGTTTCGCGCCCGGGTCGGCCCGCTCGAGATCGATCGGGCGTGCATGGCCGGTGCTCCGCCGCTCGCCGCCCTATTGACATGTCAATACCCCCCAGGGGTATACAAACGCGGCGAAAAGTGGTAGAATCACCCAGCAAAGGCCTGTCAAGACTTGACAGGCCGTTAGTTGTGTCAGGGTGGTTCGGCCGGGAGGTCGGGCCCGCAGTCGGTCGGTTCGACCGGGCGAGTGGTCGAGCGGTTGGGCAGGAAACGGTCGGTAGTTCGGCCGGTCCGCGGTCGGCAGGCAGGCTGGGCATCCGGGCGGTTGTTCGGCCGGGCGGCTGTTCAGTCGGGCGGATCGACCGGGTCGGCGATGACGAAGAGTACGTCGGCGTCTTGTCGGCCGTCTGATAGGCAGGAGAAACGTTTGGCTGTTGGGGTAGCCGCAGAGGTCAAGAGCAAGCTGTCGGTCCTGGAGATCGTCGGCGAGCAGGTGGGGCTGCGCAAGGCCGGCACCACGTACAAGGGGCTCTGCCCGTTCCACGGCGAGAAGACCCCGAGCTTCGTCGTGACCCCGGCGCGCGACAGCTGGCACTGCTTCGGCTGCGGCGAGGGCGGCGACATCTTCAGCTTCGTCATGAAGCGCGAGAGTCTGACCTTCCCCGAAGCCCTCAAGCGGCTGGCGGCGCGGGCCGGCATCGAGGTCGACGAGCGGACGAGCCGCGAGGACGCCCGAAGGGCGCGACTGCGCGAGGTGCTCGAGCAGGCGATCGCCTTCTACCACGTCGTCCTGACGCAGTCGAAGACGGGGGCGCCCGCGCTCGAATACCTGCACGGCCGCGGCTTCACCGACGAAACGATCGAGCGCTTCCAGCTGGGCTGGGCGCCCGGCGGCTGGGACCAGATGATCAAGATGCTCCAGAGCCGCCGCAACGTGGCGGTGGCGGAGCTGGCGGAAGTGGGCCTGACGAGCCAGCGCCAGGGCGGGCGAGGGGCCTACGACAAGTTCCGCTCGCGGGTGATCTTCCCGATCCGGGACGCGGCGGGGAACGCCGTGGGGATCGGCGGGCGGATCCTGCCCGGGCGCGGTGCGGGTGCGGGCCACGGCGCAGTCGCGGCGCCGCGGGCAGTGGCGCGCCCGACGCCGGCGCGCCCAAGTACCTCAACTCCCCGGCGACCGCGCTCTTCGACAAGAGCCGCACGCTGTACCTGATCGAGCGGGCCCGCGGCGAGATGCGACGGTCGGAGGAGGCCGTGCTCGTCGAGGGCTACACGGACGCCCTGATGGCCCACCAGGCCGGCTTCGAGAACGTGGTCGCGTGGCTCGGCACGGCGCTCACGCCGGCCCAGGTCGCGCTCATCGCCCGCTACGCCCGCGAGATCGTGCTCGCCTACGACGTCGACCCGGCCGGCCAGCACGCCGGCTCGATCGGCGGCGCGGAGCTGTTCCGGCTGATCGGATCGCTCGCGGCGGAGGAGACCGGCGTCGAGATCCAGCGCGTGCGCGTCGCCCAGCTGCCCGGAAGGCAAGGACCCCGACGAGGTCATCCACGACACGCCCGATCTCTGGCGGGAGGCGATCCGCACGGCCCAACCGATCATCGAGTTCCTCATCGACTACTACGCCACGGCCTTCCCCGATCCGAACGGCCGAGGGGCGGCGCCACGCCGTCGGGGCGCTGGTGCCGATGCTGCGCGAGATCCGCGACCCGGTCGTGCGCGACAGCTATCTCCAGACGCTGGCGCGTCGAACCGGGGTGGAGGAGCGGGTTCTGCTGGAGGCTCTGCGGGCGCCGGTGCCGGTGGGCCAGGCCC
>CAWDSS010000014.1:0-55661 GCA_963805065.1 Candidatus Omnitrophota bacterium | reverse complement strand
CTTTTCTACTACGGCCCCCTTAATCTCTTTTACCATACAAATAAAATGACGGTGAATAATGCTGCGCACGCCCTGTTTGTCTATGGTTTCGGAGCTTGCGATTATCCGTTTTTTTCTGTCGTTAGAAGTTAGGTTTTTAAATAGTAAGTCGCGCATGTTTACCCCTATCACATTCATCCCCGCCGTAAAAAGTGCCGGGTTACCAAGAGTTTGAATTCTCCTATTTTTTTCGGTAACCCGGCCATCCCCTTCCTTTTTGGCTGGTGGGGACCCTTGATTTAATCGTTTGAAAAACTACTTAATAAGTGCCGAAAAAAAATTACATTGGTAATTAAAGTATAACATTATAACCTTACTGTTTTCAAGGTGATATGGGGTGTTTTTGAAAGCGTTTTCTTTCCGTAGATTACACTGATTTTTTAAACTGAAGGCGAGGCTCTTTGCTTTCTAAGAGCCTTTTAAGGTTGGATTTGTGCCGCAGGATTACCAAAACGCAGAGTAGTAAACTAAGCAAGATTAGCTGGTTAGGCTGATTAAACGAATGCCGAAAGACTATCACATATACAGGAAGAAATATTCCGGTTACAACAGAGGCAAGAGAAACGATTCTAAAAAGCAAAAATATCAAAAACCAGGTTAAGATTATCAAAAATAAAATTATATTTAAACTGGCAATCCTGAATGAAAGGCCTATTAATGTTCCGAAGGTTGTGGCTATTCCCTTGCCTCCTCTAAAATTCAAAAAAATAGTCCAGTTATGCCCGGCTATAGAACCCAGGGCTAATAAGAGACGCAAGGTTTGGTTGGCAATCAGTAAATCGCCCAGAAAAACTACTGCTACAAAACCCTTTAAAATATCTAAAACCAGCACAGTTATTCCAGGGCCCTTGCCTAAGACCCTAAGCGCATTAGTAGCTCCTACGTTGCCTGAGCCGAAATTACGGATATCCACTCCCTTTAATAATCTGCAGAATATATAAGCAGTAGGAATGGAACCTATAAGATAACTAGTGAGTATCCCTATGATTATCCGCAACATAAAGTGTCTTAAATCCCCTTTCTACGTAGCCTATACCGGAGATTATGGTAAAAAACACCGCAATGCTCCACATAGAATAAGCAAATACTCTGGATTGTAAAAGCACGGCAATCACAGATAGCATTTGGAATGTCGTAGTAAGCTTACCCCACCTGGTTGGCCGCACATCAATATTTTGTTTCACTATATAGATAACCACAGCGCCCAAAAGAATTATTGCGTCGCGGCTTATAACTATAAACGTTACCCACAGAGGGAACCGCAAAGGAAATTCCTTGATCACTGACAAACAAATGAATGAACTCATCAAAAGCAATTTGTCACCCAACGGGTCTAAAACCAGCCCAGCCTTGGAAATTTGTTTTGATTTTCTGGCAACATATCCGTCAACCGCATCGGAAATCACCGCCAGAATGAATATAAACAACGAAACAAGCCTTAGAAAATCTCTTTCCGGGGAATAATAAATCAGGCTGGCAATAAAAAATGGGACGATTAAAATCCTAAACGTAGAAATTTTGTTGGCAAAATTCACCCTGTCCTTCCCTTCTTATTTGATCATGCGTATTCTGTTCGGCGGCCAATAAATAACTATTGCCTTGCCAAGGATATTTTGACTGGGGACATAACCCCAATATCGGCTGTCTTTTGAAGAAGCAGAATTATCGCCCAAAACAAAATAACTTTGAGCAGGAACAGTTATTTTATTGCCTTCGATTGCAAAATCTCCGCGGTTATAATAATACCTCTGATTAAAAATAGGCTCTAATAGGGGTTTATCATTGACATAAATAGTCCCGTTTTTAATTTCTACTGTTTCACCGGGAAAAGCCACAAGCCTCTTAATAAAATCTTTTTTGCTGTCTTCGGGGTAAATAAACACTACCACATCCCCTCTTTTTGGCTGATGCCAAGCCGGCAGCCTGATATCCGTAAAAGGAATTTTCGCTCCGTAGATAAATTTATTCACCAGGATTAAATCCCCCTCTAAAAGAGTCGGGCGCATCGAGCCTGTGGGGATTTTAAATGCCTGCACAACAAAAGTCCTGATTACCATCGCCAATAAAAAAGCGACCAGAATTGATTCAACCCATTCCCGGATTACTGCCTTGGTTTTTGGTTTCATATTTTCAATACCTCCAAAAATGCTTCCTGCGGAATCTCTACTTTTCCGAATTGTTTGAGCCTTTTCTTGCCTTCTTTCTGTTTTTCCCAGAGTTTACGCTTGCGGGTTATATCGCCGCCATAACATTTACTGGTAACGTGCTTTGCCAATGGCCTCACCTTTGCCGAGGCAATAATTTGATTTCCTATCGCAGCCTGGATAACTACCTCAAAAACCTGGCGAGGAATAAGTTCCTTTAATTTATCAACTAACGCATGTGCCTTATGGATAGCCTTATCTTTGTGCATTAGAGAAGAAAACGCATCGCAGGGAATCCCATTTAATAATATATCAAGTTTAACCAGCTTGGTAGGAAAATAATCCTTGAATTCGTAGTCAAGCGAACCGTATCCTTTAGTCAATGATTTCATACGGTCATAAAAATCCACTATAATTTCCGATAACGGTATATCAAATACCAGTTTCACCCTGTCTTCTCCCAGATAATCATTGGAACGAAAGGTTCCCCGGCGGGACTTAGCCAATTCGCATACAGGCTCTATTGTATCAACCGGGATTATCATTAATAGGCTCACATACGGCTCAAATGCCTCCTGCACATCAAGGGGTATAAATTTTGCCGGCGTATCCACCTCAATGAATTCGCCTTTTATGTTTTTCACTTTATATACAACATTGGGGACAGTCAGTATTAAATTCAGGTTATATTCTCTTTCCAGGCGCTCCTGGACTATTTCCATATGCAACAGCCCAAGAAACCCGCAGCGAAAACCAAAACCAAAAGATTGTGAATTCTCCGGCTCAAATACAAATGAAGCGTCGGATAATTTAAGCTTATCCATTGCCTCGCGTAAATTGGGAAAATCCCCTGCATTCACCGGATAAATGCCGCAAAATACCAGCGGCTTAAGAGTCCTGTATCCTGGCAATGCAGCATTGCAAGGATTCCTATTATCGGTAATGGTGTCACCGATAATAATTTCCCTTGCGTCGCGGATATTTGCCGTAAAGTAACCTACTTCTCCGCAGGACAGGCTATCCACCTTGGTATATTTCAAATTCTCCAAGACGCCCAGCTCTTCTATCTTGTAAATTTTTCCCGAATGCATCATCTTAAGCTGTGTAGAGGCATCGATACTGCCGTCAACTACCCTGACAAAAACTACGACACCCTTAAAAGTATCAAACCTGCAATCAAATACCAATGACTTTAGCGGATGCGCAGTTTCTCCTGAAGGCACAGGTGCAACTTCCACAATGCGTTCCAATATATCTTCTACCCCTGTTCCCTCTTTTGCCGATGCTAAAATAATATCTTTTTCTTCAAAACCCAGGACAGAAATAATCTGCTTCTTTACTCTCTGTATATCAATACTGGTAAGATCGATTTTGTTGATTACAGGAATTATAGTCAAATTATTTTCCAGGGCAAGATAATAATTTGCCACGGTCTGAGCTTCGATGCCCTGTCCTGCATCGATGACTAACACCGCTGCCTCACAAGCAGCAAGCGATTTGGAAACTTCATAGGTAAAATCCACGTGGCCGGGCGTATCTATAAGGTTTAGAACATAAGTTTTCCCGTTGTGCGCATTATAAGACAATCTAACCATGGATGCTTTAATAGTAATGCCTCTCTCCTGCTCCAGCTCCATATCATCCAGGAGTTGGTTGCCTTTATGTCTCTTATCCACAGCGCCGGTTAATTCCAGAATTCTATCGGCTAAAGTGGATTTGCCGTGGTCGATGTGGGCGATGATTGAAAAGTTACGAATCAGTTCTTTATCCATGATTTATTCTGTGTAACGTTTAATGTGTAATGTGTAACGTGGGTGTAATGTTTAATTGTGTAATGGGAATGCTTTTGCCATTACACAATTTCTTTGATCTCTTCTAATAGTTTGTCCACAACTTCCTCAATACTCATATTAGTAGTGTCCACATAAATCGCATCATCAGCTTTTTTAAGAGGGGCGACCTTCCTTGTGGAATCAATAGTATCTCTGTTAGATAGGTCAGCTTCCACTTCCTGAAGGGATATGTCTTGTCCCAGGCTTTTCAATTCCTTATAGCGCCGATTAACCCGTTCTTTGAAGTTTGCATCAATGTAAAATTTTTTTTGGGCATCAGGAAATACAACTGTTCCTATATCACGGCCGTCCAAAACCGAATCCTTCTGCCTGCCCAGGCTTCTCTGCAACTCAACCATTACTTCTCTTACGCCTCTTATCTTGGCAATGTCTGAGACAAACTTGGTAATAATTGGCTGCCTTATTTCTTGGGAAACGTCTTTTCCGTCCAGTAAGACTTGCAAGGCCTGGCCTTGATTCAACAGGCCTATTTTTGTGTTTTTTGCCAAATCAACCAGGCAATTATTATCTTTTATATCAACTTTGGTCTCAAGGGCTTTTAAGGTAAGAGCACGGTACATTGCGCCGGTGTCTATATAAAGAAAGCCCAATTTCTGGGCTATCATTTTAGCAACGGTACTTTTACCTGCTCCCGCGGGTCCGTCAATAGCAACAATCATGATTTAACCTAAAATCTCGCGTTTTTCTTTTGCTGCGTTAAGAATCTTGTTCAAAAGATTTCTATTGTTTTTTTGAACCGCTGATTTTATAGCGGATATTTTATTTTGTAATGCGTTTATGGCTCTGATAATATTTTTACGATTACTTAAAAATATATCCACCCAGAGTTGCGGCTGCGAAGCTGCGATGCGCGTAGTATCCTTTAAGCCATTGGAAGAAAATTTAAAGTATTCCTTAGGCACGATTCCGATTAGAGAAAAAGCGGCTACGTGTGGTAAATGGCTGGTGAAAGATAAAATTTTATCATGCGCCTCGGGAGAAAGCAGGGAAACTTTAGCGCCTAGCTTTACCCAAAGCGATTTTATCTTATTCAGGGCTTTGGGTTCAGTTTTTCTTGTAGGAGTAAGGATGCACTGGGTCCCTTTAAACATATCAACTCCTGCATGTCTTATGCTGCGTTTTTCAGAACCTGATAGAGGATGACTTCCTATGTAATGCGGGAAAATCTTCTGGAGTTTTGAGACAATTTCACTTTTAGAGCTGCCGACATCAGTAACAATGCATCCTTTGCTTATAATTTTTGAAATTTCCGGCGCTAAATTGATTATCGTCTTAACCGGGGTAGCAAAAATAACCAAATCAGCACCGCTTATAATATTAAGCGACTGCGAACCAATGTCTATTGCGCCGATTTTTTTAGCTAATATTGTGCTTTCCTTATGCCGGCTTACGCCTACTACCTGTTTTGCCAATTGTTTCTTTTTTAAAGCCAGGCCCATAGAGCCGCCGATTAACCCCACGCCTACAATGGCAACTTTATTGAATAGTTTCATATTTTAAAGCTCTCTTTCAACTGCCTTGGCCAATACTTTTAATTCTGACATAAGCGAGCTAAAATTATCCGGCTTAAGCGATTGAGATCCGTCGGAAACTGCCTCCTCTGGATGCGTATGCACTTCTATGATAAGCCCATCTGCTCCAGCGGCAATTCCCGCCCTTGAAAGCGAAGACACCAAACCCCATTTGCCTGCTGCGTGACTGGGATCAACTATTATCGGCAAATGCGAGAGCTGTTTAACCACCGGCACGGCACTCACATCCAGGGTATTACGCGTGGAATCTTCGAACGTCCTTATGCCGCGCTCGCATAAACATACGTTAAAATTTCCACCGGATAAAATGTATTCGGCGGACATCAGCAATTCCTTTACAGTAGAAGACATCCCGCGTTTAAGCAAAACCGGTTTTTTTGTCATGCCTACTTCTTTCAATAAATTAAAATTCTGCATATTGCGTGCGCCGATTTGCAGCATGTCCACATATTTTACCATGAGATTTACATCACGGGGGTCCATAACCTCACTGACTGTCACAAGGCCTAATTCATTGCCTACTTTATGCAAATATTTCAAAGCCTCTTCTCCTAACCCCTGGAAACTGTAAGGAGAAGTCCTGGGTTTAAATGCTCCGCCACGAAGGGCTAATGCACCGGATTTTTTTACTTCCACAGCTATCGCGCGTAAAGAATCATAGTTTTCCACTGCGCAAGGGCCGGCCATGACAATGATTTTCTTACCGCCGATTTTAACTCCCTTACCTAAATCAACAATAGAATTTTCCGGCTGAAATTCCCGCGACACAAGCCTGTAAGGAGCGAGTACTGGAATTACCTTTTCTACTCCGGGAAAAACCTCTAAAGGCGTAACTCTTAAGACTTCCTCAGGTCCGATTACACCGATTATGGTGCGCTCGGTCCCTTTTGAAACATGCGGCGTAAGGCCAAGTTTTTGCACTCTTTCTATAATGTGGTTTACCTGCTGTTCAGTTGCATCAGGCCTTAATACGATAATCATTTATGCCTCCTCAAAAAGTAAAAAGTTAAAAGCAAAAAGGTAAAAGTTCAAGTTAAAATTAAAAAGTTTTTCCTTTTTACTTGTACTTTTTACTTTTGGCTTTTTACTTTTTACTTTCTACAATATTTTTTTCAGCACTTTAATGAACCTTTGGTTCTCTTCCCTCGTGCCTATGGTTACTCTTATGAAATTTTTAAGACCATACTGCTTCATATCGCGTACGATTACTCCATATTTAAGCATTTCGCGAAATACTTCTACGCAATCGCGGCCAACATCAATCAGGATGAAATTTGCTACGCTAGGCACATAAGCCAGGCCCGATTTTCCCAAAGCATCGTAAAGATAGTTTTTACCTTCTAAAACCGTATTTCTGGTCAGCTTAAGGAATTTCTTGTCGTCTAAACAGGCAGTTGCCGCCTGCTGCGCCAATAAATTGACATTAAAAGGCTGCCTCACCCTTTCCATAAACCTCACTAATTCAGGACGGGCTATTGCAAAACCGATTCTTAAACCTGCCAGGCCATAAGCCTTAGAAAACGTCTTTAAGACTATTACATTCTTGTTTTTTATGTATTTCAAACTGTTGGGAAAATCATCCACATCCACAAAAGTATCATAAGCTTCATCCAGCACTAACAGCACATTACTTGGTAAATCCTTAATAAAATCCTCTATTTCATATTTTGTGACATAAGTCCCCGTGGGATTGTTGGGATTAGCAATGAAGATTAACTTGGTTTTCCTGTCAATTTTTTTCCTGATGGATTCCAAATCATATTTAAAGTATCTTAGAGGAATCTTTTTTACGCTACGGTTCAAAACGCTCGATATAATCTCATATTCCAAAAAAGTTGATTCGGAAGTTATGATATCTTCATCATCCTCTACGAATGTTTTAATAATGATATCGATCAGCTCATCAGAGCCATTGCCTGCCACAAGGCTTTCAGGCGTAACCCCAAAATAACTTGCCGCTTTTTTCTTCAAATAGAAGCTGTTAGAGTCCGGATAACGGTTAATCCCGTTAAGTATTTTCCTTATGGCATTTTTTGCTTTAGGAGAAGCACCCAGAGGATTTTCATTGGAAGCCAGCTTTATTACTTGTTTCAAACCCAGCTGCCTCTTTGTTTCCTCTATGGGCTTTCCCGCTACATAAGGAACTACTGCAATAACATTTTTACGTACCAATTCTTTCAATTTAATCACCTATCGGATATGAACCCAAAACTTTTAAGAATTTACACCTGTTTTCCAATTCCACAAGTGCCTTCTTTACTTTCAGACTGTCGATATGCCCTGCTAAGTCTACGAAGAAATAGTAATCCCATGCCTTCTTTTTTGACGGCCTGGATTCTATTTTGGTAAGGTTAATCTTGTATTTCTTGAAAGGCAAAAGCATGTTGTGCAATGCCCCAACCCTGTCCTTTATGGAAAACATAATGGAGGTTTTATCGTAGCCGGTCTTTTTGGCATAAGTCTTACCGACCACAAGAAACCTGGTAACATTGTGTGGAGAATCTTCAATATCTCGGGCAACTATTTTTAATTTATAGACTTTGGCTGCCAGTAATGAAGCGATGCATGCGCTGTTTTTCTCTTTAGAAGCTATCTGCGCAGCATACGTAGTGCTGGATACCTCGATGTATTCGGCATCTGGTAAATTCCCCTGGAGCCAAATCCTGCATTGCCCGAACACCTGCGGGTTGGTATATATGCGCCTGATTTTTTGTTTCGGGCAGTTAGACAATAGATTATGCTGCACATCCAAAATAATCTGGGCACAGATTTTCAAATCTGAATCCATGAACATATCCAGGGTATGGCTTACTGCGCCCTCAATAGAATTTTCTATCGGCACTACTCCGAAATCAGCAGCGTCGCGTTCTACCTCAGCGAATACGTCAGTGATATTATTGCATGCCACATATTCTACCTGCGAGCCAAACCTCTTTAAGGCTGCCAGTTGTGAAAAACTCGCCTGCGGGCCCATGTAAGCAATCTTAAGATTCTTCTCTAATGAAAGGCTGGAAGACATAATCTCACGGTATATTGCCTCAAGAGACGCGTTATTTAAAGGACCGCGGGATGATTTGGTTATTTTTCTTAAAACTTCCCTTTCCCTATCAGGCGAATAAACGCTAGCACCGCTTTTTTTCTTCAACTTGGCAATCCCTATCGTTATATGTGCGCGCTGATTCAGGAGCCCGGTTATCCTTTTGTCAATACCGTCTATTTTTTTACGCAGATTTTTGAGGCTCATTGATTTCCTCCGTGATTTTCCCGGTTTCATTTTCAGGTATAGCTTCTATTTTATCTTGTGTCTCGACCATTGCAGAAAAATCTTCCATCTTGGGCAATTCCTCCAAAGACTTTAAACCAAAATATTCAAGAAATTGTTTGCTTGTCCCGAATACAAAGGGTCTACCCGGAGCTTTTTTTCTGCCGGTGATGCGGATCAAATTCTTATCTACGAGGCTTTTCATCACCCCATCAACATTTACGTTCCTTAGCCACTCTATTTCCTGTTTAGTCAACGGCTGTTTATAGGCAATAATAGCCAGGGTTTCCAGCGCAGGCTTGGACAACCTTTCTACGTGCCGGACTTTAAAAAACTTCTTCAAGAAAGGTGCGAAATTAGTTGCGGTGTTCATCTGAAAACCGCCTGCTACTTCCACAATGCGTATGCCTCGGTTCGATTGTTCATAATCCGATTTTAATTCCTCCAATAACCTGCGGATTTCATTTGGTTCCAAATCATCCAGGACTTTCTTTGCCTGTTCGATGGTTAGAGGTTTTTCGCTTGCGAATAATAAAGCTTCAATTACCGATTTTAAGTTATTGTCTGACATGTTTAGCGCACTTTTTTCTGCTTGTATACTATATTAAGCAGTTCTTCGGTTGTTAGTATTTTATCACCTGAATCCAGGGCCTTTTTTATCATTTCCCTGGCTTCGGGCTTCTTATACTCAAGTTGCATAAGCACAGCCAGGGCTTCTTCTGTGATATCTTTTGTTTGGGAATCCTTTTGCTTAACCTGGGAATCCTGAATAAGGCCGAATCTGCCTACTTTATTCTGAAGTTTAGCCACTATTTCTTTTGCCCTCTGTTCGCCTATACCCGGAAGAGATTTTAAAAAATTTAAATCTGCTTCGTCAATTGCCTGCGCAATTAGGGATATCGGCTTATTTAATGCCTTCAATGCCGCGCGCGGCCCTATCCCTGAAACAGTAATAAAAATCTGGAAAAAATCTTTTTCTACTTCGTTTAAAAAACCTACTAGGACAGGGATGTTTTTCGCCGGATCAACCTGTAAATAATGGAAAGTTATCAGGCTTATAACGCCATCGCCATTTATAGATTCATCCAGGCGCTGCATAACCGTAACAGGGACCAAGACTTCATAACATATATTGCCAATATCAATAACTAAATAATTTGCGCCTTTTTCCACAACTTTGCCGGAAATTCTTGAGATCATAGTTAAACCCTTGATCTTGCCATGTAACTATGCGCAATGGCTAATGCTAAAGCATCGGTTACGTCCATATATTTAGGAAGGCTATTCAAACTTAAGGTATGCGCCACCATTCTCTGCACTTGAGCCTTTGAAGCCAGGCCTTTGCCCACGATGGATTTTTTTACCCGCGTGGCTGCGTATTCCACCAATTTGACATTCTTGGTTGCACAGGCAAGGCAAATAACACCGCGCGCCTGACCTAATAGATACGCTGTTGTAGGATGACGGTAATGCGAGTATAACTTTTCCAATACTAAACAATCTGGTTTTGTATCCGAGATTAAACTGATTATTGCCCTATATATCTTATCTAAACGTTTCTCTAAAGCTTCTTTTGGAGAAGTACTTATGATGCCAGCCTCAAGCAAGGTTAAAGAATTCCTTTTGACTTCAATTACCCCGTATCCTGTAATTGTCAAGGCGGGGTCAACGCCTAGTATTATCATCCTTTATTCTGCAGCTGCCTGTTCCAGAATTTCATCCGGAATATCGAAATTAGCGTAAACCTGCTGCACGTCATCATGATCTTCCAGCGCTTCAACTAACCCCAAGACCTGTTTCGCGTCACCACCTGTAACTTTAATTGTCGAAGAAGGAATCATGGTAACTTCTGCGTCCTGCCATTTTATGCCTTTCCCCTCGATGGCTTTTTTTACCTTTTCAAAATCCTGGGCAGAAGTAAATATTTCGTAGTTTTTATCGTCAGACTTAAAATCTTCGGCACCCGCATCCAAGGCAACGGTCATCAATTCATCTTCCTTCGCCTGGCTTTTTTCAATCAAGAAATAACCTTTCTTGGTAAACATCCAGCTTACCGAACCGGCGCCTGCCATATTGCCGTTCTTTTTGGACATGATATTACGCAATTCTGCAGTGGTGCGGTTCTTATTATCAGTAAGCGCTTCTATCAGGATCGCAACACCTGCCGGGCCATAAGCCTCATATGTCACTGTCTCATAAATTACTCCCGGCAATTCGCCTGTGCCGCGCTTTATTGCCATCTTAACATTATCAGAAGGCATATTAGCTTCTTTGGCTTTTTGCATGACAGCCCGAAGGCGCGGGTTCGTATCCGGGTTACCGCCGCCTTCCCGCGCAATAACCGTAAGTTCCTTGATAATCTTGGTATAAGTTGCTCCCTTTTTGGCGTCAGCCGCCATTTTCTTGCCTTTATTCGTCTTCCATTTAGAATGACCAGACATATTTTATCCTCCTTAAACTATAAGTTAAAAATGAATACTCCTCGGGCTAAAGCCCGAGGTTTCTTGCTTCTGGCATAATCTGGCTATTTTCGTTGCTCATCGATGTACTTTCTGACAACTTCTTCATCAACTTGACCAACCGACTCGGCAAAATAACCATCTGCCCAAAAACTATTTCCCCATAAAAACTCTTGCAGCTCTGGAAATTCTTTGCGGATTACCCTGCTTGTTCCGCCTTTTAATATCTTGACTACTTCAGCAACACTATCACTTGGATTAAGCTGTATCAACGCATGCACATGATCGTACTGTACGCTTATCTTGCCTATCCACCATCGGTTTATCCTACAGCCTTCATACAATAACCCTCGTAAACGATAGGCTATTTTGCCTCGCAATACCCTCTTACGATATTTAGGCACCCATACCAAATGGTATTGGAGCTTGTGCTTTGTATGTTTTCCCTTCCAATATCTGGGCATAGCCAGATTATGCCATAACTTTCTTCGCTCCGCCAGTTGAAACTGGCTTCGCTTCGTCGTTCATTCTTCCTCGGGCTGAAGCCCGAGGGTTGCTGAACGATTACTCAAAACGTAAAAGTAAAAACTGCAAAGTAAAACGCAAAATAAACAGGCGGGCAGAATAAGCCGGGTTCTGTTACCACCGATTACACGGAACAAGATCACTGATTACACGGATAATTCCTTTTATCAGTGTAATCCGTATTAAATCCGTGAAATCCGTGGCTGTGATCATTTCTCTCAATCCCGACATTGCTGTCGAGACTTTAGCAGTTTACCCCCGCACCAAATATTTGGTGCGGGGGTTTACCCGAGATTGCTAACGCGCCGGATCAGCGCTCATCTCCTATTTCACCTTGCTCCGCGTAGAGATTGCCGCGTTTCACTTCGAGGCCGAAGTCTACTTCAGCCCCTACTCGTCTCTGTGGCTCTTATCCGTCCAGTACTAATTTTTTTCAAAATTGTACTGAAGATGGGCATTGCCCATTACGCTATCCTCCGGAGCCCGGACTTTCCTCCCTGCTAAAGCAGGGCGACCACTTTCTGCCCGCCTGTTACCAAAGAACTCTTCTTTTTCAATTGCTCTTTTACTGCCTGATTCGCCAATTTATCAGCCCCGCGATTCTCTTCGCGCGGGATATTGATTATTGAAACCTGCTTAAAAGCGCTCATCAGATGCGTAACCTGGTTATACAAACCCAGGATATTCGGGCTTTTTAGCTTATAAACCTTGTTTAACTGCCGGCATAAAAGCTGGCTGTCGCTTTTTATTTCCAGAATTTCTGCTTTTAGCGAAAGTGCCTCCTGTAAAGCATAAATCAAGGCAGTATATTCTGCTACATTATTGGTAGAATTCCCTATAAAGCTGGAAATGTTTTTAATCGTTTCGCCTTTGCAGCATACTACCACTCCAATACCGCTGGGCCCGGGATTTCCTTTTGATGAGCCGTCTATGTAAATCTCTAATTTTTTCATTCCTCTATATAAAGAATCCTATTACAAACCTCGCAGGTGATGATACGCTCGTACATCTTAATTAGATTTATTACCTGCGGGGGAACGAGCATGTTACAGCCTGCACAAGAATTATTCTTTACCTGCACTATTGCCAGGCCGTCGCGGCTGAACAATATCCGGTCATACTGGGCCAGCATTTTAGGTTCAACTTCAGGAATGATCTGCGTTCTTTGCGATTCTAATTGGCTAAGGCGATCGTCTATTACCTTAATTCTGTCCTCGACTTTTTTCTTTTGTTCAATAAATAATTTTTCCTCATCTTTAAGCTTTAGCTTCTCCTGCTCAATTTCAAGCTTGGCCTTATCCGCCTTGTCAAATAATTCCAGAATTTTATCTTCTATTACTGACGAATCAGCTTTTGCATCCTGAATCTGCTGCAGCATGACCTGGTATTCCTTGTTGGTCTTTAAGGCATAAAGCTGGGTTTGCAACTTCTTTGCTGCTTCTTCTTTAGAAGCTAACTCAAGCTCCTTGTCTTTTCTTTGCTTTTGCAAATCCAGCAGATTCTTTTCCAAGGTTGCCATGTTCTGTTTTTTTGCTTCAAAAGTCGCTTCCAACTCACTTATTTCCTGCGGCTTTGATTCCTTCTCGCTTCTTAAGACATAAATCTCTGTATCAACCGTCTGTAATTTAACCAGGCTTTCAATTTGTGACTTTAGGTCCAATGTAGCCAATTTTTACTCTCTTTTTTGTCTGGTGGGCGATACAGGATTCGAACCTGTGACCTTTGCGATGTGAACGCAACGCTCTAACCAGCTGAGCCAATCGCCCTACTAACCTGGGCCCAGAAGGATTCGGACCTCCGACCAAGTGATTATGAGTCACCTGCTCTACCACTGAGCTATGGGCCCCCAAATATTCCAACCTCTTTATTATCAATAAGTTCTGATAAGGTGAAAATTTTCCTATTTTCAGAATTTACGATTTCCTGCAAATTTCCTGCATCTTTAGGCGCAACTTTGCCTAAGTTTTTCCCTAATATATCTACTGCTCGCTTCTTGTGATCAGGTGATAAATGACTATATCTTAGCGTCATTTGTATTGTCTTATGCCGAAGTAATTCCCGTACAGTATTTAAATCTACGCCTGACATTACTAAATGTGAAGCAAAGGTATGCCGTAAGTCGTGAAAACGAAAGTTTATAATACCAGAGTTTGTTAATGCGGTCAAGAAACTTTTCTTGATATCTCCGAACGGCTTACCGGCTTTACTACAAAATATATACGGACTCTGGAGATGCTTTCTTACCTTAATTAAGGTTGTTTTTACTTCCATATTCATAGGGAGTTGGCTTTTTTCACCATTTTTGGTATCATAAAGATAAATTATGTCCCGCCTAAAATCAATATCATGCCACTTTAGTTTTAGAATTTCGCCTTTACGCATACCGGTGTTAAGTGCTGTTATTACGATCGGCTTCAGGTAATTATGACAATTGGCTAATAACGTCTCGATTTCTTCTTTTTCAAGATAACGAAGCCGCTGATTATTCTCCCTGAATAATTTTACTTGTTTAACAGGATTATCTTTTGCCTTTTTCCACTCAATCGCCCGGTTAAACATGGATTTTAAACAAGCTAAATCTCTGTTTACCGTTGTATGAGATATAAATTGTTCCTTACCCTGATTCAGTTTTTTGACTTTTTTAGCCCTTGCAGACTTAAATTTCTCAACATCCAAAGAAGTTATTTCGTATAGATATTTACCGGAAAAATATTTTTTCAAGTTATTTACTTTCTTCTCATCGGATGTTTTCCATGTTTTATTATTCAGTTTACAATGAAACTCTAAATACTGTGCGGCAAAATCTTCAAATTTTACCTTTTCTTCTTTTTTAACATCAAGATACCTATTTTCCGCGATTTCGGTTAACCTTTTATGCAAAACAGCTTCAGCTAATTTCTTATCTTTACCGATATGCTCTGTTTTTCTCCTGCCATTAATGGAATAGACAATGTAATAGATCGTTCCCTTTTTACCTTGGTATTCATATACCGGCATGCTAAATTTCCCTTCTTGCTTTACCTATGCACTTGCATAGCTTGACTATTTCTTTTAACGCTAACTTAGAAGGCTTAAAGTGATTTTTCTCCCATCTATTCACGGTGGAAAAAGCGACACCTATTTTTTCTGCAAATTGTTCCTGGGTTAATCTCAATTTTTTACGGATTTTTTTAATATCTGTCTGTTCCATAAGGTCATAATATAGCATGTGCAATATTATATGTCAAGGATTTTCAAGATAAATAATTAATAAGTATCAACGCTTCTAATTTCATCCTTTTGAAACCAGCTATCTATTTTATTTTTATCAAACTTTACAAGCCGGCTTTTTTTAATAAAAGGGAGTTTCCTTTGCCTAATCCATAAATAAATTGTAAACACGCTAAGACCTGTATAATCCGATAATTCTTGAGGAGATAAATATCTTTTTTCCATAAAGTATTATTCTTTTATTAATTTATTAGTTAACCTAAAGAAGTCTTTTAGCTTCATGACAACAAAGCGCTCTTTTTCTGACTCTTTACCAAAAAGAATTAAAGGTACACCGGAAGAGAGAATAAACTTCTGCTGAAATATTCCCGATTCTTTCCCAAACAATTTTAATGACTTATCCACAGAATTAACAGGTCTTTCTTTACTACTATTTTTAAATATTTGTTTTTTATTTTGAGGGTGCATCTTCTGTCACTAGTTTTGGTGTCAGGCCAGACACATCTTCCAGGGCCAAATATGACACTGTGCCGGTGTCTATCTTGTTATCCAAATCCTGACTTTTCCACAGCTTCCAACTGTAATAATTCTTGTTTAAACTCAAAATGTTACCGTTTGGAGATGCTTCTTTAAAAAGCACATTATCCTGGACCAAGTCTTTGACAATTTTTTTTACATAACGGAGGTTAAGATAAGTAAATTTAGAAATCTGCGAAAACGGGAGGACATCTTTTTTCTTTTTCCAGCCGTAAGTTTTTCTTATTACAGCCCACAATATTCTGAATTCTGAGCCATTAAAAGGATACCTTGACATGGCCTCCAATAATTCATTGGCAACCCGGGTATATCCATCTTCTAGTTGTGGATTCGCTTTGAGGTTTTCCATTTCAATAAAAAAGGCTGGCTCTCTGAAATCTCTTTCAGAAAACCAGCCCTATTTTTCTCCGATCTTGCGACCGAGTGATAGCGACTCGTTTATTTTAATCTATTATGTAGTAAGTTTACACTATAGTTTCATCATTGTCAAGTTTTTTTTAAAATCTGATGTTACTATTTTAAGATTTGCCCCCTTTCATAATTAACCCGTCCCTCTTTAGCAGGAGTTATCTCTAAGTAATATTGAGTGCCATCACTTTTAAGAATGGCGTGTATATAGCCTTTTTTGTGTTTTTTTACCATGCGCCATCCTTCAATTATTTCTATCTCGTCTGCAGTGATATCTTTCATATCACCTCGACTCTTTTGGATTTCGTCTGGATACTGTCAATTTGCCGCAATGAGAACACTCTTCTATCCTGCCCTCATAGAAACCATAGAATTCCTTCAGGAGATTTCCGCAATTCTGGCAATATGCGCGGTGCATTTTCAGGTATTTGTTTCCTTCGGGAAAGATTATCTTCGTTCTTCTCTGCGGATGCACCAAGTCTATTGCCGACGCTATTTTTTTTAGAAAATAGTCTCTGATAAATCTTAGGTCGGATACAGCTATGTTTTCCTTTTCTTCACGCTGCCCATTCCTAAATTCTACTTCGAGAAAAATTATCTGTTTCTTACCAATTGATTCCCTGTATGCCTCTAGAGCAACCAGACTGATTTCACGCACATAGCTTTTGCCCTCTCTGCTTTCGGCTTCTACTATGCATTTTTCTTTATAAACTATTTTACCTTCTGGCATTTCAATCTCCTGGAAATATAGAAACAAAAAACCCATATCGGCTGCGTTTCCTGAAAAGGAACCGCCCAATATGGGTTCTAGGAACCACTGGGAGGGGTGAACTTCTTGAAAAGCCTCCTCTTTTCCAGATTGTCAAGTTACATTATATCAAAATATCTTTTCTTTCCAATAAATTTATCGCTTCGAAGGAGTGGCGCCTACCTCCTTCGAAGCTACCGGATGTTGGCACCGGCTTCCCCGTGGCTGATGTAATTGGCTACGGGATATAGAAATACTTACAAACTTTATTTTATCTTGTCATTTATTTCTAAAAGTAACCTTATCCCCTCTGATATAGTCATAAAGATAAAGAAATAAACGACGCCAGCAACTATAGTAACCAATGACATCCAACGCGGCGTTTCGGGCGTTGCCGCGCCGATAAAGATTATCAAAGCACTGATTAAACCTAATAATACGCCTATCCAAGCCAATGTCTTAAAAACAACTGACCCTATCGGTAATACCTTATAGCCTTCTGACATTTTTCTCCCCCTTCCTTCTACTTATCGATAACCAATCCTTCTTTAAAAATAATTCCCTCACCCTGAAGAACATGACAGAAAGCAATAGCCTCCGGGTTTAATAATTCCCTGCGTTCCAGTTGCTTCAAGAGATTTTGAAGCAGAGCTCTTTGCGTGACATCTTTTTCAGCAAGAATGTTATCTTTTAATATCAGCCTGACTTCATGGACATAAAGAACAGCTAAGCTATCTTGCCCCAGCTTTAAAGCACGGGCAGCCCGAAGAATCTTTAAATCTGCTGGATTAAGACTCGAAACGAATTTTTCGTCTTTAAGAGTAAGTTCAATTTTACTGAGGTCAATCCCGCCTGGATTAGTTGTAACATCGGACTTCGCCGGAGAAGAAACTTCTTTCTTAGACTTTTCAATATCAACGTTATTTATTATGATTTTTTCTTTACTAACTAAGGTCGTAGAAAAATTATTAAGTTTTATTTCGGAACTAGGTTTTTTATTCACAATAACATCGATTAACACCTTGGATAAGACTTTAGGCAGATCCTTGACGTCCTGGACATATACAGCAGGCCTAAACCAATCTTTTACAGAAGTGGCATCCTCTCCAATACCAATACCTATCACATAGATATGCCTTTTTTCAGCGAGTGTAAGTAGTTGTCTAAATTCCTCAGCGCTACAATCGGTACATAATTGTCCATCAGTAAAGAAAATAATCGTTTTAGTCTCCCCGTTCGTACTATCTATCTGTTCTATTGCCTGCTTTAAAACCGTTGTCTCTACATTGCCTCTACCCCGGTCAAAGGCACCGATCATTTCACTAATTAGTAAATTCTTATCCATATATTCAAATCTTTGTTCAAATCTTTTGTGCGTGGTGGGGTCATCTGAATATCCCAATATTGAAAAATCTATTCCTAAACGGGATAAAACCTCTTCAACAAGTACAGCACCCAATAAAGCATTGGTGGATTTAGTGCTTTTGCCACCCCTCATTGAACCGCTTTCATCAAGCACAAGGGTGAATGTAAAGCTTCGTTTAGTTGGTTTTACCCTCCTTAACCAGATATCTGTATCGCCGGTTTCTTCCACCGACATGGCTTTTCTTAAATTTAGCTTTGGCCCGGTAATATAATCACCCCTATACTTAGGTTTAATATCTTTATGCAGCTCATTGTCTAACATACCGTATAACTGCTCAATAAGCTGGGCGACTTGTAAGTAATAGTGATCATAACGCGTTAAGTGTTTCTCAATAGTGCCTTTCATGTCTTGCCCTAATTCTGCCCTTTCTTTTCTGCTCAGGCGGCTATCCTGATGCTTTTTTACTGATTCATTCATTTTCTGATCTAATTTGGCTCTTTCATAAATTGTCAATGGCTTATCTATAGGAAAAACATTCCCCTTGGGCCGTTTTTCTAATTTTCCTTCGGAGGTGTTATCTTCTTTCATCTCTTTTGGCACTTCAGAAACTGGAGGTTCAGTTCCCATGTGCTCTCGCGGCAAACTTTTATCCGGAGAAAGAACCCCTTCTGATTCTTTATCCACAGGTATTTTTCTATCTAATGCATCGGCTGCTTCCTGGGATTTCTTCTCAATCTGCTCTCTGGCTTGCTCATCTGTCATAGAAGCACCGCTACCGCTGCCTCCCTTTCCTTGTTTTTGTTTCTCTGTGGCTTCTTTAACCAACTCCTGATAGGCAGGGATAATCTTCTCTTTGATGATCCTAGCTGATTTCTGGGCTGCGCGAATCTTTTCTCTCTCGCTTGGCCGAATATTTATGGTTAGATTACGCGATTTTCCTTCCGGCAAAAGCAGAACTTCCTCATGTCCACGTCCAGTGGTAAGTATGAATGTATCCTTATCTATTCTGCGGACGGCACTGATATCAGGCTGGCCTAAAGCTGTTATCTGTCCGATACGCGGAAGATTAATAACCATTTTCTCGTAGGTTGCTGAGGTAACTGATAGCTTGTCTCCAGGCTCCCGCGTCACTTTAATGGTTCCCGGCAGCATATTATAAGCGTTAATGGCGTCCTCTCTTGTTCTTTTTAAAACATCTAAGACATGTCGGTTTTTGATTCCAGGGTGTTCTTCTCCATAAAACCAATAATGGATTAAACCTAAACCATATTGAATATTAGGCGGAACCAAGGTATCATTAAAAGGTTCTTTTTGATCTATGGGAAAATTTTCTTTGTAAAATGCGTCCAAGTAAGGCGCTGTGCCTTTAAATTTGCTCATAACCCAATTATTAACCCTGGGGTCTTCCACTGCATTAAATAAAAATCGAGTTGCCTCTGATTGATGAAAATAAGGATCAATCCAAGTAATATCACGATGTCCGCCTTCATGCATAGATGCGAAGAGATTGCATTGCCAACTTTTTTCCATTAAATCCTTCTCGGGAAAGATGATTGTAGGCGGATCGGTATCATAGGTAATTGCCCAAGCAGGACCGGCTTGGAACTTTACATTAAAATCCCCCCCGTAGAACTTAGAGGTTAATTCGATTTTGCGCATAATACGATTCAGCTTAGTTAGTTTCTGCCAGCGATTTAACCTGCCAAACAAACCTAATTCTTGTGAATTTACAGGAGTAGAAGCAGAAACTGTTTTTTTCCCAGTTGCCAAGTTCGTTCTCGCAAGACTTGTATACTTATGAGAAATTAATCCCATATGCCCACCGCCAGCGATTAAATTCACACTTTGATCGGAAATTGGATTTTTTATCGCACTCGGATCTATTTCTTGAGTAGGCAAATTTTGTCTCTGCAAAGCAGTCTTAAAAACCTCGTTTGGAATTTCAATACTTCTTTGCTCTTTTAGAGGAGTGGTTAAATAATGCTCGACTATTGAGATCTGTTCCTCCTCAGTCTGATCACCAGGAACCCAAAGCATACTGAATTTATTAAGCATTGCTAAAGATAATCTATTTCTTCCGGCATAATGCTCGGGGTTCATTGCCGCAAAGAGCCGGAAGTTGGGGTTAATGCAATAAAATCCCTGGGCTTTTAAATTCTGTTTGGCGGTTTTTAAAGCTGCCTCTTGATCGAGATTGTCTTTTTTCTTTAATTCTTCAATCAGGGCATTTAGTTTTTCATCATAAATGCTTGCCGGCAGATATACCTCGTTATCATGTTCCGTCACTACCAGTATGCCATCGTCATCTAAAAGGCTATTGATGCGTTCCAAAACCTCAGGCTCTGCTAAATTCAACTCATCGATCAATATCCACCAGCCATTTTCCAGGGCTTGCAGCAAAAGTCCCGGGTGCCATTTATATTGGGCGGTTTTTTCTTCAGGCATAAACAGTCCGATAAGTTCTGCCACGTCGCTCTGGCCATCCAAATCCAAACTTACGAATCCGATGTTTATTAAATCAGAAAGCTGCCTTACCAATGCTGTCTTTCCGCCGCCCGTAGGCCCGACAAGAAGCATTGGTTCTTTTCTTAGGGCTGCCTTGGCTAATTTCTTCAAGTATCTGGAGGTAGAAGTAGTAAAGTTTAACTTATTGGCAGGCACATACATAGTCCTTTGCCCATTCTTCTCAAGGGCTATGTCTCCAAAATATACTTTTTTATCTTTTGAGGCAATCTGAATGTTGGTATCCTGAAAATCAGTGCCAAATTTTTTAGTTAAAAGCTCCTTTAGGTACTCTCTAATGGCCATCTCATCAGGCACTCCATCAGAATATACTTCCTTGGCCTCAAGGGCGGCTATTCTTTTTAATGCGTTTGTTTCTGTAACCCCGTACATTTGAATCCTGTCTAACCAGCGCTCTAGGTGCCTAATGGTATAATAAACCCTGCCATCAGTTAATGTCTTTCCTTTTTCCTGCATCCTAAAATGTATATCCAAAGCGTCATTGCGTAACCAATCAGGAATAGACTTACCGTAAACTTCAGTTAAGATTTCTTTAAAGTCTTCTCCGGACAGCTCGTTGATCCATTTAACTCTAAACCTATTCATTAAGGCTGGAGAAAATACTTTTCTGCCTGCGTATTCTGACTCAGCCGGATTCATGGTGCCAAAGAGCCTGAAGTTAGGATTAATGCGGTACAATTTTATATTATTGATCAGCAAATATTCTGTGCCGTCTGGGTCCCGTTGGATTGCTTGCGGATTATTTTTTTGCGCCTCATCTCGTTTTTGATCGTAGTCTTCTGCTTTTATCCATTTTTCGTTCTCATGTTCTGTAACAACCAAAAAGCCATCGTCATCCAACAGTGAATTCAGCCGTTCAATAATCTGAGAAGGAGCGAGGTTTATTTCATCTAAAACCAGCCAGTCTCCGCGCTTCATTGCCTTGATAAGAATGCCGTTCTGCCACTTAAAAGTTCCCTCTTTCGTAGGCTTAAAGCCGCCAAGAAACTCTAGTTTTTCCGTCTGACCGCTCAGGTTGAACCTACGGAAATTATTATTGGTTAAATATGCCAGAAACCTTACTAAAGAAGTTTTTCCCACCCCTGTCTCACCCACTAACAGAAGCGGCTCGTTAAGGACAATGGACTGAGCGACTTTCTCAAGGTTAACAATCGTATCTTTAGTCGGCACAAGCCAGGCGGTTTCTTTGGTTGGAACAAATCCGGTATCAGAAGAATTATTCTTGGGCAAGCTTACTCCTCTTATCCCTACTGCATCTCTAGTTAATACCATATCTTTCGCACTAACATTTACGGTTTCTAACAAAGACGGATTTGCGAAGGGAATCTCTTCTAATAATTTATTAAATTTATCATAACTGCTTTCTTTCTGAGATTCTTCATGCTCTGTCTTTAACGGCTCTAGCCTGTCAAAGTAAAGATAAATTGCTCCTTTCGTAAAAGCATTTTCCATGCCAATGGAGGGTGCGAATTTGCCTATGTATTTAGCCCAGGCACGTAGTTCCCTGATACTAAACTCGTACTGTTTGAAATTTCGGGCAGTTAATTCACCGCTTAAGGAAAGAGCCTGAACATTCTCATAGAAAGTTATCATTGCTTCCGCCATGTCTTTAAGTGATTTGTTTACAGGGGTAGCTAAGTATACCACTACAGGGGTGGATAAGTATTCCACTAAGTATCCTTGCACAAGTTGGACCAATTCCTGATATTCCCACTCGCCAGGTATCCATATCTCGGTGAACTTATTGCGCATTGCCATGGAGAGCCTGCCTCGTCCGGCATAATGCTCGGGGTTCATTGCCGCGAAGAGCCGGAAGTTGGGGTTAATCCTAAATACTTTTCCCGCTGTAAGCCTTTCTATTGCTTTTTGTCTTGCGTCCTGTTCAGGCAGGCCAGAATCCATATATTCCTTTATATAAGGCTTTAATTTCTTCTCATACTCTCTATGCGATATGATTTTTTCATTCTCATGCTCTGTGATAACCAAGCAGGCATCGTCATCTAGCAGGGAATTGATTCTTTCCAGGATTTCTGCATCGGCAAGATTGATCTCATCAAGCAATATCCACCAACCCTCTTTTAATGCCCTGACTAATAGCCCGTCATTCCATTTGAATTCTCCTGATTTACTTTCTTTAGGAACATACTGGCCGATTAGTTCCGAGGTATCGGTTTGTGCGTCAAGATTCATTCTGGCAAAGTTATGCACAGTTAAATAGGCAAGGTAACGAATAAGAGCGGTTTTGCCGCTGCCCGTGGGGCCGACCAAAAGAACTTTTTCGTCCATGGAAATTGCCTTAGCTAGGCGTTTAAGATAACGTAGAGTTGAAGGTAGATGTTCAAGCTTAGCTTCAGGACCAGGTATATACGGCCCACCGCGGGAATTTTTATGTATTTTAATTTCACCAAAGGAAACATTATTCTCTGTATCAATAATTTGTAAATCTTCATCCTGATTAAACTGCCCTAAGAGATGGCCTACCTCATCCTTTACTGCTTCTCGGTCATTTTCATCCCGGAGCCTGTCTGTATAGACCTCAATGAGTTCCTGACCCAATATGTCCTGCCTTTGATTTACTGAAAGTGCTGTATTGGGTTTATCCTCTAAAAGCTCAGCCCTTTTTACGGCTCTTTTTGTAATTCTTAAAAGGTCGCGGATCGAATAACGATAGGGATCGCGCATTTCTCTTCCTATGGTCCTTGAACGGGCTGCCTCAGCTACCTTGTCATGAAAGAAATCCAAATAATCTAAATTCCTAGTTCCGAGGATAAAAGGCGCATCTCCAGAATCGGTCTTTCTATTCGCAGGAAACTTCTTTAAGAGTACTAGTTTCTTTTCTACCATAGTAAGGTCATCTATCCACTTTACTCTAAATCTATTCATTAGGGCCGGCGAAAGAATCTTCCTGCCGGCGTATTCAGCTGGATTCATGGTGGCAAAAAGCCTGAAATCAGGATGTATGCAATACACTCTTATGCCGCTGTCATCTAATAAATAGTTGGCATTTCTTTCCGCATCAAAATATTCTTTGGCCCCCTGTTTTTTCTTTTCATCATAGACTTCTTTTGGCCTGAGATGTTCAGCTAAGTGTTCGCTGAGCACTAAACTGCGCTCATCGTCCAGTAGCGAATTAAGTCTTTCCAAAACCTGTGATTCGGCTAGGTTTAGTTCATCTAATACCAACCAATGCCCTCTTAGCATAGCTTCAACAAGAATTCCGTCTTTCCACCTGAATGCGCCTTGAGAATCAGGTTTATATCCTCCGATAAACTCTGCTTTATCAGTCTGTCCGCTTAAGTTAAATCTGCGGAAATTATGCCTTGATAAATAGGCAAGGTAACGCACTAACGAAGTCTTACCCACGCCGGTTTCACCTATCAAGAGAACAGGATCATCCAGCAAAACAGAGAGGGCGATTTTTTTAAGATTCTTAACTGTAGCTACTGTAGGAATCAATTCTGTATTCTCTGACTCAGGCACAAAAACATTATCCGGAGAATTGTTCACTTGGGGGAATGGAACAAGGAGGATCTTATCCACAATTGCACCTGAATCACCTACTTTAATCCAATTTTCTCTTAACTTATCTAAGGGATTTTCGCCTCCGATTGCCTTATCTAGTTCTCCTTCTACTTTACCTCTTTGTTTTAACTGTTCGGAAAATTTCCTAAATAGACCTATAATCTTCTGAGGATCTTCGTAAGCTGACAATATCTCTTTTAGCCCCTCCCACTTGTAAGAACGTATTCTTTCAATAAACAGACCTCTCAACGGCTTATAAATCATTTCTTCAACGGCCTTGGTAATTAAAAGCAGTGTGGCTGCCACGAAATAACTTATCCCTCCTCCCCCTAATGCGCTCATCGACCAAAGTAATGGTGGCCAGGTAAACCCGGCAGGTACCACCGGTAAGCTGTCCGCTTTAGCCCCGTTAAGTATAGACACGACCATAATCATACCTACCAATACTGAAGTTGACAAAAATACGATGCTTAAGGGATTAGTTAAAATCTTTGATTCTTCTTCGGTTTTAAAAGGAAAGTAGATAAACTGTTTTACTTTTGCCGGATCAAGCAATGCATAGAAATCATTCAGATCTAAGGGGAGAGTTTTATAACGCGAGGCCATGAGAAGATATTGGGGAAGATAAATTACAGCATAAAACCCCTTGAAAAGTTTAGACATACCCCATATTGCCGAAATGAATCCTAAACTAAATATGCTTATATAACCTAAAGATAAAAACCATGCGCTATAACCGTATATACCCAAGATAAAAGGTGTGGCAAAGAGCGTAACGGCAAGGTTTATGAGAACAAGAGAAGAAATAGTCAAAGGGCTTTTAAGGAATTTAAACAACCCTAAATAGTCCCCGGTATCGGTATTCCCCTTAATAAGCCTTTTTATGGTTTCCTCAAGAGGTAATTTATCCGGTCTCTTGGAGATACGCGAAATGGCTAGTTTATTCCATTTGGTCCAGCCTAAATGCTCAAGAACCAAAGCTGCGGTTAAACGCACATCTTGATTATCGTTACCTAATAATTGCTCCAAGATACCGGCAAAAGGTGTAAAGTCCTTTTGGAATTGTTCTTCTTCCTGTTTATTTTCGGGCTTGGGAGTAAATATTTGGGTGAGCGCCTCCATTGCAGCGCGTTTTATTTCCGGCTTGGGGTTATTCAGCGCAATCTCAATTAAGGCAATGGCGATCTCCTTGGGTAAGAGCGCAAAGCCACGCACACCATCAGCCATTCTTTCTTCACTAGCAAGATAGGATTCTATTATTTGAAGGTAAGATCGTAATTCTTTAGGAAACCCGGCAGTTAATTGATCAAACTTATCAAGGAGATCCAATAATTCTAAATCAGGTTTGCCCTTTTTTTGGTTTTGCTGCCTAAGTAACTCTGCTAAACCTTTTGATTCTTTTTCCAATTCCTTAAGTTTTTGGATATCTACCAACTCAGCACCTAAACTTTTTTGCCTATCATCTGTGAATACCTGCGTTAAGACTTTATCGTAGAACAAATCCTTGTCTCCTTCTCCCTGTAAACGGTCGCAATAGATATATGCCGCCCCCTCAATTAAAGCCCTATTTACACCCCATTTCCAAAGTTTTTCCGGATTAAGCTTGTCCTGCTGCGCTGATTCTAAAGCATGCCTTGCAACATCCAAATTCCTTTGAATTTCTTCTTTTTCCAGGACACTTTTTGCTTCTTTTAGTTCGGATCCCAATTGGATGATTTTCTCCTGCGCTATTTCAATCATGTTATTCAGTGCCGCGTTGCTGACTTGAACAGACAAACTCCTTATAAATTCAGCCCAGTCTTTAAGTTCTCTCAAACTGAATTGATAATCCCCGGCATCAGCAGTGCTTAAAGAAAGCTGGCTTAATTTATTGGCTGCGATCATGCTTAGAACCTCTTGATGCACTAAAGCCATTGCTTCAGAAATGGCTTCTACTGAGTCTTGAGGGATAGCACGGCTACCTGAAATATTTGTATTCGTTAAATAGAATTTTACAATCCTTTTAAGCTCGTCAAGGCTGATGTCCGATGAAACCCATTTTTCGGAAAACTTGTTTCTCATTGCCTCCGAAAGTTTTGTCCTGCCTACGTAGCGCTCGGGGTTCATTGCCGCGAATAGCCGGAAGTTGGGATGAGGTATTATCTTTTCATTATTGTGTTCGGTGATTATTAAATATCCATCCTCGTCCAATAGGGAATTAATCCTTTCTAGGATTTCGGCATCGGCGAGATTGAATTCGTCTAACAGTATCCACCAGCCTTCTTTCATTGCCTTTACCAAGTCGCCATCCTGCCAGCGGAAATTTCCGCTTGTCCCTTCTTCGGGGACATATTTGCCAATCAAATCTCCTGTGTTAGCTTGGCCATCAAGGTTTACGCGCTTATAACCGTTATGCGTCAAATAGGCGATGTCGCGGATAAAGGCGGTTTTGCCGCCGCCCGTAGGACCGACAAGAAGAACTTTCTCATTCATTTGAATGGCGCGGGCTAACTTTCTTAACTGGTTATTTGTGGCCGGGGTGGGTTCTAATTCAGCTGATTTTGAAGGTATAAGCAAATTATTTTCCTTATTAATGGCAAGGGTCACATCGCCAAAGCTGACCTTGTTATTAGCCGTATCGAACTTAATTTCATTATCTGGCTCATTGAGAATATCCCCAAAAACCTCCTTAAGCAGATCGTTAAATGTTTTTCGGTCTGATTCCGTTCTTAAAGGATCAACGTAAACTTCTTTGGCCTCAATAGCTAAACGTCGGTCAATTGTTTCTTGTTTAGGAGTTTGTCCTTGGCTATCGAGCCACTGCTGTATTCTTGCAGCGAGCCTGAAGAACTGCCGGATAGTAAAGTAGTGAGGCTGGCTGAACTGTTTCTCTGGCTTTTCTTGTTTGCCGCTTATTTTGACTAAACCGTCATAGAAGCTTACCAGACGTTCAATTAACGTCTTGTCGAATTTATATTTATTCTTTAAAATCTCGCAGATATCATCCTTACTTAATTCTTTTATCCATTTGACCCGGAATTTATTCATCAATGCCGGTGAAAGCTGCTTTCTGCCTTCGTATTCAGGTGGATTCATGGTGGCAAAAAGCCGGAAGTTGGGGTTAATGCGGAATATGCCTTTGCGGCTTAAATCCAAAACTGCTTCTTTAATCAATTGTTCCTGATTGCCTGTGCGTTTAGCTACAAGATCTTGGGCCATTTTGTCGTAATCTTTAGCCTGTAGCCACCGCTCTCCCTTATGCTCGCTGACCCTTAAGTATCCTTTTGGCTCAAGAAGATAACGTATACGCTCAATCACCTCTGGTTCGGCAAGGTTTATTTCATCTAATACCAGCCAATGGCCTTTTTCCATGGCCTGGATTAAGATAGCGTTCTGCCATTCAAAACGGAATCCCTTTTTAGGCGGCAGTGATTTTTTACTTGCTATTGCCTCAGCTACAGTCACTATTGTTTCCATTCTCTGATTTAAAAGAGCATCCTGCATTAACTTCTTAACAGCATCTTTGGATAACTTGCCTCCGGTAATCAAATTCACCGCTTCCTGTAAGATTATTTGGTCATTTTGGTTTGTGCCTTCCAAAATCTGCTTTATGAGGCTAATTGCCTCATCTTGCGTGAGGAATCTTTTGGTTGGCTTAAAACCGCCGATAAATTCCAGCTTATCAGTCTGGCCGTTCAGGTTGAAACGCCTAAAGGCATTCTTGGTTAAATAAGCCAAGTACCTGATTAAGGCAGTCTTGCCTACGCCGGTCTCACCTATCAAGAGGACGGGATCGTTTAATTCTACCGCCTGAGACAACCTTTCCAAATCTTCAATAGTACGGCTGATAGGAATAAGCTCTGCGGATTCCCTGGAAGGAATATATTGAATATCGGGATCAGGATTAATATTTATTAGAGTGTCCTGGAAGCGTAATTTTTCACCTTCAATAGTAATCTCCTGTACGGAGGGCTGTCTTTTATCGAATAAAGCACCTAAATTGACTTTCATGCCATTCTTATAATCCGCAGCTGCCAGCAAATCCAAATCCAGCTCTTTTAAATTACTGAGAAACCTTTGCTCGTCGTTCTCATTTTGCATCCGGTCACCATAAACATAGAAAGCGCCTTTTATAAATGTTTTTGCAATACCCCAGGAATTTCGATAATGCTGGAAGAATTCTGCCCACTTGTACAGTTCCCTTAGGGTAAATTGATACGCCTGGGCATCATCTCCTCCTATCCTCTGCCTGCGGCTATCATAAACCATTTTTCTATGGAGAGTAACCATAAGTTTGGCTATGCGAGGCTCTATGACATATGTTTTATATAAATGGCTTGCCAATCGTTGTGAACGTAAATTTTCCCAAAGGGATATTATATTCTGCTTCGTTGCCCCTAAAACCTGCATCGGCAGACCCTCCAGTATAGCCCTGGGATAAACTTCTTTTATGTAATTAACCAGTAAATCAGTAATATTTTCTATGCCGTGCTCCTGGGCATATTCTAAAACGCGGTAGAATCTCCTATCATCAATATCATTGTCTGCTTTCAAGATACGGAGAACCTCTTCTTGTTGGCTGGGTGTAAAAGAAAGGAAGCGTATTATTTCCTGGCGTAAGATTGCAAGCTCTTCAACTGCAGGAGGAGCCCTTTTGCCTAAAGATTTAGCCAAAATATGCTGCAATTCATGCTCTGTTTCCATAAGCAAGAGGTAGTACGAACCGAAGGCATCTATGTCAATGGCCAATTCATAGGTATCCTTATCTACATGCGCGAGACGGTCGTTTCCTTTGACAATTTTGACTTTACTTACCTTCTTGATCATCTGACCATTGCCCAGGACATCCAACTCTGAAAGAACTTTCTCTAACAACTGTTTTTCTCTTGTGGTTACCGCATCTTTATAACCTTGCTTTACGTTAAGCGCTACTTCAGCGCTATCTTTGATTGTGGCTTCAGCGATTAAGATTGGACTCTGCCCTTTAACAACGCGTTTTACAATTGATGACTTCTTTATTGTTTTTTCTGTCCTCTCTTTTATAAACTTTAAGAATCCGATTAAAGCTCCAATACCGAAAATGATACTAAAGTAAATTGGCAATAACTCTTTAGCCACATTCTTTATTTCCGGCCAGGTTACATACTTAAAGTAAAGATTCTGGTGCGCTTCCTGGGCCGCAAAATAATCTATCTTCCATAGAACTGCCTTGGCTAAGCCGCTTGATTCCGAATCTATTTCATCCCAAATGGCCTTATAGAGCTCTTGCTTGGCAGGTTCCCCTATTCCTACTAAAATATTAACGATAACCTGCCGGGTTACAGGGTCTTCATTGCGTAGATTTGCAACTAGCTCTTTGCAGGCAGGTTTACCTATTTTTAGCAGGGCTTCAGCTGAAACCTGCCTAGTTGGCTCATGAGTGCTTTCCAATCCGACAATAAGTGCTTTAATGGCGGGTTCTCCCAAGCCTTTTATTGCCTCCAAAATAGAAAATCTGTCAGCATTAGGTATATTCATGTCAGCTAATGTTTCTACAAGCTCACATACAGTCAGGGGATCGAAGGATGTTTTCAGCTCCTCAATGGCTTCTTTTCTTGTATTTTCATCAGCAGCTAAGAACTTTCGCAAAAATTGGCTCTGGATATGGTCATTACTGCTGTGCCTTTCCATCATTGCTTGAGCAACAGTCAATTGAACATACTTATCAGGGTCGTTTAATGCTTTATCCAGATATTCCGATGTTCCCGGGAAACGCCCTAAAGATGAAACTACCTGCCTACGCACATACGGATCTGTATCCTCCAAATGAGAGACAAGCGCGTTTATAGAATCTTGTGAATATCCGAATTTTTCTAAAACCTTTGCCGTGGCTGCTCTTACCTGCCATGCGTTGTCTTCTATCCCTTGAACTACGCCCTGCGAAACTAAATTCTGGATGTTCTCCCCCTCTTCAGGAATGGCAACGAGCCTTCCCAAGCTGACTATCGCTGCTTTACGCACAAATATGTCCTCATCTTGAAGACGCTGCATTAAAGGCCCAACTGATGTTGCAGTATCAAATCCTCCATTAAAACCCAAGGCTTGAACCGCAGCTTTACGCACCCTTGCTGAAGGGTCGTTAAGAATACGAGTAAGCGGTTCTACGGCTTGTTTAACCGGCATTTGCGCTAAAGCAATAGCGGATCTCCAACGCACATCTTCTTTTTGGCTTTGCAAAGCCTGTATAAGTAAATCGACTGACGCTTCAGGTTTATTAATCTCCAGTAATGCATTCAAGGCGCCTTCTCTTACCGCATAAGCATCAGAGTCAAAAGCCTGAATCAAGGATGGGATTGCCGGTGCTCCTATTTTGGCAAGTAATTCTACTGACTGTCTTCTTACTGAAGGATTCCAATGACTTAGTTTTTCAACTAAAGGAGCCACTGCATCTTTGCCAATCCCTGCTAGAATGTTTTGTGCCACTACACCAATGGTCTTATTATCGGAAATTTCCAAAAGAGGGACAACGGCAGGCTTACCTATCTGGATAAGCGCGTCTTCAACAACTTTTGTCTCTACCGTGATATTATATTGTTTATCTTCATACCAATGAGGTTTTATAGTAGCCTTCAGCTGTCCTTGTTCTAAAGTGCCATTCTCTAAAATTTTAATAATAGGCTTAGCGGCTTCTTCAGCTCTCAATCTGCCCAAAGTCCGTATTGCTATAGTTAAAATCTCGCCATCTTCGTCATTCAACCTTTCTATAAATGGCCTTACTATCTCTGGGTTCTTACTTTTTTCTAAAACCCTTGCAGCCACCTTACGCACATATTTATTATCATTTTGTAATGCTTTAAGAATGGCTGGCGTAGGGCCAACTCCATTAATACGAATTATTGCTTCAGTAATTAATGAGATGTCGGGAGGCTCTTCGGAGACGGCAAGATGCTCTTCGGGATTGTCATCAGGGCTAATTAACTTTAAAAGCGGCTCTACGGCTCGGATGTCTTTTAACTGGGCTAATGCCTCAATGGCTATTTTGAAGTCTATCTTTTTATCCTGCATTGCTTTTATAATTGGCTCAACCGCAACTGTGTCGCCAACTTTGCCAATAACTTTTGCAGCAAAATCTTCCCTGGAAAGCTCACCCTCGCTGCTATTATGGCTAGAACCCTCTGAGGAACCGTTCAGAGCACTGACAAGAAAACCAACCGCAGGCCTGCCTATATTAACTAACGCCTCCTCGTTGCGCTCATCAATTAGTTTTATTATGTTCGCCTCATTTGAACCGGCTTTTATATTTTCCAGAGCTTTTGTAGCTGGTTCTCTTACTTTCCATTCCTTATCTTGGGATGCCTGCATCAGGAAATCCATCGTCTCGGGATTATTCAATTCAGCTGCGACAGATACGGCTTTTCCGCGAGTATCGGCATCTTCGTTGGAAAGAACCTGAGTTATCGCCTGCGTCACAATTTGCGTATGATCTTTGCCAATTCTAACCAATGCTTCTTTTGCCGCATCTTGGAATACTGAATTATTCTTATCGGTTAACATTTCCGTTAAATCAGGTATTGCCGGTTCTCCTATGCGCACAAAAGCATCTACAACTTTATCTCTAAATTCCTGATCTAGCCCTAATATTTTTTTAAGCAATTTAGTATCTGTGGTATTGTTTATCAGGCCTAAACTAACCAGCGAAAGTATGGCTGCCTCTTTTACTTCTCCTGAGTCATCATTCAATGCCCCAATCAAAGGCTCAATTGCTTGCTTATCGTCAAAATATCCTAAGGCTTCAGCAGCAGCCCTTCTTACTTTAGCTTCTCTGTCTGACAGGGCTTTAATAAGTGAAGGAAGCATCTCGGCATCATACACTCCTTTTTGCTTCTGCTCCACAAGGCCCTTTATAGCCACGATCCTGTCTCCCGATATTTGCTCGGAAAAATAAGTGGAGGCACCATAATTTATAACACCAGAGATTCCCGAGAAAGTAATGATCAAAAACAAAGCCAGTCCACTTACCGGAAGAGATTTTTTCTGTTTTATAATGTATCTTAATGTGGCAAAAGACGACAGAAAACCAAGGGCGCCGAAAACTACCCACATAATCGTCGTAGAGACATCATTCAATATTTTTATAAGGTCGCCTGAGGATGGTTCAGGCTGGCTTAATAAAACATTATAACTGTCGACATTATAAATCACATATCCTGCCAAGGCTGATAAAAAGAGGACAGTTGCAATTACCTCTTTAGCCACCTTTTTCCCTTCTATCTGTTTTAAGACAAACTCCCCTGCTTTTACGAGTCCTTTTGCAAGCCCTTTTAAAGGATAATAGATCAGGTATTTAGCAAAATAATAAGGGGATAAAAAAGTGTGTTTCGCGGCAAAACCTATACCTTTGCCTACGGCTTCGGCATTTTTAACACCAGCCCTAAGAAGATAACCTACGCCGATAATGGACCCTAAGCCAAGTATACCCAGGCCTATCCACTTAAAAACAGAACCTGCCAGATCCTTAACAATGTCCCAAAATCGCTGGCTTCCGGCTTCCCGAAGATGCTGCTCTGCCTCTTCTTTTTCACGATTCAGATTTTCTTCTTGTTGTTTACGATCCTGCTCTTGCTGTTCTGCCTCTATCTGCTTCTGGCGTTCTGCTTGGGCCTTTTCTTCTTCAAGTCTTTGTTGCTCTGTCTTCTCAGGCGTCTCAACTTTCTGCTGTGGTTTTTCCTGGAGCTTCTGTTCGACTATAGGCAGTTTGACTTTTTTCTCCTCTTTGCTTGGCTGAGCGGTCTGTACAATATGTTCCTCGGGCACCTGCTGAGCATGTGTTGGCGGAATAAAACCCAGCCACGAAGAAGCCACAATTAACCCTATAAGAAACATTTTAGTTATGCCATTATTACTATTGAGAACGCTTCCTGTCTTCTTATCTCCTTTAATTGTATCTGCCAATTCACAAGCCAATTTTTTATTTTTCTTATCGAACCATCCTTTGCTTGTCCCGTATTGTCTAAGAGCGGGTTCGATCAAATACGAAATTGCTGTCAAAAATTGAATCAATTTGCTATGTTCCACTGATGGTTTCTTCATCTCAGAATATAATTTAATGAATTCTTTTATTAGCTCTGGATTATGATTATTCTTCAAGAATCCTAACATTAAATTTCTAAACTTCCCAGAAATTTTCACTTCTTTGTCGAATATTTTTTCTAATATAGAATATGCTTCCCCTTGGCGGACAGCTCCATATTCTGATCCCAAAAACTTACTGATGTTCTTTATGATAAGAGCTTGCAAATCTGCATTTGATTCTATTTCAAGCATTCTGAATAACTCATCAGGCTTACTTGTTTCTATAATAATGATACGCATAGCATTATCTATCTTATCCGCTTTATAAAGAGCCAGCAATGCCTGTATATTCTTATCGTTAGTCAAACAGGAAACCAGTTGAGATATTGAATTTGATTTAAATTTGAATAGCTTAGTTATGCTATCTAAAACTTCGCTATCTGATATAAAATTCTCCAATATACTAAATGCATCGGGTCTTAATGCATCTCCGTCACTATAATCGCTTGTCTGCTCTAGGTAATGGGCTACTTGTATCGCAATGTTATGCCTTTGTTCCTTTGTTGCTTTTTCTGAATTTACAAAAATCCGCAATTGACCGGCGAACAAATTACGAATGGCAGGGTCGATCTCTGCATCTGCAAATGCTTGAAAACAAAGATTGTAATCGATACCTTCTGGTTTTTTCTCAGCCAATGGAAGACATACTGTATTAAGAAATCTTTCTAGTCCCTCTTTAAGTTCTCTTACCCTCGGATTGTATTTAACTTGCGGTTCGCGTAGATACTCTTCCACGTCATTAAACCTATTCCAAAGTTCTTTAAAGGCATCCTCGCCGGTTTTGTCTATTTTTGTTTTACTTAAACCATCGCCCTTTACTAAAATATATCCTTCAGTAAAATAGCCTTTTCTCAAGTAACTAGAAATATCGACTCTAATTTCTTCGTATCTCAAAATAGCTTCGTATAAACGAGCTCTATGAAAGCTCAGAGAATACCACGCATCCCAGATTCTTCCTATCAAGGTCTTTCCATTTTTTTCTTTTCTTGCGATTCCGGCTACCCATAGATCTTTATCTTGCTTCATAAATACCCTAATCCCCATTCCTGCAGCCTGTACCATCGTTCTAATGCTTTCGACCAATTCTGGAGATTTTTGGTATGTTTTACATAAAGATTCAGTTAATTCTTTCAAAATATCTTCATCTTTCTGAGCAAATATTTCTGTCATTTTATAAAATATGCTTGTTAATGCAGGATATTTGGCATACATTTCTTTTATAAATAAATTATTAAATTCTTGCCTATACTCAAGGTATTTTTCAATTTCTGCCATGGACTTCAGCTGAATATCCGTAAGTAATTCTATCAGTTGAACACACCTGTTACGAACAGCCTCTTCTGTTTCTCCTATCTCTACTTCTTTAACCTTCCCCTCCTCCTCTTTAACTTCTGGTTTTGCCCTCAGGGGTTCTGTTACTGGTTTCTCTCCAGCAGAAATAACAGGGATTACTTCAGGAATAGCTGGGACGGTTAGAGCAACTGGAGGCGCTGGTGTTACCGCCTCTGACAGAGACCAAATTCTGGCAAAACCACGCTTATAATTAAAAGAGTCTAATTTATCTATAGATATTCCTACTGGCATAATTCCTAAATCGACTAATTTACTTCTATAATTGTCTTCGGAATCTGTAGGCTTAATTTGAGTAGATCTTTTCTCGCCTGAGACAGGAGCAAGATTTGCATTAAAGGCATCTGCATATTTACTTTGGAAATATCCAACAAGCCCCCCATTAGGCTCATAAAAATTAGAAATAAACCCTAGCCAAATTTCCTTAAGACCAGAGTCTTGAGCATATTTTGTTAATGTAGTTATGATTTGCTGACCAACTTCTGTAGCTTCTTGGAGGTTTTCAAAAGGTAGATTTTCTTTTTTAGGTTGATGGTCTGTATCAAAAGGCGCTGCATCTTTGTAAGGAAGTTGTAATGCATCAATAAGTAAGACTGGTTGGTTTTCTTTATTTCTAGCCACTACTGTATAGACATTGCCCACCCATTCCCAATCATTCTCTTTAGTCTGCCTATACAATCTAAACTTCAGAAATCCTGGGCTACGGATATGAAACAGGACATATTTTAGAAAGGTATAGCTTCTTCCGGGAGCCGTGCAATCTGCACTAATATAACCTCCAACCATATCCAAAATATCGCGCGGCGCCAAAACAAGACGAAAATCACGATTGCTATAAGTAAAAGGCAACCCATCTTTGACCTTAGAAGGCGCTTTATCAAAATCCTGTTTTAAATTAACCCGCGTTTTAAAGTCTTCATACTCTTGCCTAGATATCATATCTTCTTCTTTTAATCCACCGCCTTGAGCGGGATTAACATATAATCTTTCAATTAATTCTCTTAGAGCCACATTTCCTTCTCTCTCAGCTAATTCTACAAGCATCCTTTTAATCTCTTCCTTCAAGTTTGTAAACGGATACATATTGTTTAGCGTATCCCAGATATTTAGGTTCTCGGGGGCGACGTTATCCATTAGCTGTTGAATCATATATCCCGGATCCTTTCTTCGCGCTTCTTCTAATTGCTGTTGTTTGGCCCGCTCAAATCTCTTAGACAGTTCCTGTCTATGCGACGCTTTCTGTTTTTCATCAATCGGTAATTTTTCAATAATCGCAGAGATATCTGAAAATGAATTCTGTAATTCTTCTATGGGCAACTCAGGCAATACTTTAGTTAAGATTCTTGCATCAACGCCTTCTTCAAAATCACCGATCAACTTACTTAACCGCTCATGAGCTTTATTCATTTCCCCAGCAATTTCTTCAGCCACATTTTTGTACTGGGAATCCAGGTTGTTTAGACTATCAAACCACTGTCTTAGTTTCACTGCATCTTCCTGAGAAATCATAATACTATGCTGCTCAAGTTCAGAATTTAATATGCTATAATCATCTTTTGCCTGTTTTATCTGAGATCGTCTTAAGAGCTCTTGAGTATCCTTTTGCTTAATTTCTTCTATAAGGGTTGTGGCCTGAGATTCAGCATTCCTGATCAATTCTTCCTTTTCCTGCTCATTTATCAGACTAATCCCTGCGATGTACTCTATGAATTGCTTAATTCGCTGCGCCTCTTCGTTGATTTGGCTTTCCAATGTTAATTTATCCAAGGCTTCTGTATCCTCGAGGATTTTAGCCTTTGTTTTCTCTTTTAAATCTCTCACTGCTTGCTCCAAACGGCCTTCTAAATTGGCAATTTCTTCTTTCTTCTTGCCAACTGCTACCAGAAGTTGCTGGCCTATTTCTTGCAACCGTTTATTTAATAACTTAAGCTGCGCCTTATCTTCAATCAGCTTCCTGATATCAACCAGTTTTGTCTGAATTCCTTGAGCAAAGGCGTCTCTCTCTGCTCCTGCTGGAATCTGCTGTTGAATCTCATCCAAGATTTCCTTAGACTTTTCATCTATCTGCTCAACAGATTCTGCTTCGTATAATAACGAAATAAGCCTCTGTCTAATATGTTCTTTAAAGTCCTGCTTAAGCCTTTCCTGAATTTTAACCTTTCTTGTCTTTATGGCACTTTGGATGTCGCTTTTGAGCTGTTGTCTTTCAGCTTGTTCAAAATAAGGAGATCCATTTACATTGCTTATCAACTGCTGTCCAATGATATCCAATCTTGCGATTTCCACTTCTTCATTTATTCTAGCGAGTTCTTTATTTATGGTATCTCTGGCCTCTTGGGCTTTTGCCTTACGCTCTGCAACAATAGAATCCAATTTATTACGGACTGTTTCTTTTAACGAATCAACATCAGCAGCAGTTAAATTCGTAGATTTATCTATATCAGCTAATATCTCATTACGAATGCCTTCGAGTTTCTCTTGGGATTCAGCAGACTTGAACTCGGCCTCAATTCTGTTATTAATCCTGTCCATTACCTGCTTTTTTACCTTCTGAACCGCTATCCTATTTTCAGCTTCTAAGATCGCTCTTTGCGCCCTTTCGCTTAATTCTTTCAGGTTCTCTGAAATCTGCCCCGATAGTTTATCGTAAGAGCCCTTAAGCTCTATGAGCTTTGCTTCGTCCTGTGGTTCTTGTATACCATTTGCGGCAGTGATAATGCTTTCCAATTGGTTCATAAGCCCCTTGGTGCGTGTCATTAGATCTTCTAATTCTTTCGCCCTTGATTCAACTTCTCCGTAAGGCTTAAATTCCTCAATTTCTTTCTCCATCCTCCCTAATTGATCTTTGCCTTGTTCTATCGCAGCCTCAAGTTTTATTTGCTGTTCTTTAAGCTTAGTTATTTCATTGTTTAAGGCTTCTTTTTCGGCAAGAAGTTCAGCCTTTTCTGTTCTTGCTTTTCTCAGGTCATCGAACAAAGGACCAAGTTCTTTTAATTGGCTTTTGCTTTCTTCTAGCCTGGAGGTAAATTTTTGCGCCTCTTTTTCTAAATAGTCTTTTAGTTTTCTTATGCCCTCCAAATCATCTCTTAATCTTTGTCTTTCTGTTTCTGCCTCTTGTTTCAACTCACCCAGTTCTTTTTCCTTCTGCTGCTTTTGGTCATCTAAATTGCCGATAACTCCATCAAGTGCTGTTTTTTGAGATTCCAAGGATTCCAAATCTGTTCTTGCCTTGGTAACTTTCTGCTCCAATTCTTCCAGCATTTTTGAATCCGGTGGCGGAGGGCCTACAGGTGGTGACGTAGTTACTTTTGGAGCTTCTTCAAGTTTAGCATTCAAATCTTCTATCCGTCTCTTAAGCTGACGAATTTTGATTCCTTGTCTAATAAGCAAAAATAAGACACCTAATCCTAAGAATCCGAACAGAAGCTTAGCCTGCCAGGGGATTCTTTCCCAAAGCGAGAGTTGGGGAATATTTTTAATTTGTGTCTTAAGACTGGTTATTTCTTTTAAAAGATTCGCTTTCTGTTCACCTAAGGCTTGTTTTTCTTTCTGCAGATGCTCAACCTGAGGAATGAGTGTTTCTTTTTCTCCCTTCAACTGAGAAAGCTCTTGTTTTAATTGATCTCTGTTAGCTTGTAAATCCTTAATTTCTTTCTGCAATCTTTCAGTTTGCTTCTGCGTTTCTATTATTTTTGAAGGAGTCACCTGAGGAGGCTTAACTTGTTCTGCTTTCAGGCCAGGGATTAACTTCTCTTGAGCTTGGGGACTTAAAGACGGTAACTCTATTCTTTGGTTAGGATTGATTCTATTGGGATTAGAAATCCTATTAGACTGGACAAGCTGCTCTACCGCGCCGCCTTTTCCATAAAGGGCTTGCGGCGTAACTTTTTTGCCTTCAGCACGCAATATATCCCGGCCTATACCCCCTAGAGTATTTTCCGCGGGAGTCTTCCTATTCCAGACTTCAACTACTGCCTGCGGATTTCCTTGCGGCCCTGGCGTAAAATAATGCGCTAGGGCCGGCTGAAGATGAGAAAAGAAGACAGCACAGACAAAAACTGCCGTGATAAAGATTTTCTTAAGTTTATTTTTTAAATCGGGGCTGACCGGGCTTGACACCTCTGCTGCTGGTATTGGTTTCTGTAGTTCTGGATTTTCTTTGTCGGCTTGCTGGACTGTTGTTTCTTTCGTTAAATCTCTTGGCGAGGAAACTATATTTATATTTTGAACCAAAGACTGCTCCTGCAAATTCTCCTGATTCCCCTTGCGCTCTGTAAGCACCACTAAGTCATCTTTAAGCGAATCAGGTTTCATTAATTTATTTAAGAAGCCGGGGTCCTGCTTTAATAATTCTGGTAATTCTTTTTGGCTGATAATCGTAAGCGGCGAAGAAGCCGCTCCCAAATCAAATATCACTCCCCCGCTAAAATACATCCTTTTCAACCCAAAAATGGTATCCTTGATTTTGTATTCGCCTTGGTTGTAGGATTTCATGTAATCCTGCCAGATTTGTTGTTTTTCCCAAGGAAACTGGGATTCTAAACCTTTAAGGCAGCCTTTATCAATAGCCTGGGCATAGGCTGAGTTAGCGTTCTTGTGTTTACGCTTGAACCACTGGGCTAAAATAAGCGAATGATAGATTTGCCTAAGGGGCGCGTAGTTTTGGGATTCGTTCACGTCTTTGGTGATGGCGGGAATAACGATTTCCTTCATCAACTGTGCTGTTAAAACCTGAAGGCTGTCGCTATTGTCGGAAGGGGACTCGTTAACAGGCTGCGTTCTGGACTTTAGTTTTAAAGCGGCGTATTCACTTTCAAGAAGTACCTTGAGGGAAGATTTGGCTAAAAGGGCACCGTCCTCTGTCTCAACTACCACTGCTTCATCAGGCACTATCCAGACGCGGTTAGAGGTTGTAATGCCGGCCTTTTTAACCTTGCCTCTGCCTAAAGTAGAATAGAGTTTCTCCCAGAATCGCCTGCCTACGGGGTTTTGAGGATTGAGGTATTGGCTCATATCGCGTTTGAGCCTGAAATCCTGTTCAAGAAGGGTCCTGCCGAGGTCTGTGCGGGTAAGCTGTTCTGAAGTGATGCGGTCTGATTCCGCTGGCTTTAGGTTTACCCAAAAAACATCATCCGGAAGGGTTATTCCTAAGAAGAAATAGTTAATCAGCTGCCTGGCTTCCTTATTAAGGGTACCCTTATCTGCAGCGGAAAGTTGTCCTTTATCTAGAAGGAAATTGAAATAGTTATACGGGTTGACTTCATTGACGCTGAGATATTTAAGCGTTGGAGGCACAAATGGCACCTGAGATAAAGAAGCTAAATTTCTGAATGGTAAAACCTCAGTTGCCCCTGCCCAGGAAAAATCATAGGAAAGAAAAGTAACTATCAAGACAATGCAGATCGTCTTGATGAATATGCGTAATTTCCTATGGCTCTGCCAGTCCAACATCCTTTAGTCTCATCTTTTCACTCTCGCAGGATTTTGGACTTTGTTAAATCGTTTAAGAACTACTCAAATAAAAAAGCCGAACTGATCTAACCCAAGACATCCTTTTCAGTCCGGCACAAAAGTCTAAATAATCGACTTTTCCGTGGCAATGCCGTCACATCTAAAAACCGTTAAGCAGGCCCTCCTCCCGCTTAACAGAAAAACACTATAATTCTTTCTTCGCCCGTGAAGATAACTTATTTATTATATCAGTAAGCCGTTCTGTTTGCTTTAAAACGGCTCTCAAAATATTTGTTGCTTCATCAAGCCGCTCTTTTTCACTCTTCTCTTTATTCAGGCCCTCTTCGGTATCTAAGATGAACAACTCGCATTTATTGGCGATATCGCTTGTTATATTGGAAAGGTCGTGGCTGAGACGCCTTAAAGAAACATCCGTTGCATACTCTTTGGGTTTTATCGGCTCAAAGCGTACAGCCTTAGGATAGCTGCTTTCCAGGACTTTTTTGATAACGTTCTCTAAGGTCAATAGGTCCGCTGGCTTGGATATAAAATCCACAATCCCTAAATCATATATTTCCTGCATTCTTTGTTCATCTAAGATATCACCGGTAATTATAGCAACCTTTGTGTTTTTGTCATATTCACGAAGCTCGCGCAAGACGTCTCTGCCATTCATATTCCCAGCGATCTTCATATCAAGAAGCACTAGATCGGGCTTTTTATTCTTAATTAAGGTAAGGGCTTGCTCTCCGCTCTCAGCCGTAAAAACAGTGAAATTCCTTTTTGAAAAATAGCTTTTGATGTAGTTATACTGGTCTGGCTCATCATCCACTACTAATAGTTTAGGTCTTTCTTCTTCCATGCTTTTTATTATACTATATTTCGTAAGAATTGGAACTGATTTCATACTTATAGCCATGGGCATATAAGTCTATGATTAATAATCTTACAAAACCTAAACAACCCGCATAAACCACAGTGCTGCGGGGTATCGTTATCTTTCAAATTAGGAATACGATTTTGTTTTATACGGTTAATTAGAAGATCGATTTCTTCTCTGGTATTGTTTTTTTTATTAAGCAAACCTTCAACTATTTCCATAATTTATGCGCCCTGAGAAATTAAATAACGCCATTGCCTGTTTATCCAGATTAACCATCCGTTCTTCTTTTGTTTCCGGAACCACTTTAAATCTTCCGCCACATTTACAAATTATATGCTTGGGCGATGCAGCATAACCTGTATCGCCACAAATTTTGCATTTTACTTTACACATTGTTTCTTTCCTTTTTCAGCGGCATTAAAAATTTAAAGCGACCTAGAGGCTCCTGCGAGAGATTAGGGAATTTAATATCTCTTTTGACAAAATATTATCCCCTGGTACATCCCCGAGGTCGCTAATTTTATCCTTTTCCTTAATAATCCTGATATAACCAATCAGGCCTGCCAATAAAGGCATATACCAGTATTTTGTTGCTTCACACGCATCATGGGCTAATTTGTGTAGATCCATCTTAATTTCCCTCCTGTGTTTGAAGTATAACATATCAACTGACATTTGTCAAGGGTATACGATAAATAATGTCATCTACTTATTCTATTTTGTAACTACTTGCAAACGCAGTAGATATATAATTGTTCTTCCCCTTAGTGACATCATATACAATAAATTTTTATAAAATGTCATATATTTTACTTGACAAAAATGTTTTTTAGATATAGAATATATTTGAGGTGAGAAAACATGAAACTTCATGAGAAAATCAAGAAAATCAGGGTAGAAAAGGGGCTCACTCTTAAAGAGCTGCACCTGAAGATATTCAATGAATTCAGGGAGAATGCTGTGGCGTATAGAACACTTCTACGCATTGAGGCAGGAGATACTGATGGCAGAGGCACTACGCTGTATCAAATCAGCAGTGCCCTTGGGATATCTTTAAGCGAACTTAAGAAAGACACTGAAGAAGAAAATAGGCCGGTATATTTGGTAAAGAAGACCAAGCGGCTGGGAAGGTATGTTTTTAACGAAAATGCCTACGCAGAATTAATGATGCGCCAGAACCATAATTTCATGGCAACCGAACTGGTCTTGGGCCCGGGCGGCAGTACAAAGCTTGAGCGCGATCCCGAGTTAACTGTAGATGAAGATATTGATACCCAGATAAAAGAAGCTTTAAAGAAACTCAATCCACAGGCTCCAGTGTTAGAAGATTATAAAATATTTAAGTTTGAAAAATACGTTTACTGCTTGAGGGGAACTATTGCCTGTTACATAGGTAAAGAAAAGTTTGAATTGAAGAGCGGAGACGGCCTTACTTTTCCCAGCTCTATTGCCCACTGGTTTGAAAACACTTCAAAAAGCACTTCCCGCTGCCTTATCCTCCAGAATCCACGCTACCTTTAGGTTTGTATTTGCCGACTGAGGCGAGGAAATTTCTAATCTTTCCGTCTAGCACCCGAAGCGATAATGGCTTGGGAATGTATTCGTCTGCTCCTTGCTCAATAACTTTATGCGCTACTTCTTCGCTGTCAAAGCGAGTCATCACCCAAATGGCAGGTTTAGAGCTTAATTTCTTTTTCTCTTTAATTATTTCCATGCCGCTGATTCCCGCCATCTTAATATCCAAAAATACTAAGTCAAATTTGTCTTTTCTTAAATAATTCAAAGCCTTCTCGCCGTCATCCGCCTCAACAATCTCGCACTCAAAGCGCCTGCTTAAAAAATCTCTTAGAGAAGAACGAATTCCGTCTTCATCATCTACAATAAGTATTTTTGCCGGCTCTTCGGTTTTGGTTATTTCGTTTATTTTAAGAATGACCACATCTTGCAGATAATCGGTGGTAAAAGGTTTTTTAATAAAATCATCAGAGCCGAAGAGTTTGGCTTTTTCTCTTGTGTCCTCGTCATCGCTTACCGTAACCATAATGACTTTTGTCCGAGGCGAGTCTTTCTTGATAAGCCGCAATACCTCAAGACCGTTCATATCCGGCATATTCACATCCAGAAGCACGAGATCGGGAGATTCTTGTCCTACCAAAGACAAAGCGTCCTTAGCATTGGTAGCAGTAAAAACCTTATGCCCCCGTGAGCTAAAGAAACTTTTTAGATAACTGCAGAATCCTTTCTCATCATCTACCACTAAGAGTTTTATCATTATCTAAGAATTCCTTCATCGTCATCTACCAAACAGTTTGAACTACGTAGAAGAAAATGGCACTAGTTTTGTTCATGGCTTAGCCTCTACAATTCCTTGAGCTCTTCTTTCAACTTCTTTACAGACCATTAAGAACCCCTTTGCTTCGGTAATAGCTGCGTCAAACAGTTCCTTGCTAAATGGCTTTACAAAATAGGCCATTACGCCTAATTCCTTTGCCTGCTGCATGCTCCACTTGTCTTCTTCTATATCAGTAACAACAATACAACAAGCCTGTTTATTAATTTCTCTTATTCTTCTTAGGGTTTCTATGCCGTCAATGAGAGAAAAAGGCATATGCGCATCAATTATGGTAATTTGAGGGTTATCTTTTTTAAATACCTCAACCGCCGCCTCCCCATCATTTGCTTCAAGAACATTGAACCCTTTTTTTGAATAGATATCGTAGATTAAATCTATAGCCTGCTGTTCATCATCAACAAGCAAAAGCTTCAACGGTTCATCAAAGCTTGCTTTGCTGCCTATTCCAAATAAATCCAAGTTCTTGTATTTTATGGTAATGGTACAACCTTCACCTTTGGTTGGTTTATATTCGTAAGTGCCGTTCATTTCTTCCACAAATGACCTTGCTTCAAGGTGTTCCTTTTTCAGCATTTCCGGCATTTCGCTCCAATCCAGGCCAAAGCCATCTTCTTCTTGCCACGTTATAATTACCCAACTCTGCCAACTATTATCGTAATGAAACGAAACAGAGGTTTTAATATTGGGGATTCTGCCAAAAGGATAAGGAAGGTATCGTGAGAGCATATTTAAGACATGCTACTTTCCGTATTTTATTTTTTTAATTCTTCTTCTGTAACATCTTTGGCAATGGGTAGTTCAATGATAAAAGAAGCGCCTTTGCCCGGGCCTTCTGATTCAGCCCAGATTTTTCCCTTGTGCCGCTCGATGATTTTCTTGGCGTTGTAAAGACCCATGCCAGTACCTTCGGTAGAGGGTTTGGTGCTGGTAAAAGGCATGAATATCACGGAAAGCATCTCTTTTTTTATACCGTAGCCGTTATCAGAAAAAACAATCCTTACCTGGCTATGGTTCAAAAGGCTTAATGTCAAAAACGCCTTTTTTTCTTTCAGGTCTTTCATGGCGTGGAATGAATTATTCGCCAATATTACTAATGCCTGCATAAGCTCCGGCTTCTCGCCCTTCACATAAACAGGGCCTTTAAGTTGGCTTATCTTTTCAAAAACAACAGTATTATTCTTGAATTGCGGATAATAGAGCTTAGAAAAACTTTCCACAACGTCTTCAATGTTTAACGGCCTGAATTCTCCGGTTATCTTCTGGCCGAAATCGCGTATTGCCCTGATCATCCCTGAGACTCTTTCTCGAGAATCAGAAATGTATGCCAAGCTTTCCAAGAATGCTTTAAGTTTATCTTCGGGCAGATTAAGGTCAAGCAGCATATCCTTGATGAGGGTAACATGCCCAAGAATGACCTGCATGGGGTTATCTATTTCATGGGCGAGTGAATAAGAATAAGCATCCATTTCCTGAAGGCGTGCCTTACGCTCCTTCTCAATCACATCCTGCCAAAACTGGCAGTTTTCAATGGCAAGCGCTGCCTGATTAGAAAGCACCTGAAGAACATTCAAATCTTCCTGATTGTATACGCGGCCTGATAACTTATCGCCTAGGATAAGAAAACCGTAAAGCGTATTTTCAGTAAAACTGGGTACAATTACAGAGGCGCCAATTGCCTTCATTTGAGTTCTAATCTCAAGTAACTGCTGGTTACGTGAAACATTCTTTCCCTGGCTAAGCATTTCCAATTCATCAAACACTAAAGGTGCCCGCGATTGCTCCAGCCACTGGATAAGCGGGATATTGTTATTAATAGAATCGAGATCATTGAATTTATCTCCGATATGCGCGTCTTGTGGTATAAATTTGTTTACTTCCTTATCCAATAGATATATGCCGGCATTATCCAGCCGTAACTTTGAGGAAAAAATATGCACTATGGAAGCTAACAATTCTCTCATATCCGTAATCCTGCTCATGTCCTTCGAGGCTTCTCTTAACAGAGTCTGATAGTCATATTCTTTTTGAAACAGGAACCTGTCGGTTAGGCTTATGAGCCACTTCTTAAGGGGGTCATAAAAAACAGTGATAGCTAAAACGCTGATCGCCAAAGCCAAAACTTTTGAGCTGATTATCTGGCTTAAATACATCTGTGCCAAACCAGCGGTTAAAGCAAAGACAAAAAATACGAAACCAAATAATCCGGCGAATATAACGGCCCTACGGATAATGACTTCAATATCCATTAGACGATGACGGGCTATAGCGTAAGAAATTACAAAAGCAAATATCAATACGAAAGTAAAACCAAAGGGGAAAATTTCAAAACCATATTTAGGAACAAAATCAATTGATGCGAACATTGGCATAATAAAACCTATTAACACATAGATAATTTGATGGCGTTTCGTCGGAGACAAATCTTTGTTCTTATAAAGAGTAGAAGCTAAAATTATAAAATCTCTAATAAAGGTTGAAAAGAAATATAGCAGAAACAACGGATGCAAAATACCTGCTTTTGAGTAAAAACCCCAATAATATTTATGCACCCCGCATAAGAAAATATTGGTCTTTAAAAATATTAAAATCATAATTAAACTAATAACATAGGATATATAAACAAATTTCAATTCATTCTTCTTATTAACGAAGGTAACAACAAAATGATATGAGGTCGGTGCCAAGAAGACAACCGCAGTACAAGCTATTCTTGCGAAAAATACAGCTGTTGCAACGTCTTTGGTTGAATAACATACCGAATAAGCGAATAACCATACAGAAAGAGAGATTAAGAAAGCAAAAAAGATCTGATTTAAAGCGGATTTTCTGTTATTGAGGTAAACAAATATACCGAGGCAAATTGAAATAACTCCTCCTACCAATGTAGGAATTGAATATACGCTCATTTTTCCTTTTGGGCGATGACCAACCTAGCTGTCGAACGCCCTATATAAGCTGCCATAGGTAAACCTGCCTCGCCAGTTGAATATGTTACCCATTGGCCAGCAAAAAACAAACCATTAATCAAACTTTTCTGAGGCATAATTAAACGATCAATCTGTGATGGGACTGCAGCCCATCCGTGCGCAGAACCACCTCTGTTTAAAGTATATCTATACAAATCAAAAGGAGTTACCGTTTCCGTTGTAACAATTACATTTGCTATTTCGGGCAAAACATCCTTAGCCCTATTAATCAACTTACCAACAAATTCATGCTTTTTCTCCTTCCAAAATTTTTCATTTACAAAAGGAACAAAAACTGTCAAAGCCATGCTTTCTTTGTTTTTCGGTGCTAATTTATCATCGCAAACCGAAGGAAATATGAAATGCATAGGAATATTTAACTCTTTATCTTCAATGTATTTTTTATCTCGAGGATCATAGGAATCTAAATTGCTTCTATTGGAATATGATAAAACATAAGTTGGGCTAATAGTTTCACTTAATTTTCCATTAAGCCCTAAGTAAGAGATAAAACCAGAAACCGAAGGCCTTAAATTATTTAACTTAGCAATAAAATCACTTTCCAAATAACTCTCTCCGACTAAGTCTAAAAATACTTCGGTTGGGTCGCATGCCGCAACAACAAATTTAGAATGTATGCGGCCAAGTCTTTTAATATTTACACCGTCTATCCTACTGTCATGAAAACTAACCCTATCAACCAAATGCGATAACAATATTTCTCCGCCGAATTCTTTAAATCTCTCTGCAAATGCATTGCTCAAGACTTGCATTCCTCCTCTAGGATGATAACCCAAGTCAAAAATGAATTCTCGAAAATGCGTAATGGCGGTTACTGCCGAAGCCTCGGAAGGCATTAAACCTAGCCTACATAGCATCATTATCAATACCGATCTGAGTTTACGATCACTAAAATACTCATCTAAAAGATCCTTCAAAGTTCTATCCTTCAATCTATGGTACAACTGTACAGGGTTAATTGAGTTAATATAATTAAAAAAATTACTTATGGCTTTTGCTTCATTGGGAAATTTCTCCTGTAACTCACTTATAGTCTTATTAAAATCGTTGTGTACCGCAACAACGCAATCGGATACACGAATAGTATCTGAAGGATCGAATCTTACGAAATCAACTTTTTTTTCTATCGCCAATTCATTAGTTATGTCCCCGAAGGATTTTCCAGCTCTAAGATTACCTAAAGAAGAAGTAAGTATACTAAATACAAATCTATTCCTTTTAAAGGAAGTGCAGTATCCACCGACCTGACTATGCTGCTCTACTATCAATACCTTTTTTCCTGCCTTAGCCAAATAGCAACCGCAGGTAAGGCCGCCAATGCCAGCTCCGATAATAATAACGTCATATTTATCCTTTATCTTAGTTAAATCTGTCACTGGTATCTCCTTAATGCTAAGCAAGAGTTGTTCCCACCAAAAGCATAGGAATTATTTAACGCTACATTTATATTTTGTTTCCTGGAAACATTGGGAATACAATCTATGTCACAATCCGGGTCAGGAGTTTCATAATTAATTGTGGGGGGAACAACTCTGGTCTTAATTGCCATACAACAAGCTAATGCCTCAATTGCCGAAGCAGCTCCCATAGTATGGCCAAGCATGGATTTAATGGAACTAACGGGAATCTGTTTGTAATTGTCCTTAAATACTTTTTTTATCGCGAAACTTTCTTCTTTGTCGTTTTGCAAAGTTCCTGTGCCGTGCGCGCTAATGTAGTTAACGTCTTCTTTATCAATACCGGATTCTTTTATCGCTTCCTCCATACACGCAGCCATGCCTTCCTCAATGGAAATCATCATGCTGAAATCATCGCAACTTAGGCCGTAACCCAAGATTTCCGCGTAAATAGGGGCCCTTCTTTCTAACGCATAGTCTAAAGATTCAATGGCTAAAATTGCAGCGCCTTCCCCAGGAATCATGCCTTTTCTATTTTTATCAAACGGTTGGCATTTCTCAGGAGCAACAGCTACCAGCCTGCAGAATCCGGTATATGCAATTTTGGAAAGAGCGTCTGCTCCTCCAGCAAACATTAAATCCGCTTTTCCAGACTGAATATTATCATAGGCATAGCCTATGGCATAATTGCCAGCAGCACAGGCAGTGGTAAAGATTTGATTAGGTCCATTTAATTTAAATTCTATTGCTATATTATTCGGAAGGTTATAAGCCGGATATTGGTATATAAGGTCAGTTTTAACTTCACCTTCGCCTTTTTTAACCCATGTCTCATCCATCTCCTCTATCCACTGCGATTCACCCATAGTTGTTCCGATATTAACCCCGGCTTTATGACTTGATAGATAATTAGGGCTTAATTTAGCGTCTTCCATAGCAAGCCTAGTTGCTGCGATTGCCAATTGCGATGCCCTGCCCATTAATTTTAGTTTCTTCTTATTTATGAATTCATCTGCCTTAAAGTTTTTTATTTCTCCTCCCTTATGCACAAGATAGCCTGAAGTATCAAAAGCGCTGATTTGGGAAATCCCGGATTTACCTTTGATTAAATTTCCCCAGAATTCATCCTTACCAAGGCCAATTGCTGAAACTATGCCTAATCCCGTTACAACAACTCGTTTTTTCACTTTTTTAAATATTTTTCAGCCAAAGCGACTGCCTGCCTTAAAGAAGCTACCTTTTTTATTTCTTCATCAGGAATTGTTATTTTAAACTTCCTCTCAATTCCCGCGAGTATTTCCACAGACAAAATAGAATCCATGCCCAGATCTTCAGTAAATCTTGCATCAAGAGTAACCTTTTCCTCCGATATGCTAAGAACGCTTGATATAATTGATTTTATTTCCTTTTCCACATTAATGTCTTTCGAATCCGCCATTCGGTCCTCCAGTTATAAATTATTCCTGATTCTCCTAAAATCCTCTTCTTTATACATAAAGTTACCGCAGCAAAATGGTGCAAGAGAAAACCCGTGTTTGTCAGCCAGTTGGGAAATAAGCTTAATCTTTTCTTCGGTTATATTACCCCTACCAATGGAAAAATTCTCAAATCTGCCATCTAGGGCAAGTATCATGGCTTCGGCTAAACAACCAAAGATTATACCATGAGCAAAGATATTTTGCCATTTTTTACTCTTTATATATTTAGAGTTAACAAAACTTGCCTTTCCGCCGTCAAACACTAAAACATCCTTGCGTAACTGGCTAACTTCCTTGGCAATATCAGGCGGCATGGATACATCACAGACAACCGCGCCCTTCTTCAGGTTTTCCGGTGAAATAATCGTAGTGGCAGCGCTGGTTGCGCTGATAATAAAATCCGCTCTTGCCGCTGCCTTGTCAGCGTATTTTTCAATAATTATGTTTGCTTTTGAGCTGCGTTTAATCAAGGAGACAAAATCAGTGGCTTCCTGTATCTTCCTTGCGCAAAGAATTAATTCTTTGCATTTTTTGGAGAGAATTTTGGCACAAATACTTCCGATGTCACCCGTGGCCCCGATTACCGCGGCAACAGACCTTTCCAAAGGCTTGTTCAAAACCTGAGCAGCCTTTTCTATCCCCTGTAAAGCCAAGGCAGCCGTGTAGGTATTGCCGCTGGTGACCGCAATATGCACTTGTTCGGCAACTGTTTTTCCTTCATCTCCGACAACCGAGGTAAACCCGCCTAAACCCACAATTTTTGCCCCTAATTTCTCAGCCAGCCTGACACTTGAGGCAATCTTATTCAAGACAACATCCTGATCCAGTAAAATCATCTGCTTAGGCAAATACGGGCACATTATGGCAAAACCGCCGCAAATATTGCCTGTTTTTGAAACCACGTTTTTTATCTCAATTAATTTGTGCGGGGGTATTTTTGCAATGAAGTCTTCCCTGCGTGCCTTGGGAATTCTTTTCAAAAAGAAGTTCAGAGCCCTTAAAGAAGGATAAAAGCTATAAAACTCTTCTAAATTATCCGCGCTTATGAAATGCCCTATAAAAGCAAAGTAGTCCATATTATTTCCGTCTTCCCGTCCTTATTAGTTCCTCTTTCTATAAAAAATTATAGCTTGGAATTATAAAATGTCAATTGACATTGCTTGTTTTGCTACCTTCAGAAATACCTTCAACTCATAAGTGGATAGCTTCTTTCTATCCTAATGCTCACTTGGCAAAAGCAACACACCGTTTTCAAACCATATTTCAATTTTTCCAATAGGAAAATCCGTCCATTCAATTTTCTCCCGGTAAAGCTCGTGGTAATTGCCATCCTCGCACACTAGGATTGCCGATTTATCGTCATTAACCGTAAGCTTCCAGGCGCCAAATTCCTGCAAGTTATTTTTTGCTCTTGTCGTGAACAATATTTTATCAATTAGCCAATATGCACCACCAGTCCTGTGCGACGTATTGAACGCCGTCGGTGTAAAGATATCCGCTTAAATGCTTGTACCAGTGCTCTGTGCCGCTAAATTGCCTTAATTCATTTATCGTTAACATTTTAAACCCTCCTTGCTAATGCAGGAAAAATAGCAATTCCTGCATTATCATTGTTGTTTTCGCTGGTGCATTTCTCGCACACAGGCCCTTTGTCTATAGATGCTATCGAGCGCATAAGCAGCTTCTCAACCACCACAGTCATCGGCCTGTCCTGGCTGCATTTCAACCTATACAGCGTCTTAACCATTGTTTCGCTTAACACCGGACTATACATACGTCCACTCACCTCCTTCTCTTGAATTTCCACCCACAGCACTCCATCAATTACTACCCAATCCAAAACTTCATCCCAGCTTGTTTCCTTCGTTAATTTGTCCTTTTGTATCCACATTTCTCTTTCTCCTCCTTATTCTTCGTTAGGAAACATCATCGTAATGACGCCTCCCTCATCTATTACCCAAACCTCTACCCCTGCAAACCAGAAAACCTGCAGGCTAAGCGGATTTGGATCATGTTCTTTTCTTGCATCAACCTGCTGCCAGACTTTCTCAATCTGGCCTATGGTTAATTTCTCAGTTACTTCATTAGTTGTAACCTTCTTAAACTCCTGCATTAGAAATCACCTCCCTCATCAAGCAAATCCTTATGCTTCTCAACAAAGTCTTCTAGACTTTCAGAGCCGTTTGGCTTAAATCCTTTAGCCATAAGCTTATAAACGTTCTTCATTAGATTTCTTTCTTCCCAGAGAGCGGATAAGCCAAATGCTTGCTCCGGCAGATCCTCTTGATGCGTTCTGTATTGAGAATCTCGGCTGCTTTGATACCTTTCCATACAGGCATCTGCGCGCAGCACCCCATCCTCAAATTTTTCGTTTTTCTTTAACATTTCTTTTTTTACTTGGCTCATGTGAGCCTCCTTTCTTTTGACGCCGAAAATATAAGCCCAATGATTTGAAGGTATTTTCAGGCAACCCAGGAAATGCCGTCTTTTGTCAAGAAAACAGGTATGCCCGAAAGGAACGAGCGCAAGCGAGTGAGTTTCCTGGAGTCCTTGAGAAAAATTGAGACTCCCCGAAGGGGCAGAATACTTCTGATACCTTGCCTCTTGAGGCAAACCACAAGTGCAAGGTAGAGATGAATTATTCTCAAGGATTTTCTTGCACAAAAGTCAATCTTGGGCTATTGTAGGCGGATAAAAAGAAAGAGGATTACGTGACGACAAGGAAAAACAGAAAAGAAAATTTGAGGATGGAGAGAAAAGCGCATAATTATGGAAAGGCGGCCATTTTGCTCATCCGCTGTCAGAAATTTAGAACCGCAATTTTAACTCTGCTGTGATTGCTTTGGGCTTGGATTTCTCTCAAACCCTTTTGCCCTGTATTCAATTTTGTGGTAATGAATTAAGCCTTGAGTATCAACATAGCCAAGCGTTATATCAGCCATTTTAATTTCGCAGTCTAATGTTTCCGCGTCAAAACTTCTTAACTGATTTCGTAGTTCCTCAACCCAATCATTAACTTTCATATTCATACCCCCAAGCACTTAAAGTTAGCGGCGGGCGGTGGCCTGATAGGCGGCTTCTTCAACAACCTGCTCGAAGGCTACCGCACGCCTGTCCCAATCAAAATCACCCAAAACCCACCCATCCAAAAACCCCTAAAGCAGGGCGGGGCGGATTTACGCATGACCGTCTAGTGGAAGCTGTAAACGTCCTCGCTCCTCTGGGTAATTTTTAAGGTATTTTGTGATCCTTTCGCAAGATGAGCAAATTTCAGCGCCATTGCAGATTTCGCAAAAAGGAAGCACTCCCCGGATATCCAGGCCTGCAGTTTGCTTGCATGTTTTACACTTAAAAGTCTCGCAAGCCTGACAAGCCAAATAAGGCATGCCTATATGCTCACAATTTTCGCAATCGCCTGTTTGACAAGTTTCACAAGGATGCTCTCTTCTTCAAATGCCGAAGATGTTTCCGGAAACAGCTCCCTTGTCCTCTCGCTTATCTTTGAAAGGTCTATTTCCGGCAACTCAACCAGCTGGAGCCGTATTTTTACGTAGCCAAAGCCGTTACAGGGGAGTTTTACCCTTTTTGTGGCAATACTGCCTTTTGCATTGGCGATTACAATGCTGTAAGTGTAGAGATTTCTGGCATGGGCATCGTCTTGCGATGAATGGAACGCTCCCATATCGTGGTGGGAGTGGATTATTCCGTCGCCTCCCAATTCCTCTTTGAATTCGCAGTCAACTGAACCTACTTCCTGCTTCGGGATTTTAAAGCTGGTAATGGTATTATCTTTAACCCAAAACACAGCGCCCCATTCCTTATCATCCATTCGCTGGGAGATAAACAACCACTGGCTCCAGATACTCCAAGGTATCTTTAGAGTTTCTTTGTGGTCGTGGTCGCTGCAAAAACCGCATTCACCGTAATTTTTTATCTTTACATCTAAAATATTGCTTCTCTTAATAGAATTCTCTTCTAAGGTAAACATCTTATTTTCCTCCTTTTGCTTTTGCCCATTTTCTAATGGCTTCTAATAGCTTTGGGTCAGTAATCTCTCCTGCCTCAATCTCCCCGATTATCCGGTCATACTCCTCGTTCTTTGCTTTTTCTTTTATATCTTCTATGTCGTCATCGCTGTAATGCTCTTCGCAATCAGGGCAGTAGCCGTAATCGGAACCATCGGGGTCAATCCGGTTACAGTCTTCGCAGTATCCGTAACCATCCGGCATATGGTCTTCGATGTTATCAAGAATGTTATCCTCTCCTTCGAGTCTTGCATCGTCTAAAATCTTGCGGCAGATGTGGGAAGAATGTTGTATATGGAGCTTTCCCAGATCATCCATAAGGCAGAGTTCCTTGTAAGTCGCGGGAGGAAACGCCAGCTGCCGCGGCAAATACCGCAGGGATCACCCAGGAAGGGGTAACTGTATAACCGCGCTCTTCATCTGCGTCTTTTAAGGAAAGCGGAAATGTCTTTGAGACATTCAGGATTGTGCCGTCATAGCCGATTCTCTGGTAGGCAAGCTCGTTCTTTTTGCAGTAAGCGCAGATAATCTGCTGGCTTTTTAAGTTGTCCGTGCAGCAGAATATGTCTCCTCTTAAAATTTGGCAGTCTATGGGCTTTTCAATACGCATATCCTGAATTTCAATCCTTATTTCTTTTCTTATGCCGGATATGAGTTCTTTTAGGGCTTCTGCCTTCTTCTTCCCTACAGAGCTTTCCTGTAAGAGCAGCCTGTTCAAGTTGGATACCTCAACTATGTCGGAATCAAGTAAGATTAATTCTTTGACTCCTGACATGGCCAGAAGTAGAGCTGTCCAGAAGCCCGTTCCGCCGCAGCCTACTACTGAGGCGACTTCGGGTATTTCCAGGCCTTCTATTAATCTCTGTCGTTCATAAATAGCTTCTTGTGGCATAGTTTTATCCTCCTTCAAATAATCGGCTCAATCAGATTTTGATTAAGCAATTTTTCAAACTTTTTCTTTGCGTCTTCCTCTTTATTTGAAAGATGTTTTTAAGTCCTGAGAAACTTTCCGGCAGGATTACGGTCCCTAAGGATTCAAGGTTGATTACCCGGAATGATTTGACTATCTTTAAGCAGGCTTCTTTTAAAAGCCCTAAAGATTCGGGGTTAAGGTATTGAATTTCACCGGTACAGATGGTATGCCCTTTATCGCTCATACCCAAATAGTGAAAGCCTATCTCCGGCTCTGAAACAAATGCAATAAAGCAGCCTCCTTGGTCATAGATGCCGTAAATCTTAAAAGGATAGTATTTGATAGGCGTCTTTAAAGAATAGGTCTTATGGCTATAGTAGACTTTATCTATGAGCAATAGGCCGGAATAGCCCTCAATAAGCATATCGTCTTCCTTGATTACGCAGTTGTAACCGCCGGTAAAAGGAACCGTAAAGATACCCTCTTTTAAGCCTTCCGTAAACTCCCGCCAAGAGGCGTCAATCTTTTCAATTAACGTTGATTTTTTCTTTGCTTTGATGATTAGTTCCGTATCTATCATTTTCTTTAAGCTCCTTTTTAAGCTTTAAGAGAGGGAGAAAAGAATCTCTCCCTCTCTTATGGCTTTTTTCTTTAACCTGCCTTGACGTATCTTTCAACTTCGATGTCATGGCCGTCAAAAGTCGCTGGCAAGTCATCGGTTGAAGTAACTTCTTCTCCGTCAACCAGGATGGTAAAGGAGTCAATGCCTTTTTCCTTAAGGAGCCTTGTTAAGGTGTCCTTTACGGAATCGGAAGTTTTAACCTCTACCTCTTCCCCTGCGACCTTTATTTTTGTCTTTCCGTTCTCTAGTTCGTTTAAGTTCATTTTATCTTTCCTTTCCCCCGTATAGCCGATAGGACAGCTTTTAAAGTTTTTAAATTCTTTAAGCCTCGTAGGCTGCAAGAACCACTTCTTGCAATTCGGTTTTTGCCTCAGGCGTTAAGAATTGGACGGTATCATAATACTTACCGTCGCCAGCTAAATGGGAAGGCATAGCTGCGAACAGCCCGCCGTCTTTTTTAGCCATAACCCTGATGCCTTTGATTAAAACCGCATCAGCGACTTTAATGTCAACAAAGGCCTTCAGGGATCCTTCGTCTTTTTCGACTTTATAAACCCTGGCTACTTCAATCATGGTATTCACCTCCTTTCGGTTTGTTTTTTGTTTTGTTTTTACTTGGCTCATGTGAGCCTCCTTTCTTTTGACGCCGGAAATATAAAACCCAAGAATTTGAAGTATTTTTCAGGCAAACCAGAGAAAATACGGTCTTTTGTCAAGAAAACAGGCATGCCCGAAAGGAACGAGCGCCAAGCGAGTGAGTTTCCTGGGAGTCCTTTGGAAAAATTGAGACTCCCCGTAAGGGGCAGAATACTTCTGATACCTAAAAAGCCTTTCCGAGGCAAACCACGAAAAGGCTTTTTAGGTAGAGATGAATTTTTCCAAAGGATTTTCTTGCACAAAAGTCAAGCTTGGGTTATTGTAGGCGGATAAAAAGAAAGGAGGATTACGTGACGGCAAGAGAAAACAAAAAACAAGAAAGGAAGT
>CAWDSS010000013.1:0-34135 GCA_963805065.1 Candidatus Omnitrophota bacterium | reverse complement strand
GATCACGCTGACAGCGCAGGATGCGAACAACAACACGGTGACAAGTTTCAGCGGTGGTGGCAACACGGTAACTTACAGCGGCACGGCAGGGATCACGGGCACGTCTGCAGCATTCTCTTCAGGTGTGTTGAGTGGTGTGAGTGTAACACCTATATTTGCGGGCAACAGCAAGCTTTTCATCGTTACCGCATCCGGCAAGACCGGCACCAGTACATTTGATGTCAATCCGGGAGCGCTGGATCATTTTTTAATTTCAACCATTGCCTCACCGCAGCTGTCGGGAGTTGAGATCACGGGGATTACACTGACGGCAGAAGACGCGAACAACAACACGGTAACGAATTTCACCAGCACAGTGACATATAGCGGTACTGCGGGCATCACAGGAACATCAGCAGCGTTTACTTCGGGCCAGTTGACAGGTGTGAGCGTGACACCGATTATTGCGGGCAGCAGCATGACATTCATCGTCACCGGGGCCACTAAGACCGGCACCAGTACCTTTGATGTTAATCCAGGATCTCTAACGATGTTGGTTATAACATTGCCGGGAGAGACATTCACACCCGGCTCAGGTAATTCAGGAACGGTGACAGAACAGACGGCTGGGACACCATTCAATATTGTCTCGATTACTGCAACTGATGCACATTTTAATATAATCACCAGTTATAGCGGGCTGAGATAATTGATTACAGCGGGCCTGGAAGCGGATTAAACGCTCCATCTTATACAACGGCAGTAAATTTCACTAATGGTCAGTCAACGACAATTCTTGCGACTACATTGACAACAGCTGAAACCACAACTATTGTAGCTAGTGATGAAGGTTTATATGGAAATGCCAGTTCAAGTTTAATAGTCAATCCGGGTGCGTTGGATCATTTTTCAATTTCAACCATTACCTCGCCGCAGACAGCGGGCACGGCCATCACGGACATCACGCTGACGGCGCAGGATGAGAACAACAACACGGTAACAAGTTTCAGCGGTGGTGGCAACAAGGTCATTTACAGCGGCACGGCAGGAATCACGGGCACGTCTGCAGCGTTTTCTTCGGGTGTGTTGAGTGGGGTGAGTGTGACACCTACAGTGGCGGGCAGCAGTATGACATTTATCATTACCGGTGCCACCAAAACCGGCAGCAGTACATTTGATGTCAATCCGGGAGAGCTGGATTATTTTTCAATTTCAACCATTTCCTCGCCGCAGACGGCCGGCACAGCCATCACGGGTATCACGCTGACGGCGCAGGATGCGTATAATAACACGGTAACGGATTTCACCAGTACGGTGGCATTTAGCGGCACAGCGGGCATCACAGGAACATCAGAAGCGTTTACTTCGGGCCAGTTGACAGATGTGAGCGTGACACCGACAGTGGCGGGCAGCAGTATGACCTTTATCATCACCGGTGCTACCAAGACCGGCAACAGTACATTTGATGTCAATCCGGGAGCATTGGATCATTTTTCAATTTCAACTATTTCCTCACCGCAGACGTCGGGCACGGCTATCACGGGCATCACACTGACAGCGCAGGATGCAAACAACAACACAATAACAAGTTTCAGCGGTGGTGGCAACACGGTCACCTACAGCGGCACGGCAGGGATCACGGGAACGTCCGCGGAGTTTACTTCGGGCGTGTTGAGCGGGGTCAGTGTGACGCCGACAGTAGCAGGCAGCAGTTTAACGTTTATCGTTACCGCATCCGGCAAGACCGGCACCAGTACATTTGATGTCAATCCGGGATCGCTGAATCATTTTGCAATTTCAACCATTACTTCACCACAGACGGCGGGAACTGCGATCACCGGGATTACGCTGACGGCACAAGACGCAAGCAATAATACGGTAACGGGTTTCACCAGCACGGTGACATATAGCGGCACTGCAGGGATCACGGGCACGTCTGCAGCATTCTCTTCGGGTGTATTAAGCGATGTTAGTGTAACGCCGACATTGGCGGGCAGCGGCAAGACGTTCATCGTCACCGGAGCCACCAAGACCGGCACCAGTACCTTTGATGTCAATCCGGGAACTCAAACGAAGCTAGTTATAACATTGCCAGGAGAGACATTCACAGCCGGCTCAGGTAATTCAGGAACGGTGACAGTCCAGACAGCTGGTACTTCTTTCAATATTGTCTCGATTACTGCCACTGATGCCTATTTTAATATCGTCACCAGTTATAGTGGGGCTAAGACAATTGCTTATAGCGGGCCGGGAAGCGGATTAAACGCTCCATCTTATACAACGGCCGTAAGTTTCACCAATGGTCAGTCAACGACAATCCTTTCAACCACATTGACAAAAGCTGAAACCACGACCCTGACAGCTAAGGATGGTGGTTTATATGGAAATGCCAGTTCAAGTTTAACAGTCAATCCGGGTGCGCTGGATCACTTTGCGATCTCATCTATTACTTCACCGCAGACGGCAGGAACTGCGATTACGGGGATTAATTTCATAGCCCAGGATGCGAACAACAATACGGTAACGAGTTTCAGCGGTGGTGGTAACACGGTTACCTATAGTGGCACGGCTGGGATCACGGGTACGTCCGCAGCGTTTACTTCGGGCCAGTTGACAGGTGTGAGCGTGACACCAATTACGGCGGGCAGCAGTATGACGTTTATCATCACCGGTGCGACCAAGACCGGCACCAGCACCTTTGATGTCAACCCGGGAGCGTTGGATCATTTTGCGATTTCAACCATTACCTCACCGCCAGACGGCAGGCACGGCCATCACGGGTATCACGCTAACGGCGCAGGATGCGAACAACAACACTGTAACGAATTTCACCAGCACAGTGATCTATAGCGGTACTGCGGGGATCACGGGCACGTCTGCAGCATTCCTTCGGGTGTGTTAAGCGGTGTGAGTGTAACGCCGACATTGGCGGGCAGTAGTAAGACGTTCATCGTCACCGGGTCCGCCAAGACCGGCACCAGCACTTTTAATGTCAATCCGGGAGTTCAAACGAAGTTAGTTATAACATTGCCGGGAGAGACATTCACAGCCGGCTTAGGTAATTCAGGAACAGTGACAGCACAGACAGCAGGTACTTCTTTCAATATTGTCTCGATTACTGCCACTGACGCCTATTTTAATATCGTCACCAGTTATAGTGGGGCTAAGACAATTGCCTACAGCGGACCAGGAAGCGGATTAAACGCTCCATCCTATACAACAGCTGTAAGTTTCACCAATGGTCAGTCGACGACAATCCTTTCAACCACATTGACAAAAGCTGAAACCACGACCCTGACAGCTAAGGATGGTGGTTTATATGGAAATGCCAGTTCAAGTTTAACAGTCAATCCAGGTGCGCTGGACCATTTTGCGATTTCAACTATTTCCTCGCCGCAGACGGCGGGCACGGCCATCACGGGCATCACGCTGACGGCGCAGGACGCGAACAACAACACGGCGACAAATTTCACGGCACAGGTGACGTATAGCGGCACGGCGGGCATCACGGGAACCTCGGCGGCTGTTCACTTCCGGCCAGTTGACGGGCGTGAGCGTGACGCCGACGGTGGCGGGCAGCGGCCTGACGTTCATCGTCACCGGGTCCGGCAAGACGGGCACCAGCACCTTCGATGTCAATCCGGGCGCGCTGGATCACTTCGCGATCTCGGCGATTTCCTCGCCGCAGACGGCGGGCACGGCCATCACGGGCATCACGCTGACGGCGCAAGACGTGAACAACAACACGGTGACAAGTTTCAGCGGGGCAGCACGGTGAGCTATAGCGGCACGGCGGGATCACGGGCACGTCCGCAGCGTTCACTTCCGGGCGTGTTGAGCGGGGTCAGCGTGACGCCGACTGTGGCGGGCAGCAGCTTGACGTTCATCGTCACCGGTGTCCGGCCAAGACCGGCACCAGCACCTTTGACGTCAATCCGGGCGCGCTGGATCATTTTGCGATCTCAGCCATTTCCTCGCCGCAGACGGCGGGCACGGCCATCACGGGCATCACGCTGACGGCGCAGGATGTGAACAACAACACGGCGACAAGTTTCAGCGGTCAACACGGTGACTTATAGCGGCACGGCGGGGATCACGGGCACCTCGGCGGCGTTCACTTCGGGCGTAGTTGAGCGGGGTGAGCGTGACGCCGACCGTGGCGGGCACCAGCTGACGTTCATCGTCACCGGGTCCGGCAAGACCGGCACCAGCACCTTCAACGTCAATCCGGGCGCGTTGGATCATTTTGCGATTTCGGCGATTTCCTCGCCGCAGACGGCGGGCACGGCCATCACGGGCATCACGCTGACGGCGCAGGATGTGAACAACAACACGGTGACGAGTTTCAGCGGTGGTGGAACACGGTGACCTACAGCGGCACGGCGGGGATCACGGGCACCTCGGCGGCGTTCACGTCGGGCGTGTTGACGGGGTCAGCGTGACGCCGACGGTGGCGGGCAGCAGCAGACGTTCATCGTCACCGGGGCCAGCAAGACCGGCACCAGCACCTTTGATGTCAATCCGGGCGCGCTGGATCACTTCGCGATTTCAACGATTTCCTCGCCGCAGACGGCGGGCACGGCCATCACGGGCATCACGCTGACAGCGCAGGATGCGAACAACAACACGGTGACGAGTTTCAGCGGTAGCGGTAACATGGTGACTTACAGCGGTACGGCGGGGATCACGGGCACTCGGCAACGTTTTCAGCGGGTGTGTTGAGCGGGGTGAGCGTGACGCCGACGGTGGCAGGCAGTAACATGACGTTCATCGTCACCGGGTCCGGCCAAGACCGGTACCAGCACCTTTGATGTCAATCCGGGGCGTTGGATCATTTTGCGATTTCGACCATTTCCTCGCCGCAGACGGCGGGCACGGCCATCACGGGCATCACGCTGACGGCGCAGGATGTGAACAATAACACGGTGACGGGTTTTATCAGTACGGTGACATTTAGCGGCACTGCGGGGATCACAGGAACTTCGGCGACCTTCACTTTGGGCGTATTGAATGGGGTGAACGTGACGCCGACAATGGCGGGCAATGGCAAGACGTTCATCGTCACCGGGGCCACCAAGACCGGCACCAGCATCTTTGATGTCAATCCGGGAGCGCTGGATCATTTTGTAATTTCAACTATTTCCTCGCCGCAGACGGCAGGCACGGCCATTACCGGCATCACGCTGACAGCGCAGGATGCGAACAACAACACGGTGACAAGTTTCAGCGGTGGTGGCAATACGGTCACTTACAGCGGCACGGCGGGGATCACAGGCACGTCTGCAGCGTTCTCTTCGGGTGTATTGAGCGGGGTGAGTGTGACGCCGACACTGGCGGGCAGCGGCAAGACGTTTATCGTCACCGGGTCCACCATGACCGGCACCAGTACATTTGATGTTAATGTGGGAACTCAAACGAAGTTAGTTATTACATTGCCGGGAGAGACATTCACAGCCGGCTCAGGTAATTCAGGAACAGTGACAGCACAGACAGCTGGTACTTCTTTCAATATTGTCTCGATTACTGCCACTGATGCCTATTTTAATATCGTCACCAGTTATAGTGGGGCTAAGACAATTGCTTACAGCGGGCCGGGAAGCGGACTAAACACTCCATCCTATACAACAGCTGTAAGTTTCACCAATGGTCAGTCAACAACAATCCTTTCAACCACATTGACAAAAGCTGAAACCACGACCCTGACAGCTACTGATGGTGGTTCATATGGAAATGCCAGTTCGAGTTTAATAGTCAATCCGGGAGCGTTGGATCATTTTGCAATTTCAACCATTTCCTCCCCGCAGACGGCGGGAACTGCGATCACGGGGATTACCCTCACGGCCAAGGATGCGAACAACAACACGGTGACAAGTTTCAGCGGCGGTGGCAATACGGTTACCTATAGCGGCACAGCAGGTATTACGGGCACATCCTCGGCTTTCACAGCAGGTCAGTTGACAGGTGTGAGTGTGACACCGACAGTGGCAGGCAGCAGTTTAACGTTCATCGTTACCGCGTCCACCAAGACCGGCACCAGTACATTTGATGTCAACCCGGGAGTGTTCGATCATTTCGCAATTTCAACCATTTCCTCGCCACAGACGGCCGGCACAGCTATCACGGGGATCACACTGACAGCGCAGGATGCGAACAACAACACTGTGACAAGTTTCAGCGGTGGTGGCAACCACGGTCACTGCTACAGCGGCACGGCAGGGATCACGGGTACGTCCGCAGCATTCACAGCAGGTCAGTTGACAGGTGTGAGCGTTACGCCGACGGTGGCGGGCAGCGGCAAAACGTTCATCGTCACCGGGGCCACCAAGACCGGCACCAGTACCTTTGATGTCAATCCGGGAACACTGGATCATTTTACAATTTCAACCATTACCTCACCACAAACGGCAGGCACGGCCATCACGGGCATAACGCTGACGGCGCAGGATGCGAACAACAACACAGTGACAAGTTTCAGCGGTGGTGGCAACACGGTCACCTACAGCGGTACGGCAGGGATCACGGGCACATCCTCAGCATTCACAGCAGGTCAGTTGACAGGTGTGAGTGTGACACCAATTACGGCGGGCAGCAGCAAGACATTCATCGTCACCGGGGCCACCAAAACCGGCACCAGCACCTTTGATGTTAATCCGGGTACTTTGGACCATTTCGCTCTATTGTTGTCTACTCCACAATGTAACGCAAACGTGTTTGGAAGTACGAATATATTAACTGCTCAGGATGCCAATAATAATACGGTTATTGCATTTAATGCATCATCTGATAATGTAACCATAACAGCAAATTCCCCATTGTCAGGGACGATATCAGGTCTTTCTGGTGGAAACAAGCTATCAAATGGTTCAGATTTTGTATCGGGTATAGCAAATCTCACAAGTCTTAACCTTACCTACACCGGAAATTCGGGAACAGGAACATTCACCGCTACATCTGGAAGCGGCAAGACAGGCACCTCCGGAAATGTGACGGTAAATGCCACCGGTAAATGGCTTGGCAATACCAGTACCGATTGGAATGATGCAACTAACTGGTGTGGTGGCATACCTACCGCAACAACTGATGTTGATATTCCGTCCGGTGGTAATCAACCAAACATTGGCTCCGCAGGTGGATCGTGTCGTAATATTACAATTGAAAGTGGTGCTTCTTTAACCATGGGCGGAGCATACAATTTAAATGTTTACGGAAACTGGACAAACAATGGCGGCACATTTACAGCTGCTACAGGCACGGTTACATTTAAATCAACATCAACAGGAAAAACCATTGCCGGAACTCTTACAGGTACAAGCAAATTTTACAATATTACTTTTAATGGCATCGGTGGAGCATGGAGTTTTACAAATGATGCAGAAGTAGCTAATAATTTTACCATAACAGCCGGAAGCGTAACAGCACCAGGCAATCTTACTGTTAACGGCAGCTGGCACAATAACGGAACATTTACACACAATAGCGGCACGGTAAATTTAAATGGTTCAGGATCACAAACAATAAACGGAACCTTTTCTACAACATTTAACAACCTGACCTTAAATAACCCAGCTGGTGCAACGCTGTCTCAATCCCAGACTATAAATGGAACACTTACCCTGACATCAGGCACCATGACAGTTGGAGCCTATACATTGACAATAGCAGGAAATTCTCCTGTCAGAACAAGTGGTACCATTGATGTCAGCAATGCCAGTTCCACCCTTGCTTTTACTAATTCAAGCGCAATAACCCTCCCTGCTTCTATTTTCTCGACCGCAGTTAATAATATGACGATTAATGGGGCCGGCGGAGTTACGGCAAGCAGCGATTTTACTGTAAATGGAATACTGAATTTACAAAGCGCTAATCCATCAACCACAAAAGGCAGTCTCGATATGTGGGATGGTTCTGCGATGAAGACCCTTACAATGGGATCTAAGGGATCATCACCTGTCGTACCTGCCACTACCATTGGAGCGGGTGATGTTACCGGGATTGTGACAAGAACAAACTTCCTTCCGAACGTTCAATATAGTTTTGGGAATCAGTATTCAACACTTTCTTTTCAGAATACGGGAACATTACCGACTTCTGTAAGCGTGAAAATCACTATTGGCACGGCACCGGGTTGGAAAACGGATGCTATTCAAAGGATTTACGAGCTGATCCAGAGCGGAGCAAGCGGTAGCTATGCGACTCTAAATGCGCACTACCTTTCTTCCGAACTCAATGGGAATGCAGAAAATATGCTGGTTTTCTGGGTAGACAACCCTACTGCTGAACCGGGCCAAGTGGTAGAATTTGGCAGGTCAAATTATAACTTGCTGAACAAATGGGTTGGAATATCAGGCATTCTTGTATCTCTATTTCCCTCAAGCTTTGGCCAAACGTTCGAAACACTTGGTAATTCTCTTCTCTCATCCGTTACATGGAATGGCTCATTTAGCACAGAATGGGGTGACCCGCAGAACTGGACTCCAAATGGTGTTCCATCATCCAGTACCATTGTCATAATTCCTTCAACCATCAACAAGCCGACATTAACAGCAGATCAATCCGTTCCAATCGAAAAGATGATAATTGAAAATGGCGGAATTTTGAATGCAGCGACAGGTTCCACTATTACCATCTCTGGTGCCAGCGACGCGTGGAGTAACAATGAAGGGGGTGTATTTAATGCCAGTACAGGCACGGTGATCTTCACTAACGCAACAGCTACAATATCCGGTATAACGGATTTCTACAATGTGACGATTAATTCCGGTGCATCATTATTGATGGGAGCTAATACTATTATGCGGATTGGCGGGACCATGACAAACAACGGAATTTGGCAGACGGTAGACGGGGAACCTATAACCGTGGAGTACAATGGCGGAGATCAAACAGTACTAACTCCAAACGGATCAGTTCAAGGTTATGATGATCTTATCCTTAGCGGCACCGGAGCTAAAACATTGTCAGGTATTCCAATGCAGATAGTTGGGAATTTTTCCATGTCGGGGTCAGCCACGGCTACACCGACAGTTGCGCTTACAGTTACCGGTAATACCACACTGAGTGGCACAAGCATTTTAACCTTAGGTGCAAATAATATCTTGTCTGATGCCGGTGCAGTAATTTTAAACGGTGGTACATTAAAAACCGGCACAACTACTGGGTTTTCAGAAACTGTAGGCACACTTAATTTATCAGATAATTCAACGATTGCTTTGGGCACAGGTATACATTCGCTCACTTTCGCCGCCAGCAATGGAATAAGCTGGACATCAGGTAAAATGCTTACGATAACAGGATGGACTGGCGGGTACGATGGCACAAGTGGTACAGCAGGTGCAGATATTTGTTGGGTCGGATGCAAGTGGGTTAACCACTGGGCAATTGGCCCAGATCAGGTTTTATAACGGAAGCACATATTACCCCGTAACCATACTTTCCGACGGAGAGGTGGTCCCAACCGGAGATTTTATTTACTACCGGAACTATTTCTGATTTACTATTTTGTGCCGGTACTTCCGGTATATCCGTTCCCTTCACTTATACCCTGGCGACAGATTTCACGGGTGTCACTTTTACTGCAGAATTATCTAATTCCTCAGGTTCATTTGGTTCTCCGGTCATATTACAAAGCGTGGCTTCTGATGCAAGCGGAAGTCAGAGCATAAGTGTGACAATACCTTCAGGAACCACAACAGGCACCGGCTATCGGATAAGGGTAGTAAGTGATTCCCCTGCATTGACCGGATCGGATAATGGAACGGATTTGACAGTGAATGCACTGCCGATAGCAAGTAATTTCAGTGCATCGGCAGCGACCACCTGTGCAGGAAGCGGTGCAGTTGTGACAATCAATTCAAACACTTTAACCACCGGATATTATTCTGTTACCTATAATGTGAGCGGGACAAATACGGTAGCTTCGACAACGGTCACGATGAGTTTTACAGCCGGAAGCCCGGGTTCAGGAACCTTTACCACATCAGCCCTGAATAACGCAGGAGCAAGTAACGTGGTTACTATAACTGCTATCGCATTTTCATCAACCCCTGAGTGTACACGTTCAGTTAGTGCCAGTACTGCAGCCTTTACAACGAATGCAATACCGGCAGTAAGTAATTTCAGTGCATCGGCAGCGACGACATGTGCGGGAAATGGTGCAGTTGTGACCGTTAATTCAAACACTTTAACCACCGGGAATTATACTGTCACCTATAATGTGACCGGGACAAATACGGTATCTCGACAACGGTCACGATGAGCTATACAGCCGGAAGCCCGGGTTCAGGAACCTTTACCACATCAGCCCTGAATAACGCAGGAACAAGTAATGTGGTTAATATAACTGCTATCGCATTTTCATCAACCCCTGAGTGTACAAGTTTAGTTAGTGCCAGTACTGCAGTCTTTACAACGAATGCAATACCGGCAGTAGCTAATTTCAGTGCATCGGGGATGACGACTTGTGCGGGAAGCGGTGCAGTTGTGACCATTAGTTCAAACACATTAATCACTGGAAATTATAGCGTTACCTATAATGTCAGCGGGACAAATACGGTATCTTCGACAACGGTCACGATGAGTTTTACAGCCGGAAGTCCGGGTTCAGGAATCTTTACTACATCAGCCCTGAATAACGCAGGAGCAAGTAATGTGGTTAATATATCTGCTATCGCATTTTCATCAACCCCCATGTGTACAAGTTCAGTTAGTGCCAGTACTGCAGCCTTTACAACGAATGCAATACCGGCAGTAAGTAATTTCAGTGCATCGGCAGCGACGATATGTGCGGGAAATGGTGCAGTTGTGACAGTCAATTCAAACACGTTAACCACCGGGAATTATACTGTCACCTATAATGTAAGCGGGACAAATACGGTATCTCCGACAACGGTTGCGATGAGTTATACAGCCGGAAGCCCGGGTTCAGGAACTTTTACCACATCATTACTGAATAACGCAGGAGCAAGTAATGTGGTTAATATAACTGCTATCGCATTTTCATCAACCCCTACGTGTCCAAGTTCAGTTAGTGCCAGTACTGCAATCTTTGCGACGAATGCGTTGCCCACCCCGAGTATCAGCGGACTACAAGAAGTCTGTGTAAGTTCAACAGGCAATGTTTATTCCACAGCGTCAGTATCAGGCCATACCTATAGTTGGGATATAAGCGGCGGTACGATCACAGCCGGATCAGGAACCAATTCTATTACAGTGACCTGGGGTACAGGCGCTGCAGGATGGGTGAAGGTGACCGAAACTGATGAATCGCTGCCCACCAACTGTACAGTGACAACCGCACAGTATGATGTGACGATTAACCCGTTACCGACACCGATCATTACTGGTCTGGAAGAAGTTTGTGCTAGTTCGACTGGCAATGTTTATTCCACGGCTTCAGTACCAGGCCATACCTATAGTTGGTCGATTGACGGTGGTACGATCACAGCCGGATCAGGAACCAATTCTATCACGGTGACCTGGGGCGCAGCAGGTACAGGTACAATAGATGTAACCGAAACGATAACAGCTACCAGCTGTTCAGCTGCTGCAACACAGAAATCAGTAACCATAAATGCCTTACCGACACCTAGTATAACAGGTGCAACTACAGTTTGTGCCGGAACAACAGGTTCCATCTACAGTGTGATAAATGAAACAGGTCATACGTATAGTTGGACCGTCGCAGGCGGTATAATCACAGGTGGTGCAGGAACCAATTCGATTACAGTAACCTGGGGTGCAGCAGGTCCGGGTACAGTAAATGTAACCGAAACGATAACAGCTACCGGCTGTTTAGCCGCTGCAACACAGAAATCAGTGACCATTAATGCCTTACCGACACCTAGTATAACAGGTGCAGCTACAGTTTGTGCCGGAACAACAGGTTCCATCTACAGTGTGATAAATGAAACAGGTCATACGTATAGTTGGACCGTCGCAGGTGGTATCATTACAGGCGGTGCAGGAACCAATTCGATAACAGTAACCTGGGGCGCAGCAGGTACTGGTACAGTAGATGTAACCGAAACGATAACAGCTACCAGCTGTTCAGCCGCTGCAACACAAAGATCAGTAACCATAAATGCCTTACCGACACCTAATATAACAGGTGCAGATGCCGTTTGTGCCGGAGTAACAGGTTCTATCTATAGTGTGGCAAATGTAACAGGTCATACCTATAGTTGGACCGTCGCAGGCGGCACTATTACCGATGGTTCAGGAACCAATTCGATAACAGTAACCTGGGGCGCAGCAGGTCCGGGTATAGTAGATGTAACCGAAACGATAACAGCTACTAGTTGCTCAGCCGCTGCAACACAGAAGTCAGTAACTATAAATGCCTTACCGACACCAAGTATAACAGGTGCAGCTACAGTTTGTGCCGAAGTGACAGGTTCCGTCTACAGTGTGATAAATGAAACAGGTCATACGTATAGTTGGACCGTCGCAGGCGGTACCATTACAGGTGGTGCAGGAACCAATTCGATAACAGTAACCTGGGGCGCAGCAGGTTCAGGTACAGTAGATGTAACCGAAACGATAACAGCTACCGGCTGTTCAGCCGCTGCAACACAGAAATCAGTAACTATCAATCCGTTGCAACCTGTTAATGTTTCCATTGTAGCTTCAGCAAATCCGGTTTGTTCAGGTACTCCCGTCACCTTCACAGCTACACCAACCAACGGTGGGACAACCCCTGTTTATCAGTGGAAGGTAAACGGAACCGATGCCGGGACAAACAGTTCAACCTATACCTATACCCCAGCTAACAATGATGCGATCATTTGTGTACTTACTTCAAATGAAACCTGTGCTTCCGGCAATCCTGCTACATCCAATACTGAAACAATGACCGTTAGTATAAATCTGCCGGTCAGCGTATTCATCGCCCCTTCGGCAAATCCAGTCTGTTCAGGGATTCCGGTTACCTTCACAGCCACACCAACCAATGGAGGGACAGCTCCTGCATATCAGTGGAAGGTAAACGGAACAAATGCAGGAATAAACAGTCCGACCTATACCTATACCCCAAACAACGGTGATGCAATCATTTGTGTACTGACTTCAAATGAAACCTGTGCTACGGGCAATCCTGCTACATCCAATGCGGTTACAATCACGGTCAACTCGTTGCCGACACCGAGCATCAGTGGTCTGATCGAAGTTTGTGAAACTTCAACAGGCAATATCTATTCTACTGCTTCAATATCAGGCCATACTTATAACTGGACTATATCTGGCGGCACGATTACAGCCGGATCAGGAACCAATTCCATCACAGTAACATGGGGAACTACGGGCGCAGGATGGGTGCAGGTGACTGAGACCATAACTGCCACATCATGTGCAGTAACAACGCCACAGTATGGTGTTACAATCACCCCGACAGTAGGCACACCAACTGCAATTACAATATCAGCAGGAACAGAGCCCTCCTGCCAGTTGACCAATGGTACTACCACAACTACCTATGCTACAACGGCAACCAATAATACAGGATTTAACTGGAGTCTGAGCAATGGATCGGCAGGAAGCATTGGCGCTTCAACCGGTGTTATGATCTGGGCCAACGGATTCTCAGGAACTGTTAATATCCAGGTGACTGCCAACGGCTGCAATGGACCATCTGCACAGGTAATAAGAACGGTAACAATCACCCCGACCGTTGGAACACCAACTGCAATTACAGTATCAGCAGGTATCGAGCCAACCTGCCAGTTGACCAATGGTACTACCACAACCACCTATGCAACAACGGCGACCAACAATACAGGATTTAACTGGAGCCTGAGCAATGGCTCGTCTGGAAGCATCAATGCTTCAACCGGTGTTATGATCTGGGCCAATGGGTTTTCAGGAACTGTAGATATCCAGGTAACTGCCAACGGCTGTAACGGCCCGTCTACACAGGTAATAAGAACGGTAACAGTTACCCCGACCGTTGGCACGCCAACTGCAATTACAGTATCAGCAGGTACCGAGCCCATTTGTCAGTTGACCAATGGCACAACTACAACAACCTATGCAACAACTGCAACCAACAATACAGGATTTAACTGGAGCCTGAGTAATGGCTTGGCTGGAAGCATCGGCGCCACAACCGGTGTTATGACCTGGGCTAACGGGTTTTCAGGAACTGTTAATATCCAGGTAACTGCCAACGGCTGCAACGGACCATCTTCACAGGTAATAAGAACGGTAACAGTTACTCCAACCGTAGGCACGCCAACTGCAATTACAATTTCATCAGGAACAGAACCTACTTGTCAGTTGACCAATGGCACAACTACAACTACCTATGCAACAACAGCGACCAACAATACAGGATTTAACTGGAGTTTAAGTAATGGCTCGGCAGGAAGCATCGGTGCTGCCTCAGGTATTATGACCTGGGCAAATGGCTTCTCAGGAACTGTAAATATCCAGGTAACTGCCAACGGCTGCAACGGACCATCTGCACAGGTAATAAGAACGGTAACAATCTATGCCCTTCCAAACACCTCAGCAATTACAGGAAATACCACACCGGCTTGTAACGGGGCCGGATATACATATAGTGTCACATTAACAACAGGTTCAAATTATGCATGGACAGTTCCGGCGGGTGCAACCATAACAGCAGGAGCTACCGGCCCGGGAAATAACCAGATAACCGTAACATTTGGTTCTACCAACGGAGATGTTACCGTCACCGAGACCAATGCAGCTTCTTGTGTTGGAAGTACAAGAACATTAACCATCAGCCTGGCGGGGTGCGGCCTCAATGCAGACTTTACCGGTACACCATTAACGATATGCCAGGGTTCAATGGTTACATTTACCAATACATCCACCGGAACAACCGGAAGTACGACCTACAGTTGGATTTTGGTGCCGGGGCTACCCCGGCAACTGCAAATACGGTCGGTCCTCATGTGGTTACTTACAGTACAAGTGGATCAAAAACAGTTTCGTTAACCATTACCGATGGAACTTCAGATACCGAAACAAAAACGGATTATATAACGGTAACGCCAACCGTAGGCACACCAACTGCAATTACAATCTCGGCAGGTACCGAGCCTACCTGTCAGTTGACCAATGGTACTACCACAACTACCTATGCAACAACGGCGACCAATAATACAGGATTTAACTGGAGCCTGAGCAACGGCTCGGCAGGAAGCATCGGCGCCGCAACCGGAATCATGACATGGGCAAATGGTTTCTCAGGAACTGTAAATATCCAGGTAACTGCCAATGGCTGCAACGGACCATCTTCACAGGTAATAAGAACGGTAACAGTTACCCCGACTGTTGGCACACCAACTGCAATTACAGTATCAGCAGGAACAGAACCTACTTGTCAGGTGATCAATGAAATAACTACAACTACCTATGCAACAACGGCGACCAATAATACAGGATTTAACTGGAGCCTGAGCGACGGCTCGGCAGGAAGCATCGGTGCTTCAACCGGTCTTATGATCTGGGCCTACGGATTTTCAGGAATTGTCGACATCCAGGTAACTGCCAATGGCTGCAACGGCCCGTCTGCACAGGTAATAAGAACGGTAACAGTTATCCCGACTGTTGGCACACCAACTGCAATTACAATATCAGCAGGTACCGAGCCAACTTGCCAGTTGACCAATGGTACTACCACAACTACCTATGCAACAACGGCGAACAACAATACAGGATTTAACTGGAGCCTGAGCAATGGCTCGGCAGGAAGTATCGGTGCCACAACAGGAGTTATGACATGGGCAAATGGCTTCTCAGGAACTGTAAATATCCAGGTAACTGCCAACGGCTGCAACGGCCCATCTGATCAGGTAATAAGAACGGTAACAGTTACCCCGACTGTTGGCACGCCAACTGCAATTACAGTATCAGCAGGTACTGAGCCTACTTGTCAGTTGACCAATGGTACTACCACAACTACCTATGCAACAACGGCAACCAATAATACAGGATTTAACTGGAGCCTGAGCAACGGCTCGGCAGGAAGCATCGGTGCCACAACCGGAATAATGACCTGGGTCAACGGGTTTTCAGGAACTGTAAATATCCAGGTAACTGCCAACGGCTGCAACGGACCATCTTCAAAGGTAATAAGAACGGTAACAGTTACCCCGACCGTTGGCACGCCAACTGCAATTACAGTATCAGCAGGAACAGAACCTACTTGTCAGTTGACCAATGGTACTACCACAACCACCTATGCAACAACGGCGACTAATAATACAGGATTTAACTGGAGCCTGAGTAATGGCTCGGCAGGAAGCATCAATGCTTCAACCGGTGTTATGACCTGGGCCAACGGGTTTTCAGGAACTGTAAATATCCAGGTAACTGCCAACGGATGCAATGGCCCGTCTTCACAGGTAATAAGAACAGTAACAATTACCCCGACTGTTGGCACACCAACTGCAATTACAGTATCAGCAGGTACTGAGCCAACTTGTCAATTGACTAATGGAACAACTACAACAACGTATGCAACAACGGCGACCAACAATACAGGATTTAACTGGAGCCTGAGCAACGGCTCGGCAGGAAGTATCGGTGCTTCAACCGGTGTTATGACCTGGGCCAACGGGTTTTCAGGAACTGTTAATATCCAGGTAACTGCCAACGGCTGCAACGGACCATCTGCACAGGTAATAAGAACAGTAATAGTCAATGCTCTTCCAACCACTTCTGTAATTACAGGAAATACTACACCGGCTTGTAACGGGTCCGGATACACGTATAGCGTAACATTAACAACAGGGTCAAGTTATGCATGGACAGTTCCGGCGGGTGCAACCATAACAGCAGGAGCTACCGGCCCGGGAAATAACCAGATAACCGTAACATTTGGTTCTACCAACGGAGATGTTACAGTCACCGAGACCAATGCAGCTTCTTGTGTTGGAACTACAAGAACATTAACCATCAGCCTGGCGGGGTGCAACCTCAATGCAGACTTTACCGGTACACCATTAACGATATGCCAGGGTTCAATGGTTACATTTACCAATACATCCACCGGAACAACCGGAAGTACGACCTACAGTTGGGATTTTGGTGCCGGGGCTACCCCGGCAACTGCAAATACGGTCGGTCCTCATGTGGTTACTTACAGTACAAGTGGATCAAAAACAGTTTCGTTAACCATTACCGATGGAACTTCAGATACCGAAACAAAAACGGATTATATAACGGTAACGCCAACCGTAGGCACACCAACTGCAATTACAATCTCGGCAGGTACCGAGCCTACCTGTCAGTTGACCAATGGTACTACCACAACTACCTATGCAACAACGGCGACCAATAATACAGGATTTAACTGGAGCCTGAGCAACGGCTCGGCAGGAAGCATCGGCGCCACAACCGGAGTTATGACATGGGCAAATGGCTTCTCAGGAACTGTAAATATCCAGGTAACTGCCAATGGCTGCAACGGACCATCTTCACAGGTAATAAGAACGGTAACAGTTACCCCGACTGTTGGCACGCCAACTGCAATTACAGTATCAGCAGGTACCGAGCCTACCTGTCAGTTGACCAATGGTACTACCACAACTACCTATGCAACAACGGCGACCAATAATACAGGATTTAACTGGAGCCTGAGTAATGGCTCGGCAGGAAGCATCGGTGCTTCAACCGGTGTTATGACCTGGGCCAACGGGTTTTCAGGAACTGTTAATATCCAGGTAACTGCCAATGGCTGCAATGGACCATCTTCACAGGTAATAAGAACAGTAACAATTACCCCGACTGTTGGCACACCAACTGCAATTACAGTATCAGCAGGTATTGAGCCAACTTGTCAATTGACTAATGGTACTACCACAACCACCTATGCAACAACAGCGACCAACAATACAGGATTTAACTGGAGCCTGAGCAATGGCTCGGCAGGAAGCATCGGCGCTACAACCGGTGTTATGACCTGGGCCAACGGGTTTTCAGGAACTGTTAATATCCAGGTAACTGCCAACGGCTGCAATGGACCATCTTCACAGGTAATAAGAACAGTAATAGTGAATGCTCTTCCGACCACTTCAGTAATTACAGGAAATACTACACCGGTTTGTAACGGGTCCGGATACACGTATAGCGTAACATTAACAATAGGTTCAAGTTATGCATGGACAGTTCCGGCGGGTGCAATCATAACAGCAGGAGCTACCGGCCCGGGAAATAACCAGATAACCGTAACATTTGGTTCTACCAACGGAGATGTTACCGTCACCGAGACCAATGCAGCTTCTTGTGTTGGAACTACAAGAACATTAACCATCAGCCTGGCGGGGTGCGGCCTTAATGCAGACTTTACCGGTACACCATTAACGATATGCCAGGGTTCAACGGTTACATTTACCAATACATCCACCGGAACAACCGGAAGTACGACCTATAGTTGGGATTTTGGTGCTGGAGCTACCCCGGCAACTGCAAATACGGTCGGTCCTCATGTGGTTACTTACAGTACAAGCGGATCAAAAACAGTTTCGTTAACCATTACCGATGGAACTTCAGATACCGAAACAAAAACGGATTATATAACGGTAACGCCAACCGTAGGCACACCAACTGCAATTACAATATCGGCAGGTACCGAGCCTACCTGTCAGTTGACCAATGGTACTACCACAACTACCTATGCAACAACGGCGACCAATAATACAGGATTTAACTGGAGCCTGAGCAATGGATCGGCAGGAAGCATCGGCGCCACAACAGGAGTTATGACATGGGCAAATGGCTTCTCAGGAACTGTAAATATCCAGGTAACTGCCAACGGCTGCAACGGACCATCTTCACAGGTAATAAGAACGGTAACAGTTACCCCGACTGTTGGCACGCCAACTGCAATTACAGTATCAGCAGGTACCGAGCCCACCTGTCAGTTGACCAATGGTACTACCACAACTACCTATGCAACAACGGCGACCAACAATACAGGATTTAACTGGAGCCTGAGTAATGGCTCGGCAGGAAGCATCAATGCTTCAACCGGTGTTATGACCTGGGCCAACGGGTTTTCAGGAACTGTTAATATCCAGGTAACTGCCAACGGCTGCAACGGACCATCTGCACAGGTAATAAGAACGGTAACAATTACCCCGACTGTTGGCACGCCAACTGCAATTACAGTATCAGCAGGTACTGAGCCAACTTGTCAATTGACTAATGGTACTACTACAACTACCTATGCAACAACGGCGACCAATAATACAGGATTTAACTGGAGCCTTAGCAATGGCTCTGCAGGAAGCATCGGCGCTACAACCGGTGTTATGACCTGGGCAAATGGTTTTTCAGGAACTGTTAATATCCAGGTAACTGCCAACGGCTGCAACGGACCATCTTCACAGGTAATAAGAACAGTAATAGTGAATGCTCTTCCGACCACTTCAGTAATTACAGGAAATACTACACCGGTTTGTAACGGGTCCGGATACACGTATAGCGTAACATTAACAATAGGTTCAAGTTATGCATGGACAGTTCCGGCGGGTGCAATCATAACAGCAGGAGCTACCGGCCCGGGAAATAACCAGATAACCGTAACATTTGGTTCTACCAACGGAGATGTTACCGTCACCGAGACCGATGCAGCTTCTTGTGTTGGAACTACAAGAACATTAACCATCAGCCTGGCGGGGTGCGGCCTTAATGCAGACTTTACCGGTACACCATTAACGATATGCCAGGGTTCAACGGTTACATTTACCAATACATCCACCGGAACAACCGGAAGTACGACCTATAGTTGGGATTTTGGTGCTGGAGCTACCCCGGCAACTGCAAATACGGTCGGTCCTCATGTGGTTACTTACAGTACAAGCGGATCAAAAACAGTTTCGTTAACCATTACCGATGGAACTTCAGATACCGAAACAAAAACGGATTATATAACGGTAACGCCAACCGTTGGCACACCAACTGCAATTACAATATCGGCAGGTACCGAGCCTACCTGTCAGTTGACCAATGGTACTACCACAACTACCTATGCAACAACGGCGACCAACAATACAGGATTTAACTGGAGCCTGAGCAATGGATCGGCAGGAAGCATCGGCGCCACAACAGGAGTTATGACATGGGCAAATGGCTTCTCAGGAACTGTAAATATCCAGGTAACTGCCAACGGCTGCAACGGACCATCTTCACAGGTAATAAGAACGGTAACAATTACCCCGACCGTTGGCACGCCAACTGCAATTACAGTATCAGCAGGTACTGAGCCCACTTGTCAGTTGACTAATGGTACTACTACAACTACCTATGCAACAACAGCGACCAACAATACAGGATTTAACTGGAGCCTGAGCAATGGCTCGGCAGGAAGCATCGGCGCCACAACCGGTGTTATGACCTGGGCCAATGGGTTTTCAGGAACTGTAAATATCCAGGTAACTGCCAATGGCTGCAACGGACCGTCTTCACAGGTAATAAGAACGGTAACAATTACCCCGACTGTTGGCACGCCAACTGCAATTACAGTATCAGCAGGTACTGAGCCAACTTGTCAATTGACTAATGGAACAACTACAACTACCTATGCAACAACAGCGACCAACAATACAGGATTTAACTGGAGCCTGAGCAATGGCTCGGCAGGAAGCATCGGCGCTTCAACCGGTGTTATGACCTGGGCCAATGGGTTTTCAGGAACTGTAAATATCCAGGTAACTGCCAATGGCTGTAACGGACCATCTTCACAGGTAATAAGAACAGTAATAGTGAATGCTCTTCCAACCACTTCAGTAATTACTGGAAATACTACTCCGGCTTGTAACGGGTCCGGATACACGTATAGCGTCACATTAACAACAGGTTCAAGTTATGCATGGACAGTTCCGGCGGGTGCAATCATAACAGCAGGAGCTACCGGCCCGGGAAATAACCAGATAACCGTAACATTTGGTTCTACCAACGGAGATGTTACAGTCACCGAGACCAATGCAGCTTCTTGTGTTGGAAGTACAAAAACATTAACCATCAACCTGGCGGGGTGCGGCCTTAATGCAGACTTTACCGGTACACCATTAACGATATGCCAGGGTTCAACGGTTACATTTACCAATACATCCACCGGAACAACCGGAAGTACGACCTATAGTTGGGATTTTGGTGCTGGAGCTACCCCGGCAACTGCAAATACGGTTGGTCCTCATGTGGTTACTTACAGTACAAGCGGATCAAAAACAGTTTCGTTAACCATTACCGATGGATCCTCAGATACCGAAACAAAAACGAATTACATAACGGTAACGCCAACCGTAGGCACACCAACTGCAATTACAATCTTGGCAGGTACCGAGCCTACCTGTCAGTTGACCAATGGAACAACTACAACTACCTATGCAACAACGGCAACCAATAATACAGGATTTAACTGGAGCCTTAGCAATGGCTCGGCAGGAAGCATCGGCGCCACAACCGGAATTATGACATGGGCAAATGGTTTCTCAGGAACTGTAAATATCCAGGTAACTGCCAATGGCTGCAACGGACCATCTTCACAGGTAATAAGAACGGTAACAATCAATGCCCTTCCAACCACCTCAGCAATTACAGGAAATACCACACCGGCTTGTAACGGGGCCGGATATACATATAGTGTCACATTAACAACAGGTTCAAGTTATGCATGGACAGTTCCGGCGGGTGCAACCATAACAGCAGGAGCCACCGGCCCGGAAAATAACCAGATAACCGTAACATTTGGTTCTACCAACGGAGATGTTACCGTCACCGAGACCAATGCAGCTTCTTGTGTTGGAAGTACAAGAACATTAACCATCAGCCTGGCGGGGTGCGGCCTTAATGCAGACTTTACCGGTACACCATTAACGATATGCCAGGGTTCAACGGTTACATTTACCAATATATCCACCGGGACAACCGGAACTACAACCTATAGTTGGGATTTTGGTGCCGGGGCTACCCCGGCAACTGCAAATACGGTCGGTCCTCATGTGGTTACTTACAGTACAAGCGGATCAAAAACAGTTTCGTTAACCATTACCGATGGATCCTCAGATACCGAAACAAAAACGGATTACATAACGGTAACGCCAACCGTAGGCACACCAACTGCAATTACAATCTCAGCAGGTACCGAGCCTACCTGTCAGTTGACCAATGGAACAACTACAACTACCTATGCAACGACGGCAACCAATAATACAGGATTTAACTGGAGCCTTAGCAATGGCTCGGCAGGAAGCATCGGTGCCACAACCGGTGTTATGACCTGGGCCAACGGATTTTCAGGAACTGTAAATATCCAGGTAACTGCCAACGGCTGCAACGGACCATCTGCACAGGTAATAAGAACGGTAACAGTCACCCCGACCGTTGGCACGCCAACTGCAATTACAGTATCAGCAGGTACCGAGCCTACCTGTCAGTTGACCAATGGTACTACCACAACTACCTATGCAACAACGGCGACCAATAATACAGGATTTAACTGGAGTCTGAGCAATGGCTCGGCAGGAAGCATTGGCGCCACAACCGGTATTATGACCTGGGCAAATGGTTTCTCAGGAACTGTAAATATCCAGGTAACTGCCAATGGCTGCAACGGACCATCTGCACAGGTAATAAGAACGGTAACAGTTACCCCGACTGTTGGCACGCCAACTGCAATTACAGTATCAGCAGGTACCGAGCCTACCTGTCAGTTGACCAATGGTACTACCACAACTACCTATGCAACAACGGCGACCAATAATACAGGATTTAACTGGAGCCTGAGCAATGGCTTGGCAGGAAGCATCGGCGCCACAACCGGTATTATGACATGGGCAAATGGCTTCTCAGGAACTGTAAATATCCAGGTAACTGCCAACGGCTGTAACGGACCATCTGCACAGGTAATAAGAACGGTAACAATCACCCCGACCGTAGGCACACCAACTGCAATTACAGTATCAGCAGGTACCGAGCCAACCTGTCAGTTGACCAATGGAACTACCACAACAACCTATGCAACAACGGCGACCAATAATACAGGATTTAACTGGAGCCTGAGCAATGGCTCGGCAGGAAACATCGGCGCCACAACGGGAATTATGACATGGGCAAATGGCTTCTCAGGAACTGTAAATATCCAGGTAACTGCCAATGGCTGCAACGGACCATCTTCACAGGTAATAAGAACGGTAACAATCACCCCGACTGTTGGCACGCCAACTGCAATTACAGTATCAGCAGGTACTGAGCCAACTTGTCAGTTGACTAATGGAACAACTACAACTACCTATGCAACAACGGCGACCAATAATACAGGATTTAACTGGAGCCTGAGCAATGGCTCGGCAGGAAACATCGGCACTGCCTCGGGTATTATGACATGGGCGAATGGCTTCTCAGGAACTGTAAATATCCAGGTAACTGCCAACGGCTGTAACGGACCATCTTCACAGGTAATAAGAACGGTAACAATCACCCCGACCGTAGGCACACCAACTGCAATTACAGTATCAGCAGGTACTGAGCCAACTTGTCAGTTGACTAATGGAACAACTACAACTACCTATGCAACAACAGCGACCAACAATACAGGATTTAACTGGAGCCTGAGCAATGGTTCGGCAGGAAGCATCGGTGCTACAACCGGTATAATGACCTGGGCCAACGGATTTTCAGGAACTGTAAATATCCAGGTAACTGCCAACGGCTGCAACGGACCATCTGCACAGGTAATAAGAACGGTAACAATTATCCCAACCGTTGGTGCAGCGGGTTCCATAACCGGTGTTTCATCGGTTTGCCAGGGAACCAACGGTATTACATACAGTGTTGCAGCAATTTTAAATGCCACATCTTATACATGGGTATATTCAGGAACAGGAATAACAATTGTTGGAACGACAAATTCAATTACAATTAATTTTTCCGTTACTGCCACTTCAGGGAATCTTACAGTGGCTGGAACTAATAATTGCGGGAATGGAACGAGTTCGCCAAACTTTCCTATTACGGTAAATCCAATATTGCCTGTAAGTGTTTCGATTGTAGCTTCGGCCAATCCGGTTTGCGCAGGTACTTCTGTCACTTTCACGGCTACACCTACCAACGGTGGAACAACACCGGTTTATCAGTGGTTTAAGAATTCCATTTCTGTTGCTACAGGTGTAACCTATACCTATGTTCCGGTTAACGGAGATGCAATTTATGTAGTACTGACTTCAAATGCAGCTCCTTGTGCTTTTGGCAGTCCTGCTACATCCGATACCATCTTTGCGAATGTAGTTGAGGGTGTGATTGCGGATGCAGGCCCTGACCAGCAACTTTGTGAGCTCTATACCACCACGCTCACAGGTAATAATCCTCCTGTAGGAAGTGTTGGTAACTGGACTTTTGTATCTGGTCCCAGTGTTGTTAACCCTTCACCCTCAAATTCTCCTGCGGCGACAGTTATTAACCTGATACCAAGTACAATACCTTATATTTTCAGGTATACAATAACTTCAACTTATCCAGGTATATCCTGTTCAAATTTTGATGATGTTCAAATACTAAATTACAATTTCCCATCTTATTCATATGCTGGTCCGGACCAGGTAATCTGCCTGAGTGGCGGAACAGCCACTTCAACTTCAACTACATTGACAGGAAATACACCTGTTTATGGTACTGGGACGTGGGTACAGAATTCCGGACCTTCGACTGCTGTTATTGCTAATCCGACAAGTCCTTCGACAGTTGTTTCGAATCTGGTGCCGGGATCTTATATCTTCCTATGGATCATCGGAAATGGAGTTTGTAACCCTAGTCAGTCTGCTGTTAATATTACTGTAAATACTCCTGCCATTGCTTTTGCAGGTCCGGATGCGACAATATGCAACAATTCAAATTATACTTTATCAGGATCTGCTGCAACCAATTATACTTCCCTGATATGGACTACTTCAGGTTCGGGTTATTTTAATGATTATTCCCTGCTCCATCCGACCTATACCCCAAGTCCTGCCGATATTGCTGCCGGCAATGTACGACTGATCCTGCACCTGGTCTCGGCATCACCCTGTGTGGATGCACGCGACACGATGCTCCTGACGATCAATAGCCAGGCCATAGCAAATGCAGGTCCGGATGCAACAATTTGCGAGACCTCAACTTATACGATCAGCGGTTCGTCGGCACAGTATTACACTTCGCTGAACTGGACATCCACCGGAACAGGTTTGTTTACCACACCGGGAATCCTGCATCCTGTTTACACTCCGAGTGCAGCAGATATAGCCTCTGGCAGTGTTAAGCTGATCCTGCACCTGACTTCTTCAGCGCCTTGCGTGAATGTAACAGACACCATGGTTTTGAATATTAACCGCCAGGCTATCGCGAATGCCGGCCTGGATGCAACGATCTGTGAGACTTCGACCTATCTGCTCAGTGGATCATCGGCAAGCTATTATTCATTTCTGGAATGGGTGACCACCGGAACGGGATATTTCAATAATGATCAGATCCTTCATCCGACCTATACCCCAAGTCCTGCCGATATTGCTGCTGGCAGTGTACGACTGATCCTGCACCTGGTCTCGATACCCCCCTGTGTGGATGCACGCGACACGATGATCCTTTCGATCAATCGCCAGGCCATAGCAAATGCAGGTCCGGATGCAACGATTTGCGAGACTTCAACCTATACGATCAGCGGTTCGTCGGCACAATATTACACTTCGCTGAACTGGACATCCACCGGAACAGGCTTGTTTACCACACCAGGAATCCTGCATCCTGTTTACACTCCGAGTGCAGCAGATATAGCCTCTGGCAGTGTCAAGCTGATCCTGCACCTGACTTCTTCGCCGCCTTGCGTGAATGTAACAGATACCATGGTTTTGAGTATTAACCGCCAGGCCATTGCTTATGCAGGCCCGAATGCAACGATCTGCGAAAGTTCGACTTACCCGTTGAATGGATCAACAACACAATATTATTCATATCAACTGGACAACCTCTGGTACAGGAACTTTCAGTAATCCCGCAATTTTGCATCCGGTCTATACACCAAGTATGGCAGATATCCTGGCGGGTACCGTTACACTGACCATTACCGTGACATCCACCCCACCCTGTGCAAGTGCAAGTAGTTTTATGATCCTGACCATTAACAGGGCGCCAATTGCCTATGCAGGTCCGAATGCGACGATCTGTGAAACGACGACCTACCCCCTAAATGGTTCTTCGGCTCAGTATTATTCCTCACTGAACTGGACTACATCCGGCACCGGGACCTTCAACAATGCCACAATACTTCATCCGGTCTACACGCCGAGTGCAGCGGATATAGCAGCAGGCAGTGTAACATTAACGCTGAACCTGGTTGCCAACGTTCCTTGTGCGAATACGAGCAGTTCGATGATCTTGAGCATTTCACGCCAGGCCATTGCTTATGCCGGTCCGAATGCAACGATCTGTGAAGGTTCGACCTACCCGTTAAACGGATCAACGACACAATATGCTGTCAGTATCAACTGGACCACATCCGGTACAGGGACCTTCAGTAACCCATCAGCATTGCATCCGATCTATACACCAAGTATGGCAGATATCCTGGCGGGTACTGTTACCCTGACCATTACCGTGACATCCAATCCACCCTGTGCAAGTGCAAGCAGTTTTATGATCCTGACCATTAACAGGGCGCCAATTGCCAATGCAGGGCCAAATTCTTCCACCTGCCAGGGAGTTCCTTTCACGGTGACACTTGCCACGGCACAGTTCTTTAGTTCCATCTTGTGGACAGCTCCGGGTCCGGGAGTACTGACAAATGCCACCACCTTGAATCCTACTTATACCCCGGCGCCGGCACAAACAGGTCCGGTTGTATTGACGCTTACAGTAATCGGTAATGCCCCCTGCGGATCTGTTATTTCCCAGATGACTTTGAATATCCTTCCTGCAGCGATTGCCGATGCTGGGCCGAATGCAACGATCTGTGAAGGCTCAACTTTCCTGGTTATCGGTTCTTCGGCTTCAAATTACAGTTCGCTCTTATGGACAACCTCCGGTACGGGAAGCTATATAGATCCCACGATCCTTCATCCGGTCTATACGCCGAGCATGGCCGATATCCTTGCTGGTACGATAAAGTTGTACCTGCAGGCAAACGGGAATGCTCCTTGTACCTTTGCCAAGGACTCGATGTCCCTGACCATCGTCAGGGCGCCGGTTGCCAATGCAGGTCCGGATGGAAGCACCTGCCAGGGACAGGCCTTCACTGTTTCAGGAGCAACAGCACAGAATTACAGCTCTCTTCTCTGGACAGATAACGGAACCGGTACACTGAGTGGAGCTACAACGTTAACTCCAACCTATTCCCCTGCTCCTTATGAAACAGGCCCGATAACACTGATCCTTACCGTTACCGGAAACCTGCCTTGCGGGACAGCCAGCGACCAGATGACCCTCGATATAATCCCGGCCCCTGAAGCATATGCGGGCCCGGATGTGACCATCTGTGAGGGTTCAGCTTATACCATTACCGGTGCAACAGCTTCCAACTATACCGGGATATTATGGATATCCAACGGATTGGGAACCCTGACCAATGCTACTACCCTGACCCCGACCTATACTCCGGCAACCAATGAAGTTGGCACCATTACCCTGACACTGACCGTTTATGGATATGTTCCATGCGGGGATGCAACAGATTTAATGTTATTACAGATCACCCCGGGAGCAACTGCAGATGCAGGTCCGGATATCTCTACCTGTGGAGCAGCCCCGGTAACGCTTGCTGGGGCAACTGCCACCAATTACATTTCATTGGAATGGAGCACCTCGGGTTCGGGAACCTTTAATGACCCGACCATCCTTAACCCGGTATATACACCCAGCCAGGTAGATGTCCTCTTCGGACAGGTAGTCCTCACACTGACAGCAGTTGCAGGGGATCCTTGTCCTGCCGTTTCAGATCACATGACACTGACGATCTCAAAAGAGGCTGTTGCCAATGCAGGACCGGATCAGTCAACCTGCGAGGGTGTTTCGTATACGATTTTGGGTGCTTCTGCCCAGAATTATGCTTCTATCTTATGGACCGATAACGGAATGGGAACACTCACAGGGGCCAATACTATCACACCGACCTATAACCCTGCAGCAGGAGAAACCGGCCAGGTGATCCTCACACTTACCGTAACGCCGGTTGCACCTTGTGAGGCTGTGACGGATCAGATGGTACTGACCATTTCCAAATCAGCTACTGCAAGTGCAGGCCCGGATGCCATCAGCTGTGCAGGAGAACCCTTCGTTCTTTCGGGCGCATCGGCTACGAACTACCAGTCGGTGACCTGGACGACCAGCGGAACAGGTACCTTTAACGACCCGCACGCAGTGAACCCGGTTTATACACCAAGCACGGTGGATATTTTTATCGGGACTGTTGTCCTGACCATGACGGTTGACCCGATGGTTCCCTGTGCTGTAGTTTCAGCTCAACATGACCCTGACCCTCACCGGAATCCCGGTTGCCAATGCAGGTTCCAATGGATCAACCTGTGCCGGCATTCCATTTACAGTCACAGGTGCAACGGCAGAGAACTACAGTTCCATCCTCTGGACGACGAACGGCCTGGGTGTTCTCTCGGGATCCACAACACTGACACCGACCTACACGCCTGCACCAGGTGAATCAGGAACCATTACACTGACGTTAACAACTTATGGTACAGGTGGGTGTACCAACGATACGGCAACCAGCCAGATGAATATCCTGATAAGCAAGCCGATCGCGGTCAATGCAGGTAACGATCAGACCATTCCCAAGAATTCCTCCACGACACTGCTTGGAGTTGTATCAGGAGGATCAGGGGTATATGCATTCAGCTGGCAGCCTGCAACCTTGCTGATCGGCGCCTCGACAGATCATCCTCAAACCGTGAAACTGAATGACAGTGTCACTTTCATCCTGACTGTAACCGACCTGATGACGGACTGTCAGAATAGCGATAGTGTGAAGATCTTCATGAACCAGGAAATCGAAACTATAGTGGCTGTCAAGGACTACGATACAACAGCAGTCAATGTCCCGACCAACGTCATTGTTCTGTCCAACGACCGCTATTCGAAAAACATGGCAGTTGATGTAACCCTCTGTGGCGGGCCCGAACACGGATTAGCCAACATATTCAGTGATAATTCAATTCATTATATTCCTAACCGTGATTTTGCGGGGGTCGATTCCTTATGTTACATGGTCTGTTACAACCAGTATCCGGATATTTGCAGTACGACTGAGGTCTATTTCTTTGTCAAATCCGTACTCCCGTCAGATTTGCTGATTATCCACAATGTCATTACACCAAACGGAGACGGAGTAAATGATAAATGGATTATCGATGGGATTGAGGAATTCCCGGATAATACCGTTCAGATCTTTAACCGTTGGGGAGATAAGATCAATTCCTTTGAACATTACAATAATACATCACAGGTCTGGAACGGGGACAATTATAAGGGTAAACCTGTGCCTGATGGAACATACTACTATATAATAACAATCAGAGATGGAGGATCCCGAACCGGATGGGTATGGATCCGCGGAAGTTCAGAATAATTTAAAGAAGCCGTCACAAATGGACAGCTTCGCAAAGTCAAAAAAGATCATTTCGGGTCTTTATTCAAAGTCAGCTTCTGTTGGTGTAACGGGTGCCAGCGAAGTAAGATTAAGAATTGTCGCATCAATTTCATCCTCAAAGTCTGCAATGGTAGGGTTTACGGGAGCCAGGTCAGCAAGTGGTATCATTTCCGATGGCATATCTTCAAAGGTGGCTTCGGTTGGCATTATGGGAGCCAATACGGCATAATCCGTCAACGTGGCATCATCTTCAAAGTTTGCTTCCACTGGTGTGGCGGGGGCAAGTGATATTATTAAGTTCGAAAAATTTTCTTTTGTTACAGGGGTGTCATATGAGTTTCTGTTACCTGCGAAAAGAACATTCATTTGGAGTGCTAGAAGTGCTGCCATTATTACTGTTGTTGCTTTCATTTTATCTGATGTTTTGAGTTTGATCAAGCAAAAATATATCTGATTGCAGGGATGGAATAGGACTTTTCGGTTGGCGGATGGTGATTCCCGATGAACGGCGGAAAAAGGGCGGTGAAAAAAATGTCCTAATCGTTGATATTTTCCTTATCTTTATCCTTTAGTTCAAGGATCTCTCGGGGATCCAGAATGGATTGCCGGGATCAATAAAGGGAAAAGGTGTATAGCATGAACAACAGGTATGAAAATCTGGCCAGGGAAATCTTCAATCTTGTCGGGATCAATATAAATGGTACAAACCCCTGGGATATTAGGGTACATAACAGCGGATTCTACAAACGAGCCATCACAGAAGCAGAACTGGGAGTAGGTGAATCATACATGGACGGCTGGTGGGACGCAGAACAGGTAGATGAAATGATCTTCAGAATTGTCAGGATGGATTGGGAGAACAAAGTCAGGCCAAGGCTTTCAGTTGCCCTGAGATTACTGGCTGCAAGATATTTCGACCTGCAATCAAAGAAAAGCGCTTTCCTGCTTGGGGAAAAGCATTATGACCTGGGAAATGATCTTTTTCAGTGCATGCTCGATGACCGGATGAATTACAGTTGTGCCTTCTGGAAAGATGCCGTGACCCTGGATGAGGCCCAGGAAAATAAACTGGAACTTATTTGTCGCAAACTCAGCCTCAGACCCGGCATGCGGGTGCTCGATATTGGTTGCGGATGGGGTGCTTTCGGGAAATATGCCGCAGAAAAATACCAGGCTGAAATTGTCGGGATTACAGTATCCGTCAACCAGGTTGATCTCGGAAGGAAATTATGCCAGGGCCTGCCTGTAGAATTCCGCCTGATGGACTACCGCGACCTGGATCAGCGTGAAAAGTTCGACCGGATTGTATCTGTGGGTATGTTTGAGCATGTGGGCTACACAAATTACAGGACTTTTTTCAAGGTCGCCGCAGGTTGCCTCAAGAATGACGGGCTGTTTTTACTTCATACCATTGGAAATTCAGTGTCGGTAAAGGCAACCAACCTTTGGACAAAAAAGTATATTTTCCAGACAGGCATGATACCATCTTTAGCCCAGATAGGTAAAGCAATTGAAAATATTTTCATTGTCGAAGATGTGCATAACTTCGGCGCCGACTATGATAAAACACTGATGGCATGGCACCGCAATTTTGTTGCAAACTGGGATCATATGAAGGACCGATATTCCGAACGGTTTTTCAGGATGTGGGTTTTTTATCTACTTTCATCCGCCGGTGCCTTCAGGTCCAGAAGGTCTAACCAGTTATGGCAGATCGTATTTTCCAAACACGGGATCCCCGGAGGATATCATTCATTCCGGTAATCAATGGCTCTTAAATTATTAATCCTTCATTTTTTCACATTTATATTGTCCATTTTATGGAAAGTGAAAATAGCTGATATATTCTTTATTGTCTTTCATACTTTCCTGATCTTTTTCAATCTTTTTGGCTGGATTTTCAGACCACTCCGGAAGGCCAACCTTGTGGTCTTACTTCTTACCGGTGCTTCATGGTTTATTCTCGGGATCTTCTACGGGATCGGATTTTGCCCATTCACAGAGTGGCACTGGAATATATTACATAAACTCGGGCAGTACAACTTACCAGACTCCTATATCAGTTACCTGATCGAAAGATTTACCGGATATTGTCCCGATTCAAAGCTGGTTGATGCATTTACCATCGTACTTTATTTCATGGCACTCGTAATTTCCATATACCTTAATTTTTTCAGGAAGAAAAAGTTAATGTCCTGATTTTTGATCTGAAAAAGGACCTCATTTCTCATTTCCAGTATGTAAAAAATACTAAACCTGGAAAATGTATTATATTTGTACAGGGATACGGGTTCTTCATTCATAAAGAGCCGTGAACTAAACGGGAACGACGAAAACCGAGAAAAGAGTAGTCATTCTTAATCCTTCAGATTATGCATCTTTTAGCTATCTCATTGCTAACTATTCTTGCAGGTACCTTGTTGCTTGCAAAATTCAAAAAAGAACAGGCTGGTAAATTTTTTACTTGGATTTCCTGGTTCTTTATTGTAGTAGGATTCATTCTTTTTATTGGTTTTATAGGTGGTAGTATTTGCAAAATGACACATCATGGTTTTCCTTGCCAGCCTAATTGCCAACATGAGATGATGATGAAAGATTGGAACCCTGGAATGCACGGTGGTTTTTGCTGCCCCCCGGGTATGGGCAAAGGAATGTGTTGTAAAAAACCAGGATGTATGTCGCACGACAGTTTGATGAAATGCTGCCCTAAACGCATGGCGTGTGATTCAGCTAAAATGCCGGTACTCAAAAAATAAACTGGTAAAATTGATGTTACAACGCTAATCCCGGCAATCAAATTATCCTCTTATGAACTACTGTCCTGGATTCCAAATCCGGGACTTTTTATTCCCCTGGTTTTAATGGGTCAAAGGCTGGCAATTGTTCCCGGTACCAAGTCATGTGGTTATCATTTTATAATCTTCTACATCCAAAAAAGTATTGTAACATAGTCTACCACTGACCGCGAGGGCTGGATCTCCCCGGAATTTCCCCGGCGCAGGACTTTAGCTACCGGTGAAATGCTCTTGAGTCTGGAATATTCGATCAGGGCCATAATAGGACCGAATCCGCAAACTGAAATATTATAGCGGCGTACCTGGTTTGCAACTCCTTCTGCATTAAAAGCAAGTATCTCCCGGATCACAAGTTCATCAAGATCATGTCCCGTCTGCGGGGAATGGAAGTGACAAAAATCGGAGGAGGCAATAAATAATATTGACCGTTTAAGGCGGCTGGCTACCTGGAATATTTCTCTTGCGATTTTTCGTGCGTTTTCAAGAGTCTGATGGCTCATAACAACTGGTAAGATTTTTAATCCTTCCGGAAGAAAATATTGAAGGAAAGGAACCATGACTTCGCCGGAATGCTCTTGCTCATGATCCTGTCCCGACCGTTGAAAAGAAAGCAGGCCAGCCAGTTCCAGATCTACCGGGATTTTCCCCAGCGGGGTTTCCCATTCTTCGTTGTCATCGAGGGCTATCATGGGCCCGACAGCAGCATGATTTGGATTGATTATGACGGCCGTATCGAAATGTTGTCCCGATTGTCTTACCGTTTCAAAGAAATGGACTGCGTGGTACCCCGAATAAATATAGCCGGCGTGAGGCACAACCCCTCCCAGAAGAATGCTGTTTTCAGGTGGCGAAGCAATTTTGTCGCTTTCCTTTTCAAGGCAGTTTCTGATTACCTCCCTGAGCTTTGGGGGGGATGAAGGATAAAAAGATCCGGCAACAGCCGGGTGACGGGTTCTCATTTTTTTCTCCTAATACAAAGTTAAGGATAGTATTTTTCTTTTGTAAAGAAGATCCGCAGATGAAATGGTTTTTTTATGTTTCCGTTCCTATGGATGGTACATGCTATGTTTGAGGAAATCAATAAAGGCCAGATTTGTGGTGAATAATCCAAGATGGAAAAAATGGTTGTGTCAACATGTTATAGGACGGGGCAAGTAATATAAAAAAACCGCGAATTGTGACTTTTTGTTCTCCCTACGGCTCAAAATTGCAACCGCCTGCCGGTAGGCAGGGATGAATTCTTTATGATAAAGTATGATGATGCAAGTCCAAATGGTTTCTGAAATAAAATTGCATCTTAAATTCAATTTTTACAGGCATACTTTTTATTGACGATTTACATTAAAAAGTATTAACTTTACAAGTATGAAAGCATGGATCATTGAACAGATTTCTGACCTGAATACCGAAAACCATCCCCTGAAACGGGTCGAATTTCCTAAACCGGAACCGCAGGAGGGTGAATTGTTGATAAAAGTAAGCGCCTGCGGGGTTTGCCATACCGAGATTGACGAAATTGAAGGACGCACACCTCCTTCCGTTTATCCGGTGGTACCCGGGCATCAGGTGGTGGGCACAGTGGAGCAAACACGTGGATCGAAATCCAATATCAAACAAGGAGACCGGGTTGGGATCGCGTGGATTTATTCGGCCTGCGGCACTTGTGAATACTGTCTTTCCGGAAATGAAAACTTATGTGAGGATTTTCGGGCAACAGGGAGAGATGTCAATGGCGGATATGCCGAATATATGGTTGTTCCTGAAAATT
>CAWDSS010000012.1:0-185489 GCA_963805065.1 Candidatus Omnitrophota bacterium | reverse complement strand
CCTTGCCGTATCTCTACGTTCTAAAAGAGAAAAATACCAAGGAACATACGGAAAAGTTTTATTGCCGGATAAAAGGAAGCGTCCTTGCCGTAAGCAAAGAAAAACTGTATTTAATCATCTTTACGCATTCGCTGAAGATAAATCTTGTGGCTATTCCACATGCCGCTGTTTAAGCAAGGCAATAGCATTTAACTACCTGTAAAATAATAAGATTCAGCCTTGACAAAATTAAGTTTATATAGTATACTTCTTTTACTTATGTAATTTTGTTCCGGTGCCCTAATTATGGAGGTAATTAGGGAAAGCCACGGAGAATTTAGCCGGATTGACTATTTGGGTCAATCCGGCTTTTTTTATTTTATGCTGCTAAAGACAAATTTGTTGACAGCGTCAAGGGAAAGGGATAAAATAAAGGTAATATGGCAAGAAAAAAACTGTTATTAATAGCCGCAATAGCTTTATTTGCCTTGATTATCGCGCCGCGTGTTGCTTTAGCAACTTTTAATATGTCCGTAACTCCTTATGAAGGTGGTTTTGACCTTAGGTTTGGCAAAGTAAGCCTGATAGGGCCTGAGACTAATAAGGAACTCGTAGTTAATATCACCTCGGATATTGGCAAACAATACCGCATCTATCAATCCATTTTAGAGCCTTTGAATAACGGCCAAGGCGCAACCATACCTTCCAGTAACTTTTATGTTTACGGTCTTAGAGGCAGTAATAAATTTGGAACATTAGCTGTTGTGGAGCAAGTGCCTGTATCTATGGGCCGCACGATAATTTATACTTCGAATCAGCAGGGCGCTTCAGATTCTTTTATTCTGGTTTATGGTTTAAGAGGGCCTTTCAACCTGGCCCCGGGCCAATATCGCGGGAGGATTGGTTTTAACATAGAGTCATTTGATTCATCTCAAAGCCCTGTTACTGTGGTTTTAAATATTTATGCTGATATTGCAGTTGAGTCTAGTGTTGGGATATCCACTCCTACCGGGTCAAGATCCATTGTTTTGAGTTCTGCCAAAGAGGATAAAAAATCCTCTGATGTCCTGGTTGAGGTTAAAGGTGGTTTAGGCAGCCAATTCAGGATTGTGCAGGATATGTCTTCGCAGATAATGTCTGCTGATGGAAATCAGCTTTCCGAAGGCGCAATCAACTTTGAAGTAAAAGAAGCTAAAAAAGGCGAAGGTGTAACTACGCCCACAAATTTAACTTCAGGCCGCCAAGTCTTATATACTTCAACACCTTCGGGAGATGCCGATAGTTTTATTGTTACGTATTCATTGGGCGATTTCTCAAAACAAAAAGCAGGTAAGTACAGGGTTAATATAAGGTATCTGCTTGAGGGTTCCGGTTATGTTAAGGCGGGGCTAATTGATACTTTAAATTTGGAACTTGAGAATGAACGCATGTTTAATCTTATAGTTACGCCTGAGATTGGCGGCTCGTTACAATTTCGCGATCTAAAACCTAACCAGCCTCCGCGTGTCAATGAGGTAACTTTACAGGTTAAGACCAATATAGGCAAACGTTACCAGGTAAGCCAGGATACGCCTTCTTTGTTTACCGATAAAGAAGGCAATATCATTCCCGGTAAATATTTTACTGTACGCACTGAGAGCTTAAACACTAAAGGTATTTTAAACTATCCTCAAAAAACAGAAGTAAAGCCCGGAGAGATGTCTCTGTTTGTGTCAGATGAAACAGGTTCTTCCGACACTTTCAATGTTATTTATGAATTATCAACTCCGCCGGACCTGCACGCGGGTGATTATACTACGAGAATCGTCTATACGATATCAGAACTATAGAAGGGAGGACGAAATGCGAAGAAACCTAATAGTTTTATTTCTTATTCCGGTTTTTGCAATCGCTTTAAGTTTCGCCTTCATTGGTACGGCTATGTCTGCTTTGGAAACACAATTGGCAGTAGGCGCAACAGCCAGCACTGACAGCGTTTCCTATCAGCAAACAAACTGGTATGGGTTTTCCACAACCGGTGGTCAAGGATACCGTGTTATCCTTACTCCCATTACTGGCAACCCTGACGCTTATCTTGTAAATGGGAGTTTCAATTTGGTTGGAAGTAGCACAAATACTGGTCTTACACAAGACAACATATGGTATGGAAGTGCTACTTCAGAATTGAGACATATTGCCTGTTTTGGTGCTGGTAATCCCTCATCAAACTACACTATACAGGTAATTACTGCTCCTTGTGTAACAACAATAAATCCTATAACTGGCGGTTCAGGAACTTTGGTAACTATAACTGGTATAGGATTTGGTGCTTCGCAGGGCAGTAACTGTGTGATGTTTGGAACGGTAAAAGCTACAAGCTATTCCATATGGACAAACACACAGATTCAGGTTACTGTTCCTTCGGGTGTTGCCAGCGGAGCAGTCCAGGCAGCGGTATATGTATCAAGCCAAGCCAGTAATCCAAGCAACTTTACCAACAATGTTGTTTCTTCTGATGGAACAATGTATCTGTATGATTCAGGAAGAACAAGCAGTTTCCCTAATGGTCCAACAACTCTGCCTTTGAATCTGAAGTGGACATATAGCGTAGGTAGTGATTACATAGCTACACCGCCGATTATAGCAAATAATATTGCTTATATCCACACTACTCCATATGATAAACTTCTTGCAGTAGATATAACTACTGGACTTCTGAAATGGACTTACACCAGAACTAATTTTCAACTATTTAATGATATTCCTACTGTTGCAGGAGGAGTATTATATATAGTTGGAGAAGATAGTTTAGATAGTGGAACAACATATGTAAGCGAGCTGTTTGCTTTTGATGCTAATACAGGCAGCCTGAAGTGGAAGTATAATACTCAAAGTAAAGATGTATCTTCTGGTTACAGCAATGTGGTTGTTTCCAACAATGTTGCTTACTTTGCTTTGGGAGCAAAAGTCTATGCAGTAGATGCCACTGTTGGCACGCTTAAATGGACTTACACTACTGCTTCAGCACTTACTGTGAATTGTGCAATATCTAATGGTGTAGTTTATGTAGGGAATACCAGTCTCTACGCTTTGAACGCCACTACTGGAGCCGTAAAATGGACATATGCTGTTCCTGAAGCTGGGAAAATTATACAAGGAATTTCCGTAGCAAATGGAATAGTGTATTTCGGAACTTACGGAAGTGGAACTTGGATTGGTTCTTTATATGCTTTAGACGCCACTGCTGGTTCTGTAAAGTGGAAACAAACAAGCTATATAGATGTGCGTGTAGTTGGAGTTGCTAATGGGGTAGTTTATGCTAATATCAATAGTGGTGGTTGGCATCTGCAATCCTTTGATGCTAATACAGGTGTCCATAAATTGACACTAAATAGCAATACCCTTTATAGTGATTCAGGCATATCTAATGGGTTGGTATTTACAGGTTCAGAAGATGGAAATACTGGAAGTGCTTTGAATGCCTATGATTCTTCAGCTGGGACATTGAAATGGAATTACAACAGTTTAGGTGGTTATATGCCTCTTGGACCATTTATCTATAACGGTAAGGTCTATATTAGCGCAGGTAGCAACCTTTATTGTTTAGGTCAATAAACTTTTGTAACAAAAATTTAACAAAGAAGGAGGTGAAAAATTATGAAGAAAATACTATCTATTTTCACAGCAGTGTTATTCTTGTTTAGTATTGTAGCTATGTCATATGCTCAAACAACAACAACTTCCGTTACAGTTACAGCTACGATTCCGAGCCTATTACAGCTTATAGCAAAAGTATATCCTGTTAGTTCAACTGGAACTTGGGGAAGTGCAACCACAGCTATGAGTTTTGGAACATTGACCAATATCTTAGCTGATGGAACAACCAATGCAGGGTTATTTTATTCGCCTAATTCCTATGTTGCAGAGTTAACAGCCTATACATCTGGAAAAAGGTATAAGATACAATCTACCTGCGCTGGCTTGGTTGGTGCGACAACTTTGACTAATGGGTTTGCGATTACACTAATTGACCCTGACCCCAAGAATACTGATGGAACACCTGTTAATAGCACAACTTATGCATCATTAACAGGAGGGGCATCAATAGGAGCTGTTGGTTCAGCGTCAAAACCTAACTATACACTATTTGACAGTGGTTCAAATGGATTTTCAAGAACCATAGCTGCGTATTTTGCTATACCACCGTATAGCACTGCTGGAACTTTACCTGGAGACCTCAAGCCTATTACTGTTGATACGGCAGGAGGACTTTACCAAGGTAACTTAGTGTTTACTTTAACTCTTTATTAAAGAAATCTTTGATAAAGAATTGTTAGTTATCTACTAGGAAGTTGAAGTGATATTGTCTGGGTTTGAAGGTACGGGTCTGCCTTCTCCCAGACATTTCATATAGCCTAAAAAAAATGAAAAAATTTATTTTTATATTTGCGCTATGCAACGTTATGTTTTATTCTATACCTAAAATTACACAGGCAGTCGACCTGATAACCGAAGAAGGTAAGATTCGCTTAAGCGTTGCACCCGGAAGCACTAAATCGGGTGTCATACATCTTAAAAATACTTCCAGTGAACCCTTAGCTGTAAGAGCTTATTTAGATGACTGGTATTATTTGCCTGTTGCAGATGGTTCCAAAGAGTTTAAGCCTGCCGGTATCATGCCTCTTTCCTGCGCATCCTGGATTAGTTTTAACCCTGCTGAATTTACCATCCCGGCCTTTGGAAGCCAGGTAGTAAATTATGTTGTAAAAGTCCCCAAGGATGTTGTGGGAGGCCATTACGCAGTCTTATTCTTTGAATCTGTTTTAACTAATCCCATGCAGCAGGAAGGGGTAGGAGTGGCTGTAGCGGTTAGGTTAGGCTCCTTGTTTTATATTGAGCCGGAAGGGACCATAAAACGCGATGTCACTATAAGCCAGCTTTCTTTAGAGAGGGTAAACGAAAATGCGCCCTTAATCGTGAAATTAGATTTTAAAAATTCTGGTAATGTTGATATCACCGCTTCAGGAACATTTGACTTAATTGATAAAACAGGTTTGGTTTACGCAAGAGGTAAATTTGGCCAGGCATATACATTTCCGAATGACACAGCTACCTTAAAGGGCGAGTGGAAGGAATCGATAGCTGCCGGGACGTATGACTTAGTAATAACGTTAGATTTAGGGAAAGCTTTGGAAGAAGCAGGAATGGGCAGGGGGCCTGTTGTTGTAAAAGAGGCAAATGTGGAAATCGGGCCTTCCGGACAAGTGTTGTCCGTAGGCGCGCTTAAATGAGGAAACTACTTGCCTTAATTACAATTATTAATTTTTTAGGCTCGGGCATACCCGCTTGCGGATATGCTCAATCTACGGGTTATTCCCAGGTCCCTGCATATTTATGTGAATTAGGTATAGATTTTTATAATCAAGGCGATTTTCAGCAAGCCCTACATGAATTTAATAAAGCCTTATTAGCCCAGCCAGGATATCCCTTAGCTTTAGAATACATTGAAAAAATTACAAGCGAAGAAGCACCAAGAATGCAAGAAGGTGCTCTTTCCTCTGTAGAACCCACTTCTAAGAAACGCTCTCAAACAATAAAAGAATTCTTGGATAATATTGAGGGAAAGAAAGCGCCTGTAGCCGCCGCAGCCGCCCCCCAAGTTCCAACTTCTGCAAAAGCAACGTTACCTCCCCAGGTTTTGCAATTGACCGAAGATGTAAGATCGCTCGCTAAGCCTATAGAAATTGAGCAAGGCAAGGATTTAATCATTTCCGGCAGTAATATTACCAGATTTTTGCTAACCTCTCCCGATATTCTTAAGGTAGAAAAAAAGGATCCCAACGAACTTTTACTTACAGGCAAAGACTTCGGTTTCACTTATCTTCACATTTGGGATGATCAAGGCCGTTGGACTTTGCAATTTATAACTGTGCCTGCCAAACCCGAAGGCCCTACCTTAGAAGATATTATGCGTAAAGAAGCAGAGCATGCGGGAACATTTAAATTGCGCTACTCTTTGGATTATGATGTATTTGAAAAAGGCAGGAGTGCTGAGTCCCTTTCCAGGCAAAGTTATAACTTTACGCACATATTGGGCCTGGATGGCGCAACTCCTTATGGCGATTTTTCTTCTCAGGTTGGAGTGAATGTTTCACAAGTTAGCACCGATTTAAGTTATATAGCTTTAGGGTTAACCGAAGGCAGGTTAGGCCCGTTTAAAGATTTTACTTTGCGCGCGATGGATTATGAGCTGCCTTTTACCAACCTGACATTAACTTCGACTTATTTAAGAGGTGTTATGTTAGAATCACCCGCGTTCAATAAAAAAATCGATTATACTGTATTCTGGGGAAGAGAAAGCGGGGGTCGCTTTGGTAATTTATCTCCCGGATTAAGTAAGTTTCAGGATTCATTCTTGAGCGGTATGGACTTTGCTTACAGGCCTACCTTTAAGCAATCTTATGGCTTTAGCGTCATTCATGGCTGGGGCAGGGATAGGCCGCCTAATTTAAATGCTTACAACTATGATGTGCACGGAGAAAATAAATTATCGGACCAATTCAGGCTGAATTATGAAACAGCCTATGATTCGCAGAAATTCGCCAGCTTGCTTACTGCAACGTATTCTATGCCTAAATTCAGGTTGGTTGCCGAAGCAAGAGATACAGATAAAGAATTTAATACTGCAATTGGTAATGCTTATCGCGAAGGCCAAATAGGTACCTTGTTTAACCTTTTTGCTAACCCGACCAATAAATTAAATATAACCAGCCGCTTGGATGTGTATAGGGATACGCTGTTTCCTAATCCAAAGAATAGCAATATGTTGAATGAAGATCTTGATTTTAACGCGCTTTACACAATTGACCCATTGACTTCATTAAGCCTCGATTATTCGCTGCAAAATGAATTAGGCAGATTAGGCCCGTTTCGCTACTATAGCCCGGGAGTAGGCTTAAACAGGACTATTGAATTATTGTCCAAGAAAATTTATGCCTATGCTAATTACCGGCATCAAGATAATAATGATTATACCAACCCTTCGGTAAATTATACCAATGAGAAGGTTGTCTTAGGCGTAAGATTACCTATTTTAGGCGATCTTAATTATTATGCTACTCAGGAGTTTAATTGGCTGCATGAAGTATTGGCCGATAACAACACCAGACCGGAAGCTTTTGAAACGGGGGTTGATTGGACAAACCAGATATTTAAAACTCCCTTGTATGGAGATTTTCGCATGACTTATCGCAAAGAAAGAAATACAGATTCTCCCTTGAGTTTTCTTTCCGGAGAAGATTATATTGAGGGTTATACCCAGATAACATACCGGCCTAACCCGGATACGCAATTATACACCAACGCGCGTGTGCGTAATGTCTGGGCAGGCGGTAACCAGAATGTTACAAAACGCGTTGAGGGGGAATTTCAGAGCGGCTTACGTTACGCCTGGGATACCGGATTAAGGTGGGAATCAGTAGGGACAATTGATGGTTATGTGTTTAAGGATCTGAACGGTAATGGGTTGAAAGAGAGGGATGATCCTCCCGTGGAAGGAGTAAGGGTTTGGTTGGGAAAGGATAAATCAGTTGTTACCGATTTGTTCGGTTATTTTAAATTTACAAAAGTAAAGGCGCGCAATGTTTACGTGAGCATTGACACATCTACCATACCTTCAGGTTTTATGCTCACCGTTCCGGTTGTGCAGGAGCTAAGTGTTTCGCATGGCCAGACTGCCAGGGCATATTTTGGCATTATCAGCCGCTCTGAAATTACAGGCACTGTTTTTGAAGATAGGGATAACAACGGCCAGCTTGGCCCAAGAGATAAGGGAGTAGCAGGCGTTGTTTTGCTATTAGAGGATGGAAGGAAAATAGTAACCGATGACTCAGGAAGATATTTTATAAGAAATGTATCTACGGGAAAACACACCCTCACCTTGGATTTAAAGACTTTGTCGACTCAATATATTCCCTCTGTGCCTATTTTTAAAGAGATTGAGCTTTTTGAAGGCGTGAGCTACGTTTATAATATCCCCGTAAAAAAGACCGAATAAATAAGCCTTACCTGCTGTAAATCGTTTTTACCATAGCCTGTGAATCCTGGGTTTGGATTGTAATTTTCTCTTCCTGTTGTTTTGTTTGAACAGGCGCCTGATTTGATGCTATGGTTTCTTGTTGAGGTGCCGCTTGTTTTGTGGCTGCCTGAGGGGTCGCAGGCTGGGTTTGCTCAATTAGCGGGGCGTTTAAGCCAGGTATTACAGGAATACTGAAGGACACAGCAACAGAAGAAGTTGTCCCAGCCCAACTTACACCTGCCCAACTAAAGAGTATCGCTAAGCAAATCAATGAGAGGAAAATTATTTTGTTTTTCATAGTAATCCTCCTTTTTTATACTTCCGTGGCAGGTGGGTCATAATTTTATTTTCAAAATCGTCCTCCGATTTAATATTCTCTCCGCTAATATCCAATTTCTTAGTGAAATCAACCAGCCATTCGATAAGTTTTGCCCTTGAAAGCTTGAGGCCTGAAGAAAATAAGGCGTCTTTGCCAATTTTGTCCAAAAAGTCCACTTCATCCCGATTAAGGAATGTCACTACGCGCTGGTTTTTTTCTTTCTCAAGGAAATTTTTCATCTTTTCACCTCAAAACAAAAAGCCCTGGCAGGTTTTGCCAGGGCTCACAAAGAAAAAACCCTAAAGGCATTTTTAGAGTTTTCATTTCTCTTTGGCAACGCAGCCAGCCGAACTTTTCGGCTCTGTCGCTTTGCCCCTCGATGCGCTTACGCATCTCGGGATCCCGTTAGGGACGCCCCAGCATTACTGCTAGTTTGCCTTTATCAGTAGGTATTCCTAATTGTCAATTTAAGTATAACACATGATTGCTAAATTTTCAAGGTTGTAAATTTATAAATTTACCAATATTATTCCAGATAAATATCGATGCTTTTGGCTTGAAGGGACCTGATTCCAGCGGCGAAGGGAGAGGGGATGGTATCTGAAGCGAATTCTTGCAGGTTGTTATCGTTATTTTTTAGGATTATCTTTTTGGGTTGAACACAATTTTTGCCAAACGTATATTTTTTTTTGGGGTTATGGTAAGTTACCGGGATTTTTCCTAAGAAGTTAAAGCTGTATTTACCTTTTTTGTCAAATAACCAGCCTGCAAGCGCAGGAGCAAATTTAATATTTAATTCACTCTTATCATTCAAAAAGAAGGGGTGGGACCCCACATTCATAATCAACCAGATTTGCAGGAATTCCGCTGTTGAGCCTGAAAGCCGCGCAACAAAACCATTGCCATGCAAGTTCTCATCCGGGAAAACGCTGCTTACGATGAATGAAGAGTTCTCTAAGGTGCTGCGGCCGTACCTTGCAGGATTCTGAAATGGGACGAGAACATTTTTGAAATCCTCATAAAATTCAGTGTAAAGCCTGGATTTCAAAAGCTCAAGCAGGTATTTATATTCCATATGCAGCCAGATAGATTCATTTTCAAGCCAGCCCGGAGTAAACACGCGGCACCTTCCGATTTCCTCAGGCATACTGGCAAGCGGCGCAGTTACTTTATACATTTTGAGTTTTTTGTCGAATAAGGCGCTGGATTTAGTCCCTTTATAAAGATCTTGCGCGGCATTTAGATTTTTAGCCAGACGCAGGGCATGCATTTGTCCTTCAAGAAACAAGGGCAGCCTTTTTTGCATGAACTTCTTAGGCTTGACAATCGTATTATCAAGGATATCGAATTCCGCTACTTCATTAATAAAATACGAATAATAAACATTGTTCTTTTTATCAAAGGCTTTTTCTAAGCCGATATCCAGTTTTTCTAATGCAGCATCCAGTAATTTAAATAAATTGGAAACCACAATTTCTGTTTCCTTTCCGCTAAAACCAAACTTGGTCGTTTCCCTGTACCCTTCCTTAAGAGAATAGCTTTTGTCCCAGTATTGAAAGTCTCTGTCTTGTGAGGCATCTTTAAGATATTCCTGAATCAGGGTATTCAGGCTTAAAATAAATCCGGCTATTTCCTCGGTAACTGAAATTTTTCCCATCTTGTTTCTCTCTAAGGCCTGCTTGATTAGAATCACCAGGCGTTTTAGTTCGAATGTTTCGCAAAGCGAGGAGCCGAATAATGCCGGCAGGCCGTTTAGCGCATCAAACCAATTTGGCTTGTTTGCTTCCATTTCAATGCCACAACCTGCGGGGTCAAGAGAAGCCAGTTTATTGGCAAGCAGGCATAATAGCTTATTTATAAGCGTGGTTTGGTAAATTTCGCCTTGGCCATATTGTGCTCGTAGTGCGTGCGGCAATTTAGCCCTGTTTTTAATCATTTCTTTTTTTACATTGTCGGTAATAACAGACCTTAGTTGCTTTGCCTTGCCGTCGTAAAGCACGTATTTTTCGCTTCTTGGTTGTACAATTTCATAGTTATCGAAAAAAATGAACACCCGTTTTTCAAAAATAATTTCTTTTTCTTTTTCCGGGTAAACCGATAAATAATTCTCCAGTAAATCCAGGTTGTAAGCCCAGTGGTCAGTCCAGAAGCCTTCACCGTGTTCAGCTTCCTGAATTTTAATAGAATGGGAAACGACAGTAGTTAAGAATTCATCATTGCTGACCTTAAGCTTAATTTTATTTTCTTCTACATAAAGTATTAGTTCTCCTGGAGTAAAGGGCTTACCCAGAAAGTTAATTATTGCCTGGATATGTTCGTTTTCTACCATGTCTTTAAGAAGGGATTGCAGGTTTAGGCCTTCAGGCATTATGAAGCTTGCACCTTTAACAATTAAGGGGTTAAATCCGTCTGCTTGCAGTAAATTGAAAAAATAAATCAGGTTTTCATGTTCAATGCCGGGGTTAAACCAGATATCGCACCTTCTATTCTGGTTTATATCGCGGTAATTGCCGTTACCTTGAGAAAAATAAGTCGGCTGAATTAGGAATTTATTGTAATCTCTTTCCAAATCCCCATGCTTTCTGGAATATATATAGAAGACAGGGTCATAATCCTTTGATTTAAATAGCAGGGGATAGCCGCCACGCATAATATTATCCAGGTATGTTTGTTTGGCATAAAGGTCAAATTCCCTTGAACTGGAAGAGGTAGAGATATCCTGCTGTAAATCTTCAATGATTTGTTTGTTTTCTTCGCGTTTTTTTGCCAGGTACCCGGGTTTTGTGATTTTAGAAACAGATGAATTAAGCGCCTGAATGTTTCTCATATATCCGACGAGTGAATAAAATGTTTTTTGCTGTTTCGCAGCTAATTTGATATCAAGCAGAGAAAATCCGCAAGGAGTTTTGCTTTGGGTAATCTGGCGTTTAGGATAAGAAAAGTATGTTGAGTTTAAGAATTCCTGTGGCAGAGATAAATCCGTAATCTGCCTAAATATGCACTGTGCCTCAACAATAGGTTTTATAATCTGGGGTTTATTATTTTCATAACAGAATGTCAGATAAAAGTTTCCCTCTTTAATATGAATAACTTCCGGCCTGTCAGTGGGGTCAACATCCAGTTTATAAAAAGGCACACCTTTGTCAAGATTCTCAACATCCATCCAGGCTTCTATGGTGCGGTTAAGTTTTTTTAGGAATAAATTGCTGGTGCCAAAAGGAATTATCTGTGGCAACCCGTCCAAAAGCTGGATTTTTTTATTTGTGCGGCTCAAATTCTCGATGGTGACAATCCTGGTTAATGCGGCATAATTTTCATTGGGAATGTTAAAATACTCTATTTTTACCTTAATGCCCAGGGTGAGATTTTTTTCTTCGATGGTTAAGCTGTAGGAGGTGATGCGCATGAGGTTTTCAAGGTCGAAATTAAGGCTGGAAAATCCATTATGGAATGGTTCATAGAAGGTAGTTTTTTTGCCCGAGAGCACTTTGATAAAAGTGCGAAAGCCGGTAAGAGAAGCCAGTTGCCAGGCTTTATTAGCAGGCTGGAATTCTACAATCGCATGGTCCTTGTCTTTTGTGCCAAAGCTGGCAATTGCCTGTCCGCGATTAACATAGAACACCCACATGGGTATGCCGTATTTCCCCGCTATTCCGGGGAAGAAATTGGCAAACGGCTTGGCTGTGTTGTAGTTCTCAATTATAAATTCGCCGTCCTGATTAAGGTAATATTTGCTTTTTTTGTTTTTCATAACTAAACTATTTTACCTAAATTTTAACTTTTGTCTACATATTTTTAGGGACACCCAATAATTCAATCGAGGGACACCCTTGAAACTAATCGGCAGGGTGTCCCCGTTTGAAACCATGGGGACACCCTTTGCTTTGAAATCGAGGGTGTCCCTTTTGTTTTGGGGAATTTGTGGTATAATATCGCAAATGGCTGATAATAAGCGCATTGTGATTACCGGTATTGGCGTTATCTCACCAATAGGAATTGGCAAAGAGGAATACTGGAAAAGTCTCCAGGAGGGCAAATCAGGCATCAGGCCAATTACCTTGTTTGATACTAAAGATCTCAAAGTCAAAGTCGGTGGCGAGATTACGGAATTTGATGCTAAGCAATTTCTGGATGCAAAGACTTTGCGCACTTTAGACAGGGCTACGAAGCTACTTTCTTCAAGCACTAAACTTGCTCTTGATGACGCAAAATTAGAAATCACCCAAGACAATAACAAGCAAATCGGCGTTTCCGTTGGCACTACTTTCGGAAGTTTAAACAGCATATCTGAATTTGACAAAACATCTGTTGCCGAAGGCCCGCGTTACGTAAATCCGTCAGTTTTTCCCAACACAGTAATAAATTCTCCTGCTAGCCAACTCTCAATTCGTTTCCATATCAAAAAATTTAACACCACGGTTTCATCAGGAATGTGCGCCAGCCTGGATGCGATTGATTATGCCCGCGATTTTATCAAATTAAACAGGGCAAAAGCTGTTGTTACCGGAGCTGTTGAAGAATTTTGCATCCAGACGTTTTTGGGATTCTATAAACTCAATTATCTCTCTGGGTTAAACGGCTCAGCGCCTTTATCCTGCCCGTTTGACAAGCGCAGAAATGGTATTGTATTTTCTGAAGGGGCAACTACTTTAATTTTGGAAGATTTGAAATCCGCTGAATCCCGAGGCGCGCATATTTATGCCGAGATTCTTGGTATAGGCTCATATTTTGAGCCTTATCGTGTGAATAAATACAAGCCCAAAGGCAAAGGAATGAGTATTGCCATGCGCGGGGCTTTAGACGATGCAAACCTAAAACCTCAACAAATAGGTTGTATTTTTGCCAATGCCAATTCAACTCCAGACGCGGATAAAATTGAAACGCAAGGAATAAAAGAAGTATTCGGGCAGTACGCTTCCAAAATACCGGTAACTGCAGTTAAGTCAATGCTGGGTGAGGCATTTAGCGCATCAGGAGGCCTGGCAACTGCCGCTGCATTAGGAAGCATGGTCAAAGATTTTATTCCTCCCACTATAAATTACGTTACGCCGGATTCAGGCCTGGATTTGGATTATGTGCCTGACAAAAGCCGCAAACAAAAAATTGATACGGCAATGATAAATTCCTTCGGACAGAACGGCTGTAATAAGAGTCTGATTTTAGGAAGATTTAAAAAATAATATGGATTACTTTGCTTTTATCGGGCATTTTGTAAGCGTGACAAGACAAGTTTTATTAACTCCAAAATATAAAGAGTAAAAAATGGCAAAATATCTTTCCTCATGGTATAATATTTAGTTGTTTAACCGAGACGATGATTCTTGCTCTTGAAGGCAGCTTCGAGAATTTTTCCATCGGCAGGGGCAATATAACCGAAGAAAAGATTAAGCTGATTTCGACGCTAGCTGCTAAACACGGTTTTTCCCTGGCGCCGTTTTGCTGCGGCAACTTTATGTATAAAGAAGAGGATTTTAAGAGAATAAGGGATAGTTTATAAACGGAGGAACAAATGGCAGATTCGAAAGACATTAATGTGGAAAAGGAAATGAAGTCAATAATCTCAAGCGTTCTTAATATATCGGAGGAAGAAGTCACTCTTGATGCAAGGTTTGTGGAAGACTTGGGAATGGATTCAATTATTTCCGTGGAAATACTCGCGGGAATTGAAAGGAGATTTAAGATAACAATTCCTGATGAAGAAATTAAAAAGGTAGCTTCTTTAAGGCAGGCAGTTGCTTTGGCAGAAAAATATTTAAAAAAGTAGAATAATGAAAAAGCGCGTTGTAATAACGGGGTTAGGTATAGTTTCATCAATTGGCATTGGTAAGGATGAATTTTGGGGAAATTTAATCAAAGGCAAATCTGGGATTTCCCAAATCAGCGCTTTTGATACTTCAGGCTATCTTGTGCATAAAGGCGGAGAAATAAAAAACTTTAAGTCACAGGAATTCATAAATAAGAAAAAATTTAAACTCATGGGCAGAGCCTCTCAATTGGCAATTGCGGCAGCAAAGCTTGCTTTAGGAGACGCCAAATTAGAACCCAGAGATTTATCAAAACAAAAAGCAGGGGTTAATATCGGAACAACCATGGGGGAATCGCAGTGGATAGAGGAGATGGATGAGACATGGGTTAAAAAAGGCGAAAGTGAAGTGAGAAATCAGTTGATTTATCAATATCCCGCGTACACTCTTTCTAGTAACGTATCAATAGAATTTAAATTAAGTGGCCCTAATCAAATATTTACCACTGCCTGCGCAGCAGGTAATTATGCCATAGGATATGCCTATGATAATATTCAATCTGGTAAAGCGGATTTAATCCTGGCAGGCGGAGCAGACGCACTTTCCAAAATTGCATATACTGGATTTAGTAGGTTGGGAGCTGTTGCTGTGGATAAATGCCAGCCGTTTGATAAGAATAGAAAAGGCATGATTCCCGGTGAGGGTGCTGCAATTTTAGCTATTGAATCTTTAGACTATGCATTACAAAGAAGAGCCCCTATTTACGCGGAGATTTTGGGTTACGGCCTGAGTTGTGATGATTTCAGTATGATGATTTCTATTGAAGAAGGTATGGCTGCATGTATGGAGGAAGCGATAAAAGAATCCGGTATTGATAAAGAAGATGTAAGTTATATCAGCGCGCACGGCACAGGCACTTTGCAAAATGACAAAGAAGAAAGCTCGGCAATAAAAAAAGTATTTAAGGATAATTACAAACAGATTCCTGTTAGCTCTATTAAATCCATGCTTGGCCATACCATGGGTGCAGCTTCTGCAATTGAAGCATTAGCCTGTTGCATGGCGATTAAGAACAGCGTTGTTCCTCCCACGATTAATTATGAAACTCCTGATCCGGATTGTGACATTGATTGTGTTCCCAATATTTCCAGAAAACAAAATGTAAATGTAGCGTTGAATAATTCTTATGCCTTCGGCGGGAATAATTCCTGTTTGGTGCTAAGAAGGTATCACTAGTTAAAATATGCTAAAAGAAAAATATGATGTCATAATTATTGGAGCTGGTATTGGTGGCCTTACCTGCGGTTGCTATTTGGCTAAGGCGGGAATGAAGGTATTGATAGTTGAACAGCATAACAAGGTAGGAGGGTATTGTACTTCGTTTAAAAGGAATAGATTTGTATTTAATATCCTTACTTCTTCATTGGGGAATCTCGGTAAAGGTAAATCTTTTAGAGATATCGTTAATCAGTTAGAAATTGATAAGAAAGTAGATTTTACAAGATTTGACCCATCAGACACCATTCAGATGTCTGATTGTGTTGTAGCTGTACACAATGATTTTAATAAAACTATCGAAGAGCTGCAGGAAAAATTTCCTAGAGAAGCAAAAGCTATAATGAACTTCTTCCATTTTATTCAGACAATTAATTCTGTGCAGCTATACCATAGATTAAAAGATAAAACTTTAAAGGATCTTTTGGATACCTATTTTTCTGACCGTAGGTTGAGATCAGTTTTAATAATGATGTTATGCAGATTAGGCTTGAGGCCTGCGGAGGCATCAGCAGTTACTGCCATCACTCATTTTCGCGAATTCATTTTCGACTTAGGTTATCATCCCAAAGGAGGAATGCAGGTTTTGAGCAATGCATTTGCAGAAAGATTTAAAGAATTTGGAGGAGAAATATTATTATCACACTTGGTTGACAAGGTTACTTTACTTAATAGTAGAATAGATGGCGTAAATATTAAAAGAGTTGGCCATATTCGTTCTAAATTTGTTGTTGCTGCATGTGACCCGACCGAAGTATTTTTAAACCTGGTTGGAGAAAATTGTATAGAGAAAGATTTTATAATTAAACTGAATAATTTGCGTCCCTCTGTTTCAGGTTTCATTCTTTATCTTGGGCTAAACAGAAAATTGAGTACTACAATTAAACCTACTTATGTATTATCTTATTCCAATAGAGATAATCTAGATCACTATGATCCAAGAGATGAAAAATATTTAAATGATAAAGAGTTAAATATACCTATGCATTTTATATTCCCTTCAGTTTGCGATGAAAAGTTAGCTCCCAAGAATAAAGAAAGCATGGCCTTAACGGTTTTTGTTCCTTTTATAAACGATAAATTTTGGAAAGACAAAAAACAAGAATTTGTTGGTAAATTGATTAATAGAGCGAAAGATGTTTTACCAGACATAGAAAAAGAAATCGTTACAACTGAAACGGTTACGCCGTTTGATTTGTATAAATATACTTTAAATAGGGGTGGTTCTGCTCACGGATGGGCAGCGGTTCCATCACAGATTGACCGTTTAATTATGCCTCAAAAAAGTTTAATAGAAGGTTTGTTTTTATGCGGCCAATGGGTAACATATTCTACAGGCGAGGCAGGTTTACCTATGGCGGCATATATAGGTTCTTCGACAGCCCGGTTAATTCTTGCAAAAAAAAGACAAATAATATAGATGAGATTACTATCGGTCGCACACAATAATAAATTAGACTTTGAACACAGAAAAATAAAGAAAGAAGCCATAAATAGCGAACGGCTAGCCATTAAGAATAGAAACGGAAAGACTATCATAGGGTATCATGATTATGTCAATAATTTATCTAAAGATAAATATTTTATTGTCATACCACCAGCTTATGGAGAAACAAAACGAGATTATATTTCAACAGCTTATTATCTTACGGTTAATGGATTCGATGTAGTGCGTTATGACAATACAGACCATATAGGAGAAAGCGATGGTGAGATTGCGAATACGAATTTGTTGACGATGCGCGATGATTTAATAGATGTTTTTGATTATGTTGAACAGACATTTAGTGTGAAAAGAATAGGCATTGTTGCCTCAAGTCTAGCTGTAAGAATTGCTATAAAAGCATGTGCACAGGATAAAAGAATCGGATTTTTATTAAGTTTAGCTGGATTAGTTGATCTTGAATCGAGCTTAAATTTAATCTATAGAGAAGATTTAGTTGAATCATACCGATCTGGTAAGAGATGGGGTATGGTTGATATTATGGGTTTCGAAGTGCACGATGACTTGATAGGAGCCGCCATAAAAAATAATGTGGCTTCTTTAGCAGACACGAAAGATGATATCAAAAATGTAGAGTGCCCCATAGTTTTTTTGGTTGCTGAAAAAGATGCTTGGGTTAATTATAAAGATGTAGAAGCAATATGTGAAAATAAAGATAATTGCAAAGCTTATGTCATTCCTAGTGCTTTTCATCAAATTCAAGAAAACCCTAGATTAGCAAGAATTGTTATCATGCAGATAGTTAAGTTTTGCATTGAATATATTAAGAATGAAAATAAGCAAATTGATTCTATTTTTGAGCCAGATGTCCGTTATCTAGTTAAACAAAATAAAGTTGAAATGGCAAGTTTAAAGGCACTTACAAAAATTACGAAAGAAGGCGAGAAAAATTTTTGGGATAGTTATTTGTCAAAATATTTAATTATAACCAAATCCGATGATTTCAGGAGCTTGTTAGATTTTATCGTTAATTCATTTGGGGAAATAAGAATGGGGGATAAGATCCTTGATGCTGGATGTGGCAATGGGCATTTTGGGTCATGGTTAATAAGACGTATATTAGAGAGTCAAGCCTTTAATAATTCTGCCCAGAAAAAAGAATATACGTCAGCGGACATATATTACTATGCGGGAGTAGATTTCGTATATAATGCGTTGCATGAAGCCCAAAGAATACACAATGGCATTATGATAGATTATTTGAAGATTAGGCGATATAATTGTTTTGATTTGATTAAATGCCAATATATCTTATCAGATTTAGAAAAGCAACTACCATTCAAAACAGACTATTTTGACAATATATGTTGTAACTTAGTGGTTTCGTATTTAAAAAATCCGGTTGGTGTGATAAAAAGGCTAAGGGAAGTCCTTAAGTCAGGTGGGAAAATCATAGTTACGTCTTTGAAACCTTACAGTGATTTATCATTAGTATACAGTAATTATGCAAATAATATAGAAACAGAAGAAGAGTTGCTGGAAGGCAGAAAATTATTAAGCGCCGCAGGAAAGATTAGGCAGAAAGAAAAAGAAGGACATTACCATTTTTTCGCTGAAGAAGAACTGTCTGATTTAATGAGTGAGGCTGGTTTTATTGGTATAAATATTTTTAGGTCATTTGGCGATCAGGCAAACGTCGCATTAGCAAGAAAGGCAGAAGAGATATAAATGTTTTACTACGCAATCAGTGGGTTAATTAATGGAGTAGTAAGTAACATATTGGGTATTTTTGTATATACCAAGAATACTCGAAATACCAAGTATATTTCTTTTGGGCTACTGTGTGCGTCATTATCTATTTGGAATTATAGTTACTTTATGTGGCAAATAGCTAGTACCGCCCAAAGCGCTTTATTTTGGTCAAGGATGCTCATGGTTGGTACTATGTTTATACCTTCTTGTTCACTATATCATACAATTAAATTAATAGATTTAGAGGAAGCCAAAAGATATAAACTGATGAAATTAGTTCTATATAGTTTTATAATTGATTTTGGTTTATTATGTTTCATTTTTTCGCCATTATTTATACAGGGAGTAAGCGCAAAAATGTTTTTTAAATACTGGCCTAATCCAGGAATTTTATTCCATCCTCTTTTATTGAAATTCTTCACTGTTGCAATGTATTCATGGTACTTACTATATAAAGAATTTAATGTATCAAAAGGATTAAGAAAAAAGCAGTTTCAGATATTGTTTATAGCGACATTGATTGGATATGCTGGCGGTAGCATAAATTTTTTCCTATTTTATAACATTCCAATCCCCCCGATAACTCATCCATTGGTTTCTGTATATATATTTTTATTAGCCTACGGGATACTACAGTATCGTCTCCTAGATATTGAAGTCATTATCCGCAGGGCGGTGATATTCGCAGGCTTATTTGGTTTTGTATTCTTTGTGTTCGCCTTAACTGCAGGATTGGCGCAGATGTATTTAAGCCAGATAATCAGCTCAAAAGTTTTGGCTTTGGCGATTAGTGTTTTAGCTATTACTGCTTTTTATGAACCTCTTAAGAACTGGCTCATAAGCCTGACTGACAGATTCCTGTTCCAAAAAGAATATGATTATCAGACTCTGTTGAATGAGTCCTCGAAGGACATGAGCAGGATTACGGATATGAGGGAATTACTGGCTTCCATAGTGCATATTTTTTCCTCAAAGTTACGGCTGGATAATGCCGGCATATATCTATTGGATAAGGAAGTAAACAAATTTATACCACAAGACGCGCATATCGGAGATAAATTCAACGACCTCAATCCTATTAATAGCAATATCCCACTTATCCAGTGGCTGGAGCAATCGCGGGCACCTTTAGTGTTTGATGAATTAGAAATGCTTAGCCAGGGAAAGAATGTTTCACGGGCGCAGCAACTGGCTGAGATTAAGACTCAAATGAAGGCATTGGGTGCTTCTGTAATTGTGCCCAGCTTTACTGAAAATACACTTTCAGGTTTTCTAATACTGGGTGATAAGTTATCAGGCCGCGTATACACGCAGGAAGATTTGAATGTCCTTCAAGTGCTTTCTAATCAGGCAGCACTTGCCATTGAAAACTGCCAGTTTTGGCAGGACGTTGTGGAGAAGGAGCGTAAGGCACGGCTTCAGGAAATGGATGCTTATTCTTATTCACTCGCCCATGAAATAGATAATCCCATGCAGGTAATCCTCGGTCAGGCAGGATTTCTGAAGATGGACTTGCTAAAGGATATTCCTGATGAAAATAAGAAAAAAGAAGTCTCGGATTCGCTTAATTTTATAGTTGAGACTGCTAAAAGAGTTTCCGGAATGGTTAAGGCAATACGCGATTTCGGCCAGAAGATAACCGGAGAATTCAGGCCGATAAATATTGAAGACGTGGTCGACACTTTCTCTAAGCTGTATTACCCGCAGTTTAAGGATAAGACTGTTGTTTATGAAAAGATAAGCCAGCTAAAGGGGCCGGTGTATGTAAAGGGAGAGAAGCCTGAGCTTATGCAGGCATTGGTAATATTGGCGAATAATGCTATCCATGCCATGAAAGACATGAAGGATAAGAAAGTATTTTTGTCCTTAAGCCTTTTGAACCACAGCCAGGTAAGGATTGTTTTTTCTGATAACGGCTACGGCATTAAAAAAGATATGCTTTCCGTAATCTTTACTCCTTTTACCACTACCAAGGTTTCTACCGAAGGCACTGGCATGGGCCTTTACAACGCAAAGAAAATCATCGAGAGGCACAAAGGAAAAATTTGGGCTGAGTCAGAAGGCCCAGGCAAAGGCGCTAGTTTTATCATCGAGTTGCCCGTGCTAAAAGACGTAAGCGAAGCAGAGCTTAAGCAAGATACTTTAAGTTCAAAACGGATGATTTAAGCAAGAACATTCTGATAATATTTCTTGAAAACCCCTAAATATATGTTACACTTTACTTGAAATTTGCCACGGGATAAAACAAAGGAGTTTTGTGCCCGAATTATTAAGGACCGGAACCAAAAAAGTTAAAGTCTTTGGAGGTTTAGCGGTCCTATTTTTTTGCCTGCTTTCAAATCCTTCCTTTGCCGACACTGAATTAAAAGTTTCTTCAGCCGCAGCATCCAGTTCCCTGGTTTATCTCTTCGATGCATCCAAGGCAATTGATAACAATCTTAACACTACCTGGATAGGCGGATTCCCTAAAACTTATTGGTGGCTAAGCTTGGATTTGGGGCAAACCTATTCTTTAACGCAAATCTCAATCTGGTGGAATAGGTTTCTTGGCTCCACGAATTATAATATCCAGGCTTCCAATGATGGCGTCAACTGGGTTAATCTTTATTCCAATCTTTCATCTGCTGGTGGTACAACTAACCCTTATAAATTGACTTACAGTTTGTCAAAAGCTAACCGTTACATCAGGCTATATATAAACAGAGCCCAGTTAATTTCTCCGGTTATTTATGAGGTTAAATTATACGGTTTGTCTTCTGACACAACACCTCCCACTGGCACAATCAAGATAAATAATGGCGTTCAATACACTAATTCTTCTAGCGTTACCCTTAATCTCTTGGCCACTGATTCCTATTCTGGCCTCAGTCAGATGCAATTTTCTAATGACAACGCCACGTGGTCAACTCCCCAAGCTTATGCCACTACCGTGAACTGGACGCTTGCTTCGGGTGATGGCACCAAGACAGTTTATGTCAAATACAAGGATGTTGCAGGTAACTGGTCAAGTGCATTTTCAAGTACTATTATCTTGGATACCGCTTCTCCCACAGGCACGATTACAATAAATAATGGCAACCAATACACTAATGCAACTAGCATTACCTTAACTCTTAATGCTAATGACAGCGGCTCTGGCCTTAGCCAGATGCAATTCTCAAATGATGGAATAACTTGGTTAATACCTGAAACATATACCATCACCAAAACCTGGACTTTAACCACAGGTGATGGTACTAAGACCATTTATGTAAAGTTCTCTGATGCTGCAGGCAACTGGTCGCAAGTTTATTCAGCCGCGATAATCTTGGACACAACTGCACCTGAATTGAATATTACTTCACCGCTTGATAATGCGGTGATAAGGCCGCAATAATTATGAAAACAAGCCTTTTTATTATTTTTCTTTTAATTCTTTCGTTTCTTCTGCAAATGCAAGCCTGGGCAGCCGTTAAAATCGAATCTCCTGCTGATGGTCAGACAGTAGGAGGTATAGTTCCTGTGGTTGTGACTTATTCAGGCAGTATACAATGTCCTATTAATTCCCTATATAGTTATGTATTGGGATATTTTTATATTAGCCCGCCTGAAGTTTCAGGCACGCACACCTTTTACTGGGATACTTCAGGGGTAGTAAATGGGGCTGTTGTGCAATTGGGAGTCATAGCCAGTAGCGGTTATAGTGGTGTACCGAACTTTTACGATGCTATTTCAGTAACCGTAAATAATCCTTATCCCGTATTGACTTTTGTTACGCCTGTTGACGGTGCATTTATACCGCCTAATCAGACTAGCCTTCCTGTTACTATTTCTTTTCATAGTGTGGCACCTAATTTTCATGGAATTAACTATGCCTCGCTCCAGCTATCAGGCAACGGCATATATCCGATAACTCGTTACTTTTATCTTCCCAGCCCCCTAACTTCTGGAACTTTGAGCGCGGATTTCAGTATCAGCTCTTACCCCTTGGGAGAATATACGCTTTCCGGCTATTGCACAGATGATTCAGGTAAAGGAACCCCGGTTAAGATTAATATAACTAAGGGATATCCTCCTGCTCCTCAAATTGACCCAATGAAACAAAATCCCAATCCTACTGTTGTCGGCGAGCCGATTAATGTAGCTAACGGCACTATGTTTACCTCCCAAAACGATATATCCATACCGGCAAAAGAGCTGCCTTTGGAACTAACCCGTAACTATAATTCTCAGGATAACTTTAACGGCCAGTTCGGCTATGGCTGGCGCTCTAATTTTGATGATACTTTAAAAGAATATCCTGACGGCTCGGTAGTGGAAGTCGATCAAACAGCAGTCTACACGGTTTATTCCAAGAACGCGGACGGCACCTATCAGCCTTCGCCAGGGGAATATTCTACCCTTACCAAAAACGCAGACTCTACGTATACGATTTTAAGAAAACACGGACAACAAGATTATTTCGACACCTACGGTCGCCTGACGAAGATTGAAGGGAGGAACTCTAACGCAATAAATATTTTAAGGGATGCAAACGGAATAATTACTGAAGTAGATGATGCTTCCGGCAGGAAATTATTGTTTACTAATGATTCTAACGGAAGGACCACTCAAATAACCGATCCCGCAAACAGGATTTTTAAATATGACTATGATGCAAATGGTAATCTTACAAAAGTAACTGACCCGCTAAATAACGTAACTACCTATCAATATAACGGCAATAACCAGCTTATTCTTAAGACTGACGTTAATAGCCATACGCTTAACTTTGAGTATGACTCACTCGGCCGCGCATATCAATCTTGGCAGGACAATAACAATAACGCGGTTAGTTTATCCTTTGATTCAGCCAACCCAATTACCACGGTAACAGACTCACGTGGTAATATTACCAAATACGAATACAATACCTACGGCTTGGTGACAAAAATTACCGATGCTCAAAATAATATCCAGCTTAATGTTTGGGACGGGAATATGAATAAAATCTCCGTTACCGATAAAAATTCAAATACCACAAACTATACCTATGACAGCCGTGGCAATCTCTTAACCGCAACTGACCCGCTTGGCAATACCACAGCCTTTACTTACACCTCTGATTTTGATTTTGTTAAAACAATTACCGACGCGCAAGGTAATCTTACGGCATATGATTATGACGCAAACGGAAATCTCGTCAAACTGACTGACGCGCTGGGTAATTTTACAGCCAATGTTTACGATGCCTCTGGACAACTTATCAGCACGACTAACCCAAGGAATTACACGACAAGCTTTACCTATGATGCCTATGGCGATCTTTTAACTTCAACTGATGCGCTCAATAACACCATTACTTTTAGCTATGACCTACTGGGAAACCGCACCCAACTTAAGGACGCTGCAAATAACGTTACCCAGTTTACCTATAATAATCTTAACCAGCTGACACTTATAACCTATCCTGACAGCTCAACCGCGTCTTTTACCTATGATGCCTTGGGTAATAAGCTGTCTGCTACCGATAACGCAGGAAACACTACAAGTTATACTTATGATTTAAATAATCATGTTACCAGCATCACTAATCCCCTTGGCAAAACAATTAATTTCGGCTATGATACTGAAGGTAACCGCATAAGCGTAGTTGATCAGAACCAGCACACAACAACGTACCAGTATGATTCATTGAACCGGCTTGTTCTGGAAACTAACCCCTTAGGTTTGGCAAAATCTTATGCCTATGACCCGGTGGGAAACCGCACAAGCATAACAGACGCAAACAGTAATACTATTACCTATGTGTATGACTCACTTAACCGCTTAAAGAAGATGAATTATCCTGATGCTACTTCGGTAAGCTTTTCATATGACTCATTAGGCAGGCGAACCTCTATGACCGACTCCCAAGGTACTACCAGCTATACTTATGATTCACTTGGCCGCCTGACGCAGATTAGCTCACCTGGCGCAAATTCAACCCTGCAATATACCTATGATTCACTGGGTAACCGCACGAGCTTAACTTTGCCGGGAGGAAAAACTATCCAGTATAGCTATGATGCGCTGGGAAGGATTTCCTCAATTACCGATTCCAATAATAAAACAACCACCTACACCTATGATCCTTTAGGCAATCCTGCTGCCATTGTTTATCCTAACAATGTCCAGGCAACCTACGCTTTTGATTCTCTGCATCGCTTAAAACATCTGACTAACCAAAAGACAACCGGCTCTCTTGATAAGCTTTCGGATTTCGATTATGTTTATGATAATGCAGGAAGAAAATCCAGGGTTACCTTACCTGACAGCGTAATTGACTATACTTATGATGCAGTTGGCGAGCTTACACAAGAAAACAACAGCTCAAGTGCAAATCCATATCAGGCTACCTATGAATACGACCCATCAGGTAACCGCACCAGTATGGTAAGACAGGGTACAGAACATCTCTATACCTACAATAGCGGCAATCAGCTTACCCAGGAGAACATTACCGGCCCTGCTACAGTGCCCATTACCGTAACCGGCACAGCCACTGATGCATCCGGAATCCAGTCAGTTACAGTTAACGGCAGCAATGCCGCTTTAAATGGGAACAATTTTAGCTGCTCAATAAATTTATCCAACGGCCTAAATATTATTACTGTTACTGCCACAGATGTTCCTGGTAACACATCCACCCAGACACTCCATGTCACCTACAACCAAGCCGATCAAATCCTTTATCTTTATGATAACAACGGCAACCTCATCAAAAAGCAATCCTCAACTCAAGAGTTAAACCTAAGTTATGATTATGAGAATAGGCTTACTCAAGGGTTGTCCCCAACAGGGACTGTCCCCGATTTCCACTATGGCTATGACGGGGAAGGAAAGAGGATATCAAGCACCAACGGCTCAAGTACTACAAATTACCTCTACGATGGTATGGATGTAGTTTTAGAACGCAACGGCTCAGGTGACCCAGTTGCAAGTTATCTGCGCAATCCTTACGCAGCAGGAGGGATTGGCGGGATTATTAATTCACAACAAAGCTCTAATCCTGAAAACTATTATAGCTACGATGGATTAGGCAGCGTATCTAACCTAAGCGACACCACTGGAGCAAATATCCAATCCTACGCTTATGATGCTTTTGGCAACCTTCTTACTCAGGCTAATCTAGCCAATGCCCATCAATTCCTAACCAAAGAAGCAGAGCAATCTGGTTTAATCTACTTCGGCGCACGATATTATGATCCAACAATCGGCAGGTTTATAACTCAAGATCCAAGTGGTATGGCCGATGGGCCAAATATGTATATGCATGTAGGAAATAATCCTATAAATTTAGTTGATTTGTGGGGATTGTGTAGCAAAAATGCGACTGCTCCTTTTGAATGGTGGGATCTTACTTCTTGGGCTTACCCCGGAACAAATTATTGCGGATTAACTAAAAGTGGTCCGGGTTGTCCAACTTCTCCTAGTGATAGTGCATGTAAAACTCATGATGAATGTCTTAGTAATACAGGAGTTAACTGGTGGCAGGTTTGGGATAAAGAGGTTTGGAAATGCCACATGGAGTTAATCCATTCTCCACAAGATCCTATGATTGAAAAAAAAGGAAATCCTGAGAAATCAATTAGATCTTATTCGCCTTAGATTATTTATAAGGAGGATTACTATGAATAAAAAAATATCCGCTTTAGAGGTTTTTAGTGCAGTGATAGGAGTAGTCAATATAATTTTGGGATTATTTTTTATGTTAATTATCTTAATGATCCAAGGATTTTACTTGGCATTTTTAGGAATACCATTCATTGTTTTTGGCTATTCTCTATTGCATAATAAAATTAGGAGAAAATTACTTTTTATTGCAATCGTTCCAATTTCAATAATTTTATCGATTATTATGATGATGATGGGGATATCAAATAATGTTCCCAAATATTACTATACTCCAATTTGGGTCGGACTGATAATTATATCACCATTCTGGTTAGCGATTATTGGTAATATCTTACTCTGCGTTAAAGAAAAGAATAACAAAGGTAACAATAACAAAGACCCTGTTGTTAACTCTTCATAAAGATGAACAAATCTATAATAACGTAACAAACGTAACAAAGATGTAACAAAGACGTTGTTTCTAACCCTTCATAAATAACCGACTTACAAAATAACTATTTTACTAATCAAGCTATCTCTAGAAAAAATGCATAAGATTTTTCTCCTTTCTGCGTCTGTTATTATAGATTAGTTTTACAACTTATAAGTTGTAAAAATACTTGACAAAACAACTTTTATGTTGTATATTTGAACCATGAAACCGCAAATTCGAACTTATCAAGAGAAGGTATTAAAAGCGCTGGAGGGAAAAATTGACGATTTTTGCCTTGGCGGCGGTACCGCGCTGTCTTTATTTTATTTCCGACACAGGGAATCTTTGGATTTAGATTTTTTTACAAGCAAATTCAGCAAGATCAGAGTCTTGGGGGTAATCAATTTACTTTCCTTGTGTTTAAAGAAGAAAGTGGTTCTTGTTGGCGAGCAGGCAAGAGAAGATATGATTAAGTTACTCATTTTTTCAATATCTATCAGCAAAAACGATTCGTTAAAAATCGATTTTATTCAGGATTATTTAGGATTGGTAAAACAACCAAAAATAGTAAACGGGATAAAAGTTTTCTCTCTTGAAGACATTTATATCAGAAAGATTTTTGCCATAGCCGGAACGCTAACCACAGAAGATCTTTCGGGAAAGCCGGTTACCAAGGGCGGCAGGCAGGAGGCAAAGGACTTTTATGATTTGTATTGCCTGTCTATTACATTCATGCGGTTGTCGGATTTTTGTTTCAAATATTGCAATCAAACGACTCGCGAAGCTATTATAAGGTGGTTCCGTACCTATGATCGTTTTGATATTAAGACTGGCCTATTGGACCTAAAGTTAAAAAAAGATGTGGACTATAAAGATTTAGAAGCGCATTTTAAAAAAGAAATAGGTAAAATAATTGAAAAGGAAATCGAGGCAATATGAAAATAAATAACGATTGGCTTTGGGATAAAAGCATAAGCCCGAAAAAAGCAATCTCAATTTTGAGAAACACTAAGGACGAACATTTTTTATCTTTAGCTGGTTTATTACTCTCCCGAAAAAATACGCCTAAGGAAGTGTTCAAAATGTATTTAAAACCGGCAGTTTTTTTACAAAACTGGCAAAGGATAAAAAGGCAGATGCGCAAAGACTCCTGGAATAACCCTCGTATAGAGTTTTGGCAGGCAATTTATGAAAAACTGAAAGAAAAATATGAGGACAGAGGGATTGTTTTTGCAGGGCAGGGCGGTTCTGCAAGGCAGGAGAACGAATTCTGCAAGGCAACCGCAGACCAAATAATATCAATCCGCAAGCAAAAATCCCTCACTCAGAAAGATTTAGCCAAAAAACTAGAAATTTCCCAGCAAATGATATCTCGCATTGAAAAGGGAAAAGAAAATATCTCCCTGCTTACCCTTAAAAAGATAGCTGATAGCTTAGGAGCAGCTATTCATCTTGAGATTAGATAAAAAAGGGACACCCTTTGCTTTGAAATCGAGGGTGTCCCTGATTTATAATCATTGACCCGCAAATGCATTTATATTACAATAAAAACGGATTCTCCCCTTGGGGGAAAATAGAGCGGAGGCGAATATGGAAGAAAAACAAGCCTTAAAGTTATTAATAGTCGATGACGAAGAAGGGATAGTGGATTTTATCAAAAAGATTTATTCCAGAAAAGGTTTTATCACCTTTGGCGCCACAGACGGCCCTGCTGCAGTTGAGATATTCAGAAAAGAAAAGCCCCAGATAAGCCTGCTGGACGTGCATATGCCTTTTTCTCCCCTGGACGGCATTGAGACCCTGAAAAAAATCAAAGAAATAGACAATAATGCCGTTTGTATTATGGTAAGCCGCATTACTGACAAAGGTAAGATTGAGCAGGCACGGCAATTAGGTGCTGCAGCTTACATACTTAAGCCCCTTGAGCTGGAAGAATTAGACAAGGTCATTTCTGAAGCTGCAAAGATTGACCTTTAAACTGAAATGGCAAATCCTCTTCCCAACGAAAAACAGCTTTACGAGCAGATAAAAGCGGAAAATATTTCTATCGACCCGGAAATCTGGGATCTTCTTTATAACCGTATTGGCGACGATATCACGGCTATAAACCTTCTTTGCCAGTATTATCTTAAAGGCAATGAATCCATCCCCGCTCAGGAAGCTAAAAAGATTTTAATCTATACCCGCCATATCAAAGACATTACCAATAAATTGACCGTGGTTTCAAAAGATGATTTGGAATTTCCTGAATTCCAGGAAAGCATGCCCCTGCACCCGCTGTTAAGAGATTTATTCACGCATTATATAGGCAATGACGTATATATGATAAACCTGATAGTGGAAGATTTTATTGATTCACACAGGAAAGCGGGTTTATTGGCCGAGAATGTGAAAAAAGTCCTTAACCATACCAGGAGCATAAAAGATTTTATGAACAGGCTTCAGGAAGCTACCTCACAGGAAATTAAAACCCATAGAGCGCAAGCTGATAATGCAAAAGCACTCCGCCAAGAAAAACACCTGACCAAGGAACAGTTATTTTTAAAGCTGCAGGATATGTTCGTTCAGGAATTCGGCATAGAATACGCCGATAAAATTAAGTTAGAATCACGCTTCAATGAAGATTTAGGCCTGGATTCCGTAGATGCAATACGCGCTGCCATGGTTTTAGAGGAAGCCCTGGGTTTAGAGATACCTGATGACGAAGCTGACCGCATTCTTACTTTTTCCCAGGCAGTGGATTATGTTTACAACAAGCTAAAGGAAATTTCTTAGAAAAGGATTATTTATGCCGACAAAAGACAATGTGTTAATCGGGCAGATGCTGATTGAAGAGGGCCTGATTATGCCTGAGCAGTTGGATAAAGGGCTTATTGAGCAGGCTAAAACAGGTGATTTTATTTGCACTGCCCTGGTTAAATTAGGTTATATCAGCGAAGAAAAGATATTTCAACTGCTTTCCAAACAGTTAAACATTCCCTACATAAAATTAAACACTATTGATATCGAGCCTTTGATTATCCAAAAGGTGCCGGCAAAATTCGCCAGCCACTATAAAATCATGCCGCTGGAATTTAAAAACGATTGTTTGACCATTGCCATGACAGATCCCCTGGACATCCGCACTCTGGATGATATAAGGCTGCTTTTGAATTTAGAAGTAAAAGGCGTTTTGGCAAGTGAGCCGGAAATTCAGGAGGCAATCCGTAAGTATTACGGCGTGGGCGCAGAAACCCTGGAGAAAATAATCGACCAGAAACTCACGTCAGAACAACTAAGCATGCGCGAAGAAAAAGTCGAGGATTTGGAGGTATTGGCGGAAGACGCTTCCATAATTACATTCGTCAACCAGATACTTTCTCAGGCGGTAAAAGACCGGGCTACTGATATTCACCTTGAGCCTTTTTATCAGGAATTGCGCACCAGGTTCAGGATAGACGGCGTGCTTTACGACGTTAACATACCGGAGACGATTAAATATTTTCATCCTGCCATAGTTTCCCGTATAAAGATTATGTCCGGCCTTAATATTGCAGAGCGCAGGCTCCCCCAGGATGGAAGGATTAAGATAAAGGTTAATGAGCAGGAGCTGGACCTGCGTGTTTCCATTATACCTACGTCATTCGGAGAGTCTGTGCATATCAGGATTTTAAGCTCTGCGTTGTTCCTTGAGCTGGAAAAACTGGGTTTATTACAGGAAGACCTTAAGATTATTGAACAGGCAATAAAAAAACCGCATGGCATTATCTTTGTAACAGGCCCGACTGGTTCAGGAAAATCAACTACTTTGTATGCCTGCCTATCGCGCATAAATTCTTCGGCTGTAAAAATTATAACCATTGAGGATCCCGTGGAATACCAGTTAAGAGGAGTTAATCAGGTCCAGGTTATTCCGCAAATAGGATTTACTTTTGCTACGGCACTTCGCCACATGTTAAGGCATGATCCCGACGTAATGATGGTAGGAGAGGTCAGGGATTACGAGACTGCCGAAATAGCAATCCGCTCTGCACTGACCGGACATCTGGTTTTTTCTACTTTGCACACTAATGATGCTGCGGGCGCGGTAACCCGGCTTTTGGATATGGGTATTGAGCCGTTTTTAGTGTCTTCGTCGCTTGAATACCTTATAGCGCAAAGATTGGTCAGGGTCCTTTGCCCTAAATGCAAGGTATCGGTCCCGGAAAAATCCAGGAATGAAATACTCAGCCACATTAAAGATATAGATTTTGATTTAGAAAAGGCGATGATTTATGAAGCTAAAGGTTGTGAGGAATGCAGGTTTACAGGCTTTCATGGCCGCACAGCAATATATGAGATATTAACCGTAACCGAGCCAATCAGGGAGCTTATGCTTAACCACGCCTCCAGCCAGCAGATAAAACAAAAAGCAATTTCACAGGGCATGCGCACCCTTCGCCAGGACGGCCTGCGCAAATTTCTTAAAGGCACAACTACCCTTACTGAAGTTGTGCGAGTAACTCAACAGGAAGAATTACCCGAAGATTAATGCCACGATATACGTATCTAGCAAAAATTAATCCCCAAAAAAACATCCAGGGAGAAATAGAAGCTGAGACCGAACAGGAAGCCATAAATAAATTGCTAGGCTTGGGGTATTTTCCCATTTCCATCAGCTCTAAAATTCTTTCCCTGGAAAAGCAAGGCATGCTTTCCCTTCAAAGAGTCTCAAGAAAAGACATCTCAGCCTTTACCAGGCAATTATCCACTCTTATCGATTCGGGAATAAATATTACCAACAGCCTTAACATGATAGCTAAGCAAGCTACCAATAAGTTCCTTAAAATTATACTAAACGATATAAATGCCAAAATAAAAGACGGAAAATCGCTATCAGAAAGCCTGGAGTCCTATCCAAAACTGTTCCCGGGGTTATATTCGGCCACGATACGCACCGGAGAAGCAAGCGGTAATTTGAATGAGACCCTGAAACGCCTTTCCGGATTCTTGGAAAGGCAGGAGGAATTCAAAGATTCCATAAGGGCAGCTTTAACATACCCGTTTTTTATCCTGGTTGTCAGCGCATTAACAATATGCGTGTTGCTGATGTTTGTTGTCCCGAGGCTGGTGTCCATGTTTGAGGATATGGGCCAGGTCTTGCCTTTGCCAACGAGGATATTAATAAATTCTTCCGCTTTTTTAAAAAGTTACGGTTGGATAATTATCGCGGTAATTATTGCTGCCGCGTTTTTATTGCGCAGGCTTTATTTAAGCCCTCAAGGAAAAATCTTATTTGACCGCCTAAAACTAAAAACATTATTTGCCGGCAAAATCGTTTTAAAAACAGAGATCAGCCGTATGATGCGCACGCTATCTCTTTTACTTTCCAGCGGCGTACCTATAACTTCCTCCTTAGAAATATCCGTCACCGTAGTAGAAAACCAGATTTTAAAAGCGGAAATCCTGAAGTTTAAAGAAGGGATAAGCGCAGGCAGCAGTTTTTCCGATTCCCTTAAGGTTTCGCCATTTTTTCCAGAATTTGTGACCAATATAATCGCTGTCGGCGAAGAGACCGGAAGGCTCGACCAGGCGATGCAGCGCATTGCCGATGATTATGAGAAAGAGCTGGAAAAAAGTTTAAACGCCATGACGCGGATGTTAGAACCTGTGATAATACTGATAATGGGCCTGGTTGTTGGTTTTATTGTCCTTTCCATGCTTTTGCCGATTTTCCAGATTAATTTAATTGCGAAATAATGAATAAGGGTTTTACCCCGTTAGAAATACCAAATGTCCAGAAAAACAGAATAAAGCTTCTAACGGGGTTTACACTCATTGAGCTATTATTTGTCATAATCATACTTTCTATATTAATCGCAATCGCCCTGCCTCAACTAAAAAATAATTATACCAGCCTACAATTAAGCACTTTTTCTCAAGATTTGCAATCCTATATGGTTTATTTACGCCAACAGTCAATCGTGGCCCAAGAAACTTTCATGCTCAATATAGATAATGGGGCGAGAGAATATTGGGCCGGCATTTTGAATGATAAGAACCGGTTAAAGACTGTGTACATCCCGCAAGATATACAAGTAGCTGCGGATCAAACGCAAATCGCTTTCTATCCAGACGGAAGCATTGATAACGTAACCATAAAGTTATCCGATGCCAATAAGCAAGCCATCAGCCTTACTACTAAAGGAGTCTATGGGAGTGTTAAAGTTCAAAGGTAGTGCCAGGGCCTTTTCATTACTAGAATTGATAATTACGGTTACGGTATTATCAGCAGGAATTACCGTAATACTTCAGGCCTTTTCTTTTTCCGGAAGGGTAACCGGATTATCGAATGACTTGGTGCGGGCTGTTTTTCTGGCGGAAGATAAATTACAGGAGCTGGAATTTAAGGAAAAACAAGGATTGATAAATCAAGAGCCGGCAGGAAAATCAGGGGCTTATAATAAATTCCAATGGAAGGATACAGTGGTTTTTGACAATGATATAACGCTGTATAGAATTAATTTTACGGTTAATTGGCAAAGGGCTAACAGTGTTGAAGAAATTAACCTAAAAAGCTTTTTAAGATGATAAAAACTAATCGGGCCATTACTCTGGTAGAGTTATTGATTGCTTCTTCGATTTTTAGCGTGGTAATGGTGAGCATTTATTTAACGTTTAATACCGGATTATTCGGCTACAAAGACATCGGAGAGAATATAGATATTTATCAGTCGGCAAGAATTGTTTTTGAGCGCCTGAACCTGGATTTAAGGAATTCTTTCGCTTATTCCAAGGATGAAACAAAATTTTTTGGCAGTTCAAATGAAATGGGCTTATTAACCCTGGTTGATAAATTTAGCCAAGGCGCCATGTTGAAACATTATGCCTTTGTTGATTATAAATTTGAAAATAAAACTTTGACCATGCTTTGTCGTATAGATAAAGACGCGTTAAATGACCGGTCTGAAACAGAGCCCCAGGAGCTGGCAGGAAATATTGATAGTTTTGCCTTAAGCTATGGGTTTATTGACCCGGGGAGCCTTGAGTTAAAATGGAAGGATACCTGGGATGACAAGAAATCATTTCCTGTAGCGGTAAATATAAAATTAACCGTATCAGGAAAAATTAAACAGGATTTCGAACGCACAATCTATCTGCCTAATTTATGAGAAATAAAGCGCAGGTATTAATTATCAGCCTCTGGATTCTGGCTATCTTAGGAATGTTAGCTGTAAGCACCGGACACCGAGTTTCTCTGGCGTTACGGCTAAGCAGATATCAGAAAGACAGGTTAAATTCCATTTATCTGGCTAAGGCAGGCGTAAATGTCGCAATTGTTGAACTTAAAAATGATGATCCGGCTGTCGATTCTTTAATAGATAAATGGGCAGATAACGAAGAAAAATTCAATAAAATTTTAGTCGGCGATAACCAGAATGAATTTGCTTCCGTTTCGCAAATTATTGACGAGGAGAGAAAGATAAATATAAATACCGCACCCCTTGAATTATTGACCGAGCTTTTAGACTATGCAGGAGCAGCTGACCCTCAGGATTTAGCCAATAATATATGCGCATGGAGAGGTGACGTTGGCGCTAGCATTCCGGATTATCAACCCTTAGAATACAATAATAAAGGAAATAAATTTTCCAATATTGAGGAATTAATGCTGGTTAAGGACTTTACAGAAGATGAATTTAACGCTGTTAAAAATTTAATTTCGGTATATCCGCACGATGGAGATTGCAAGATTAATGTAAATACGGCGCCAAGGGTGGTCCTTGAAATATTAATGAATACCTATGTCAAAAAACTTCAGCAAAGAAACATTCCAATAGAAAATCCTGATGGGCTGTTAGACGCGATGATTGAATTCAGGGATAAGGGCGGTATCTTTACCGATGTAAACCTAGAAGCAGGTTTAGAACAGTTAAGCGACCAGCAAAAGAATATACTGAGCGACCCTGTTGACGGTTTAAAATCAAAAATTTGCGTCAATTCCAATTATTTCAGGATATTTAGCCAAGGCAACTTAAGTAATTCAAAATTAACACATGGCATTGAATGTGTTTTTGACAGGAGCAATAACCAGGTTATTTACTGGCATGAAAATTAGGCTTGAAATTGGGTTACGTTAATAGTATTATGAAGCGAAATGACGATTAAAGATATAATCACCAGAAGAAGTAACGTGGTTTTTATCTGCCAGATTACCGAAGGATTCCTCAAGGTGGTTAAGTGCGCCATAAGAGGAGCCTTTAACAAGGAAATTATCGGTTTAGAGATTGAACCGCTGGAGCCAAATACCGACGATAAAAAGCTGGCTGATAAATTAAACCTCGTATTCCAAAGGCTGGGTTACGGCAATAGCCCGGTTGTTTTGTCGTTGCCGCGTTCTCAGATTACCTGCCGTAATTTAAAGATTCCCAGTAAAATCCCCCAAGAAATAGAGAAGATTGCCAATCTTCAGGCTCCCCGTTATTTGCCTTATACAAGCGATGAATTAATCACGGGGTTCCAGCTTATCCGCACGGATAAAGAAGGCTATTCTAACATTCTCCTTGTCATTGCCCACAAAGATATTATAAACCGTTATGCGAGCATCCTGAAAGGCCTCAGGCCGTTAAAAATAAGTATAATCCCTAGCTCAAACGGCATTGCCGATTTATACCGCCATATAAAACCCCTTGATTCAGATACGGTAATGTTGGTAGATATTGACTTAGAGGTTATAGAGTTCGTAGTAGTCGGCGACGGAAAATTACTTTTCAGCAGGTCAATAAGGCTGGGTAGTTTCAGCGATTGGGAAAACTTGTTTATAAGCGAGGTGAATAAAACCAAGGAAGCTTATGCAAAGGAGCTTAATAAGGAGCCCATCCGCAGGATAGTCTTTATGGGCCCGCAAAGAATAGCTTCGCGCTGCCAGGAAATAATTAACAGCCAAAAAGATATACCCGCAGAAATTTTATCCTATATACCCAAAGTAAAATTTTTAAAAGGGATAGAAGATAAGCTTATTGTCTCGGGAAATTCATTTACCAGCCTTATCGGCCTTGGGTTAAAAGAGGCGCCGGCCACTTTGAACCTGCTTCCGAAGGATATCAAGGAAAAGGAAAATAAAAATCTACAGGTGAGGCTGTATTTGCGGCTGGCAGCATTGATAGCTTCGGTTATTATAATCTGGGCAATAGCTTTAGACAAGAACGTGGATAACAAGCAGCAGTATCTTGAGAGGTTGAAATTTGAACTGGCGAAGGTTTCTAAAGAAGCCATACCCTTAGAGGATATGGAAAAAAAGTTTAAGGCGCTGGAAAATAAAAACCAGAAGAGGGTATTGATACTGGATTATTTGCATGAACTTTACCGGGTTGTCCCGGAGCAGATTTCCCTGACGAATCTTATTTACGAAGAGGGTAAAATTACACTCAGGGGTGAAACCGGAGAACTTAACTCTGTTTTGGCTTTTGTTTCGCAACTGGAGAATTCGCCTGTCTTTAAGCAATTTAATATAAAAATGAAGTATGCAACTCAGAAAAAAACCCAGGCAGGAGAAGTGGTAGGTTTTGAAATAAACTGCACAAATAAATAGAATTATGGCCAGAATACTAAGCAAGAGAGAAAAAGCGATTGTTTGGGTTACTATCGGCGCAGTAGTGATAAGTATCGCATTCAATTTTATTATCGAGCCGGTTTTATCTAAAAATGCCGACTTGAATAAAGAAATTGAATTGACAAGGATAAAGTTAGCTAAATACCTGGAGCTTTTAAGGCAAAAGGATTCTATTCAGGAAAAATACAGCAAATTCTCCGAAACATTACAACGCTCAAATGCGGTAAAAAATGCATCTGTAAATGTATTGGCAGAAATTGAAAACCTGGCCAATGAGGCAAAGATACAAATCATAGACATAAGGCCAGAAACCGCAAAGGCCAAAGAATTGTATAAGGAGTCGCTAATTGAGTTAAGGACTGAGGGTAATATTGAGAGTTATTTCCAGTTTTTGTTCAGTATTGAAAATTCCCCGCTTTTACTTACCATAAAAAACTTCCAGCTTAATGCCAGGCCTAATTCCCAGGCTTTGGAGGGCATTTTCTCCATTTCGCAGCTTTCTCTAGATTAAGGGCCTGCCTTGAAAAAACAGGACAAATGTGTTATACTTAATGTGCAAAGTGACAATTTGACAATTTAGAATAGTTACTGATAAAGGCAAACTAGCAGTAATGTTAGGGCCCCTACTTCGTCCTTTAATAGACTCGCAAGAGTTATGACGGGCTACGTAGGGCTCTCTGGAGCTAAAGGCGAAAGCTCTTTAGTGAAGGAGGGGCAAAGCGACAGAGCCTAGGGATAGGCTGGCTGCGTTGCCAAAGGACACACGTAAACCCTAAAGATTGCCTTTAGGGTTTTTATTTTTGGGGGTCAGTTGGCCTGCCACAAAACGTGGCAGGCGCCTGGAGGATAAAAGTATGCTAAATGAAGTTCACACTGAGCATGAGGTCTTAAAACATAGGGTCATAACTATGCTGGACCGCAAGGAACTGGAATATTTGGATAAATTAGGCAAGGATTCTCTTTTTTCTACCGGCCATAAACTATCTTACAGCGAAATCCTAAAATACCTGATTGAAATTATTATGGAATTAAATATTACAGGAGAAAACATAAGCTCTAAAGATCAATTAAGGGAAAAGATAATCCAGAAATTAAAGGAAAATTGCGGGAGTGTAAAATGAAACGCGTTTACTTTAAGAATCATAAAAGAGCCAAAAGGAATCATAAAAAACACCTCAATTTCCTTGAAGCATTAAGGCTGTATGGACAGATGCCCGTAGGAATTTAAAAGGAAAGAATATGAAGATAAGACTAATTATTTTTGCAATAATATTCTTCGGCATTTTCGGCTTGGTGGGGAGTTCTTTGGCGGCTACCCCGACAATTTCAGGGGTCTTCGGAACAATCACAACCGGCCAGACCATCACCATTACTGGTACGAACATGGAGCAGGAGAATGTCACGAACTGGGATGCTAACTTCAAATCAGGCTCAAGTCCCAGCACCGTTAGCACTTTTGAAGGAGCAAGCCTTTCGGCATCTGGATGGGACGACAACCTTCATAACGGGGAAATTCTTTATGGTAACGCCCTAAGCGATGGAATAGGATCTGTAACTAATTCTACAGATTTTGCTATTTCAGGAAATAAAAGTTGCAAGATTCACTTTGGAGGTACTGATAATGGGAATGGTAATAATGAAGCAGTTCTTGATATATATGACGAGACACTGCATGCCCCTTCCTATGTTCGATTCTATGCAATGTGGAATCATGTTCCTGCCGGGACATGGCCTACAGGTGGTAGCTTTAAGTTCTTGTCTAATTATGAGTATGGGTCTTTTTTACAACCAGAAGAAGCTCCAGATGGAAGTGGCTTGACCAGTCTTAAGGGTGGGAATTCAGGAGCATGTAATGAAGCTAGTTGGAGTGGATCTGGAGGTGGTCCAATAGTACAAGGAAGGTGGTATTGTATCGAAGAATCATGGACACCTTCTGGTTCTACAGTATGGGTCGATGGTGTTCAGATACTAAACAGTACACAAGCATGTACATTCGCTTCTGGACCCGGATTACAATTAGGCGAAACAAATTTTGAGGGCGGAAGTTCCAACTTTGTTTGTGATATTTATATAGATAACTATGCATTTAGTTCCTCTAGGATTTACCCATCCAGCAAGGTTGAGATTAGCAACAATGCTACCTATGGAGCAGGCACGTTAGTTTATCAGGCGCCGATCTCTATAGCGGATGGCTCTATACAAATTAAAGCTGATTTAACTAGTCTTGGCTCAGGACCATATTATCTATTTGTAACCAATAACCAACAACAAACCAGCGCGGCATATAATCTTAGCGGAAGTTCCGACACCACCCCTCCCACAGTCCCCACTAACCTTACCGCTACCGCTACCTCAGGCACTGCAATCAGCTTAACCTGGTCAGCTTCTACTGATAACGTAGGAGTTACAGGCTATAAGATATACAGGGGTGGCACTCAAATCGCTACCTCAGCTACAAATTCCTACTCTGATACTGGCTTAACAGCCAATACAACCTATACCTATACAGTAGCAGCTTATGATGCTGCGGGGAATACTTCAGCTCAATCGACAGCAGCAAGCGCAACTACGACACAGGGTAAAAATCTTTATGTTTCTACGACTGGCAGCGATTCAGTAACTTATGCCAATAATGATATAAATCATCCTTGGGCAACGTGGAGCAAGGCCATGCTTAATGCTTTAGCAGGGGATACTGTATATTTCAGGGCAGGAACATACACAATCTCATCTGAGATTGATTTGAGGTATGGTCATAATGGCACTGCGAGCAGTCCCATTATCTACAGAAACTATCCTGGGGAGAAAGTTGTTGTAACAACAAATGCACAGATAGATTTGGATGTACAATATAACTGGATTATAGCAGATGCTCAAGGAAATATAGAATTTGATGGAGCATCGAGTGATTTTATCTTTGTAAATGGGAATAATAACGATGGGTCACATTTTGAACTAATAAATTGTAAATTAGTACATACTTATAGTGATACACCCAATAATTCTTCGGCGATCGACCTTCAGTCTTCCAGATCAAATTATGCGCTTATCCAGTATAATGAAATCTCAGGGGTTAGCGGATCAAATGGCGTTATAATACTTGGTGGAAGCGGTGTTGGCCAAAAAATACTTAACAATAATATTCACAACGTCGGTAACGCCATATATATCAAGCACACCAACGGTGATACAAGCCTTAGTACAGGAGCTGAGATAGCTTATAATTATATCTACAGTTCGACAAATGGCATCTACGGTGAACCGACCTATTTCAATATTCATGATAATCTTGTGGTGGGATGTGATATTAATTTTGGAGACTGTGGGGGTAGCCAATCAACTTGCAATGCAAGTTATGATCTAGTAAATCATAACACGGTAGCCGGATCGTCATTTGGTTTTCAGATTCAAACAGGAGATACCAATAATTATTCAACCATTACTAATAACATTTTTTCATCCAGGAGCCTCCCTGGAAGCACGCAAACGGACAACACGTTTGATTATGATATGTGGGGAAGCGGGACTAAAATTGGCTCCTACGACCTTGCGAATACATCTCCGACTTATACCGGAGGTTCAAGCCCATCCACTATTGCAGGATACGCTCTCACATCAGGTAGTGCTGGATACAAGGCAGCAAGCGATGGCAAGGACATGGGTGCGGATGTTTCTTTGGTCGGTATGAATCCCGGTGGTGGGCAGTCGGGAGACACCACCCCTCCCACAGTCCCCACTAACCTTACCGCTACCGCTACCTCAGGCACTGCAATCAGCTTAACCTGGTCAGCTTCTACTGATAACGTAGGAGTTACAGGCTATAAGATATACAGGGGTGGCACTCAAATCGCTACCTCAACTACCAATTCCTACTCTGATACTGGCTTAACAGCAAATACAACCTATACCTATACAGTAGCAGCTTATGATGCTGCGGGGAATACTTCAGCTCAATCGACAGCAGCAAGTGCAACTACTCAGGCCCTAACCTACTCTTTGACTATTACTGCAACTAATGGTTCAGTCACCAAGAGCCCTGACCAGACAACTTATACCTCTGGCACGGTAGTTACCTTAACAGCTAATCCTAACACTGGCTATAGCTTTAGTTCCTGGTCAGGTGATTTGACCGGAAGTACCAACCCAACCACAATTACTATAAACGCTAATAAGGCAGTTACAGCTAATTTTACCCAGAATCAATACACTCTAACTATCAGTTCTACCAATGGTTCAGTCAGCAAGAGCTCTAACCAGTCAACCTATACTTACAATACCAGTGTAACCTTAACAGCCGTTCCTAATACTGGCTACAGCTTCACTTCCTGGTCAGGTGATTTGACTGGCTCAACTAACCCGGCAACCATCATTATTGATGCTAATAAAAGTATTACCGTCAACTTCACTGATTCTCAAGCTCCTACAATCCCCACTAACCTCACAGCCACCGCAGCCTCAAGCACCCAGATTAACCTCTCTTGGTCTGTCTCTACTGACAACGTGGGAGTTACAGGTTACAAGGTGTATAGAGGAAGCTCTCAGATTGCTACCTCAGCTACCAATTCCTACTCTGATACGGGATTAACCGCCAATACAACCTATACCTATACAGTAGCAGCTTATGATGCTGCAGGCAATACTTCAGCGCAGTCAACAGCAGCCTCTGCGACCACGCAGGCTGGTGCGCCAACAGTATCAGGTGTTTCCGGAACTGTTTCAAACGGTCAATCTATAACAATAGCAGGATCCAGTTTCGGCTCGGGACCAAACGTTGCTGTTTTTGATGATTTTGAGAAAGGAACAAATGGTCAGACATTAGGCCTAACCGCTGAGGTAGGCAGCTGGGACTCTGATCCAGGAAATCCACCCCCAGTATATTCTAATTCATACAAGATCAGTGGAAATTTAGCTGCTTATGCAGACCAATCACAAGCAGGCCATTCTGCTATACATGCATATAAAAGTATTCCCAATACTACAAAATTGTTTTTTTCCTGGTGGGTGTTAGTCCCTCCTGGAGCAGATTATCCGGGTGAAGGATATGGCACGTGGAAACTAATTTGGCCCATGGGCTCTTCACCAGGCTATCATGATTTTACAATGCCTACAATAATGGGGTCAGGACCAACAATTGCTATGGCAAGTAATGATTTAAATACTACTAACCATGATATAACTCTTTATCCATCGTTAAACTTTGTTAAAGGGCAATGGTTGCGTTATTGGATGTATATAGATTCAACTCAAGGTAACGGATCTATAAAAGGATGGTATCTTGATAGTAGCGGTGTTCACTCCATGGGAAGTTGGTCAAATCTTAATTTTCAATGGTCAGAATCTTATTTCCAGCAATTTTCTTTCAATGCCTATGGAGAATCAGGAGGAGGGAATAATAAAGTAATGTTTGATGATACTTATCTTACAACAGGCGATAATGCCCAGGCAAGGATTGAAATCGGAAACAATGCCACCTATGCGAATTGCACAAAATTAACAGTCGCAACTCCTGATTCGTGGTCGAGCACGAGTATATCAGCCAAAGTATGGCAGGGACAATTCGGGTCATCAGATTCAGCATACCTTTTTGTCATAGATTCAAGCGGTAATGTTTCTTCCGGTTATCCTATTCAATTTGGGACCGGCGGGGGTGGCGATACCGTTGCTCCCACAGTTCCTACTCACCTCACCGCCACCGTAGCTTCAGGCACCGCAATCAGTTTAACCTGGTCAGCTTCTACTGATAACGTAGGAGTCACAGGCTATAAGATATATAGGAGTGGTACTCAAATAGCTACCTCTACTACAAATTCTTACTCCAATACAGGACTCATTGGCCATACAACCTATACCTACACAGTAGCTGCTTATGATGCAGCAGGAAATACTTCAGCCCAATCAGCTTCAGTTTCTGCAACTACTCCTGATAATCCACCGGTATTAGCCACAATCGCTAATCAAACCGTAAATGAAGGCTCTAACCTAAGCTTTAGCATCTCAGCTACTGACCCTGATGGAGACGCTTTAAGCTATTCAACTACAGGATTACCCGCAGGAGCTACCTTTACTGCCTCTACCAGGACCTTTAGCTGGACACCTACATACAGCCAATCCGGTAATTATAATGTTACCTTTACAGCTTCTGATGGCACACTAACTGCCTCTCAAACCATAACTATTTCCGTAGGCAATGTGGATAGGCCTCCAGTATTAACCACTATACCTGCTCAAAGCGTGAATGAGGGAAGTAGCTTAACCTTTACAGTTACAGGCAGCGACCCTGATGGAGACTCTCTCATCTATACAGCTACTAACCTACCCACAGGAGCTAGCTTTAATAACTTGACCCAGGTATTCAGCTGGACACCCACATATACTCAAGCTGGAACATACCAGCCAACCTTTACAGTCTCAGATGGCTTGTTAACTGCTTCCCAGACTGTTACTATTACCGTAGCCAATGTCAATAGACCTCCGGTATTAGCTTCTATTGCTAGTCAATCTGTAACCATAGGCAATAATCTCAGTTTTACTATAAGCGCCACTGACCCGGATGGAGACTCCTTAAGCTATTCAGCCTCTAACTTACCTACAGGCGCTACCTTTAACAGCTCAAATCAAACCTTTAGCTGGACACCTACAACAGGGCAAGCTGGCTCTTATAGTGTAACCTTTAGCGTTACTGATGGCACATTAACTGCCACCCAGGCTGTGAGTATAACCGTTAATAACCCCGTGGCAATACCTCCTAGCATATCCATCTCAGCTTCAGCCACGCCTACCAGCGGCACTGCGCCCTTAGCCGTAAGGTTTACAGCTTCTGCTTCCAGCACCAATGGCGCAATTGTAAAGTATGAGTGGGACTTTGAAGGCAAAGGCAATTATTCCTGGAAATCATCCCGAACTGCCAATACCACTTATACCTATGCCAGCGCTGGTAATTACGTAGCTACCCTTAGAGTCACTGACCAGACAGGGGCTAATAATACCTATAGCATACTCATCCAGGTACAAGCCAATACTAATGCCCCTCAGGTAACTGCTACTGCCAGTGTTACCTCAGGCACAGCACCCTTAAGAGTTTACTTTAAGGTCAGCGCTACTTCCAAGGTAGGCATTGCCAAGTATCAATGGGATTTTAATGGTGATGGAAGATATGAATATAAATCCACCAAATCAGGCAATGTGGTAACAACTTATCATCAGGCTGGAACATACTTAGCAACTGTAAAAGTAACTGACTTTGCTGCTGTAAGCACCACACAATCAATCACTATAAATGTAGGCAATAACTCTGCTGCGCCTCAAGTTGCCTTAAGCGCAAACAGTGCTACAGGCACTGTCCCTGCTACAATTACCTTTACTGCTAATAACCCTTCTAGCGATATTATCCGTTATGAATGGGATTTCTTAGGCCGGGGAGTATATGACACTTCTACTTACAGCCAGAGTTCCCTATCCTATGCCTATACAGAAGCAGGCACCTTTAATCCTGTACTAAAAGTTACCAATAAACAAGGCTTAAGCTATACTTCAACAGTAAAGCTTACCATACAACAGAATCTCTCACTGGCTACGCCTGTAGCAAATTTTAGCCTAAGCAGCTCCCAGGGAGAAGCTCCTTTAAGCGTTACTCTTACTAACAATAGCACAGGTAACATTGCCACTACTACCTGGGATTATGGCACAGGAATTTCTACCATAGACTCAAGCTCCGGCAATAATAACTCCAGCTACGTATATTTACAGCCAGGTTATTATACCCTCAGCCTTAAAGTCGTAAACAATAGCGGCTTAGCTGATACAATTACAAAGCAAATCAAGATAACTTCGCTAAGTACTGAGCCGGTAGCCATAATTCAACCTCAGGCTTCTCAAATACTAAAAGGAAGCATCAGCTTAACTAGCTTTATTGACCCACGAATCTCACCTTCGCAAGTAAGTTACCAGTATCAGCTTCAGGGTCAAACTACCTGGACAACTGTAGCTACAGCAACAAGCTATCCCTACAGTGCTAAGTGGGATACTACCAGCCTTAGCAATAATACTTACTTTATAAGGATAGTTGCTACCTCTGGCAGCTCTAACTTTACTTCAAGTTCTGTAAGTATAACTATAAACAACCAGGCCACTACTCCTGATTCCCAGGAAAGCCTGAATGCATCTGGAGAATACTCTAAGCAGGTAAGCTTAGATTATACCAGCCCTCAGGAAATCTCTGTTTATGACGGCACGCAGATAAACCTGCCATCCCAGGCATTAAGCAGTAATGATACCTTAGTTATGACTATACTTGATCCTGCTAAGCTGACTAACAAGATAACCAGCAGTTCCTCAAGCCTGACTGATCTGAATCAATACAGGGATATATCCTTAACCAGTAATACCACCTTACTATCCCAGGAAGCTACCGTAACCATACCTTATCAGGATAATAATAATGACGGCTATGTGGATGGGACAAACATAAACATACAGAATCTGGATTTATACACCTATGATACTAATACTAGCCAATGGACTAAGTTGTTTGATACAGTGATATATCCCGATGAAAAACTGGTAGAAGGAAAAACCAACCACTTTTCCACCTTTGATTTGGCAGGCACTCCGGATGCATCTGGCAGTTCTTCGGGAGGAGGGGGTGGCGGTGGAGGAGGATGCTTCATTGCTACTGCTTGTTACGGTTCTCCCATGGCTAATCAGGTAGTAATACTAAAGAAATTCAGGGATACTTACTTATTGACTAATGATTTGGGCAGAATGTTTATCAGAGCATACTATCATTTTTCTCCTCAGTTAGCTGATTATATAAGAGATAAAGAACCTTTGAAAAAAATAACCAGATGCCTCTTAACTCCCATGGTAGAATTAAGTAAAATGCTTACCCGAGGCAAGAAATGATTAAATCCAACCCTTCCAAAATTCTAAATTTTTCTTGACAATTCTAAAAAAAGTTGTATGCTCTCTAGTTAGAGAGCAATGGATAACCCACTACCTAACATCTACTTAATTAAAGACTTAGCTCACATCTCAGGATATTCTATATATACAATCAAATATTACCTGAAAATCGGCTTAATTTGTGAGGTCAGCCGCAGCCCTGAAACCCGCTATCGCTATTTTAACGATTCTACCATTGAATTACTCAAGAAAATTCGCTTGTTACGAAAAGAAAACAAGTCCATAGAAGAGATAAAGCATGAGCTATTATAAAATTTTCGGCCTTGAAAGAGAGCCGTTTTCTACCAGCCCTGACCCGGATTTTTTTTACCGCTCCGCAAGCCACGAAACGATTTTAAAAAGGCTGGAAATTTCCATTAGGCTGCGCAGGGGTCTAAGTTTAGTTTTAGGCGACGTGGGGACAGGTAAGACAACTTTGTCGCGTGCATTATTGCAGGCATTTAAGGATGAAGATGATTTTATCTTTCATATGGTTTTAGATCCCAATTTCAAATCGGAATTTCAATTTCTTTTATACCTGGTTAAAATGTTTAATATCACACCACCCTTTAAGTCAACCATGGATTTTAAGGAAGCGTTGGAAAAATATTTATTCCAGAAAGGCGTAGAGGAGAATAAGACCATAGTCCTTTTAATTGATGAAAGCCAGAAGCTGTCTGCGGAGAATTTGGAAGTTTTAAGGACGCTTCTGAATTATGAGACTAACGAATATAAACTTCTGCAGCTTGTAATTATGGCACAGGTAGAATTGCTGCCCAAGCTTAAGCGCATACGTAATTTTATGGACAGGGTAGCCCTCAAATATGTAATCAATCCCTTTGATGAGTCAGAAACTAAGGAAATGATTGAATTCAGGCTAAGGCAGGCAGGATATAAGAATCCAAGGCCCTTATTCAGCGAAGATGCGCTAAAGCTGATTTACGAGCATACTCAAGGCTATCCTCGTAAGATTGCCATGCTATGCCACAATGCACTGGAGACTTTAGTGATGAAAGACAAGCAGCTTGTTGATGCCCAGATTATAAACGAACTCATTTTTAACGGAGCACAAGTATGAAAGAGAATTCTTCTCCGGAAGAAAAACTGCTTAGGCTGATAAGGGGCCAAAAGAAACATGCAGTAGCTGCGGATAAACTGCCAATCGGACAGGAACAAGAGCCCGGGCGTAAAATCCATAAATTTCAGATGTCTTTACCATATAATTATATTTCCATTTTAGGGATAAATAAAATTTTTGTTGTAATTTTTATTATTTCCTGCGGTTTTCTTGTATATACGTTTGTTTATCCGCTATTTGAATCGAAGGATTTTGCTTTGCCAAAACCAATTCAGGAAAAACCCGGAGAGGAAAAAAATGTCCCTGCGCAAGAGGCAAAACCCTATGAATACTATCTGGAAGGCGTAAAAAACCGTCAGATATTTTCCGGTTCTTCCGGCACTGATTCAGGAAAGGCCCCAGCGGCTGTAAGTTCGGATTTAATTAAAGACATGAGCCTGATAGGAATAGTTTCAGGAGATAATCCCCAGGCTGTTATTGAAGACAAGAAATCACAAAAGACATATTATGTAACAAAGGGCCAGTTCATCGGAGAGTTTAAGGTTGAAGATATAGAGGATGGAAAAATCATACTAAATTACAACGGACAAAAATTTGAACTTTATTTGTAGGAGGGCTGTTATGGAAAATAAATCCAAAATCCAAGATTTAAATTTGACTCAAAAACTCAAGAACCGTTCTTGTGTTCTTGTGTTCTTGTGTTCTTGTGTAGTTATTTGCGTTTTGGCATTCGCTGTTAATCCCTCATTTGCCCAAGACCAGAAAGTTATACAAAATAAAATATCATTGGATATAAAAGGCATGGATATTGTAGATGTGATGAAAATGCTGTCTACGCGTTCAGGTCTGAACATAGTAATGGGTAAAAGCGTTACGGGAAAAGTCACCCTCTTTTTGAAGAACGTGGACCTCTGGGATGCTTTTGAAATAATACTTTTGGCTAATGACTTAGCTTACGAGAGAAAAGGCGATATCATCAATGTCATGACGCAAAGGGATTATGAGTTACATTACGGCGAGCGTTTCCAGGATAAAAAACAGGCGAAAATCATCCATCTTAAATTTGCCAAGGCAGCGGATTTAGCCAGGTCGCTGACCCAGATAAAGACCAATTTGGGCAGGATAGTGGCTGATGATGCCTCGAACACCTTAGCGCTTGTAGATACTCCGGAAAAAATTAAGGAGATGGAGGAATTTGTCACGACTACGGACTTAGCACTTCAGACTAGGGTTTTTTCTCTGAACTATGCCCAGGCGGAAAAAATTCAGCCGAAGTTACAGGAATCAATAACCAAGAACCTGGGTTCCATGAGAATCGACGAGAGAACGAATAAGATTGCGATTACAGATTATCCGGAAAAATTGGATGAGATAGCCAAGATTATCAGTGCGTTTGATGAAAGGACTCCGCAGGTTTTAATTGACGCGCAAATTGTCGAAATAACTCCCTTCAATGAATATTCAATGGGAGTAAATTGGGATTACTGGATAAAAAAGAATTTTAACTTAGCATCTCAAATGCCCGCGCTCTCGCTTACCGATGCTTCAACTATACCTAACTTATTAGCTGTGGGAGTTGCAGCTGCAAGCCCCATCGCTACTCCAACCGCTCCAGGGCAATTTGCAGGTTTACTATCAATGCTTCAATTAATCGGCGAGACAAAAATTCTTTCCAGCCCCCGGATTATGGTTTTAAATAATCAGGAAGCAAAAATTCTCGTGGGGACAAAAGATGCTTATATAACTTCTACTACTTCTCAAGGGGGGACGGGAACAGCCGTAACATCTCAGAGCGTTAATTTTGTCGACGTAGGAATTAAGCTTTATGTAACCCCGACTATTAACCGGGATGGATTCGTAATTATGAAAATAAAGCCTGAGATAAGCTCGGCTACGCTTACGGATTTAACATCAGAAGGCCAGATAACTCAAGTCCCGATAGTTACAACTTCAGAATCTGAAACAACAGTTATGGTCCAGGACGGGGCTACTATAATCATCGCGGGGCTAAAAAAAGATCAACAGAACATCCAAATAAATAAAATACCGATTTTGGGGGACATTCCATTTTTAGGGCCGCTTCTATTTAGAAGCACAAAAAAAGAAACATTAAAAAGCGAGTTAGTCATATTTATTACTCCTCGTATTGTTTCAGGTAGGGAGCCTGTGGAATATTCCAACTTAACACAGAACAAGGATATTGCTTTTATACAGACCATCGCAAAAGAAGAGCAAAAGAAACATAGCCAAGAACCTAAGAGTGTTGAAGAATACAAAAAAGCAGTATTTGATAAGATAAGGTTGAATTCTCTGGCTGACCACAAATCTCGAAAAGGCGAAGTCGTGGTTTCTTTTATGCTTAATTCAAATGGACAATTGATCAATGAGCCCAGGGTTACATCTTCGTCTAATCAAGATCTGAATCAAACGGCAATAAATGCCATAAAAAATGTCTCCCCGTTCCCCGCTTTTCCCGGAGAGATTAATGAAAAGGAAAAAAGCTTCAACATTAACCTAGAATATAAATAAATACTCTCCGTAGACAAAATCGTACTACATTCTAAAGCGCTAATTCTCGCTAATTTATGGCTAATCTCCGCTAATAATTAGCGGCAATTAGCGTTACATTTTACTTTGACTTTTATCATAAACAGTGTTATCATTAAAAGCTAAATATTAAGGAGTTACGTATGGCAATGGATAAAAATACCGTAAAGTATGCAGCTAATCTTTCGCGTATTGAATTGCAGGAAAATGAGTTAGAAAGGCTAGCCAAACAACTGGAAGATATCCTGGGGTTCATCGATAAGCTGAATAAAATCGATATCAAAAACATAAATCCCACAAGCCATATCCTGCCTATTAATAATGTGTTAAGAGAGGATGTGCCAGGGAGCTCTTTACCTAGCGAAAAAACATTAAGCAACGCGCCTAAACGCCAGGGTAATTTTTTTGTCGTGCCAAAGGTAATAGAATAGCGGCTTTAAATACAATCAGGTTAAGAAAATGGAATTGTACGCATTAACAGCCCACGAACTTTCCCAAAAATTAAGCAAAAAAGAAATAAGCCCCGAAGAAATTGTAGACGTCCTGAAAAAACGTATCAAGGCAAAAGACTCCCACGTTAAAGCTTACGTCAGGTTTACCGATCATACAGGCCAACCAAAAAGCCAGAACCCGCAACCCAGAACCCAAAACCTAGAACCCAGAACCCAGAACCCAGAACCCAGAACCTCACTAAACGGCATACCTGTTTCAATCAAAGACAATATCTGTACAGAAGGGCTGAATACCGAATGTTGCTCAAGAATTTTAGAAGGATTCAGGCCTCCCTACGATGCTACTGTGATTAAAAGATTGAAACAAGCCGGAGCAATAATTTTTGACTTAAAAACCAATATGGATGAATTTGCGTTCGGCTCTTCTACGGAAAACTCATTCTTTGGCCCGACGCATAATCCCTGGGATTTGGAATGTGTTCCCGGAGGTTCCTCCGGAGGCTCTGCAGCGAGTGTGGCTGCAGATGAAGCAATACTTGCTTTAGGCTCTGATACGGGCGGCTCAATCAGGCAGCCTGCTTCTTTTTGTGGCGTGGTAGGGCTAAAACCTACTTACGGAAGAGTGTCGCGTTTCGGCTTAATTGCTTTTGCTTCCAGCCTTGATCAAATAGGCCCATTTGCCAAGGATATCCAGGACTGCGCAATATTAATGAATGTGATTTCCGGCTACGACCCCAATGATTCTACCTCGGCGAACACAGATGTCCCTGATTATGCGCAGTCTTTGGGCAAAGACATTAAGGGCATAAAAATCGGTTTGCCTAAAGAATATTTTGTGGAAGGACTGGATCCTCAGGTTAAAACAGTAATGGAGGAAGCAGTTAATAAGATTAAAAGTCTGGGAGCTGATTTTAAACAGGTTTCCTTGCCCCATACAGAATACGCGGTTCCGGTCTACTATATTATTGCTACAGCTGAGGCCAGCTCCAATTTAGCCAGATTCGATGCTGTGCAATATGGCTTAAGGATTGAACAAAGCAACTTAATAGAAATGTATAAGAAAACACGGGGAGAGGGTTTTGGCCAGGAAGCAAAGCGCAGGATTATTTTAGGCACCTTTGTCTTATCGCACGGCTATTATGATGCCTATTACCTGCGTGCATTAAAAGTCCGCACACTCATAAAACATGATTTCGACGAGGTATTCAAAGAATTTGATTGTATTATTACTCCTACTTCTCCCACGCCGGCGTTTAAAATCAAAGAGAAAGTTGACGACCCGTTAAAAATGTACTTATCGGATATTTATACAATCTCTGCCAATTTGGCTGGGTTACCGGCAATATCTATACCTTGCGGCTTTTCCAAAAAGGGTTTACCCGTAGGATTACAGATTTTAGCCAAGCCATTTAATGAAGAGACGTTGTTTAGAATAGCACATGCCTATGAACAAAATACTACTTGGCATAAAATGAACCCCAAAATTTAAGAAATGGAATACGAAACAGTTATCGGATTAGAGGTCCATGTTCAGATAAAAACCAAGACTAAGGCATTTTGCGGCTGCTCTACTGAATTCGGAAACGAACCCAATACCCAAGTTTGCCCGGTATGCTTAGGTTTCCCGGGTTCTTTGCCTGTGCTGAATAAACTTTATCTTGATTATGCCATAAAAGTTGCACTGGCGCTAAATTGTAAAGTTCAGGACTACACCAAATTTGATAGAAAAAATTATTTTTATCCGGATTTGCCGAAAAATTACCAGATTTCTCAATATGATTTGCCTTTATCTAGGAACGGGTTTTTAGATGTAGATTTGGAAAGCGGGACAAAGCGCATAGGAATCTTACGGGTGCACATGGAGGAAGATGCAGGAAAACTTATTCATAAAGATGATGTAAGCTTGGTGGATTTTAACCGCTCAGGTATGCCTTTATTGGAGATAGTGAGCGACCCCGATATAAATTCTCCACAGGAGGCTTACGAATACCTGACTATGTTAAAAAGTATTCTTGAATACCTGGATGTCTCTGATTGCGATATGGAGAAGGGGTCTTTGCGTTGCGACGCGAATGTCTCAATAAGGCAAAAGGGCGCAGATAAACTGGGCACTAAAACGGAATTAAAGAACCTGAATTCCTTCCGTGCGGTCAGGGATTCTCTGGCTTACGAAGTTTCGCGCCAATCGCAAGCCTTAAATGACGGTGGATCTATTATTCAGGAAACCAGGCTTTGGGATGCCAGGGAATTAAAGACAATTTCTATGCGCACAAAAGAAGAGGCCCAGGATTACCGCTATTTTCCTGAGCCTGACCTTGCGCCATTTGTAATCGATGCTAAAAAAATAGAAGAGATTAAAAAGGCTATACCAGAATTACCGCAGGAGAAGATGCTGCGTTTTATGAAAAACTATGGTTTATCAGAATACGACGCTAAAATTTTAGTATCTTCAAAAAAGGATGCTGATCTTGCAGAGGAGTACATAAATGAATACTCCCAGGCAGATAAAAAACCCGTGGTAAATTGGTTAATCGGCCCTTTGGCTTCCATTGCCAGCGATATGAATTGTTCGATATCCGAATTAAAAATACCAGGAGGGCAAAAGGAATTTATAAAATTAATTCTTGCAGTGGCAAACGGCAGTATTTCTAATCTCGTTGGAAAGTCGGTACTGAAAGATTCTATAACCAGCGGTATGAACGCTTCTGATATCATAAAGCAAAAAAACTTGATACAAATATCTGATCCTAAAGAACTTGACAGTATGGTAGATGAGGTTATAAAGGAAAACCCCAAAAGCGTAGCTGATTTCAGAAACGGAAAAGAAAGTTCCATTATGTTTTTGGTAGGCCAGGTCATGAAAAAGAGCAAAGGTAAGGCAAATCCCAAAGCTGTCCAGGATATACTTAAACGGAGGTTACAAGATGCGTAATAGAATAATTATTTCTTTGATAGTATCGGTGAGCATTATTGCCTTTGCCTCATTTGCATTTTCTGCAGCTGATAAGAAAAAACAGAATGAGTTGTTCAGCCAGGTTGAGTTGTTTTCTGATTCGTTGGCAATTATACAGTCGGAATACGTAGATGAGGTTGCGCCCAAAGATTTAATTTACGGAGCATTGAAAGGATTGCTGGGAGCTTTGGATCCACACAGCCAATTCATGGATCCGGATACCTACAACGAATTAAAAGTCGATACAGAGGGTAAATTCGGCGGGATAGGCATTGAAATTACAGTTAAGGACGGTTTATTGACAGTCATTACACCGATAGAAGGTACGCCCGCCTGGCAAGCCAAATTAAAGTCAAATGACAGGATTGTTAAAATCAATAATGAATTAACGCGTGATATGACGCTGTCTGATGCAGTAAAGAGGCTGAGAGGCAAAGCCGGTGAAGCAGTGAATATTACAATATTACGCGAATCAGATAATAAAGTCCTGGAATTCAAAATTGTGCGCGACATTATCAAAATTAAAGACATCAAAGAATCAAAGATCCTGGAAGATGGTATAGGTTATATCAGGTTGGTTGAATTCAGGGAAAATACCAGCCAGGATATAGATGTAAGCCTGGAAGCGCTGACTAAACAGGGCATGAATGGCCTGATTCTGGATTTGCGTAATAATCCGGGAGGCCTGCTGGATATAGCTGTAAAAGTAGCAGAAAAATTCATTGATAAGGGGAAATTAGTGGTTTATACAAAAGGCCGCAAGCCTTCGCAGGACGTTAAGTATTCGGCGCATGCGAACCATCCAATTACAGCCTTACCCATGGTGGTATTGATTAATGAAGGCTCTGCTTCAGGTAGCGAGATTGTCGCAGGCTGCCTGCAGGATTACAAACGGGCGATAATCATGGGCACAAAATCCTTTGGCAAAGGCTCTGTACAGACGGTAATTCCTTTAAGGGATGGTTCAGCGTTAAGGCTGACTACTGCCAAGTATTTTACGCCCTTGGGAAACGTCATTCACGGAAAAGGCGTTATCCCGGATATTGTTGTTGAAGAAGGAAAAATTGAGCTTGAAGAGGCAAAGGAATTAAAGCCCGAGTCCCCCAAAGATATATTTGAGAAAATAGAAAATAAGGATCAGCCGGCAAAAGAAAAAGAAGAGAAGGGTTTCGATTATAAATCCGATAATCAAATTATGCGAGCGGTAGATGTTTTAAAGGCAATGAAATTCTGCAAAGGGCAAAAGACGCAATAATGAAAAATTTAGCCTACAAGATAACTTTAGGTATATTATTAGTGATTATTGTCCTGCAGTGGATGGTTATTTCGGCTAGGAAGCCGCCTAAAAAACCTCTAAAGGCCCCTGTGGTTAAAGCTCTTAAAGGCCGGATTGCTATAGTGTTAGATGACTGGGGTTATAATCTGAATAACATTCCTATCGCATTACAAATAAAATACCCGGTTACCGCATCAATACTTCCTAATTTGTATTATTCGAAGCAGGTTGCAAAGGATTTACATAATCACGGTTTTGAAATTATCCTGCATCTACCCATGGAGCCGACCGAAAAATTCCGGCTGGAAAAAAACACCATTTTGACATCTCTAAATGAACAGGACATAAAAAAAATCGTTGACACGGATTTATTTGACTTAGTTTTTGCAGATGGGGTTTCAAACCATATGGGCTCAAGCGCTACCGCGGATAGGAGAGTTATGGAGATTGTATTCAGGGAATTAAAAAATAAACACATGTTTTTTCTGGATAGTTTTGTTACTCCTAAATCAGTTTGTTTTGAGTTATCCCGTAAGGCCGGAATCCCTTTTGCTGCCAGAGACGTATTCCTGGATAATACGGAAGAACCGGAATATATCAGGCAGCAGATTTATAAATTAAAGGTTCGCGCAGGCAATAAGGGATATGCCGTAGGAATCGGGCATGACCGCAAAATCACCCTGCAGGTTTTAAAAGAAGTAATGCCGCAGCTGGAAAAAGAAGGGTTTAAGTTTGTCTACCTTTCGGAGGTTGTAAGATAATGTATTGTTTGGGCATCGAGACATCCTGCGATGAGACTTCAGCTTCTATAGTTGAAAACGGTAGGAATGTGCTTTCTTGTGAGGTCAGCTCCAGCCTTTTATTTCATAAAAAATACGGAGGCGTAATTCCGGAGATTGCCTCGCGCATGCAGCTGGAAACAATTACCAGCGTTTCAGACAGTGCGTTAAAACAGGCAAGGATTGGCCTAAAAGACTTAGATTTAATAAGCGTGACTAGTAGTCCCGGTTTACTGGGTTCTTTATTAGTGGGAATATCATTCGCTAAAGCCATAGGTCTTAGTTTAAATATACCCTTAGTGGGCGTTAATCACACATATAGCCATATCTATGCAAATTTTTTAAATAGGGCTGCTGTAAAGTTTCCTTTTGTGGCTTTAGTTGTATCAGGAGGGCACACCAGTTTATTTTACGTCAGGGATTTTGATAAGATAAAGATTCTGGGTGAGACGCTCGATGATGCCTGTGGCGAGGCATTCGATAAAGTAGCTAAAATTCTGGGGCTAGGTTATCCGGGTGGGCCACTTATTGAAAAGCTGGCTAAAAAGGGAAACTCAAAGAAAATAAAATTCAACTGTTCGGGGACTAAAGGCGCTTTTGATTTTAGCTTTAGCGGAATCAAGACTGCAGTGTTGTACTATACCAAAAAAAATCTAATCAGCGCAGACGACAAAAAGGATATTGCCGCTTCATTTCAGGAGGCAGTTATAAACACACTGATTAACAAATCATTTGCAGCATGCAAGGCAAAGAAAACAAGCAGCCTGCTTATTGGCGGAGGGGTGGTAGCGAATAACAGGCTAAGAGAAAAGTTTCTTGAGGCAGCCATTCACAAGAATATTGTTTGTCATTTTCCGGAAAAGCAATTTTGCATGGATAACGCAGCAATGGTGGCAGGTTTTGGTTACCAGTTATTTAAAAAAGGATTAAAATGCGCAAGGAGGCAACATGCTTACTGACGGGCAGATTTTTTTACGCTTAATTTTGTCTGTGTTTTTAAGTGGCCTTATCGGCCTAGAACGGCAGATTCACAGAAGAACTGCTGGGCTTCGTACCCACATCTTGGTGTGCCTGGGTTCCTGCCTTATCATGTTGACATCGCTATTTGTTTTTGATATATATAATGGTAAGACATCGTTAGATCCTGCCCGTATCGCTGCCGGAGTTATTACAGGCATAGGTTTCCTGGGGGCAGGGGCAATAATCAGGGATAGCGAGAATGTAAAAGGCCTTACAACCGCTGCTAGCCTGTGGATTGTGGCTGCTATCGGTTTATCGGTAGGAATAGGGTTTTATACTGCCAGTATTATAACAACCGCATTAGCATTGATTGTACTGTTCTTTCTAAGATACGTTGAAGGAATAATTTTCGGCAGAGAAGAACATCAAAAAAAGGAGGTGAAGAATGGCCTTTAAGAAGAATATAGAGGAAAAAATTCTTGATGTAGATGCTTCTATGCAGGGTACCCTAACTTTTAAGGATCCGGTGAATTTACGCATCAACGGAAAATTTGAAGGTACTTTAGAGGCTAAAGGCAGTCTTACTATAGGCCCTAGCGCTATAGTTTTCGCCGATATCGTAGGAGATAACATAATCATTGGCGGAAGAGTCAAGGGCCGAATCACTGCCAAGGAAAGGCTGACGCTTTTACCTACTGCGGTAGTAGAGGGCAATATTTATCCGGCAAAATTAAATGTCGCAGAGGGAGCAATATTTGAAGGCGATTGTTCCATGCTTCATGACTTCTTGAATGCCCAGGAACTCGCCAGGTACCTGGAAGTGGATTCAAATTCTATTATGGAATGGGCTAACTCCGGGAAAGTTCCGGGAGTCAAAGAAGGGAATGAGTGGAGGTTTGAAAGAAAGGCTATAGATTCATGGGTTGCCTCCGGTAAAATAAAAATTTGAGCTATATTTTAAAAACGGATAAAATTTATATAATCTAAACTATGAGCGAAGAGAAGCTTTTAACCGTAAGGGATGTTTCTTTGTTATTTGGTATTTCTGAAAAAGAAGTGGTTAATTTGGCAGAAAGCGGGGCTATACCCGCTTATAAAATTGGCGGTGTGTACCTTAGGTTCAGGAAAGAGCAGCTGCAGGAGTTTCAGAAGTCAAATAAGGGTATTCTGATAAAGAGTTATGTTGCGCAAAAATATACCTTCAGGGACAGGATTAGCGATTTCTTCTATTTTAATGATTTTTATATCCTGGCTGTCTTGATTATTGCTTTGCTGGTTGTTATTATTTTTCAGGGATACTAATTCCGTAATAAATCCTAATGACTAAATCCTAATGTTTAATTCTAAAATAAAGGGGACGTTTCTATTTTTCTTCTGATTAGGAAACGTTAAAAATAGAAACGTCCCCTTTATTAGACATTCGGACATTAGTAATTATAGTTAATGAAATAATGTCTAAAAAGCAAGGATTTTGTGACCTTGGTTTTGCCAAGGTTGATATAGATAGGCAGAAGAGAAGAGGCTTTGCAGAAGTAATATACTGCCCGGGAAAAACAAAGGCTCATCTTAAGAAAATTTCCCGGGAATTAATCAGGAATAAACAGGACTTATTACTTACTAGGTTAGACAAGCAAATATTTTCTTACCTTAAGAAGTCTATCCCGCGCTTAAAATATAATTCACTGGCAAAATTGGGTTTTGTTTCGCGAAATACTCGTATTGTAAAAAAAGGCCTGATTGTTGTAATTTGCGCAGGCACTTCTGACTTGCCGGTAGCTGAAGAGGCTGCAGTTACCTCGCAAGTTATGGGTAATAAAGTGATAAAGCTTTATGATGTGGGTGTAGCCGGGGTGCACCGTTTAATACACAGTGAAGAAGTAATAAAAAAAGCTCAGGTAATTGTTGTTGTTGCCGGTATGGAAGGTGCCTTAGCCAGTATAGTCAGCGGTTTGGTTAAGTGTCCTGTTGTAGCTGTGCCTTCCAGCTGCGGGTATGGAGCAAATTTCGGCGGATTATCCGCTTTATTAACCATGCTTAACAGTTGCTCTCCGGGAGTAGCCGTAGTAAATATTGATAATGGTTTTGGCGCAGGCTATTTGGCAAGTTTGATAAATAGATAAAATGCAAAAGTTAAAAGCAAAAAGTCAAAAGTACAATGCAAAAAACAAAAAATCTAACTTGTTAAATAGGGCTGTAGATTTTCACGGGCATTTAGGCCCGTATTTAGTGCTGGGAATCCTGGCAGGGTCATTAGCCCTTAGTAAACTAAAAACTAAAAAATATTTCGGTTTGGAAGTAAAGGTTTGGGGGGCAAATAGGAAACCTAAATCCTGCATTATCGACGGGCTGCAGCTTTCTACGGGCGCTACTTACGGTAAGGGTAACATTAATAAATTCGACGGTTCACTAATGCGCATACAATTCCATAATAAGCTAACCGGAAGGTCGCTGGAATTAGAATTAAAAGAGAACTTATTAGAAAGGTTGCATTGCCTTAAGGGGCATAAAGATTCAGAAGAGTTTGCAAAAGAACTGTTTAAGGTAAATCCAATAACAATTTTTAATCTTACAATTTACAACTAAGAGGAGAGAAGATGGCGCTTTCAGGTTTGGATATCTATAAACTCTTAAAGAAAACTAATTGCCGTGAATGCGGGTTTCCTACGTGCCTCGCGTTTGCCATGGCATTGGCTAAAAAGCAGGTAAGTATTGATAAATGCCCCCATATAAGCGATGAAGTTAGAGAGGTCCTTGAAGCATCCAGTCTTCCCCCGATTAAGTTAATTACCATAGGAGAGGGTGAGAATAAATTAGAAATAGGCAATGAAACAGTAATGTTTCGCCACGAAGAAAAATTCTTCCGTCCCTGCGGTATCGGCTTTATTATTGAAGATAAGCTATCCGACTCTGAGATTAAACAAAAATTAGAAAACATAAATAAGCTTAAATTCGAGCGCGTGGGCCAGAAGATCGAAGTAAGCCTGGTTGCCGTGAAGCAAACTAAAGACGCAAAGCGGTTTCAGGAAGCGGTAAAACTCATTTTGGCTAATACTCCTTTTGCATTGGTACTAATGAGTGAGGATTTAACAGCAATAAAGGCAGCCTTGGAAATAACGTCTGCAAAAAAACCATTAGTATATTGCGCAACAAAAGACAATATTACGCAATTTTCTAAATTGGCGCAACAATTTAAAGTCCCCCTGGTTGTTTCGGGAGCGGATTTAGAAGAGGTTTCTAATCTGGCAGCTGAATTAAGCAAGTTGGGAGCGGCTGACTTGGTGCTGGATACAGGAAAGAAATCCATCTCTGATAAAATTTGGGATTTAACTCAAAGCAGGCGCCAGGCGCTTAAAAAATCAAATAGAAACTTAGGTTACCCTTTCATGGCGATAGTTGATAGAAATGATCCTTATGAAGAAGCAATGGAAGCAGCCACCTATATTGCAAAATATTGCGGCATTGTTTTAATTAAAAGTATTGAATCATGGCAGGCATTGTCTCTTTTAACCTTGAGGCAGAATATTTATACTGATCCTCAAAAGCCATTGCAAATTGAGCCGAAGCTTTATCCTGTGGGTCAGGCGAATGAAAAATCTCCAGTGCTTGTGACGACAAATTTTTCGCTCAGTTATTATACAGTACTGGGAGAAGTAGAAGCCAGTAAGATCCCGTCTTACATCTTAAGCGTTGATACCGAAGGAATGTCAGTCTTGACTGCCTGGGCTGCCGAGAAATTTACGCCTGATAAAATAGCAGATACAATTAATAAATTCCAGGTAAAAGAACAAGTTTCGCATACAAGGCTGATTATTCCCGGCTATGTTGCGGTAATGAGCGGAGACCTGGAAGAAAAATCCGGCTGGCAGATAATCGTTGGCCCGAAAGAAGCAGCTGGGATACCGTCATTTTTAAAAAATTTGTGAGAGATGGAAAAATTTAAGGTAACTTTTTATCCGGATAATAAGACAATAGAAGTAGAGAAAGGCAAGTCCATACTTTCTGCTGCCATTTCTGCGGGTGTTTATATTAACTCCAGTTGCGGCGGCGACGGTGTTTGCGGCCGTTGTAAAGTAATTGTAAAAAAGGGAGAGGTTTCTTCACAGCCCACAGGCAGGTTAAATCTAGAGGAAAGAAGGCAGGGGATTCATCTTTCCTGCCTGACTACAGTGCAAAGCGACCTGGAAATTGAAGTCCTTCCCGAATCCCGGCTGGATTTTGATAAATTGTCGCAACAGGATTTAGAGCTTAGGCTAAAAGGGCTATATTCCGACTCGGAAGAAATAGAGGCAAAAGAATCAACGGCAAGCAAAGAAGTTTTTATACACTCTCCTTTAGCCACTAAAATTTACCTGGAATTACCGCCACCTACGCTCAAAGACAAGGTTAGCGATTTAGAAAGGCTATACAGGCAGATTAGAATCAATCAGGATATTCCCATTATGCAGACAGGGCTTACCAATATTCGCCGCCTAGGAGAATTGCTGCGTTTATCGGATTGGAAAGTAACTGTTACATTAGGCAAAAGAAACGGCACAGCTGAAATTGTACTAATCGAACCAGGAGATACTACGCAAAATAATTTCGGCGTGTGTTTTGATATCGGCACGACTACCATTTCAGGACAGCTCGTAGACTTGAATAATAAAAAGGTCTTAGGCACAAGGGCAACCTATAATACGCAGGCAAGTTTCGGAAGCGATGTAATCAGCCGTATAATTTATGCGCAAAAAGAAGAAGGCCTGGAAAAATTGCACCATGCAGTTATCGACAGCATGAACCAGATGATTCATGAATTAACCAAAGAGCACAACATAGACCTTAATGACGTGAATTGCGTTCTCTGCGCCGGCAATACTACGATGATTCATCTTTTACTTAGAGTCGATCCTACTTTTATCAGGCGGGAGCCTTATGTCCCGACGGCAAATTTTGTCCCTACTGTGCGCGCAGCTGAAGCAGGAATTAAGATAAATACGCGAGGGCTTTTGTCTTGTGTGCCGGGGGTTTCCAGCTATGTAGGAGGAGATACAACGTCAGGAGTTTTATCATGCGGGCTATACAAAGAAAATGACTTAAGCCTTTTGATTGATATAGGCACAAACGGCGAAATTGTCTTAGGGAACAAAGATTTCTTAATCGCCTGCGCTGCTTCTGCCGGCCCGGCATTTGAGGGTAGCGGCGTCAGCTGCGGCATGCGCGCCAGCCACGGTGCAATTCAAAAAGTAAGCATTAGCCCTAAAGACTTTAGCGTCAATTACTCTACAATTGAGGATGTATTACCCAGAGGAATTTGTGGCTCAGGGTACATAGACATAATTTCTGCAATGTTATCTGCAGGCATTATTGATAAAAGCGGAAAAATAAAAGCACAGCACCGCGATAGAATACGAGAGGGTGAATTCGGCAAAGAATTTGTGCTGGTATTTAAAAAGGAAGCTGATTCCAGCCGCGATATAGTAATCACCGAGCCGGATATTGAAAACTTAAAGCGTGCCAAAGCTGCAATTTATTCTGCCGTATCTACATTAGCCAGGCACATGAACCTTGATTTCTCAGAGATAAAAAAGGTATTTATCGCCGGAGGTTTTGGAACTTACGTTAATGTGGATAATGCAGTAGCTATTGGCCTGCTTCCTGATTTAAAGAGAAGTAAGTTTTTGTTTGTAGGCAATAGTTCCTTGGCAGGAGCGCGGCAAATGCTTTTATCTTATGATGCGATTGAAAAGGCAGATGAAATCTCCCGTAAAATTACATATTATGAACTATCAGTAGAAAACGTATACATGGATGAATATATGGCAGCATTGTTTTTTCCGCACACGGATTTGGGGAAGTTTCCCTCATTACACATTAAACATTAAACGTTACACAAAACTTATGGGATATGTAATTGCGATGGCTGGTAAGGGCGGAACAGGCAAGACTACAATCGCCGCTTTGTTAGTTAAAATACTTAAAAGCAAACAATCAGGCTCTATTTTAGCAATTGATGCTGATCCCAATAGTAATTTAGCAGAGTCAATCGGGATTAGCCCAAAGCAAACTATAGGTGAGATTCTAGATGATATTTCAGCGCACCCTGAAAAAGTCCCTACCAGTATGTCTAAAGACAGGTTCTTGGAATATCAGGTACAGACTTTGGTTCAGGAAGGAGAAGGTGTTGATTGTTTGACTATGGGTAGGCCCGAAGGCCCGGGATGCTATTGTTATGTGAATAATGTTTTAAGGAATGTAATGTCCCGCCTTATTCAGGAATACAAGTACATAATCATCGACAATGAGGCAGGGTTGGAGCATCTTTCCCGAAGGACAACCAGAAAGGCAGATGCCTTTGTAGTGGTTTCTGATGCCTCGGTTGTGGGGCTAAAAGCAGCCCAAAGAATTGCAGATTTGATAAAAGAATTAAATATCAACACCCAAAAAATATACCTGGTTATAAACCGTTATGATAAGGAAATTGATGAAGAGAAAATTAAAAATCTCAAGCTTGAATATATAGGGTTTGTTCCGCAAGACAAAGGGATAGAAAAGATATCGCTTAATGGCAGCTCATTAATGGCCCTGGAAGATAGCGCGCCAAGTTTAGGATCCCTGCGAAAATTAGGAGAAAAAATATGCAATTAATGACGGAAAAATGGTCCGGACAGATATCAGTAGTGACAGTGGGAGCGACAAAGCAGGATGGAGGAAGCCGCGCCCATGTGGTTAAAACCGGGGGTGAGCAAACTCTGCCATTTTTATTTCAGGAGGGAGCAGTCCCGAATAAGCCTCAGGTGGCATTTGAAATTTGGGACACAGAACCTACTGATTGGCCTTCTGAATTAAAGAAACCTTTTGGAAATCTATTGGAAGATCCGCTTGCCTGGGCAGAAAATTGCGTTAAGGAACATAAGGCGCAAATTTTATGCTTAAAATTACAAGGCAGCCATCCGGATTTTGGCGATAAGGAGCCCGAAGAAGAAGCAAAACTGGTAGAGCAATTATTGAAAAAGGTCGATGTGCCGCTGATTATTTTGGGATCGGGAGACGATGCCAAAGATAATTTGGTTTTACCTGCATGCTGCGAAGCTGCTAAGGGAGAATGTTGCCTAATCGGCAGCGCTGTGCAGGATAATTACAAGACCCTGGTTGCGGCGGTCTTGGCCGACGGGCACGGTATTATTGCCGAATCGCCCATTGATATAAATATTGCCAAACAATTAAACATTTTGATTTCCGATATGGGGTTGCCTTTGGAAAGGATCGTGATTAATCCGACAATAGGCGCTTTGGGTTATGGCCTGGAATATGCCTATTCGATTATGGAGCGTGCTCGCCTAGCAGCTTTATCAGGAGATAAAACTGTTGCCAGCCCCTTTATTTGCCTGGTTGGCCAGGAAACCTGGAGGGCAAAAGAAGCAAAAGCTCCTATACAAGAGTTTCCCGATTGGGGTCCGGAATTAGAAAGAGGAATCAGCTGGGAAATCATTACTGCTACTGCTTTGATTCAGGCAGGTGCGGATTTATTGGTTATGCGCCATCCGAAAGCAGTTGAAAAGATAAATATGTACATAGATAGCTTAATGACAAATGACAAAACCCAAAGAAAAGGGGACGTTTCTATTTTTAACGTTCCCTAATCAGAAGAAAAATAGAAACGTCCCCTTTTCTTCACTAATCAGAAGAAAAATAGAAACGTCCCCTTTTCTTCATATAGACAATTTAATAACAAAGCCTTAGTTTTAAGTGAGGATATTCTAACATGTTTATAATCGGTGAGTTGATTAACGGAATGTATCAAAATATCGGCAAGGCAATTAAAGAAAAGGATAAAGCCGTAGTGCAGAAGTGCGCGCTTGAACAAATCGAAAGCGGCGCAGATGCCCTGGATATAAATTGCGGCCCGGCTTCAAGCGACCCAATTTCCGATATTCAATGGTTAGTCAAGGTAATACAGGAAGTAACTGACAAACCGCTGTCGCTAGATTCCAGTAAGCCCAAGGTCATTGAATCAGGGTTAAAGGTAATAAAAAATAAAGTAATTATAAATTCAACTACTGCGGACCAGGCAAAATTGGATATCCTGGTGCCTTTGGCTAAAGAATACAATGCCTCGCTCATCGGCCTAACAATAAGCTCAAAAGGAATACCTCAGAATAAAGAGCAGCGTATGGAACTTGCTGCTACTATACTGGCTTATTGCTCTGACCAGGGTTTTCCCATTGAAGATCTTTATCTTGACCCCATAGTTTTGCCGGTGAATGTTGCACAGTCACAGATGAAAGATATTCTGGAATCTATACGCGAATTTAAAATTATTTCAGAACCTGCGCCTAAGACTATCGTCGGGTTAAGCAATGTTTCTCAAGGGTCAAGCGACCGAAGCCTGATTAACCGGACATTTTTAACCATGGGTGTATCGAGCGGCCTGGATGCAGCCATTTTAGACCCGAAAGATAAAGAATTGATGGATGCGGCAATTACCGCAGAATTAATTTTGAATAAACAGATTTACTGCGATTCGTATCTGGAAGCTTACAGAAAGAGGTGATATGGCTAGGCCAAAAGTTTTCAGGCACATCTTTAAATTTCACGGCCTTATGGAAAGTTTTAAAATAGCAACTACCGGAATTTTTTACCTATTTTTATACCATAGGAACATGCGCCTGATTTTTATGCTGGGAATCGCGGCGTTTCTTTTGGGAATCAAGCTTCAATTAAAAGGCATGGAGCTGGTTATTTTATGTATCACCATAACGCTTGTTTTTATGGCGGAGGTTTTTAATACCTCTATTGAGATGCTGATGAACATGCTGACTACAAAGTATCATACCAGGATAAGATTAGTGAAAGATATTGCCGCGGCAGTAGTTTTACTTACATCCTTGAATTCCCTGGCAGTTGGGTATATACTCTTTATAAGAAAAATTTTCAGGTAGGGAGGAAAAATGAAGAAAATATTAGTTGTGGACGATGAAAAAGAAATCAGGGAATTGATTAAGGAGAGGTTAGCCCAGAATCATTATTCGGTCATGACTGCGCAAGACGGCTATGAAGCTTTGCTTATCGCCAAAACTAACCAACCTGATCTTATATTATTAGATATTGCTATGCCTAAGATTGACGGTTATCTTACCTGCGAGAGCCTTAAAAAAGAAGCAAAGACAAGAAACATACCCGTGTTGCTGCTAACCGGCAAAGACTTAGAGTCAAAAAGCGTAATTGATCGTTGTAGCGCCGTAGGCGCTTGTGATTATATTAGTAAGATGTCTTCTCTTAAAGAGTTGCTGGAAAAGGTGAAGGAAGTTCTCAAGGGATAATCATTCGGCGGAGTAGCTCAGCCTGATAGAGCACGCGGCTCATACCCGCTTGGTCGGTGGTTTAAATCCACTCTCCGCCACCAGATTTTAAATAACAAGTGGCGTATCGAATAATGTTGAATGGTTTTCCCGCCAAACAAGTAATAGAAGGCGGGACTTCGCCGCCTGAAGTAAAAACATGGCGGCTTGAAATCCAGTCGCCGCCACCAATTTTGCCACTAGCTTAAATAGCAGGCAAAATTGCCCATGCGACGCAGTCCTACGAAGCCCATCAGAGCTCTAACTAATCTATTAAAGGGCGAAGTAGGGCCAGTCGCCGCCACCAAAGCTATACCATAGTTGAATGGCAGCCCCCAGCGTTTTGATTTGCGAGTGAAACGAGCAAATCAGCAGGGGGCGCCACAAGCAGTTCGAGGAGGGCAAGATGAGAAGATTTAGCATAATACTTGTTTTAGCTTTAGCTGCTCTTTTTCTCAAGAATTCATCCAGCTTTTGCCAATATGTAAATAATAATGATATTGATGTTTCTATAATGTATTTTAAAGGCAAGGTCAGTGAAATCAGCCTAGTTAATTCAAAGATTACCGTACAAAAAGACAAAGAAAATACGAAACGCACCTTTACTATTACCGAAAGAACAAAATTCTTTAAACGTAGTTATGATTCTTATACGGATTCGACTGCCAACGTTGTGGTTTCCTCTACCGACATTATGCAGGACGATCAAGTAGTGGTGGAGTATTATTACGATCCGCAAGCACCTGATGTTCTGGAGGCTAAAAGCGTTGAATTAATAAAATAATGTTAGCGGATAAAGAACAACGTAGCCTAAAGAGATGGGAGATAAATTGTACTGCAAAGATCCGGCTAAGATATAACAATGTAATTAAAAATTTCCCCTGCGTTATTAAAAATATAAATTTTAAAGGTTTCCACGTTTACCTGACTAAAGAATTACCCGGCCTAAAAGAGCCAAAATTAACCCTGGTTTTCCCCAATAACGACAGCTTCACTGCCAAAGTAAAGATTGCCTGGAAAAAGTCCCTGCCCGAAGGAGTCCTTTACGGCTTTAACATAATTTCCATGAAAGACAAGGAGAGGAATATAATTTTCCGATTTATCAACCAGCAGCATTTCCCGGATTTGCTAAAAATCTGGTGGCAAGACGCAAAGTAATCTAGAAAATGAAATTTTTACTAAAAGCAAGGCATACAATAAAAAGATACAAGCTTTTAAAAGAACAAGATAGGATTCTGGTCGGTGTTTCAGGCGGGCCTGATTCAGTCGCCCTTTTATATTTGCTTAACAGCATTAGTAAGGAATTTAAGCTGAAACTTTCCGTGGCGCATTTAGACCATATGTTGCGCCCTGATTCCGGTAAAGACAGAAAATTTGTTGAGGCTTTGGCTTCACGACTTAAATTGCCGGTTATTGTTAAGCAGATAGATGTAAAAAAAATAAGCGCGGCTGGTTCGCTTGAAGAAAGTGCCAGGAATGCCAGGTTTAGGTTCCTGTTCCAGGCCGCTAAAAATATAAAAGCTGACAAAATTGCCCTCGGACACAATCTTGATGATCAGGCTGAAACAGTCTTAATGCGTTTATTGAGAGGCACAGGCCTGTATGGCTTGGCAGGCATTTTGCCCAAGCGTAATATTAACGGTTTCATAGTGATAAGGCCATTAATAGAAACCAAAAGAAAAGATATAGAATATTTCCTTAGAAGAAGAAAAATCAAATTTATGATAGATAAAACTAACCTTCAAAACCTATATTTCAGGAATAAAATCAGGCATGATTTATTGCCGTTGCTTGAAAAGAAATATAATAAAAATATCAAAGAAATCTTGAGTAACATGGCTGAACACGTAGGGTTCGATTATGAATACTTGAATCGGCAAGCCCAAAAGCTTTTGAGAAAATTAGGCCGCAGAATCAATATCGATAAATTTGTTCGTCTGCATCCTTCAATGCAGAGGTTGGTATTACGTTTGTATATTGCGCGGCTACAAGGAGATATGCGCAGAATCACCTTCAAGCATATTCAGGAAATAGAGGATTTGCTGTTCAACCGTCCTTTTAACTCCATAGTTGACCTTCCTAAGGGCGTTTCAGTCAAGAAGAAGAAAAGAACGCTCTCAGTCTACCGCAGGGCTTAAAATCAGATAAAAAACCATAATAAATACTTGATTTTACATATAGTTAAGTATATAATATAAAATCTCTAAAAAAAGGATAAGAAAAAATGTCAAACTCCAAAAACTCAAGATTCAAAAAGAACAACCTAAGCAAGCGGTTCCCCTTTGGCTGGATTTTTGCTATCATAATTTTTTTCTTAATTATTAATGCCCTTAGCACTTCTATTACCGGCGTACCCAAGGAAATTACTTACAGCGATTTTTATAATACCTTAAAAACCCATCCTGAAAAAATTAAGTCAGCTACGCAAACCGATTCCCGCATACAGGGAGAGTTCACGGATAATTCCAAGTTTTTCCTAAATATTCCCGAGAATGATACGGAAATGCTGAATTTGCTGCGCCAGAATCTTAAGATTTTTGATGTCCAGCCGCCGCGTACCTTTTGGACATCTGTGCTGGTTAACTTTGTGCCGATTTTACTCATAATATTATTCTGGTGGATGATGGCTGCCCGGGGAGAACAGTTAGGCTCAAGAATTATGAGTTTTGGTAAAGTACGGCCAAAGATACAGACGGATACCGAGAGAGCGACTTTTAATGATGTCGCGGGCGTTGATGAGGCAAAAGAGGAACTCAAAGAGGTCATTGAATTTTTGCGGGATCCCAAGAAATTTCAGAGGCTGGGTGGTAAAATTCCTAAGGGAGTTTTATTGGTTGGGCCTCCGGGTTGCGGAAAGACTTTGATTGCCAGGGCAGTTGCCGGTGAAGCAGGGGTTCCTTTCTTTAGTATTTCAGGTTCGGATTTTGTAGAAATGTTTGTCGGCGTAGGCGCAAGCCGTGTGCGCGACCTGTTTGAACAGGGCAGGCGCGCGGCAAAAGTATCCGGTAAAGGCGCTATAATCTTTATTGACGAGATAGATGCGGTCGGGCGTTTGCGTTTTTCCGGTATAGGCGGCGGGCATGATGAGCGTGAACAGACGTTAAATGCCTTGTTAGTCGAGATGGATGGCTTTGATACTGCGCAAGGCTTAATTTTAATTGCAGCGACTAACAGGCCGGATACGCTGGATCCTGCGCTTTTACGGCCGGGAAGGTTTGACCGGCATATTGTGGTGAATTTTCCCGATATCAGGGGTAGAGAAGAAATTCTTAAAGTCCACACGCGAAAAATCAAACTTTCTCCTAATGTAAATTTAAAATCCATTGCCAGCCAGACCCCGGGTTTTTCCGGAGCAGACCTGGCTAATCTTTGTAATGAAGCGGCACTCCTGGCAGCCAGGTACAATAAAGATTTTGTAGAAATGGTGGATTTTGAAAAATCAGTTGAAAGGGTACTTATGGGCCCGGAAAAGAAAAGCCATATTATGTCTAAGAAAGAAAAGGAAATTACTTCTCTGCATGAATCAGGCCATGCGTTAATGTCTTTGCTTTTGGCGGAAGTTAACCCCGTAAAAAAAGTTTCTATAATCCCAAGGGGGCTTGCCGGCGGATACACATTTACACCACCCCTTGAAGACAGGCATTACTGGACAAGGACAGAGCTGATTTCAGAAATCGCCATGATGTTGGGAGGCAGGGCCTCGGAAGAAATTAACTTAAGCGAGGTTACTACCGGCGCCCAGAATGATTTAGAGCAGGCAACCCAAATGGCAAGGCGCATGGTAATGCAGTTTGGTATGTCCAAAAAGTTAGGCAATATCACTTTAGGCAGGCGTGAAGGCCTTATTTTCCTCGGTCGGGATATCATGGAAGAAAAAAACTACAGCGACGGTACAGCCAACTTAATCGATGAAGAAGTAAAAAACATAGTCGATGAGGCATATTCTAAAGCAAGGACGCTGCTTTCGCAAAACCTGGATAAGCTAAAGATTTTGTCTGGAGCTTTGTTAGAAAAAGAAGTCTTAGATGGAGAAGAGGTGAAAAGGCTTCTTGGTATAGAAAAGAAAGATCTCGCCTGAAATAATCTATGCAGATACTACAAATATATCACCCCAACGATATAAAACGGACAATGTCGAATATCGGAGTGGATCCCTATGGCATTAAGATTATGCTTCCTAAGGCCGTAACGTATCTGGTGCGCATGAATTCTGTTTCCAATATCGCGGCAAATATACTTAAACAGGAAATGCTTTCTCTGGGAGGAGATGTTGCGGTCAGCCGCGGCGCCTTAACAGGCAAAGCAAAATTGACCGATTGTCTTTTAATGGGCAACCTTTCCCAATTAATCAGGCTGAACCATAAATTGAATAAACAGCCTTTTGGCCTGGCAAAGATAGCTTATGACCTTGCGGATACTCTAAAAAATTTTCAACGCGATAAATTTACTCTTCACCTGGGAAAATACAAACTTAACCTTGGTAAGCGCCCGCATATAATGGGTATTGTCAACATTACGCCGGATTCATTCAGCGGGGATGGGCTTTACGTTAACGCAAAAGTCAAAACCCAAAATGCAAAAGTATTGAGTTTTGTGGAAAAGATTATCCGGGATGGAGCGGATATCATCGATATCGGGGGTGAATCATCACGGCCTGGAGCAAAGCCAGTATCCCTACAAGAAGAATTAAACAGGATTATCCCCGTTATAAAAGCTGTAAGGAAAAAGTTCGATGTGCCGATTTCAGTGGATACTTATAAAGCACAGGTTGCAAAGCAGGCACTTGATAACGGAGCTTGTTTAGTAAATGATATTTCCGGATTAAGAGACAAAAAAATGGCAGATTTAATTGCCAAGAATAAAGCAGGAGTTGTAATTATGCATATGAGGGGTAAACCACAAGATATGCAGAAGAACGTGCAATACGCTTCATTGACACAGGAGATAACGCAATACTTACAGTCATCTATAAATAAAGCCAAAGGCGCAGGGATTGGCGAAGATAAAATTATTATTGACCCCGGAATTGGTTTTAGTAAGACCTGCGCTCATAATTTGGAAATATTGAACCGCCTGCAGGAGTTTAAGATTTTAGGCAAGCCCATATTGGTCGGCCCTTCAAGAAAATCTTTTATCGGTAAAATTCTTAATGCATCCGTAGGAGAAAGACTCAGCGGGAGTATAAGTGCTTGTGTTTTAGCTGTAAAAAACGGCGCTAAAATTGTAAGGGTGCACGATGTCAGGGAAGTAAAACAGGCGTTGAAAATTTTTGAGGCGGTGAATAACTCATGAACTTGACAAATATCCTCTATTTATGGAAGCCTTTATTCGAGATAGCGACACTCTGGTTTGTGATTTACCATATAATGCTCTTTTTTGAAGGCACGCGCGCAATACATGTTTTGCGCGGAATAATAATTTTATTGGTAGCGTTTTTGGTGTTTGAGAAATTGAGTTTCCAGGTCCTGGATTGGCTGCTTAATAAACTATTCGGAATTTCTATTATTGCGATTTTAATTATTTTTCATCCGGAAATAAGGCAGGGCTTGGCAAGGCTGGGCCAACGCCATTTATTTGGCGCTACTTTACGCGAAGAGGAGCTGGACCGCATGCTTTTGGAAATCATCGAGGCAGCAGAAAATTTATCAAAAGAGAAACTCGGCGCGCTTATTGCCATAGAAAAAAATGATCCTTTGTCAGCATACCTGGAAAGCGGAGACACTATCGACAGCCGGGTTTCAGCTGATTTAATAGAAGCAATTTTTACGCCTAATAATCCTTTACATGACGGAGGTTTAATTATACAAAACGGCAGGATTTTGGCTGCGGGTTGTTTATTCCCTCTTACTCAAAATCAGGATTTAAGCCGTATATTCGGTACCAGGCATCGTGCGGCATTAGGGTTAAGCGAAGAGACAGACGCCTTGATTATTATAGTTTCAGAGGAAAGAAGGGATATTTCTCTGGTCTACCGGGGAAAATTATATAAAGACCTTGGCCGCGAGGAACTACTCATGAGGGCTAAAGATTTTTTAAAGCGCAAGAAAGAAAATGACTAAACAAAAAGTTACGCTTAGCTATAGAATTAAGCATGCGTTTTCGCATCATCCCTGGCTTAAACTCATTTCGCTTATTTTAGCGGTAGCTACCTGGTTCTATGTCAGGGGCGAAATAAGCAGGTTCAACTACTGATGATTCCTAAGCTTGGCGTTAACATTGATCACATAGCGACCATAAGAGAAATAAGGCAGGGTATTGATCCTGAACCGGTGTTTGCCGCTTTAATTTGCCAAGCAGCAGGAGCAGATAGTATTGTAGTGCATTTACGCGAAGACCGCAGGCATATCCAGGATACTGATTTATATATCCTGAAAAAAATTGTTAAAAAAAAGTTAAATTTAGAGATGTCTATTGCGCAAGGTATCATTGATATTGCCTGCAAGGTCAAGCCAGATCAGGCGACTCTTGTCCCGGAAAAAAGGCAGGAAATAACCACAGAAGGCGGTTTAGACGTAATAGCAAATTTTAAAAGAATAAAAAAAGTCCTGGATAGACTAAAGGACAACAAAATAGATGTAAGTTTATTCATTGATCCTGACAAAAAACAAATAGATGCTTCAAGAAAAATAGGCGTTAAAATGTTAGAGTTGCATACGGGGCGCTACGCTGACGCGGCTAACGAAAGAGAGGAAGATAAATATTTTAAACAACTACAGTTAGCAGCCAATTACGCTAAAAAAAGAGGATTTAAGGTTTTTGCCGGCCATGGATTGAATTATTATAACGTAGAAAGAATTGCCGGGATTCCGGCAATTGAGGAATTGAATATCGGTTATTCCATAGTTTGCCGCGCGGCACTGGTAGGCTTAGAGCGCGCGGTTTGCGAAATGAAGAGTTTGATAAATGGGCGTTAAGATAATCGGTACAGGAGTGGATATCACTGAAGTGAGCCGTTTGCGTAAGGCTGTAGAAAAATGGGGAGATTCGTTTCTAGCGCGGATTTTTACAAAAGAAGAATTGGATAATGCCAAGACAAGAGGCAGCCCTTATCAACACTTGGCCGGAAGGTTCGCCGCCAAAGAGGCGGTATTCAAGGCATTGGGTGATTCGAAATTAAATTGGAAAGAAGTACAGATTCTAAATGACAAGGAAGGAAAGCCCTTCTGCAGTATCAGGAGCAATAAGGACAAGCGGATTGCAGTTTTGATTTCTATTTCACATGTAAAAAATTATGCAGTTGCCAATGCAATTATTACGCAGAAACCTTGATGCAAATAAAGGCGATTTCGGGCATATTTTTATTTTAGCCGGTTCTTTGAGATATTCCGGGGCAGCTCTTCTAAGTACGCAGGCAGCTATGCGCTCAGGCGCGGGCCTATTGACTTTAGGGGTTCCCAAAATTGTGGCACAAGCCTTTGTAAAAATTAAATTAAAGGAAGTAATGTTATTGCCTCTTCCTGAAACAAGAGAAGGAAACTCAAGCCTTGCGGGATTTAAAAAAATAAAAGACTTCGCGAAGAATGTAGATGTATTTGTATTAGGGCCGGGATTAGGAAGGCAAAAGTCAACCCAATCTTTAGTGCGCAAGTTAATAAAGGCAATAGATAAGCCTTTGGTTATTGATGCCGATGGTTTAAATGCGTTGGCAGGACACCTAAATATTTTACGAGAACCAAAAACTGAAAACAAGGAAGCCATATTAACTCCACATCCCGGAGAAATGGCCCGGCTTACAGGCATTTCCGTAAATAAAGTTCAGAATGATAGAATAAAGATTGCCAGGAATTTTTCTCGCAGACACAAAATAATTTTAGTTTTAAAAGGGCATAATACAGTAGTTGCAGATTATAAAGGGAATTTATATATAAATAAAACCGGTAATCCGGGTATGGCTACAGCAGGAAGCGGTGATGTGCTGACAGGGATTATCAGCGCTTTTTTGAGTCAAGGTTTAAGCGCGTTTGATGCGGCAAAATATGGCGTATATCTGCACGGTTTGGCAGGAGATTTAGCCGCAAAGCAAAAGTCGCAAATTTCCTTGATTGCCTCGGATATTATTGCTAAAATTCCAGAGGCGATTAAGAGGTGTAGTTAAACTTGCTGGCGTGGCGCAACGGCAGCGCATCGGTTTTGTAAACCGAGGGTTGAAGGTTCGATTCCTTTCGCCAGCTTTTTAAAAGTTAAAAGTAAAAAGCCAAAAGTAAAAAGTATAAGTAAAAAGTGAAAACTTTTTAATTTTAACTTGAACTTTTACCTTTTTGCTTTTACATTTTAAGTTTGACATAGGGCAGGTACCCAAGTGGCCAAAGGGGGCAGACTGTAAATCTGCTGCACCTGTGCTTCAGAGGTTCGAATCCTCTCCTGCCCATTAAAATTTTCCGACAAGGAAAATTTTAATGGCACTAGAGCGAACGTTAAACGCCCCGACAAGGGGTAAATGGAATTTGCAGCGCCCGACGCAGATTGGTATTGCGCAGGCAGCGCGCTAGGTAGCGTGGGTGTAGTTCAATGGCAGAACAATAGCCTTCTCCCGCCTTTAGCAAGAGTTTGTTGCGAGCGTAGTTCAATGGTAGAACAATAGCCTTCCAAGCTATATATGTCGGTTCGATTCCGATCGCTCGCTCTGAGGAGTTTTAATATGGATGGCGGGATCCCGCTGGCGAACTAAAATGATACAGCGGGACAAGCTACCTACACGGGTTCGAGTCCCGTTGCCCGCTTTTAAGCGATTTCCGATCGCTCGCTCCAGATAGAACCAAGTTAGGGAGGAAAAATGGATTTTTCCAATAGAACACCTGATTTTGTAAATCGTGTAATTGATGAAGCCAATGTGTTTGTTATCTATTCAGACGTTTCAGGTAACGTGCTTATGTGTAATAAAAAGGTAGAAACCCTCTCCCGAAAAAGTAAGAATGAGCTTATGGGCAAGAATTGGCTTCATGTTTTATACGGCGATAATAATTCCCCCGTAAAGCATCAGATGTTCAAGGCGATAATGGACGATTCCATAGCCTATAAAAGGCCCAATAATTTTGAAGGAATATTTACGGATCAGGACAAACTCGAGCGATTAATTTCCTGGAGTATAACTCCCGTATTGACCCAAGCTAAAGACCTTGAAGGGATTTTGTTGGTAGGTAACGACATAACCGAGTCCATTGAGAGAGAAGCCTCCCTAAAAAAGATAGATGAAACTCTCAAAAATATTTTTACCAGTATCAAGGAATACGCATTATACGTGGCAAATCTCGATGGTAATATTACGTATTTTGGCATGGGTTCAGAAATAATGTTCGGATGGCAGAAGAACGAAATTATTTTTAAGAATGTTAACCTGTTGCATTTAAAAGATGATGCCGGCAATAAGCTCCCCTTTATCCTGGAGCAGGTCAGAAACACCGGCCAATACGAGACAGAGATAGATTTAATCAAAAAAGACAGCCAGTCGTTCCCTGTGATTTTAACCGTAAATAAATTCCTGGATAACGAGGGCAGGTTAGCAGGTTATATTTTTATAGCAAAAGATATTACGGAACGTAAGAAACTCGAATATCAGATAATTCAATCCGAAAAAATGGCTGCCATCGGGCAATTGGCAGCGGGGATGGCCCATGAAATAAACAATCCTTTGTTTGTGATTTCGGGAAGAATTGAGATGATGCTCGATGAAAAAGGTATCCCTGATCCGGTAAGGCAGACGCTGGAAGTAATTAATTCTCAGGCAAGTAGAATCCGGAAATTAGTGGACCAGCTGCTTAAATTTTCACGTAAGACACCTCCTAAATTTGAAGCTATAAACCTAAACGATATAATAGAGGGTGTATTGCCGTTATTGTCTTATCATAAATTGCCAACCGCCCAGATTTACATAAATAAAGAATTCCAAAATAATCTTCCTCCCATCAAGGGAGACGTAAATCAGCTTCAGGAAGTTTTCGTAAATTTGTGCATTAACGCATACCAGTCAATGTCAGAAACCGGAGGGACGTTGACCATAAAAACGAAGAACTTTCAGAATTTATTTGCCCAGGTACAGATAAGCGATACAGGCTGCGGAATCGCAGAGCAAAACCTGAAAAACGTGTTTATGCCCTTTTTTTCCACAAAAAAAGACGGTACTGGCCTCGGGTTATCCATTTGTTTTAATATCATTAGAAACCATAACGGTATCATCGATGTTGAAAGCCAGGTAGGTAAGGGCACCACTTTTATTATTAAGCTGCCCTTTGCCTAAAAAAGGATGCCTTATAAAGTTTTGGTTGTGGACGATGAGTCATCAGTCAGGGATTTATTAAAAGATTTACTTTTAAAAGAAAAGCATTCTGTGCAGGTCGCTTCAAGCGGAGAAGAAGCAATAAGTATAATTGAGAAGGAGGATTTTGATATCGTACTTTTGGATATTAAACTTTCCGGCATGAGCGGGCTGGATGCTTTGAAAAAAATAAAAGAAATAAAACCGAAGTCAGTTGTTATCATGACTACAGGATTCGGATTTGATGAAGATTTAATAGAAAAATCTAAACAGGCGGGTTGTTCCGGATATATTGCCAAGAACCTGCCCACATCCGAAATTATGGCTAATTTCAGGATGTTCGCGCAAGCCGCCGGAGAAACCGAGGGTTAATATGCCAGAAGAATTTTTAAAGCCGGTTTTTATTGATGCCTTTGATTTAGATGATGCATGGTTTCAGTGCTTATCTAGTATCCTGGATAAGGGGCATGTTTATACCATAACTAAAGGAAGCTATGAGGGGCAGAAGCGGCTGGAATTTGATTTTGTGACTGTTAGAGTAAGAAAACCCAGCCATCAGATTATACCTATAATCCCTGAAGGCATGAGTATACCTGCTCCCACGGATATGGATTACATACAAGGGTATCTGAGCTATCTTCTTACCGGCACAAAGACTCAAACTGAAGACTACACTTACGGGGAGAGGCTAGTCGATCCAAAGGTTAAGATAAGCCAGAAAATCGATGGAAAAGATATGATTCATGAGATGCCCCTAAATGTAAATCAGGTTGAAGAGGTAATCAAGCTGTACAAAGAAAAAGGGTTCGGTACGAATCAGGCAACCATGGAAATCGGCATGCCCTCGGATATTAAATTAGTGGATCCGCCGTGTTTAAGAATCATAGACACAAGGGTCCGTTACGGAAAACTACATTTCATTTTGTACTTTCGTTCCTGGGATTTGTGGGGCGGTTTTCCGTCTAATCTAGGGGGCCTGGAATTGGTAAAGCAATATATGGCTCAAGAAATTGGCGTTGAAGACGGGGAAATTGTTGCCGTCAGCAAAGGCTTGCATCTTTATGATTATGCATGGGACCTTGCCAAATTACGCACAAATAAACAGAATCCATCTGTATTAATTAAACAGGAGCAGTCAAAATGACGCAGGAATTTACGGGTGTTGAGCGCAGGAAATTCGTCAGGCTGGATTACTCTACGCCGCTAGATTACAAAGTTTGTAAAAAAGAGACCCTCTTAAAACTATTGCAAGGTTACACCTCCGATGTAAGCGAAGCCGGGCTTCTCTGTAGTATAAAAGACAAGGTTAATAAAGACGATATTTTATGGTTATCTTTTGACCGGGCAACGTTGATTATCTGCGAAGAGTTGGAGAAAAGGGCTTTGATTTATCAAAATGGCATTATTGGCAAAGTAGTGCGAATCGAGCCTAAGGATTTAGGCGATTATGATATAGGCATACAGTTCATTACTCGGGAAGAAGAAAATCTGACGCATATATATCCCAAGGTGCATTTTCTTGATAAGAACAATAAGGAATAAGATGGAGAGGTTTGATATTGCTGTTTTGGGCGACGGAGGTTGGGGGACGACTTTGGGGATATTGCTTTCTCAAAAAGGCTATCGCGTAAGCCTTTGGGGAGCATTTCCCGGTTATATTGCACAACTCAACAAAAAACGCATGAATTCAAAATTCTTGCCGGGAATTAAAATACCCAAGGATTTAGAGATTACCGCTGATTTGAATCACGCGCTAAGTAATAAAAAATTAATAATCCTGGCAATCCCTTCACAACACCTTCGAACTGTTTTGAAAAGAGTTAAAATATCAGATTACCATCGTAATGCAGCGTTCTTAAGCGTAATCAAGGGTATAGAAACTAATTCCCTTAAGAGAATGTCTTCGGTAATACACGAAGAGCTGGGTAATGTAAGATTAGGAGTTCTATCCGGTCCGACTATTGCCCATGAAGTGGCAAGAGGTTTACCTACTACAGCGGTTATTGCTTCAAACGATAGAAAGCTAAGAATTCTTCTGCAGAATGTTTTTATGACCGAAAGATTCAGGATTTATACTAACGACGACGTGATCGGTGTAGAGTTGGGAGGTAGCCTTAAAAATGTTATTGCCATAGCCTGTGGAATTTCTGACGGGCTTAAATTCGGGACAAATAGTTTGGCTGCTTTATTAGCCAGAGGCTTAGCGGAGATTTCCCGTTTAGGCCAAGCCATGGGAGCAAAAGTAAATACATTTAGCGGCATAAGCGGCCTAGGAGACCTGGTAACTACATGTGTTAGCCCGTATAGCCGCAACAGATTTGTGGGAATCCAGATAGGCAGAGGCAAAACTTTGGGTAAAATTCAATCTCATATGCAGATGATTGCCGAAGGCATACCTACAGCCAAATCTGCTTATTTGTTAAGTTTAAAATACAAAGTAAACATGCCGATAACAAAAGAAGTGTATTTTGTTCTTTATAAAAATAAATCCCCTCTTAGGGCAGTAAGGGATTTGATGACGAGAGAGAAAAGGGAAGAGTAAAATATTGTCCCTCGTTTAAGAAGTAAGAGAGTTAAACTCGGGATGTTTTACCGACAAGCTATAGATATTAAAACTCGGGGAGTAGCGCAGTTTGGCTAGCGCGTTTGAATGGGGTTCAAAAGGTCGTGGGTTCAAGTCCCACCTCCCCGACCAAGTCTTGCTTGAACCAGAAGGTTTTTGAAAAAAAGGAGGCATAAATGGCTTACAATGGACCTGAAAGAAGAAGGTGTCCCCGGATTTCTGGACGTTTTATCGTATCTTACCGCATACTGGATGAGGTCGATAACGCAGATATTACCCAGACAAGGAATGTAAGCTTAGGAGGCATGCTTCTTACTACGAACAGGAGGTTTGAGCCTGGCACTAACCTCGCCTTGGAAATCAGGCTGCCGTTTGACCCTCATCCGATAATGATTATCGGTAAAGTCCAGGAGTCGCGCGAGATAACCAGGAACTTAATCTACGATACCAGGTTAATATTTTTGGCTGTGGATGAAAGGCATAGAAAAGTTATTAATGAAACAATAGATTATTATATGAAGAAAGGGCAATAATGAAAAAGATAAACATTGGGCTTATAGGGTTCGGTAACGTAGGCTCGGGAGTGATTAAAATTTTAAGGGAGAGGAAATCCTTTTTAGCAGAGAAAATCGGAGTGGAAATTAATGTTAAGAAGGTCTGCGACAAGGATCTTGTTTCAAAGAGAAACGTTTCCGTAGACAAACAGCTGTTAACTAAGAATGCCTCTGAAGTTATCAATGACCCCCAGATAGATATCCTGGTGGAATTGATGGGTGGAATTCACCCTGCCAAGGAATACATTATGGAAGCATTAAAAAAGGGCAAAAACGTCGTAACCGCTAATAAGGCATTACTTGCTCAAGAGGGCAGTGAATTGTTCGGCTTGGCTTTCGACAAAGGAAAGAATATTTATTTTGAAGCTTCGGTAGGCGCAGGCATACCGATTATAAAATCGTTACGCGAAGGATTAGTTGCCAACAAATTCAACAGCATCTTCGGAATTTTGAATGGCACCTCAAATTTTGTATTGTCCAAAATGTCCAGAGACAATCGTTCTTTCGAGGATGCGCTAAACCAGGCCAAAAGAGAAGGCTTTGCTGAAAAAGACCCTACGCTGGACATTGAAGGCATTGATTCTGCGCACAAGCTTGTATTGCTTACGTATCTGGCTTTCGGAAGAATGGTAAAGCTAAACGACGTATTTATCGAAGGTATTTCCAGAATTTCCTTAGCCGATATCAATTATGCAAGGGAACTGGGGTTGGAAATAAAACTTTTGGCTATTGCCAAAAAAGAGGCAAACGACCTGGAAGTAAGGGTTCATCCCACCCTTATACCTAAAGCCCACCTGCTTTCTTCGGTTGACGGGGTATTTAATGCAATATATGTGTCCAGCGATTTAGCGGGGGACCTGTTATTTTACGGCCCCGGAGCAGGGCAAATGTCGGCAGCTTCTGCAGTGGTTGCTGATTTAGTGGATCTTACCCAGGATATAAAAGCGGGGCTTTTCCGTCAGACGTTAAATGTCGTTACCGACAACTCTATAAAGAAACTGCGTAAGACCGACGATTTTGAAAGCAGATACTATATACGTTTCATGGCGCTGGATAAACCCGGAGTCTTGGCAAAGATATCGGGAATTCTGGCCAAATTCGGCATAAGCATCGCCTCTGTTACTCAAAAAGAAAGGCGAAAGGCCCACGTGGTCCCCATCGTCATGGTAATTCATAATGCCAAAGAAAGGGACTTACGTACTGCATTGTCAATGATTGACAAAATGGATGCCATAAAAGAAAAATCCGTAGCAATAAGAATAGAGGAAGCTTAAATGCATTATCGAGGAGTAATAGAAAAATACAGAAAATATTTGCCTGTAACAAACAAGACCCCGGTTATTACGCTTTTAGAAGGGAATACCCCTCTGATTTATGCGCAACACTTAAGTAAATTAATCGGGAAGAATTTTGAAGTTTACTTGAAATACGAGGGCCTGAATCCCACTGGTTCATTCAAAGACAGGGGGATGACCTTGGCTATTTCCAAAGCTTGCGAGGAAGGTTCGACTGCGGTAATGTGCGCTTCCACAGGCAATACTTCCGCCTCTGCAGCTGCCTACGCAGCAAGAGCGGGAATTAAATGCATAGTTTTAATCCCTAGCGGGGCAATTGCTCTGGGAAAGCTTAGCCAGGCGTTAATCCACGGCGCCCAGGTTTTAGCAGTTAACGGCAATTTTGATGATGCTTTGGAATTAGTAAGAAAGATTACCGATGAATACCCCATAACCCTGGTTAATTCTTTAAACCCTTACAGGATTGAAGGCCAGAAGACCGCAAGTTTTGAAGTATGCGATTGTTTGGGTGAGGCTCCGGATTTTCAAGTTATGCCGGTAGGAAATGCCGGCAACATTACGGCATATTGGAAAGGATACAAGGAATACAAACAACGGGGCAAGATTAAGAATCTGCCGAAAATGCTGGGTTTTCAGGCAGAAGGCGCAGCGCCCATTGTAAGAGGGTACCCAATAAAAGAACCCAAGACAATCGCTACTGCCATACGCATCGGAAATCCGGCTAGTTGGAAGTCCGCGGAAAAAGCGCGTGATGAGTCAGCCGGATTAATTGATATGGTTTCCGACGATAAAATTATTGAAGCTTATAAATTACTGGCAAGCAAAGAAGGGGTTTTTGTGGAGCCGGCTTCTGCAGCTTCCATTGCAGGATTATTAAAAATGGCGAGAAAGGGTTATTTTAAGAACCTAAACAAAAGAACCCAGAACCAAAATATCCGTATAGTATGCATTTTAACCGGGCACGGATTGAAAGATCCTGACCGCGCAATAAAGAGTATAAAAGAACCTAAATTGATAAAGCTGAATTTAAAAGCCGTATTAAAAGAGATTGGCTACTGATAGAGCAAGAACCAAGAACCTAAAACCTAGAACCCTAAGTGGCAAACGAGTTTTAATCACCGCAGGCCCGACGTGGGTTTCAATAGACAAGGTGAGGGTAATAAGTAACACAGCATCAGGTGAAACCGGTATTTTGTTAGCCGAAAAATTAAAAGATTCAGGCGCTAAAGTCACATTACTTTTAGGCCCGGTTGAATCATGCTGTTTGGATAAAAAAATAAAGCTTATACGCTTTAAGTTTTTTGAAGAACTAGAGAAGCTGATGAGGTTGGAACTAAAACGTAAAAAATACGATATTATTATACATTCAGCGGCAGTTTCTGATTATAAGCCTTTGAGATATTTTAATTCTAAAATTAGTTCGGGGCTAGAAAGCTGGCAACTTAAGCTAAAGGCTACTCCTAAAATAATCGATTCTTTAAAAAAGTTAAGCCCGTCTTCTTTAGTGGTGGGATTTAAATTTGAACCCAAAGTAAACAAACAGCTGCTTAAAAAAAAGGCAAAGAAACTTTTGCACCGGGCTAATTTGGATATCGTCGTTGCCAATTCTATTACAGATAACCATTACTTGGCATACGTTATTGATAAGGAAAATATATCCATGGAATTAGCAAATAAGAAGGTCATGAGTTGCAAGTTGATAGATATAATTGGAGGTTGCTTATGCCGGAATTAAAATTGCCTGAAAAACTCAAAAATCTGTTGCAACGATTTACTGATGTTTTAAAAGAGATTTATCAACAAGATTTGGTTTCTGTAATCCTTTATGGGAGCGCTGCTAGTGGGGAATTTGTGCATAAACATTCTAATTTAAATGTGCTGGTTGTGCTGAATAATACGGACCCCGTTGAATTGAAGAAATCATCCGGAGTAGTTTCGAAATTCAAATCAATCATCCCTTTATTCTTGACCAAGGATTATATTGCCAGCTCTACGGATGTTTTCCCTATCGAATTTCTGGATATGCAGGAAAATTACTTTATTTTATATGGAGAAGATATTTTAAAGAATATTGAAATTAGTACTTTTAATTTGAGATTCCAATGCGAGCAGGAATTAAAAGGCAAACTCCTTAATTTAAAACATGCGTATTTAAGCCTTAATGAAAACAAGGCTGGATTGCTTAGCGTTTTAACAAAATCATTCACATCTGTTTTACATATCTCAAGGAACGTGTTGCGCTTAAAAGGCAATAAGCCTTTATACCTTAAACAGGACATCATAAATCAATTATCTGAGCAATTACAGATTGACAAACCTCTATGGGACAAATTATTGGCTATTAAGAGTAAGACGATAAAAATAAAATCCGATGGAGTTGAGGAGTTGTTTGCGAGTTTTGTGAAAGAAGTAGAAAAGCTCATCAAAATAGTTGATAAACTTTAATTGCATGCGCAAGCTCTTGCTTTTGTCTATTGTTTTTTTAGCTCTTCCGCTCTTTACATACGCTCAAAATTATCCGCAACCTCAAGGCTGGGTTAATGACTTCGCGAATGTTATTCATGAGGATTACCGGCAAAAATTGACGGATGTAATCCAGGAATTGGAAGAGAAAACATCCTCTGAGATTGCGGTTGTAACAGTAACTTCTATTGCACCTTATGATGAGATTCAGTACGCAAGAATGCTCTTTGACAATTGGAAACCAGGCAAAAAAGGCAAAGATAACGGTGTCTTAGTGCTGTTAGCTGTTAAAGAAAGACGCTGGCGCATTGAAACCGGCTACGGAGTGGAAGGGATTTTGCCTGACGGCCTTTGCGGTGAAATCGGCCGTAATTACATGGTGCCGTATTTTAAAAACGGCGAGTATGCTTTAGGGTTATATGAAGGCACAAAGCAAATCGCTTATATTATCGCTAAAAATTCCGGCGTATCGTTAGCCAATTTAGAAGGCGTCTTAGTGGCACCCACGTATCCTGACAAAACTTCATCGCAGCTAACCTTGTTTATTTTCGCCTTAATGATTATGATTATAATTACAAGGATATATATCTTTGCTGTGGCAAGTCGCAGGGGCAGTGGTTACTTTTTGGGAGGCTGGCTAGGCGGTGGTTTTGGCGGTGGTGGATTCGGAGGGGGTGGATTTGGCGGAGGCGGCTTTGGAGGCGGTGGTGGCGGAGGAGGAGGGGCAGGCGGAGGATTCTAAAAGGAGAGGTTAAACATGAAAAAGATTATGATAATCATTGGTGTCATAGCAGTCTTAATTTTTATATCTTTCATTTCAGTCTATAACGGAATAGTTTCAAAACATGAAACAATGGCTGCTAAGTGGGCGCAGGTTGAAAATCAACTGCAAAGAAGAAATGATCTGATTCCTAATCTGGTAAACACTGTAAAAGGTTATGCTGCGCATGAAAAAACCGTATTTGAGGATGTAACTAATGCGCGTTCCCAATGGGCAAAGGCAAACAGTATTGATGAAAAAGTCCAGGCAGCTTCACAGGTTGATGCTGCATTGGCGAGGTTGTTATTGGTCGTAGAGAATTATCCTAATTTGAAAGCTGACCAGACATTTTTGCGGCTAATGGATGAATTATCCGGGACAGAAAACCGCATTGCAGTAGAACGAATGCGTTATAATGACTCGGTAAAAGATTTTAATATAACCGTAAGGATGTTCCCGGGTAACGTAATAGCAGGCATGTTTGGTTATAAGCCTGCCTCCGAATATTTTAAGGCTGAAGAAAAAGCAAAAGCAGTTCCGGAAGTAAAGTTTTAGGAACTGATAGAAAATTAGGTTCTAGGTTCTTGGTTTTTGGTTCTTTCGACAGCCGATAACCTAGCAGCGAGAATCCATACTTATTATGAAATACATTGTTTTAGTCGGCGACGGGATGGCAGATTATCCTGTCCAGGAGTTAAATGGCAGGACTCCTTTGGAAGTGGCGAGGACTGCGAACATGGATTTTATTGCCAAAAACGGCAAATTAGGCAAGGTAAAGACTATTCCAGATAAAGCCACTCCTGGTTCTGACGTGGCAAATATTACAATTTTTGGTTACGACGTACAAAAATATTATACTGGAAGAGGGCCTCTGGAAGCAGCAAATTTAGGAATAGATCTTGAGGATAATGACGTGGCTTTTCGTTGTAATTTAATCACTGCTTCGCAAGATACGCTGGTAGATTACAGCGCAGGCCATATAAGTTCAAAAGAAGCAAAAACTATTATTGAATTTATTGACAAAAGCCTGGGAACCGAGAGGATTAAATTTTACCCCGGGGTAAGTTACAGGCATGTAATGCTGGTAAAAAGAGGCACTGATGACCATCTTGATTCTTTGGTATGTAAGCCTCCGCATGATATTTCCGGGCAGAGCATTCTTAAGAATCTTCCTAAAGGAGAGGGTGCTGAAATTTTGGTTAAATTAATGGAGGAATCCCGTAAAATATTGGAAAAACATGAAATAAATTTAGTAAGAATAGATTTGAAAGAAAATCCCGCCAACATGATTTGGCTATGGGGCCAGGGCAAGAAGCCTTCCATGCCAAAATTTACGGAAAAATACGCACTAACAGGCAGTGTCATCTCAGCTGTAGATTTGATTAAAGGCTTAGGCAGGCTATTGGGCCTGGAAGTGATAAATGTCCCCGGCGCAACAGGATATTATGATACTAATTATGAAGGGAAAGCCAAAGCAGCATTAAAATCTTTGGAGAAAAACGATTTCGTATTTGTGCATGTTGAAGCTCCTGATGAAGCAGGGCATAACGGAGATTTGCGGGAAAAGATTAATGCAATTGAGAGGTTCGACCAATTAGTCGTAGGCACAATATTAAATGCATACAAAAAGAAGAAGGATTTTCGCATCTTAGTTTTACCGGACCATGCTACGCCAATTTCAGTAAAGACTCACACGGCAGAACCGGTTCTGTTTGGTATTTTCGGCAAGGATATCCCGGCGGGGAATTTTTCCAAGTACTGCGAAAAAGAGGCGCAAAATTCCGATATTTATTTTGAAAAAGGTTACGAGTTAATGGATTATTTGTTATCGGGGAGAAATCAAAATGCGTAAGGGTCTGATTGTTCAAAAATTCGGCGGTTCATCCGTTGCCAATGTAGAGCGTATAAAAAACGTAGCTAAGCGTGTGGTAAGTTACAAAAAGTCCGGATATAATGTTGTGGTGGTGGTTTCTGCATTGGGAGATACGACGGACGATCTCATTAAACTCGCTAACCAGATAAATACCCAGCCTTCTGAGCGTGAAATGGATATGTTATTGTCCACGGGAGAGCAAATCTCCGTATCTCTGTTAGCCATGGCAATACATAAGCTGGGATTTGAAGCGATTTCTTTTACCGGGGCACAAGTGGGGATTATCACTGATGCCAGCCACACCCGTGCCAGGATTATTAAAATCAATGCTGATAAAATAAAAGAAGAGATAAAAAAAGGAAAAATCGTCATCGTGGCAGGGTTTCAGGGAGTTACCCTCAACCGTGATATTACCACGCTTGGCCGCGGAGGCTCGGATTTAACAGCTGTGGCCTTGGCAAAGGAACTCAAGGCTGATGAATGTGAAATATATACTGATGTTGAAGGTATTTATACTACCGACCCGCGGATTGTCCCGGAGGCAAAAAAAATTGAAGAGATAACTTATGATGAAATGCTGGAAATGGCTTCTTTGGGAGCGCAGGTTATGCAGTCTCGTTCCATTGAAGTAGCAAAGAAATTCGATGTCCCGATATATGTGCGTTCGTCATTCTCCGATAAACCGGGAACCATGATTATTAAGGAGGTTAGAAGAATGGAAGACGTGGTTGTGAGTGGCGTAACATTGAATAGGAATGAAGCGAAGATTACGATTTGTGACGTCCCTGACAAGCCGGGAATGGCTGCCAAGATTTTTAAGGAGTTAGCCGGTGCCGGAGTAAACGTAGATATGATTGTGCAAAACGTAAGCCACTTACGCCAAACCGACATTTCATTCACAATTTCTAAATCAGAGGCTTTAAAGGCGATAAAGCTTACCAAAAAAATGGCTTCCCATTTCCAAGCAGGGGAAGTTTTGGAGAACGAAGATATTGCGCGGGTTTCGGTTGTCGGCGTCGGCATGAAGTCTCATCCGGGAGTCGCTGCCACTATGTTTGATACCCTGGCAAAAAATAAAATTAACATTGAGATGATCTCAACTTCAGATATCAGCATTTCCTGTATTATTAAGAATAAATTTGCAGAAACAGCTGTGCGCGCTTTACACGGAAAATTCGGCTTGTCAAGGTAAAGAGGTAAAATATGCCTAAAATGAAACTATATGACACTACATTGCGCGACGGTTCTCAGGGAGAAGGAATTTCCTATTCTGTAATGGATAAAATACGCATTGCCCAGGAATTGGATATGCTGGGTGTCCATTATATTGAGGGAGGCTGGCCCGGCTCTAATCCGAAGGATATGGAATTCTTTTTAAAAATGGCTAAGACGCGATTAAAAACAAGTCAGCTCGTTGCCTTCGGCTCAACGCGCAAGGCCAACTCAAAAGCAAGTGAAGATAGCAACCTGAAATCTATTCTAAAATCACAGACAAAGGTAGTAACAATTTTTGGAAAAACCTGGGATTTGCACGTGCGGGATGTTTTAAAAACTACACTCGATGAAAATTTTAACATGATCAGGGACTCAGTGGCTTTTCTGGTTTCAAAAGGCGTGATTGTCTTTTATGATGCGGAACATTTTTTTGATGCCTATAATGCGAATAGAGAATACAGCTTAAGGTGTATTCTTGCCGCCCAGGAAGCAGGTGCCAAAGCAATTGTTTTATGCGATACAAACGGCGGTACGCTTACTTCCAGAATACAGGAGGTAGTCAAAGAAATTCTTCCCCAAATTAAAGTTTCATTGGGTATCCATTGTCATAATGATGCCGGTTTAGCTGTAGCTAATTCGCTTGCTGCGGTTGAGGCTGGCGCTGATATGGTGCAAGGCACAATTAATGGATATGGCGAGCGCTGCGGAAACGCGGATCTAATTCCTATTATTGCCAACCTTAAGATTAAAATGCAGATTGATTGCATTCGCGATGATAAATTAAAAGAATTGACCAAGGTTTCTCATTTTGTAAGCGAAATCAGCAATATGCGCTTGAGAGATGATCAACCTTATACTGGTTTGTCAGCATTTGCGCATAAGGCAGGTGTACATATCAATGCCGTGATGAAGAACCCCAAAAGTTATGAACATATTGATCCTACTATCGTCGGAAACAGGCGCAGAATTCTGGTTTCTGAACTAGCCGGCAAAACCGGAATCCTCGTACGAGCAAAAGATTTGGAATTCGATTTAAGCAAAGAGGACCCTAAAACTAAAAAACTTTTAAAGCTTATTCAGAAACTGGAAAGCCAAGGCTATCATTTTGAGGCGGCGGAGGCATCTTTTGAGCTGTTGATGAAGAAAACGCTTAAGAAATATAAGAAATTCTTTGATCTTGAGGGTTTTCGGGTTGTTATTGAGAAACGCTCGGATAAAAAGATTACCTCAGAAGCAATCATCAAATTAAAAGTCAAAGGAGCAAAGGAACATACAGCTGCTGAAGGTGACGGCCCGGTAAATGCATTGGATAATGCACTTAGAAAAGCATTCAAAGATTTCTATCCCACATTATCCAAGATGCATCTTTCTGATTTTAAAGTCCGCGTGTTGGATGAAAAGGCAGGCACTGCCGCGCGCGTGCGCGTGTTTATCCAGTCTCAGGACCAAACTGATTCCTGGAGCACTATCGGCGTACACGAAAATATTATTGAGGCCAGCTGGCAAGCCCTTGTTGATAGCGTTGAGTATAAATTATTAAAGGATAAGGTTAGTTAGGTTAACGATGAATGAAATTCCTACCCGTTATAATCCAAAAGAAACGGAAGATAAATGGTATAAGTTTTGGGAAGAAAATCACCAATTCTACGCTAAACCAAACGCAGCCAAGAAGCCTTTCTGTATAGTTATCCCTCCGCCTAATGTAACCGGAATTCTTCATATGGGCCATGCTTTGAATAATACCATCCAGGATATACTTATCAGGTATCATCGTATGAAGGGCGAAGAATCTCTTTGGATGCCGGGTACTGACCATGCCGGCATCGCTACACAGAATGTGGTAGAAAAAGCTATTGCCAAAGAAGGTTTAAAGCGCCAGGATTTAGGCAGGGAAAAATTTATTGAAAGGGTCTGGCTTTGGAAAGAGCAATACGGCTCAACCATTATTAAACAACTTAAGAAATTAGGCGCCTCCTGCGATTGGGCCAGGACGCGTTTTACTATGGACGATGAATATTCCAAAGCTGTGGTAGAGGTCTTTATCAGGCTTTATGAAAAAGGATTAATTTATCAGGGGAAGCTATATAATTAATTGGTGCCCGCGCTGCCAAACCGCTTTGTCTGACGAAGAAGCTCCTCATCATGAATTGCAGGGTAATCTGTATTATTTAAGATATCCGCTTGAAAGATTAAGACGGGAAGTTTGGAATATATAGTGGTTGCTACTACTCGGCCGGAAACAATGCTAGGCGATACTGCGGTTGCAGTTAACCCCAAAGATAAACGCTACAAAAAATTAATCGGTAAAACCCTGATTTTGCCTTTAGTAAACAGGGAAATCAAAATAATTGCTGATAGTATGGTGGATATGAAATTCGGCACAGGCGCTGTTAAGGTAACGCCTGCGCATGACCTCAATGATTATGCCTTAGGCAAAAAGCACAACCTGGAATTTATAAATGTCATGCATCCCGACGGTAGAATGAATGAAAATGCCGGCGATTATAAAGATATGGACAGGTTTGAAGCAAGGGAAGTGATATTAGAAGATTTAAAAGAAAAGGGGTTGCTGGAAAAAATTGAGCCGCATCAATTATCCGCGGGGCATTGTTACCGCTGCCATACGATAATCGAGCCGTATTTATCCAAGCAGTGGTTTGTGAAAATGAAGCCTTTGGCTAAGCCAGCCATTGATGCGGTGAAAAAGGGAAAAATCAAATTTTATCCTGCCCGTTGGACAAAGGTTTACTTAAACTGGATGGAGAATATCCAGGATTGGTGTATCTCAAGGCAGATATGGTGGGGGCACAGAATTCCTGTTTATTATTGTAAAGAATGTTACGAAACGGGAATTCTGAAGTCAAAAGTAAAAAGCCAAAAGTCAAAAATAGAAGAAGGTGTGATTGTTTCCCGTAGCAAACCATCAAAGTGTCCCCATTGCGGCTCAACGGAAATTTATCAGGATGATGATGTACTGGATACCTGGTTTTCATCCTGGCTTTGGCCGTTTGCCACATTCTACTGGCCTAAATGAGTCTGAAGATCTGAAATATTTTTATCCGACTTCAGCCTTGGTTACTGCTCCTGAAATAATCTTCTTCTGGGTTGCCCGGATGATTATGGCAGGATTTGAATTCATGGGTAAGAAGCCCTTTAGGGATGTTTATATCCATGGCACAGTGCGCGATGTTGAGGGAAAGAAAATGTCAAAATCGCTGGGTAATATCATCGACCCTCTGGAAATTATCAATGAATACGGAACCGATGCATTACGTTTCAGCCTGATATCCATTACTGCGCAAGGACAGGATGTATTCTTATCAAAGAGAGAGTTTTGAACAAGGGAGAAATTTTGCCAATAAGATCTGGAATGCCTCAAGGTTTATCATGATGAACCTTGATGAAGGCAATGTAAACTTTGATTTATGCCAGGTTTTTCAGAAAGGCAGATTTAGATATAATTAATCGCTGGATATTAAGCAGGTTTTATTCGGTATTAAAAGAGGTAAATCAGGACCTCGATGAATTCAAATTCAATGAAGCAGCCAATAGCCTTTATAGTTTTTTCTGGCATGAATTTTGCGACTGGTATTTGGAAATAATCAAGCCTGATATAAAAAACAAAGATAATCAGCTGGTTATGTTTAAGGTTTTGGAGAAATTCTTAAGGATCCTGCATCCGTTTATGCCGTTTATCAGCGAAGACATCTGGCAAAGGCTGCCTCATGAGGGAATCTCTATTATGCTCCAGTCTTTGCCGCATATTCAGGAACAAATTATCGATAAGAAACTGGAAAAGCAAGCACAGTCTATTTTTAATATTATCACCCAGTTGAGGAATATGCGTAGCTCCATTGAAATTAAGCCTGAACAGAAGGTTAACGTCTCAATCTACCCTCATAATAAAGCTAAAATCAAATTAATTAAGGAAAATGCCGGATTAATTAAAAACCTGGTTAAATTAGAAGAGCTGGAATTTCTTGCTGTAAACAAGAGGCCGCAGTCTACGATTAGCGCTGCGGTTGAGGATACCGATATTTACCTGCATTTTAGCGGCATACTGGATATTTCGGCTGAACAGCGTAAGATTAAAGAAAGAATCTTTAGCCTGGAAAAAATCATCAAATCAAAACAGGCGATGTTAAAAAACGATGACTTCTTAAAACGGGCTCCCAAGGAAATTGTGGAAAAGGAAAAGGAAAGCAAAGCGGCATTAGAAGATGAATTAAAAAGGTTAGAGAAAATGCACAATGAATTACAATAACGAGCTTAATATTAAAGATTTATTTGTAAGGGCCTTAAGCGAGGATATCGGTAAGAAAGATATTACTACTGATTTGGTTATTCCTGTAAATAAATCCATAAAAGCAGTTATTTTGGCAAAACAAGACTGCGCGATTTGCGGCCTGGCAGTTGCTCTATACGTATTTAAATTAATTGATAAGAATATTAGATTCAAAGCATTGGTTAAGGAGGGTGCAAGCGTTAAAAAAGGCAAGATTTTGGCTAAGGTTGAGGGGAGAGCAAGGAGTATCTTAACCGCCGAACGTGTGGCATTGAATTTTTTAAGCATGTTGAGCGCTGTTTCTACTAAAACCAGGAAGTTTGTTGAGGCTGCTTTGCCTTACAAAGCAAAGATTATTGATACGCGTAAAACTATTCCTGGGTTACGGATTCTGGAAAAATACGCGGTGAGAATCGGAGGTGGTTTTAACCACAGGATGTATTTGGATGATATGGTGCTTGTTAAAGATAATCACCTGAAAGTAGTCGGCGGCATAGATAGGTTGCCCAAAATCAAAAGCCCGGAAAAAATAGAAATTGAGGTAAAAAATATTAAAGAATTCAAGCAGGCCTTAAATTTGAAGCCGGATATTATTATGTTGGATAACATGAGCATTGAAGATATGAAAAGAGCAGTAAGGCTTAAACACGGCTCTCCTGTAAAAATAGAAGCCTCTGGCGGCATTACCCTAAATAACGTAAAGCAAGTTGCCTCTACTGGCGTCGATATGATTTCTATCGGTGCGCTTACCCATTCCCTAGATTCTGTAGATATAAGCCTGGAAATTATTTAGTAGATGGATAAATTCAAGTTAGTCTCTCACTTTAAGCCTTGCGGCGACCAGCCCAAAGCAATTGAGGAATTAACCGCTTCAATTCTGTCTGGAAAAAGGTATCAAACTTTACTGGGCGTGACCGGCTCAGGAAAAACTTTTACCCTGGCAAACGTAATTAGAAATATCAATGTCCCAACTCTTGTGATTTCCCATAATAAAACTTTAGCTGCCCAGCTATATTCTGAATTTAAAGAATTCTTCCCCAATAATGCCGTGGAATATTTCGTGAGTTACTATGATTATTATCAGCCGGAAGCTTACATTCCTTCAACAGATACCTATATAGAAAAAGACGCTTCTATCAATGACAGGCTTGACCGTTTACGGCTTTCCGCAACGACTTCTTTGATGAGCAGGCACGATGTAATTATTGTAGCATCGGTTTCCTGTATTTATAATTTGGGCGACCCTGAGGATTACAAAGGCCTGTTATTATATATTGAAAAAGATAGTTCAATCGCCAGGGATACTATTATTTCCCGGTTAATCCAGATTCAATATGAAAGAAATGACTATGAATTTGTGCGCGGCAGGTTAAGAGTCAGGGGAGATGTAATTGAGGTATTCCCGTCGTATCTGGAAAAAGCCATACGTATAGAGTTATTACAAGATAAGGTAGAGAGGATTTCTGAATTTAACCCGGTGTCGGGTGAAACCCTGACTCAACTGGAAAGAACCGCAATATATCCAGCCAAACACTTTATTGTTTCAAGCGAAAAGATTGATTCAGCGATTAAGTCCATAGAATGGGAATTAGAAGACCAGCTTAAGGTTTTACGCTCTAAAAATAAATTAGTGGAAGCTCAACGCCTGGAATCCCGGACCAAATATGATATGGAAATGCTAAGAGAAGTCGGATATTGCCATGGCATAGAGAATTATTCCCGGCACCTTTCAGGCAGGGCTCCCGGCTCAAGGCCGTATTCGCTAATTGATTATTTCCCGGCAAATTTTATCACCATAATTGATGAGTCCCATGTCACTATCCCCCAAATCAGAGGAATGTACGAGGGCGACCGCGCAAGAAAACAAGTGCTGGTTGAATATGGCTTCAGGTTACCTTCTTGCCTTGATAACAGGCCGTTAAAGTTTGAAGAGTTCAACGAGCTTGTTAAACAGGAGGTTTTTGTGTCTGCTACGCCGGATGAATATGAGATAAAATTAAGCCTCGCTAAGATCGTTGAGCAGGTAATCCGGCCAACCGGGCTTATTGACCCGGAAATTATAGTTAAGCCCACAGAAAATCAGATTGAAGATTTGATAAACGAAATAAATAAGCGGGCAAAAAGGGATGAGCGTGTTTTAGTGACTACGCTTACCAAAAGGATGTCCGAAGATTTAACGAATTATTTACAAGAAAAGGGATTAAGGGTAAAATACCTGCATTCAGAGATTGAGACCATTGAGCGCTCAAAAATCCTAAGAGATCTAAGAAAGAAACAGTTTGATTGCCTTGTAGGGATAAATCTGTTAAGGGAAGGGCTGGATTTGCCTGAAGTGTCTTTGGTAGCCATTCTTGATGCCGATAAAGAGGGTTTTTTGCGTTCAGCCACCAGTCTTATTCAGGTTGCCGGCCGCGCAGCCCGTAATATTAACGGCGCGGTTATTATGTATGCCGATAGCATAACTGATTCCATGAAAAAAGCGATTTTTGAGACTAACCGCAGGAGAAAGACACAGCTTGAGTTTAATAGCCAAAACCGTATCACTCCCCGCTCCATTCAAAAAGAAATCAGGCAGGGCATCGAAGATTTGCAGGAAGCAGAAGATTTTGTAGAAAATTTGACCGGGGAAAATAAAGATGAATATGAGCTAAGAAGCTATATTGCCGAATTAGGATACGAGATGGAATTGGCAGCGCGCAACCTGCAATTCGAAAAAGCAGCAGTATTAAGAGACAAAATAAAGGATATAAAGGAAATGACAAAATAAATGGGGACGTTTCTATTTTTTACGTCTCTGGGGCAGCAGAAAAATAGAAACGTCCCCATTTATTCACAGTTTTGCCTTTTGACTTTTACGTTTTGACTTTATTCTATGAAAAACATGTTATTAGCCATAGACATAGGTAATACCAATATCAGCTTAGGCGTATTTAAAGGCAGGCGGATTTTAAAACGCTATAGCATTCCCACAAAGCAAAACAGATGCCTTAAATACCTCAAAAAGATATTTAATAAACACAACATAGATAACGCGATAATCTGTAGCGTTGTTCCTAAAAAAACAGCAGCCCTAAACAAAGATTTAAGTAAATTATTAGGGAAAAAGCCGATAATAATAGGTAAGGACGTGTTAGTACCAATTAAAAACCTCTATCGGCAACCTAAGCAAGTCGGTCAGGATCGACTAGTTAATGCTTATGCGGGAACCATGTTCTTTGGCGCTCCCTTGATAGTAATTGATTTTGGAACAGCCATTACCTTCGATGTAATTTCCCGAAAAAAAGAATACCTCGGCGGTTTGATTTTGCCTGGTTTGCAAATCGCTTTGGATGCGTTAGCTGACAGGACCGCATTATTACCTAAAATAAAATTATCCCAACCTAAGGGATTAATCGGCGCAGATACAAAAAACAGTATGTTAAGCGGCATAATTTATGGCTTTGCTATGCTTTCAGATAGCCTTACAGCCAAGATTAGGCATATAATAGGTAAGGACGCCAAAATTATCGGTACGGGCGGCGATATCGGATTAATGCGTGATTATTGTAAATTTACAAGAGTGGATAATGATTTGACATTAAAGGGATTGCAGCTGATTTACGTAAAGAAAGCGCTATCTTTTACTTAAAAAATTCGGGTTGACAACAAACACCTGTGTGTTATACTTTAAACGCATACAGAAAGCCACGGTTTATACAGGTAAGTGCCCTTTTTGGGTTGCCTGTTTTTATTTAGGTACTTTTTAATGAGTTTAGAAAAGTTTAAATGTCGATAGATTATTAACTGGGTCAGTGAAAAGGGAGGTGGAAGTTGAAAAAAATATTAATGATAGTTTTAGCAATGTGTTTTGTAACAGGTTTTGCTCTAAATGCTTATGCAGATGACATCCAGAAAATTAAAATTGATAAGATTAAGCCTGATAAGATTAAGTCTGATGATGTTAAGCAAGTTCAAACCGGAAGTGTAAAGAATATATCTGCATTTAAGGTTCAGGCAGAGCAGAAAAGCACTCAAAACCTGGAAAATAACGGAAACATAAGCGCAAGCAGGAATGAAGTTGCCAGTATGAATTATCAGGTTGGAACAACCTCGTCGAAAAAATCAGCATATGGCGCTTCTACGACAGGCAATACGTATGCCGTAAAGATAAGGAGTGTAGCTACGAGTGTCAAGCAGGGTTCTACATCAGTTTCAGGTACCGGAACTTTGAAAGCTCCAAAGCTCAGCGTTGAAAAGGCAAACACGGTTGGCTATTCCGCAAACTCTGTAAATACTCCGCAAAGGCTAAACCTAATAGGCCAATAACAGTTAATTAAGTATTAAATTTAAAAAGCCTCTTTTTAAAAAAGAGGCTTTTTTTACTACTTATGATGCCGTGGCACATTGCCACGGCATCATATTTTGCTTTCATTAATGAAAACAAAATATGAAAAACTTCTTGACAAAGATTTTTTTTATTTTATAATTAGCACTCTGGAAAACAGAGTGCTAAACAATAAACAATTTAAGGGAGGTGTAGGAATGGACATAAAACCATTAGGAGACAGAGTAGTAATTAAGCCCTTAGAAGCAGAAACAAAGACAAAGGGCGGCATAGTCTTGCCTGATACTGCCAAAGAAAAGCCGCAAGAGGGCAAAGTCGTAGCAGTGGGCAAAGGTAAGGTTTTGGAGAATGGCTCTGTGCAGGCGCCGGAAGTAAAGGTTGGAGATAAGGTATTATACGGGAAATATTCGGGAAATGAAATTACCACCAAAGATGGCGATGAGTTGTTAATCATGCGCGAAGAAGACATCTTAGCAATCATTAAATAAGAAGCAGGTTTGCTTCGCAAATTTGAGGAGGATGTATGGCAAAGCAATTATTATTCAAAGATGAAGGCCGCAGAAAGATTTTAAGCGGTGTCGAGCAATTAGCTGCGGCAGTCAAGGTGACATTAGGCCCCAAAGGCCGCAATGTCGTGATTGATAAGAAATTCGGCTCACCCACAATAACCAAAGACGGCGTCACAGTGGCAAAGGAAATTGACCTTGAGGACCCTTTTGAAAATATGGGCGCTCAGATGGTTAAGGAAGTCGCGGAAAAAACTTCTGATATCGCAGGCGATGGTACAACTACAGCTACAATTTTAGCCGAAGCGATTTATCGCGAAGGTTTAAAGAACGTTACTGCCGGTGCAAACCCCATGGCATTAAAGCGCGGGATTGAAAAAGCAGTGGAAAAAGTTTTTGAAGAGTTAAAGAAGCTTTCCACCCCTATCAAAGATAAAAAAGAAGTTGCCCAGGTTGCTTCAATTGCTGCCAACTGCGATACTGCTATCGGAGATTTAATCGCAGAGGCAATGGATAAAGTCGGTAAAGACGGAGTAATCACCGTTGAAGAAGCTAAATCAACCGCTACCACCCTGGAAGTTGTAGAAGGTATGCAGTTTGACCAAGGATATCTTTCTCCCTATTTTGTTACAGATGCAGAAAGAATGGAAGTGATTTTAGAGGAGCCTTATATACTCATCTATGAGAAAAAGATTTCTTCTCTAAAAGATGTATTACCGCTATTAGAGAAAATTGCCCGCACCGGCAAAGCCGCTTATTGATTATTGCCGAAGAAGTTGAGGGTGAGGCATTGGCAACTTTAGTGGTAAATAAAATCCGCGGCACATTTACAGCTTGCGCAGTTAAAGCTCCTGGATACGGCGACAGGCGTAAGGCTATGCTAGATGATATCGCCATTCTTACCGGTGGCAAGGCAATTACCGAAGATTTAGGCGTAAAGCTTGAAAATGTTGATATTGATGATTTAGGCCGCGCCAAAAGAATTAAAGTTGACAAAGAAAATACGACCATAGTTGAAGGAGCAGGAAAATCAGTCGCCATCAATGGCCGGATCGCTCAAATTAAGAAAGCAGATTGAAGAATACTGATTCAGATTATGATAAAGAGAAACTCCAGGAAAGGCTGGCTAAACTTGCCGGTGGAGTAGCCGTGATAAATGTCGGCGCTGCTACTGAAACAGAAATGAAAGAGAAGAAAGCCAGAGTAGAAGATGCCCTTCATGCAACCCGCGCTGCAGTTGAGGAAGGAATTATTCCTGGCGGCGGTGTAGGATTATTACGCACAATTCCTTCATTAGATAAGCTGAAGCTGGAAGGCGATGAAAAAATCGGTGTTGATATTGTAAAGCGTGCATTAGAAGAGCCAATCAGGCATTTGGCAAATAATGCCGGCCTTGAAGGCTCTGTGGTTGTGCAGCGCGTTAAGCAGGAAAAAACCAACATCGGTTATGATGTCACCCAAGATGCCTATGTTGACATGATTGATGCAGGAGTAATTGATCCTACCAAGGTTACTCGTTCAGCTTTGCAAAATGCTTCCAGTATCGCTGCGTTGTTATTAACTACTGAAGCGTTAATAACTGATAAGCCTGAAAAAGAAGCTCCTATGCCTATGGCACCCGGAGGTGGAATGGGAGGAATGGGCGGAGGGATGTATTAAATAGTCAATAGTCGATAGTCTATAGTCGTTTAAGAAGGGCGGAGAAATTCAAATCTTCGCCCTTTTTATTTGAGCTAACCCTTCCAATATTAATAAGATATAGACCTCCCAAAAAACATAAAAAAAACTTGACAATAGAAGGAGAAATGTTATACTTACTAAAGAATTTAGAAAACGCTTTCAAAAGTCTTTTTAAAAGTTTACCATAATCGAGGTAGATTAAGAATTTGCCACGGTTCTTAATTGAGCTTGAAAAAGTTCATTAACAATCGTGGCTTTTTTATTGAGCCCATAACTTACGGAAGCACGAAGTGCAACGTAAGTTATTTGGGCGAAATAATCCTTGACACGTAAGGTTCATAGACAAATGTTGTCGAATTCGTGTCAAGGATCTATAACAAGGAGGATTTAAAATGAGTAGATTCAGGAAAAACAAACTCGTTTCAAGAATCGCTTGTTTAGTTGTAGCAATATCTTTCATCAGTAACATGGTCTTACCTGCTTCAGTGCGCGCAGGCTCCATAACTCTACCCGCGCCTACTCAATTTGTGCAATTATCCGGTTCTTATTCCTTCCCGCTGTTAAAAGGTATGAAATTTGACCCCTCTGACCCCTTAAAGATGCAGTTTATCATTGATACAGCAGACCAGGGCAAGGTAAGCCAAGAAGAAGCTGCCCAGCTGATTAAATACTTCTTAGCTGGCTTAACCATACCGGAAAGTGAACTTTGGGTAAATATGTCTCCTTATGAAAAGGATAAAATGATTACCCAGGCACTCTCTGAAACTGACTTAGGTAAAGATCTACTTTCACAGGACTACATCTTAAAACAAATCTCAGCCTCCTTAACCTATCCTGAAAGCGACACTGGTAAAGACTATTGGCAGAAAACCTACCAGGAAGTGCAACGTATAGCCCATACTACCAAGCTACCGGTCAATACCTTTAACAAAATCTGGATTATGCCTGATAAGGCAGTGGTTCATGAAAATGGCAACTTTGCCGTAGTAGCAGAAGCTAGCTTAAAAACCATGCTGGATAAGGATTACCTAGCCCTAAAGAACAATCTGTCAGATATCCAGAGCAAAAAGCAAAATATGCAGGAAGACCTGATTAATAAAGTAGATGAAGCCTCATCTAAGGTCATGCGTGAGCTAATCCTGCCTAAAATCAATGCTGAAGTTAATTCAGGCAAGAACTTTGCCACTTTAAGGCAAATTTACTCATCCCTAATCTTAGCTACTTGGTTTAAGAAGAAATTCAAGGAATCCATCTATTCATACTATATAGATAAAGGCAAAATACAAGGCATAGACTTAGCTGATAAGTCAGCTAAGGATAAGATTTACAACCTCTATGTGGAAGCCTTCAAAAAAGGCGTATACAACTACGTAAAGTCAGACTTTGACCCAGCCACACACAGAAACATCAAAAGACAATACTTCTCTGGCGGAGCTATATTGCCCATCAGCCAGTTTGCAAAATTTGAAGAGAGATCTTCATCTGCTATTCAAAATGATGATTTAAGTGGAAAAATTTTAACCGGGGTGGATGTAGCTATAGCATCAGCCGGAAGTCCTACGGATAAAATCGCACGATTAGATAAAGCTGGAGAAGAGAGTTCTGGTTCTCCGCTAGAAGTAAGGACAGTAGGTGACCTTAAAGGTGTAGTTGCCAAAAACGGCATTGATTCAGGCATGGCTGTGCTTGATTGGAATATAGCGCGCAAGGACCTTGAGCAAAATAAAACCGAACGAATTGATCAGTCTGTTAAAACCATAGTAAGCGCATTCGATGACCTGGGGCTTCAATACCTGTATGTTATGACTCATTTAGGAAGGCCGGCAGATGAGAGCGATATACAGAAAAGGTTTGAAGACTTTAACTTAGCTCCTACAGTAGCTAAAGCCGAGGAGATTCTATATAAAAACGGCCTCAATAAAGACATTGGAATTGTTTTACTTCCTTATGATTTATCGGAAGCAGGGAAAGTTATTCGAGAGGCTAAATTAGCGAGCAATAGAAGGTATATGTTTATATTTGATAATATACGGCTCTATCCTGAAGAGCAACTAAAGGCGGATAAAAAAGCCAGCGGGTCAGAAAAATCTGATATTGCTGGAAAGAGGCAGGCTTTTGAAGAAAGAATAATTGGTTTAACAGATAGATCCGTTGATAAGTTGGTCTATCTTAACGAGGCATTTGATAAAGCACATCGCGGCGAAGAAGCTTCTATGGAAATGGCTTGGCTTTTCCCTGAGGAAAATCGTGCTGCAGGTTATAATTTAGCTGAAAATGTCCAGGCAGTACTTGATTTTCAAGGAAAAGTGACTGGAAAATTATCTCTTATGGCTGGAGGTGCTAAATTTGATAAATATAAGAATTTTGGAGAGCTAACCAAGCCTATAGCTGAATCAGGTGGAACGATTATGTTAGTAGGTGCACAGGTTAATCCCTATCTTAGGGAGAAAGGTTTCCAGATGGGGAAGTCTAAGATGCCTTTAGCAAAAGAAGAGAAAGATGTAGCTGTCGGAATAAAGAAAATAGGAGAGTCCGGAGTTTACCTTATTACCCCCAAAGATTTCTTTGTTAAAGAGAAGGAAGGAAGCGTAAGGCTAGAAGATTTAACTTTGGATGATGAGCAGATAGATATTGGTAACACAGCTATTAAAGAAGATGTTGATCATATAGACAGCCTACAAGAAGGCGATGGCTTGATTTTAAATGGCGGAGCAGGAGTTTTTGATAAGGATTGGGGATCAAAAAAAGGAACTATCGCCTTAGTGGTAGCAGCTAATGCAGCGGCAGAGCGTGGCGTGGCAGTATTTTTTGCTGGTGGAGATATGAAAAATGCACTAGATATAGTTGTTGAGGAAATGAAAACCATAAATCCAGCATGGAAACTCAGTGATAAAGTAAATTTTTCTACAGGCGGCGGTTCTTTATTAACTGCTTTAACCAAAGGAGCTGCTAATCTTCCTCCTGTAAGAGCAGTGCTTAAAATGGACACCGAGAAGTCGCTTTTTAATATTTACTCAGCAGTCAAAAATGCGTTTCCCGAAGGAGTGTTATTACCTACGCCTGCTACCAGGCATGAAGATACCTCTATTAATGGAAACGATGCTAATAGGGCCGCAGCACTCGATCTTTATACCTCAGATTTAGGAACTAAGTTTAGAGTAATAGCTGAGGGTCCATTTGCAGGCAGGTCAGATATATTTTACGGCGGTGCCTATATTCCTATGGTTTTTATGCCGGAAAACCTTCCTGATGAATTACGCGCAAAAATAGCTGCTGCTAAAGACGCTAAAGCAGTTGGTGGAGCATTTCAGGAATATCTCGCTGGCTATTTAAAAGAAGAGGGCGTGGGAGTTACCACAGCAGAAACAAAATCCCATAAGTTGGATGTTGGCAAAATCGGTGCTGCAGGCGTAGATTTAGCATCATTGATTGCCATTAAGTCTCCAGACAACGTGATACTGGTATTCATTCCTTTGTGGGTGAAACGAGATTATGCGGCAATTGATGCTCTTAATGCGAAAATTAAGAGTGATCTTAAGGAACAATTACCTGATTTGGCCGATGCCCTTTCGGCATTGATGGAGCCGGTTGTCTGGCCTAAGGAAGAAATAGATGCTTCAACCCATAAAGCATCCTTTGATGTCCTACGTAAATATTACCAGCTTTTTCTGGCAGATTTTAACAAGGGCGATTTTTCTCGTATGGACTTGTTAGCTAAAGCAGTTAGTAATTTAGACGCGCAATCTCTTGTCAATCCAGAAGGTATTGAAATTGATAAACTTTTAGGAGGTTATATTTCAAAGGCTGACCAGGAAGCAAAAACTCCTGGCTTTGGAAAGAATGTGGAAAAATTTGAGGCAAGCCTTAACACTCTTCAACAAATATCTAGGCCTATGTATATTTTATCAATTTTAGCATCAAAAGCTCCTGATGGAAGCAAATTTACAGATGCCCTTACTGGATTTTATGCCAGAACTTATAGGTATTTGCTAAAATTATCGCAGGAACATTTCAAAGAAGCTCGTGTTATGGAACCTGCAAGAGCTCAGATTGGTAAGTACGCCACAAAACTGAACCAGCTATTGAGAAACAGCGATGCTATAGAGCTAAATGGAGCAAATGCAGATGCCATAATTCGTCATCTAGCAAGCAAAGGCATAGCGCTATCACAGGCTGAGAAAGATAATTTATCCAGAGTATATTCTACCTATGCTAATGAGGGAGGAATTTGGTGTTATGATATACTTCAGCTTGCCGGGATATTAAGCACGGATAATTTTATTGCTAGTTTTAAACATCTTAAAAATGATAATCCTAAGACCGATCTTCCTTCGAAGAATCCTCTTATTGCCATTGATGGAACTGGTGAGATTGGAAGCATTACTGTTGTTTATACCTTAAGATATAACATTAATAATAACAAGGATCCCAATTTTATCGGTAGATTCTTAGTAAGGACTAGAAGTCTTGAAGGTAATACTCCAGAAGAAAAATTTGCCACTGCTGTAAATAAAACCAAGCAAGATATTTTTCAGGATCCGCAGGTTAAAAGTTCAGGTGTGAGTTTGGTTACAAGTGATGGGAAATCAGTGAAAGTTACCGATCTTTTAGCTGCTAATCGCCTGACTTTTGAACCAGGAAATGAATTGCTTAATGCACAACTTGATTTCCAAACTCCTTCACAAATTCCCAGCGTTTATCCGGTTAATGTGCTTCTTGATGGTAAGAAAGTAGGGATTATCTGGTATGTAGATGTAGGACAGTTTAACCAGGGTTTAGTGGAAGCGTTTAAACTGGAAGGCACAAATTTGGATAATATACCTCGCCCGATGATTGTTTACGAAAAAGACGGCAAACCATACTACTTTGGGATTATTATTGATGCTACACCTGGTGGAGTAGAAATTGGCGACCAACAGATTTCCGAGTTATTTAAGCAGAAGAAAATCAAGCTTGATGGAACTCCGCTTTGGGATTTTGTAGCTAAAAATAATTTAAGTTTCTCTAGTGATAAATTAGGAGACGCTCCGGAAGAATTAGCACGCCTTAAGGAAATATTAACCCAGGTAGAAAAAGATCGTTTAGCGCAAGGAAGAGCCGAACAATTCATTTATATAAAAGCCCAGATTCCTAAGAAATTGCTTGTGCCTATGGGAGCTCCTTTTAATGAACTAGGCGATTATTTACAGAAAATGCCTTATACCAAGTCCAAAGGAGCATCGTATATAAGTACAACTTCTTGTTCTACTAATGGTGATAGCTATGTTACTCTAGCGCTATCGGAATTAGCAGCTGGATTTGGAACTATGATCATTACAGAAATAGGGCCAACCTTTCATATGTATACCGGTAAAGATAAAGAAAACCCCGAGGGCCATTTAAGCCCTAAGGCAACCGGAGCGGCAAAAGGAGTAGCTCAACATCTCATGGTAAATGCACTTTTTACAGCCATGCGTACACCTACTGCTTATTTGGATGGTAACGTTATAATTAAGGGTGGTTCTGTGTTTGACCTCAGTCTTTTATTGCCTCAGAATGTCCCGCAGGAAACTGTAAAACTTTATCTTTCCATGATTGCAAAGGAATTCCCCGAGGACATCAAAATATTTAGCGAAAAGGATAAAGTTAATGGGCGATATCGCTGGGAAGATACCATCACTGGTCAAAGTACAGGCTCTATTCTTTTTGACGATATGATTGAGCAGATTGCAGGGCCGCTTTACACTACGCCTGTTGGCTATGATAACCAATGGAGTTTTTCAACCAAGGAAATGGACTTAGTAAGGCAACTTATGCTTAATCAGGCACGCCAGGAAGACATAACTAAATTGCTCGAAGCAGCACCATTATCTAATACTGAAAGATTAGCAGCCGCCGGCTCGCCGATAGAAACACAATCCAGCAAGGCAGTAAAGGAACTTGCACAGCTGATATATGATGCATTAGAGGCAGGGGAAGACTCTGAGGGCCACATTACAAAAAAAGCAATCTTGAACACAATCACAATAAAGGATATCGGCGGAAAAGAATATATGATCACCCTGGATCCTCTGAGGAGACAAAACGTTAGAGGCGTGAATCTTCTTGCACATTATACCGATGATTTCTCCGATAGTTCATCTAAACCCAACCTACGTGCATTAGTGCACAATATTTGGAAAACAGGATTTTTCTTCAAGGAAGGAATGGAGGTTAAATTTACCCTAAGCCAGAGCCAGAGTGTGCGTGAAATTGAAGCAAGCTTACTTAATAATATGGCCAGCTCAGAGATAACTGAAGCCGTTACTACACAAATTGCTCAAGCAAAGAAGCAACTGCAGAAGGAATTGAGAGATATAATTTATGCTCCATTAATAAAGGAAAATATAAAGAGCATTCTAACGCAATTTGAAAACTTTGTAAGGAGTGTTATAAACAAAGATCAAGATGCAATAAAACAATATCAGTCTGGTTATTATCAAGATAATTCAACATGGCAAGATGAAAGCCGCTTACATACTACAACATCATTTAGTAGACAAGGCCGGGATGTTGTACTATCCTACGAATGCCATAAAGTTTATAGCAAATCACTTCACGATAGTCGTGAAAGCAAAGGAAATATAACTATAAATAATGTTTTCATGGCTGCCAGCTCAGCGGTGACTTCTGAGATTGCCGATAACCCAGGCGGTATTGATTTAGGTGCGATTGATGTTGCAGCTGCTCCTAATTCAGTACCTGTGAAAATGCCTCCAATTGACCTGAGTAACTTAGAAGGTTTTACCTTTCAGATTATCAGGATGCAGCCGATAAATAACTTAAACGTAATATTCAACACTTTTCCTAAAGTGGGAGAAGAGCAGGATAATGCAGCAAAGAACAAAGAATTAGCTTATTTGAAAAATTAAGAGAAGTGTAAGATTAGAAAACGGCTGGTGGGGAAGGGCGAAGGCTAAAATCTTCGCCCTTTTTGCAATACTTAATCGCTTGAGCGGTTTTTGTGGGTCCTGCCGAGGCTTGTTTTCGCAGCAGCGCTCGAATTTCCCCAGCGTGGAAATTCTTCGCTCAGCGAAAATTTTCGCTCTTGGATACTCTGGAATAGCAGCAAACCGTGCCCGCTCAAATTTTCGTATGTGCTGCTCAAATTAAGCCTCGTCACCCACAAAAAGTCACTTAGTGTTCCAAAGCTCATCAAATTCATTCTTCAGTATAGATTTTTGCGGAGGGATTTGTGAGCGTGCATTAGAAATTTTTTGGCACCTCGTTTAAATATGATAGTCTGCGAGGAATTACGCCGAACGAAAGGCAGCGCTTAAGCGTAAGTCACCATGACCGAAAGTGAGGCGTAAACCGAAGCAGACGGCAAAAAATTTCAGCACGCGAACAAATACCCGCAGCAAAATAGAAGGCTAAGGTATAAATTATCACCCAAAAATATGTATTGACAATTAGAGCGAGGTAGTGTAAAATTTACTATCTTCGTTTTGGTTAACTCGTTAAAATACATCGAAAGTCGTAACCTATTGTAGAATAACTACTTATAATATTTAGGGACAGTCCCCTTTAAAAGCTTTGGAATAGCTTTGGCGGGAACAGTCCCTATCTACAGGAGAGTAAAATGGCAGAGTGGATAGGCATAGGCAGGCGCGCACGCAGGTGTTATGGTTTTGATGAGATTGCACTGGTTCCCGGTTCTCAAACCGCAAACCCCAATGAAGCTGATACTACCTTTGAAATTGACGCAAAGAAATTCAAGGTTCCCATACTTGCCGCAGCTATGGATGGCGTGGTAGATGTTAAATTTGCCATTGAGATGTCAAGCCTGGGTGGTATAGCCGTATTGAATCTTGACGGGGTCCAGACCCGCTATGAAAATCCCGATTCAGTGTTAGAGCAGATTTCCAAAGCCTCGCCGCAAAAAGCCACAGAATTAATCCAGTCAGTATACACAAAACCGGTTAAAGAAAACCTGATCACAAAACGCGTTGCTGAAATTAAAAGAAAGAAAGCTACTGCTGTAGTAAGTTGCATTCCTGCGCACGCAGAAAAATTTTCTAAGCTGGCAATTCAGGCCGGAGCAGATATGTTTGTGGTGCAATCCACAGTTACAACCACAAAACATATCGCCAAAGAATACAAAAGCCTGGATTTATTCAAATTCTGCAAATCCACAAAAATTCCCGTAATTCTCGGTAACTGCGTTACCTATGAAACAACTGTTGAACTCATGGAAACAGGTGCTGCCGGATTATTAATTGGCGTTGGCCCGGGAGCTGCTTGCACTACAAGAGGGGTTTTAGGAATAGGGGTGCCGCAAGTTACTGCAACTGTTGACGCAGCTTCAGCCCGCGATTTTCATTATAAAAGAACGGGCAAATATGTGGCTATAATTACCGACGGCGGCATGAACCGCGGTGGAGATATCTGCAAGGCCTTTGCCTGCGGAGCAGATGCGGTAATGATTGGTTCAAGTTTTGCCCGCGCAAAAGAAGCTCCGGGCAGAGGTTATCATTGGGGCATGGCTACTTCCCATATGAATTTACCGCGCGGGACCCGCATATATGTGGGCACAACCGGCAGTTTAAAAGAAATATTGTTCGGCCCGGCAAAAGTTGATGACGGCTCCCAGAATTTAGTCGGCGCCTTAAAAACCTCCATGGGCTCATTAGGGGTGATGAATTTAAAAGAAATGCACGACGTAGAAATAATTATCGCGCCATCCATACAAACCGAAGGAAAAATATTCCAGGTTGGTCAAAAAGTAGGAATGGGCACATGACAAAACAGACAATTCTAATTTTGGATTTTGGTTCACAGTATACTCAGTTAATTGCCAGGCGCGTAAGAGAAAACAAGGTTTTCTCCAGAATTGTTCCTTACAATATAACCGCAAAAGAAATTGCAGCACTTGCTCCTAAAGGATTAATCCTTTCCGGTGGCCCTGCTTCCGTAGTGGAAAAGAAAAGCCCTCTTCCGGATAAAAATATTTTTAAACTCGGCATTCCCATATTAGGCATATGCTACGGCATGCAAGCGGTTGCTCAAATGCTGGGAGGAAGAGTGAAGCATTCAAAAGAGCGCGAATATGGCAAGGCAGAATTGTTTATTGACGATACCCAGGGCTTATTCAATCATCTTCCCGGTAATTTTACCTGTTGGGAAAGCCATGGAGATTCTGTAGCCAAAGTGCCTCCCGGATTTCATACAATTGCGCATAGCATGAATACTCCTATTGCAGCCATGGCAGCGCATAAAAGAAAAATATATGCAGTTCAATTCCATCCCGAAGTAACCCATACTGAAAGAGGCAATCAAATCTTAAGCAACTTTCTGTTTAAGATTTGCGGTTGCCTTAGCCGCTGGACTATGCAGTCATTTATCAAAGAGTCGGTAGAAACAATAAAGAAAACCGTGGGCAAAGATAAAGTTGTTTTAGGATTAAGCGGCGGAGTTGATTCTTCTGTGGCAGCATTATTAGTGCACAAGGCAATTAAAAGAAATTTAAGGAGTATTTTTATAGATAATGGATTGTTGCGTAAAGACGAGCCCCAGCAAATAAAAAAGGTATTCAGGAATATGTATCATTTAAACCTGGGTTATGTGGATAGAAGCAAGAGGTTCCTGGATCGCCTCAAGGGTGTAACTGATCCGGAAGAAAAACGCAAGATTATCGGAGATGAATTTGTAAAAGTGTTTGAAGAAGAAGCTAACAAAGTAAAAAAAGTAAAATTCTTGGCACAAGGCACGCTTTATCCGGATGTAATTGAGTCTATTTCTCCATCGGGAGCTCCCAGCAAACGCATAAAAAGCCATCATAATGTAGGAGGGCTTCCAGCGCATATGAAACTAAAACTAATTGAGCCTTTGCGTGATTTATTCAAAGATGAGGTCAGCCAAATTGGAAAAGAATTGGGTTTGCCTGAAGCCATAATTCACCGTCAGCCTTTCCCCGGCCCGGGGCTGGCTATCAGGATAATCGGCGAAATCACTAAAGAACGCCTGGAATTATTACGCGAAGTAGACCGCAGGGTAATTGAGGAAATCAGAAACGCCGGGCTTTATGAACAAATTTGGCAGTCATTTGCGATATTGCTTCCCATTAAAAGTGTTGGTATAATGGGTGATGAGAGGACTTATGAGAATGTAGTGGCTTTACGCTGCGTTACCAGCTTTGACGGAATGACTGCGGACTGGGTCAAGCTTCCTTATGAATTATTAGAGAAAATTTCCAATCGCATTATCAACGAAGTCAAAGGAGTAAACCGCGTAGTCTACGATATTTCATCCAAGCCTCCTGCTACTATTGAATGGGAATAAAGTTGTAATACAGGATGATCCTTAGTTTTTCGTTTTGCCTTTTACGTTTTAAGTTAACATATGCCGCGTTCTGAATTCATCCATCTACACCTGCACACCCAATACAGCCTCTTAGATGGCGCCTGCCGCATACATGAAATCTTAAACCTGGCAAACCAGTTTAAGATGGATTCCCTCGCTATCACCGACCATGGCAATATGTTCGGGGCAATTGAATTCTACACGGAAGCGCAAAAAGCAGGCATTAAACCCATTATCGGCTGCGAAGTCTATATTGCGCCCCAAAGCCGGCTGGATAAAACCTCCGTAGGCATCGATGAGGCTTCCTATCATTTAATACTTTTGGCAAAAGATGAAACAGGTTACCAGAATTTGATGAAACTGGTGAGTATCGGTTATTTGGAAGGATTTTATTACCGTCCGCGCATCGACAAAGAAATTTTATCACAACTTTCAGCAGGATTAATTGGTTCCAGCGCCTGTTTAAAAGGAGAAATCCCCGTATTATTGCAACAAAGGCGTTTCAACGATGCCCTTAAAGCAGCAGATACTTATTTAAATATTTTCGGAAAGGATAATTTTTACCTGGAGATTCAGGAAAATCTCATCCCTGAACAAAAAATCGTAAATGAGGGATTAATCAAAATATCCAAAGAATTGAATATACCTCTTGTGGCAACCAACGACGTGCATTACCTTACCAAAGATAGGGCTGCTAGCCACGAAGCGCTTCTGTGTATCCAGACACAAACTACGCTGGATGACCCCAACCGCATGCGTTTTCAAACCGATGAATTTTATTTTAAATCCCCGCAGGAAATGAAAGAGCTGTTTAAAGAAACACCGGAAGCCCTAACTAATACATTAAAAATCGCAGAGCGTTGTAATTTGGAGTTAGATTTTTCCAAGATTCATTTGCCTAAATATGAGCCGCCTGACGGCCAAAACAAAGAAGAATTTTTAAAACAACTTTGCGATAAAGGGCTTAAGGTAAGATTCGAGAATACCGTTCCTGCCATAGAAGAACGTTTAAAGCATGAATTAAAAATAATTAAGGAAATGGGATTTGTAAGTTACTTTTTGATTGTCTGGGATTTTATACATTATGCCAAGAGCCAGGGAATTCCCGTTGGCCCTGGCCGCGGCTCAGCAGCAGGAAGCTTAGTGAGCTATCTTTTAGGCATTACAGACATCGATCCTTTAAAATACGGCCTGTTATTTGAAAGGTTCCTTAACCCTGAGCGTTTAGGTTTACCCGATATAGATATTGATTTTTGTTACGAAAGAAGGCAGGAAGTAATTGATTACGTCACGAAAAAATACGGGCAGGAAAACGTTGCGCAGATTATTACTTTCGGGACAATGCAGGCGCGCGCAGTTATCAGGGATGTGGGAAGAGTCATGGCGATGAGTTATGCAGATGTTGACAGAATTGCCAAGATGATACCTCCTGACCCGTCGATTACCCTGAAAAATGCGCTGGAGAGCGAAACCGAATTGAATAACTTGTACAAAAACGACGAGCAGGTAAAAAAACTTATTGATACGGGCTTTATGCTGGAAGGCCTTAACCGCCATGCCTCAGTTCATGCCGCAGGAGTAGTTATAGCAGATAAACCCCTTAATAACTACATGCCTCTGTTTAAGACCAGCGACGACCAGGTGACTACAGGCTTTAGCATGGGAGTTTTGGAAAAGATCGGCTTACTGAAAGTAGATTTCTTGGGGTTACGGACACTGACTGTTATCAGCGAGACTCTGAAACTGATTAAACAAACGCAGAATAAACTGGTTGATATTGAAAGTCTGACCCTGGATGACCCGACTACCTATAAACTTTTAGCTTCTTCACAAACCATGGGGGTATTTCAGGTGGAAAGTTCAGGCATGCGCGATTTATTAAAGAAGCTTGAACCCAGCCGATTTGAGGATCTAATCGCTCTATTGGCTTTGTATCGGCCGGGGCCTATTGGTTCAGGCATGTTGGATGATTTTATGCAGCGTAAGCACAACCGCGTGCCCATAAAATACGACCATAAAAAGCTGGAAGTAGTGCTAAAAGAAACTTACGGGATCATGGTTTATCAGGAACAGATTATGCAAATTGCTTCCAGCCTCGCGGGTTTTAGCTTAGCGCAAGCAGATTTGCTGCGGCGCGCAATGAGCAAAAAGATTCCTGAGGTAATGGAGAAACAAAGAAACAAGTTTGTTTCCGGCTGCATCAAAAACGATATCAGCCAGAATACGGCTAACAAAATATTCGACCTTATAGAATATTTTTCCGGTTATGGCTTTAATAAATCACATTCGACCGCCTATGCTTTAATTTCTTACCGCACGGCATATCTCAAAGCAAATTTCCCGGTGGAATTTATGACTGCGCTTTTAACTTCTGAGCGCGATAATACTGATAAAATAGTGGAATATGTAAACGAGACAAGCAGGATGGGGCTTAAGGTGTTACCTCCGGATATTAATGAAAGTGAAGTCCTGTTTAAAGTTGAAGACCAAAATACCATCAGATTCGGCTTATTAGCGGTAAAAAATGTAGGAAGGGGTGCTGCTGAATCCATTGTAGAGGCAAGGAAAATGGGAAAGTTTGCTTCCCTGGAAGAGGTCTGCCAGCATATCGACCTTAGGCTTGCCAATAAAAAGGTATTGGAGGCTTTAATTAAATGCGGCGCCTTAGACCGGTTTAATCTGCCCAGGGCTCAGATGGTTGCTTCCCTTGACATAATACTGGAATCCGCTTCCAAGACGCAAAGAGAAAAAGCAAAGGGCCAGATTTCCTTTTTCGACCAGGCATTCCAGCAGAATGGTTTTAAAAAGACTCCCAACAGCCTTCCGCAGATAAAGGAATGGCCTGAGCCACAGTTACTTTCCTTTGAAAAAGATATGCTGGGTTTTTACATAACTGGCCATCCCCTGGCACGCTACGCCAAGCAATTAAAACGCTTTGTTTCTTCCTCTACAAGTACCTTGTTCCAGCATCACGACCAGGATGAAATCAAATTAGTAGCATTAATAGCTAAGATTAAGCAGACTACCACCCGCGCAAAACAGGAAAAAATGGCTATTTTAAAACTTGAAGATTTGGAAGGTGTTGTAGAAGCCTTAGTGTTTCCAAGGGCTTATCAAAAGGTATCCCGCTATATTCAGCCTAATACAGTTGTCATGGTCAGGGGGAACCTCAATCTCAAGGAAGACACGCCTAAGATACTGGTTAATGATTTATTCCCCTTTGATGAAATTTATAAACTAATTACCGGCCTTAATTTAAACATTTCCGGCGTGAGGGAAAATACTTTTGAAAGCTTAAAGGAATTATTGGCTTCCTCGCGCGGGAATATCCCCATATACCTTCATTTAGACACGCCTACCAAAACCAGGACCCATATAGTCGTGGGAGAAAATTTCTATGTTTCTCCATCCGAGCAATTAATCCAGGATATAGAGGATCTTTTAGGCGAAGAACGCCTTTCTCTGGTTATTTAATCCAGGGACACCCTTGAAATCAATCGGCAGGGTGTCCCCTAAGGGAAAAATTCATTGCTGAATAAGATTTTGGGCCACATTGTCCCAAAATCAAGAAAAACTTTCATTAATGAAAGTTTTTCTTGACTTCGTAAATTTTTGGTGTTATTATAGTTAGCAAACGGAGGTGGCATAATGACTAAAAAAGATATCATTTTAAAGGTGTCAGATGAAACCGGTATAAAGCAGATTGACGTAAAGAAGGTCGTGCAGAAAACATTTGATTGCATTGTGGAAGCTTTAATAAGAGGGGAAAAGATTGAATTACGTAATTTCGGAGTTTTTAAGATAAAGCAGAGAAAAAGCCGCACAGGCAGAAATCCTCGCACTAATCAAGTAATCCCTGTCCCTCCCAGAAAAGTAGTAGTCTTTAAAGCCGGCTTAGAAATGAAGCAAAAAGTAAAGTAACCCGAATCCGCTAAACCAAAAAGACAAAATTATTTTTTAGCCTTATTATTATAAATTCATATTATGTTTAAACGAGTTCCCGGGACAAAAGATATCCTGCCTGAAGAAGCCTTTCTTTGGCAGGAGCTAGAAGAAATAAGCCGCAATGTTTTTTCTCGGTTTAACTATAGTGAAATACGCACGCCTTTAATTGAAGACGCCTCTTTATTCAACCGCTCTCTTGGCGAATCCACGGAAATAGTGCAAAAACAGATGTTTCTCTTCCATAATAAAGAGGATTTATATGCTTTACGGCCGGAAGGCACGGCTTCTATCGTACGCGCCTACATCGAAAATAATCTGGATAAAACCAGCGGGTTCCTAAAATTATATTATTTGGGCCCTATGTTTCGGCTGGAGAGGCCTCAAAAGGGCAGGCTGCGTCAATTTCATCATATCGGCTGTGAGGCCATAGGCTCAGCAGACGCAAATTTGGATGTGGAAATTATATCGCTTGCCGATACCTTGCTTAGAAATTTCTCTATTAGTGGTTACAAAATTAAAATAAATAACCTGGGGTGTGCCAAAGACAAAAAGGAATTATCTGCGATATTACGTAACGCAATTAAGGGTAAGTTAAATAAACTCTGCGATGACTGCAATCTAAGATTCAAGACCAATGTTTTCAGGGTCCTGGATTGTAAAAATGCAGCCTGTGTGGAAGTGGTCAATAAATTAGATATTGGTAAGAACTTTCTTTGTGCAGATTGCCAGTCTCATTTTGATAAAGTAAAATCAGGACTGGATGCATTGAATATTAATTATGAAGTTAGCCCTCGGCTGGTCCGCGGCTTAGATTATTATACCCGCACTGTTTTTGAGATTGCACATCCTGATTTAGGGGCGCAGGATGCTATTGGCGCAGGAGGCAGGTACGATAATCTGGTCAAGGAATTAGGAGGGCCGGATGTGGGAGCAATAGGATTTGCTTTTGGCGTAGAAAGGTTATTGTTAGTTTCCCGTAGTACACCGCAGGCGCCACTTGAAGGCTTAGTCTATTTGATAACTTTGGGAGATGAGGCAAAAAAATCCGGAATAAATTTGTTGATGACCTTACGTAATAAAGGCATTGCTTGTGATACCGATTATGAAGGAAAGTCACTTAAAGGTGCCTTACGCTCCGCCAATAATTTAAAAGCTAAATTTGTTTTAATATTAGGCGAAGACGAATTAAAAAAAGGTGTAGTAACGTTGAAAGATATGATTTCAGGGGAACAAAGAGAGGTTAAAATAGGTAATATTATAGATGAGTTAATAAAAGGGGACGTTTCTATTTTTCCTTTTGATTAGGAAACGTTAAAAATAGAAACGTCCCCTTTTATTTACGTTTTGAATTTATTCAATCGAGGTTAATATGTTACGAACTCATACTTGCGGCCAGTTAACTGCTAACGATGTCGGCAAAGAGGTAACTCTCTGCGGTTGGGTAGCCACTCGCAGGGACCATGGAAAGCTTATATTTATTGATATAAGGGATAGATACGGGCTCACCCAGGTTGTTTTTATACCCAAGGAATCGGGAGAGGCTTACAAATTGGCACAGGATTTAAGGAGTGAATTTGTAATTAAGATCAAGGGTACGGTTAACAACCGGCCTAAAGGCACTGTTAATCCCAAGTTGCCAACCGGTGAAATTGAAATACTCGCGAAAGAATTGGAAATATTAAACCCTAGTTTAAATCCGCCTTTTGAAATACTGGAAGAAGTGGATATCGGCGAGGAGATGCGGCTTAAGTACCGCTACCTAGACTTAAGAAGAAAGAAGGTATTTAATAATTTAGTATTAAGGAGCGACCTTTATAAAGTTATCCGAAATTATTTAGGCCCGTTGGGGTTTATAGAGTGTGAGACCCCTATACTTACAAAATCTACGCCTGAAGGAGCACGCGATTACCTGGTGCCTTCAAGGCTTAATCCCGGTGATTTTTATGCCCTTCCGCAGTCGCCGCAGTTATTTAAGCAGATTTTAATGGTATCGGGAATCGAAAAATACTATCAAATCGCCAAATGTTTCAGGGATGAGGATTTGCGCGCTGACCGCCAGCCTGAATTCACGCAATTAGATTTAGAAATGTCTTTTGTTAACGAAGAGGACATTTTTTCCTTAACTGAACAACTGATGCAATTAGTGTTAAAAGAATTAAGAGGTGTTGAAATCAAAATTCCCTTTCCCAGAATTACATTCGATGAGGCGCAGAAAAAATATAATTCCGATAAACCTGATTTACGCCCGGAATTAAAATCTGAATTCGCTTTTGTCTGGGTTACTGACTTTCCTTTATTCAAATACAACGCAGAAGAAAAGCGCTGGGAAAGCGAGCATCACCCGTTTACGTCTCCCAGGCAGCAGGATTTAGATATCCTGGAAAAGTCTCCTGATAAAGTAAAATCGCGTTCCTATGATTTGGTGTTAAACGGAATGGAGATTGGTTCTGGTTCCATAAGAATCCATAACCAGGAATTACAGGAAAAAATCTTTAAAATTATCGGCATAGAAAAGGAGGATGCAAGAAGGCGTTTCGGTTTCTTATTGGAAGCTTTTCAGTTCGGTGCGCCGCCTCATGGTGGTGTTGCTTTCGGCTTGGACAGACTTTTGGCGATAATTTCCCGGGAAGACAGCATCAGGGAAGTCATTACCTTTCCCAAGACGAGTGCTGGTATTTGTCCCCTAACAGGCGCGCCTTCAGAAGTAGATGAAAAACAATTAAAAGAATTAAATTTAACCATCAGGAAAGGGAGGGAAATGAAATGAAAAGGCAAGATTTGTTTTTGTTGTCAGGAGCAGTTATTTTTGCATTTGTTTTAGCAGGTTGCGTAGTCAGGTCATACCCGGTTACCAAAGACAGGATTGACCAGGATTTAACCGGTAACCGCGGTTATATCCAGGGCCAGGCTCCAGCAGAAGAGGTAAAAGAAAGAAAATCTACACGCACAACACAAGTCGTAGAGATAGAACTGCATTCACCTTTAAGATTCGAAAAAGCGCCTAAACCAACAAAGATTGAAACCACATCTCCCATGTTAGAAAACGAAGAGCAAACTAGCGGTAATAAAGGCTACATTACCTCAAGCGTTTCGCCAGAAATAGCAGAGCCCTACGCTACTGAAAAGTATACGGTGCAAAAGGGCGATACCCTTCAGAAGATTTCTAAAAAATATTATGGTACTACTAAGAAATGGAAGCGGATTTACGAAGCCAATAAAGATACAATGAAAGGCCCTAATAAAATATACCGAGGCCAAGTCATCAATGTTCCCGTTGAAAAAGAAAGCCTGAAAGAGACAGAAAAGAACCTTAAGTAAGTGCACAATTTATGGAACGTAAGTGACATAAATTGTATGCACGAACTTATCCTTGACACGAAAGGTTCAGAATTGCATGTCATCGAATTCGTGGCAAGGATCTAATTCATATCCATTCAAAATGAAAAAAGGCGTAAAATTAGAAACACATGAGGAAGCGCAGGCGCTTTTTGGCCCTCACGACGGCAGCCTTAAAAAAATCGAAAAGGAATACAGGGTCAAGCTGAATCTTCGCGGGGAGCATTTGGAAATAAGCGGCACGTCGGCCAATATCAATAAGGCTAAAAACCTGATAGAATACATTCTCGCTGCGATAAGGTCAGGCCAAACAGGCATTGGAGAAGCGGATTTTAATTATCTGTTAAAGAATTTTAAGAGGCAGGATACTATCCCTCCCTTAAATACACAGGAAACAATTTCTCCAGTATCAGCAGGTAAGCACGTCGGCCCAAAAACCAAAGGCCAACGCGAATACGTGGAAGCAATAAGACAGCATGATATCGTATTCGGAATCGGGCCTGCGGGGACAGGAAAAACGTATCTGGCTATGGCCTGCGCTGTAGAGTCTTTGAAAAAACAGGAGGTACGTAGGATCATCCTCACCAGGCCGGCTATAGAAGCCGGTGAATCATTGGGGTTTCTCCCGGGGGATATTTCAGAAAAAATTTCACCCTACCTTCGGCCTCTTTATGATGCGCTATATGATATGATGGATGCTGAACGCATTGAAAAATACCTGGAAACCGGCATTATTGAAGTTGTGCCGCTGGCATATATGAGAGGAAGGACATTAAACGACGCGTTGATCATCTTAGATGAGGCGCAAAATTGCACAGCAGAGCAGATGAAAATGTTTTTAACCCGCCTGGGCTTTGATTCAAAGGCGGTGATTACCGGAGACCTGACGCAAAGCGACCTTCCGGACGGAAAACCCATTGGCTTACTTCAGGCGCAGGACATCCTTAAGGACATTGAGGGCATAAAATTCGTTTATTTCAGCGGATCTGATGTGGTAAGGCATGCGTTAGTACAAAGGATTATTGAGGCTTATGATAAAAGCGGGCGTTAAAAATATCTTAGTATTCATTTTCTGGTCGGCGATAGCCTTCATTTTAAGTTTTATCCTTCGCGTAAATCTGGCTGTTGCATTACTTTTGATTTGTTTATATGTATACGCTAACTTTAGAAGGCTAAACTTAAACACGCTTTATACCTTGCTTTTATTTCTGATTATTTTCGTCTATTCTTATTTCATCATTAGGCAGGGAGGCTCGATTTATTACCTACCTTTTGCTTTTATCCCCATGCTTTCCATTCTTTTGTTTAATAAATTAGGAACCTCCTTTTTAATTACGCTTGCGGTTTCTATCGCTGTTGCCTCGCTTTCAAATACTCCCTTTGTCTTGCTTTTGTTGTTTTTGATAAGTGGTGTATTTTCTATTATTTTGGCCCAGGGCGCACGTAAACGCATGACCATTATACGCGCAGGATTTATTACGGGCATTATCCAGGCATTATCCCTGATTCTAATTGAGCGGTTTTGGATAGGAATGCCTAACAGGTATATTGTCCTTGTTTTAAATGGCCTTGCTACGAGTATTATTGTCCTGGGGGTTTTGCCGGTATTTGAATATTTGTTTAAGACGTTTACCAATATAAGTTTATTAGAATTGGCAGATTTTGACCATCCTCTGCTGCAGCGTTTAATATTAGAGGCCCCGGGAACTTATCATCACAGCTTAATGGTGGGCAATTTATGCGAAAGCGCTTGTCAATGCGTGGGTGCAAATGCGCTGTTAGCGCGGATTGGGGCATATTATCATGACATTGGCAAGCTTTCTAAGCCTGATTATTTCGGCGAGAACCAGTATATTAAGGAAAATAAGCACGATTCACTATCACCGGCAATGAGCAAGCTTATCATCATGAACCATGTTAAAGAAGGCGTGGAACTAGCCAGAAAATATAAACTGCATCCGGCTTTGATCGATTTTATCCAGAAACATCACGGCACAGGCTTGGTATTTTATTTTTACCGACGAGCGCTGGAAAACCTGGATGAAAACCAGGAAGTAAAAGAGGATGTTTACAGGTATCCCGGCCCAAAGCCGGACACAAAAGAAACGGCAATAGTCTTGCTGGCTGATTCTGTTGAGGCAGCAACCCGTTCTCTAAAGGACCCCACTCCTTCCAAGATAGAAGAAATGGTCCACAAGGTAATTAACAATAAGTTTATTGAAGGCCAGCTCGATGAATGCGATCTTACACTGAAAGACCTGGAAAAAATCTCTGCTGTTTTTATCAGGATATTAAGCGGTATATACCACAGCCGTATAATTTATCCCGAAGAATCAAGAAGTGAAAATAACCATAAAAAATTTCCAAAAGAAAATTCCCATCAATCCGACAAGGATAAAAAAGACAATTCTTAAAGTCTTATCTGCTGAAGGCGCCAAATTATCCGGTGAAATAACCATCTCATTTGTAAACGAAAAAATTATAAAAGAGCTAAACAAAAGATATCTAAATAGGGATCTTCCTACCGATGTCCTGGTTTTTGATATAAGTAACCCCCGTATCCATAAAAGTTTAATTGCGGAAATTATCGTATCTGCCGATGAGGCTGTGAAAAATTCCAAAATTTTTAATACAACTCCCGCTTGTGAACTTGATTTATACGCAGTGCACGGAATGCTGCATATTTTAGGGTATAACGACAGCACAAAAAAAGGAATACTGGAAATGCGAAGGAGAGAAAGAAAATATGCCCATACATAAAACTGAGGCATTTGTGATTAAAAGGATGGATTTCCGCGAGACTTCGCTTATCGCCGAGTTTTTCACCCGGGATTTTGGCAAAATGAGCGGCATATTTAAAGGCATAAGGACAGAGCCTAAGAAATTCGCAAGTTCTGTGGAGCCGTTTTCTTTTAATGAAATCATATTTTACAAGAAAATAAACTCCTCTTTGCATTTAGTCAGCCAGGCTGATGCAAGGGATAATTTTGATGCTGTCAGGATGGATATGATTAAATCCGCAATGGCCAGTTACATGATGGAGCTTGTGGCCGCGGTTATGCCGGTAGAAGATAAAAACGAAGAGGTGTTTGACCTGATTCTTACCTGCCTTAGCGAATTAAGGACAACGAATAATGCGCATAAAATCATGACTATTTTTAAGATAAAGATGCTGGCGCTTTCCGGATTCAAGCCGCATTTTGATTCCTGTGTTTCCTGCGGCAACAGGATCTTAGGCCAGACGAAATTCAGCCTCGCACTCGGGGGACTGCTTTGCCAGGGGTGCTTTTCTAAAGACGTAAGCAGCCGTAACATTTTTCACGGCACAATTGCCTCAATACTGCACATTGAAAAAAACAACTTCTCCAATAACCTTAAACTGGGGTTGAATCCGGCGATAAAAAAAGAGCTGGATATAATATTAAACGCGTTTTTGAATTTTCATTTGGAAAGGGAATTAAAATCTCAAAAAGTACTCAATAGATTAGTTACTGTCTAAATAAAAGGGGACGTTTCTATTTTTAACGTTCCCTAATTAGAAGAAAAATAGAAACGTCCCCTTTTATTATGGAGGTTAGGATGAAAATAGTAATAGTAGGTCCGGGTGCAATGGGAATTCTTCTGGCAGCATCGCTGGCAAAGACTGGCGAAGAAATCTGGCTTTTAGACAAAAATAAGGAACGCGCTGAAATTATATCCAAACAAGGATTGACTGTAGAAGGAATATCGGCTATTAAGACGCAAGTTATCGTTACGGCTAACCCGGCGCAAGTTGGAATTGCTGATTTGATAATTATTTGCGTAAAGTCTTATGATACAAAAGAAGCTATAAAGCTGGCAGGTGGGCTGGTTTCACAAAATTCACAGGTACTGACTTTGCAAAACGGTATCGGTAATGTGGAAATTATTAGTGAGGTTGTGGGCAGCGATAAAGTAATCGGAGGCGTAACTAATGAAGGGGCTACCTGGCTTGGCGCAGGCCACGTCAGGCATGCCGGCAGAGGAGAAACAGTAATCGGACGCCTCGATGGCAAAATCCCCGCCTCAATGCGCTCCATTCGCGAAATATTGAACAAGGCAGGATTTGAAACCAGGATATCAAAGGATATAAAAGGGATTCTTTGGTCAAAGTTAATCATCAATGTGGGTATAAACGCTTTAACCGGGATAACCAGGCTGAATAACGGAAAGCTGCTTGAATTTGAAGGCACCAGAAAAATATTACGGGATGCAGTTACAGAGGCAACAAAAATCGCCAAGAGGAAGAAAATTAAGCTTATATATGACGACCCGCTGGCAAAAGTTGAGGCGGTTTGCGAGGCCACAAGTGCAAACGTATCTTCCATGCTTCAGGATATATTAAGAAAGAGGCGCACGGAAATTGATTTTATAAATGGGGTAATTGTGCGCCAGGCCCAGGAATTAGGCATTCCCGCTCCTGTAAACTCAATTTTACTGGATTTGATAAAAACCATTGAGTCAAGCTACAAATTGGCTCTCGCCTGAAAAATAATTCTTATAGATGAAAAACTCACAAATTGCCACGATATTTCGTGATTTTGCCAAAATATTGGAGATTAAAGGCGACAATCTATTTAGGATACGCGCATATGAAAGGGCTGCGCAAAACATCGAAGGCCTGTCGGAAAGCATTGAGAATTTGTCTAAGCAAGGCAGGCTTACTGATATACCCGGTGTCGGGCCGGATCTTTCCAGCAAAATTACAGAGTTCCTCGATACCGGAAAAATTAGGGCTTACGAAGACTTAAAGAAGAAAATTCCGCAGGGGTTATTGGGATTATTAAATATCCCTTCGGTTGGCCCGAAAAAAGCCAAGCTATTATATGAAAAATTAAAGATTAAAAACGTCGCAGATTTACAAAAGGCAATAGACAAACATAAACTACAGGGAATTTTCGGCGTGAAAGAAAAAACCATAGAAAATATTTCTAAGGGTATAAGCATTGTCAAAAAAGGCAAGGAACGAATGACCTTGGGCCAGGCAATACTTGCAGCAGATGAATTTTTAAAGCCATTATCAAAATTGCCCGAAGTTAAAAGAATTTCTGTAGCAGGGAGCTTACGCCGCCAAAAAGAAACAGTGCGCGATATCGATATTCTTGTAATTTCCCACAAGCCCAAAAAAATAATGGATACATTCACAAAATTGCCCTCTGTCAAAGATATTTTGGCCGAAGGAGAAACCAAGGCTTCTGTGCGCACGAAAGAAGACACGCAAATTGACTGCAGGGTGGTAGAAGAAAAATCTTTCGGGGCTGCGCTTTTATATTTTACCGGCTCAAAGAATTTCAATATAAAAATCCGGCAGTTGGCTATAAGGAAGGGATTAAAGATAAACGAATACGGGGTATTTAAGAAAGAAAAATTTGTCGCAGGCAGTACAGAAGAAGAAATATTCAAATTATTGGGCATGGCCTATGTTGAGCCGGAAATGCGCGAAGATACGGGAGAGATTGAACTGGCTTTAAAATGCAAACTTCCCAAATTAGTAGAATTAAAGGATATTAGAGGGGACCTGCACATTCATTCCAAATATTCCGACGGAGGAAATAGTATTGAAGAAATGATTAATGCCTGCCGTAAAATCGGGTATTCTTATGCAGCGGTTACAGACCATTCCGTGAGCCTGAAGGTTGCACATGGCTTAAGTATCGCAGATTTAAATAGAAAAAAGAAAGAAATGGACAGGCTTAATTCAAAACTCCATGGCTTTCGGATTCTGTTTGCAACGGAAGTTGATATAGATTCCGATGGAAAAATTGATTATCCGGATAGAGTTTTAAAGGGCTTCGATGTTGTTGTGGCTGCGATTCATACGGGTTTTAAGCAATCAAGTTTACAATTGACCAAAAGAATTATCAGTGCCTGCAAAAATAAATACGTGCATATTATTGCGCATCCTACGGCAAGGCTCTGGGGGACGCGGGAAGCTTATGATATTGACCTTGATGAAATATTAAAATCGGCTAAAGACACAAATACGCACCTGGAAATTAATGCCTTTCCTGAAAGGCTGGACTTAAATGACCATAACAGCCGCCGGGCAAAAGAAATGGGCGTAAGGTTAGCTATAAACACTGATTCTCATTCCATCAATCAGTTGGATTCAATGAAATTGGGTGTTTCAGTGGCAAGGCGGGGATGGCTTTGTAAGGAAGATGTGTTAAATACGCTTAGTGTAGAAGAGCTGATAAAGACAATTAAAAAATGACATGTTAACTCAAAACGTAAAATGCAAAAGTCAAATCAGTTTTGCGCTTTGCGCTTTGAGTTTTACGTTATTAAGCGGCTGTCAGAACAGGCAACTTTACAAAGACACCCGCGTGATGATGGGGACTTTTGTTCAGGTAAAATCACCTTATAAAGAAGCGCCGGGTATAGTTTTCAAAGAAATTAAAAGAATAGAAGATTTATTAAGCAAGTATAGGCCGGAAAGTGAAGTTTCTAAGCTTAATAAGACAGGAAAAATAAAGGCTAGTAGCGATACATTCTACATCATAAAAGAATCCAAAAAGTTCTATCAGGCAAGTGATGGCGCATTTGATATCACTACTGCTGTGTTATCTGATCTTTGGGGATTTACGGATAAAAAATACCGCGCCCCCAAAGAAAAGGAAATCAGGGATACCCTGGATTTAGTTGGTTCAGATAAAATTATTTTGAATGACGTAGATAATGTGATACAATTTAAAATTTCAAGAATGAAAATTGATCTGGGTGCGATTGGCAAAGGCTATGCCTTGGATTGTGCCGTTGCCAAATTAAAGGAAGCAAGTATCAATTCCTGCCTGATTAATGCAGGCGGACAGGTGTATTGTTTAGGTGAAAGGTTTGGAAAACCCTGGATAATCGCGGTTGTGGATCCGCGGGACTCAAAGGTTATCGGTTATATGCACCTTAAAGACAAATCCGTTTCCACGTCAGGAAATTACGAACAGTATTTCATTAAGAAAAATAAATATTACGGCCATATAATGAATCCTAAAACAGGTTACCCCGCAGATTCCGGGCTTTTGTTCGTAACGGTAATCGCACCTGATGGGTTGACCGCGGATGCCCTATCAACAGCCATATTCGTTTTGGGAAAGAAAAAAGGGGAGTTACTCGCGAAGAAATTTCCCGAAACAGACGTAAAAATTATAGAAAATGTTCAAAATTATCGATAAAACAGAATTAGCCAAAGATATTACGCAGATTACAGTGGAAGCGAAAGCAATTGCCGAAGCCGCAAAACCCGGGCAATTTGTGGCATTGATTTTAGATGAACAGGGAGAGCGTATTCCATTAACCCTGGCTGACTGGGATAAAGATAAGGCAACAGTAACTTTGATATTTCAAAAAGTAGGATTTACCACAAAAAAACTCGGGCAAAAGAATACAGGCGATAATATTGCGCATATACTTGGCCCCTTGGGCCACCCCACAGAAATAAAAAATATTGGAGAAGTATATTGTATTGGCGGGGGCGTAGGCATTGCAGAAGTTTATCCTGTATCACGTGCATTTAAACAGGCGGGTAACCGCGTAACCGGCATAATTGGCAGCCGCTCAAAAGATTTAATTATACTGGAAGATAAAATGCGCTCAATCTGTGATGAGTTATTTATTACTACGGATGACGGCACCTACGGTAAAAAAGGCTATGTTAGCGATGTTTTAAAAGAATTACTGACGGTAATTGAAAAATCCACGCATACAAAATATCCGGGATTAGTTTATGCAATAGGCCCTGTCCCCATGATGAAAGCTGTGAGCGGATTGACAAAAGGATGCGGCATTAAGACCGTGGTAAGCATAAACCCCATAATGGTTGACGCTACCGGCATGTGCGGCTCCTGCCGTTGCACAGTAGCAGGTAAAACTGTTTTTGGTTGTGTTGATGGCCCTGATTTTGACGGCCATGCATTAGATTTTGATGAATTAGAAATGAGGCTTGCGGTTTTTAAGAACCAGGAAAGCCAACTTAAATGACTCTAAAACCCAACGGAACAAAAAATATTAAACTTAAAACAATCGGCAATATCAAGCCGCAAATCCTTGATTTTGATTACGCCGGATGCACCAACGAGCTCCTTTTCGAAAAAATGAAGACATCCGAAAAGGGCTTAAGCGAACAGGAATCCCGCAACAGGCTTGAAGAATACGGTTTTAATGAGCCTGCCAAGAAAAAAAAGAGGACGATCTTCCATGAAATTATTTCTAAATTCCTTAATCCTCTCGTAATAGTCCTGCTTATTATCGGCGGATTCTCACTTTTCTTTGGCGAGAAAATCAGCGCCATCATAGTCTCTCTTATGGCTGTGATGAGCGTAATGCTGGCATTTATTCAGGAACATCGCGCCAGTAAAGCAGCTGAAAAACTAAGTGAAATGGTGCGCACAACCGCTACGGTATTACGTAACGGTAAATCTAAAGAAATAAGTATCAGGGAAATAGTGCCCGGGGATGTTGTTGACCTTTTTGCCGGAGACATGATCCCCGCTGACTTACGGATTATTTCCTGCAAAGACCTGTTCATTAACCAGGCTTCTTTAACCGGAGAATCTTTCCCCGTCGAAAAAGACAGCCACTCCTATCACCCCAAAAAACCATTCTATTTCCGAGCCGTCTATATCTAATATCGCCTTTATGGGCTCAAGCGTAGTAAGCGGTACAGCGCTGGGAGTAGTCATAAAAACCGGTATTGCTACGCAGTTTGGCGAACTTTCCCGCAAGCTATGCCACTATGCGCGTAGAAACAAGTTTTGATAAAGGGGTTAATAAATTTACCATGCTCATGGTTAAGGCAATGATTTGCATGGTGATGTTTATATTTGCTATTATTGCCGTCCGCCATGGTAATTTTATTGAAGCTTGCTCTTTTCTCTTGGGTGTTGCAGTGGGACTTACGCCAGAAATGCTCCCTATGATCGTAACGCTTAATCTTTCTAAGGGTGCAATTTCCATGTCGAAAAAAGAAGTCATTGTTAAGCGCCTGAATTCCATACAGAACTTTGGCGCCATGGATGTTTTATGTACTGATAAAACCGGAACACTTACTATGGATAAGATAGTCCTGGAAAAACACTGCGATGTAGTAAGAAAAGAGGATGCTGATGTGCTGCGTTACGCCTATATTAATAGCTTTTATCAGACAGGCCTTAAAAACCTTTTGGACAAAGCAATCCTTAAATATGAAAAATTAGTAGTAAAACAATATAAAAAAATAGACGAGATACCCTTTGATTTCTCCAGGAAAATAATGTCCGTAGTTGTTGAGATGGATGATAAACATAAGATTATTTCAAAAGGCGCACCGGAGGAGATATTCAAGCGATGCACTCACTATGAACTGGATGGTGAAATATTCGATATTGACCCGTTGATTATTTCGGATTTAAAAGAGGAATTCGATAGTTTAAGCGCGGATGGCTTTAGGGTTTTGGCTATTGCATATAAAAATTTTGACATAAATAAAGAAACCTATTCAAAAGATGATGAGAAAGATTTGATCCTTAAAGGCTACGTTGCTTTTCTTGATCCTCCCAAGCCAACTGCAAAAAAGGCCATCGAGGCCTTAAAAAAGCTGGGTATAGATTTTAAAGTATTAACCGGAGATAATGAATTAGTCACTAGAAAAATATGTAGTGAAGTAGGGTTAGATGTTAAAGGGCTGGTTACCGGAGATCAGGTAGAAAAAACAAATGATGATGAATTAAGAGAGTTGGTAAAAACAACTAATATCTTTGCCAGGCTATCTCCTCTGCAAAAAGAAAGGGTGATTCGTGCCCTGCATGCAAATGGGCATATTGTAGGGTATTTGGGTGACGGTATAAACGATGCACCGGCATTAAAAACTTCCGATGTCGGGATTTCGGTAAATAATGCTGTAGATATTGCCAAGGAATCGGCGGATATCATTCTGCTTAAAAAGAGCCTCATGGTGTTGGAAGATGGCGTAATCGAAGGCAGAAAGACCTTTGGTAATATTATTAAGTATATCAAGATGGGCTCAAGCTCTAATTTCGGCAATATGTTTAGCATGACCGGCGGCTAGTTTATTTTTGCCGTTTTTACCGATGCTGCCAATTCAAATACTTTTGAATAATTTTCTTTATGATGTATCGCAGATCGCGCATTCCTACAGATCAAGTTGACAAAGAATATATTTTCAACCCAGGCCCTGGAATGTCAAGTATATCAGGAACTTTATGGTGATTATCGGGCCGATAAGTTCAATTTTCGATTTTTTAACTTACGGAGTTATGTTATTTATTTTTCATTCTTCAGCTGAACTTTTTCATACCGGTTGGTTCATAGAATCATTATGCACCCAGACTTTGGTTATACATATAATCCGAACCGGTAAAATTCCTTTTATTGAAAGCCGGCCAAGCAGATTCTTGATGCTCATGTCTATTATTATAGTTTCCATAGGTATTGCTATGCCATTTACCCCACTGGCTAAGCCTTTTGGATTCGTCAAGCCGCCGCCCATGTATTTTGTAGCCCTGTTTATTATGACAGCTACCTATTTACTTTTAGTCCAGGTAGTTAAGAAATGGTTTATGAAAAAGTATGGCTATGAATAAAACCCTGATTAAGAATTTTTTTGAAGTTGCTTTGGGATTTTCCGAAGAAGAAGCAATTAAAGAAGCCAGCCGCTGCCTGCAATGTAAAAACGCTCCCTGCATGAAGGGCTGCCCTGTAGGAATAGACATTCCTGCCTTCATACAACTAATTAAAGAAGGTAAACGCAAAGAAGCGCTGGCTAAATTAAAGGAAAAGAATAACCTGCCTGCTGTGTGCGGACGCGTTTGCCCCCAGGAAGACCAATGCGAGGCTGTCTGTGTGCTAAATAAGAAGAAGATACCCATTAATATAGGCGCACTGGAGCGCTTTGCCGCTGATTATGAATTATAAAAACCAGGTTAAAGTCGCAGTTGTCGGCTCCGGGCCAGCAGGATTGACCTGTGCTGCAGATTTAGCTAAGATGGGTTATCAAGTCAGACTATTTGAATCGCTGCATTTGCCTGGAGGTGTGCTTGTCTACGGAATACCCGAATTCAGGCTACCCAAAAAAATTGTGCAAAACGAAGTCAAGTATGTTGAAAGCCTGGGAGTAAAAATCGAGACCGATACTTTAATCGGCAATACTTACAGCATAGAAGATTTATTCAAACAGGAATTCAAGGCAATTTTTATTGCAGCTGGCGCAGGCCTGCCGCAATTCTTAAGCATCCCGGGAGAAAATTTAAGCCGGGTTTATTCAGCCAATGAATTTCTTACCCGCGTGAACCTGCTTAAGGCTTATAGATTTCCTGAATATGCTACTCCGGTTAATATAGGCAAGAAGGTAGCTGTTATCGGCGGGGGGAATGTGGCTTTAGATAGCGCCAGAGTAGCGCTGAGGTTAGGCAGCGAATCAACGATAGTGTATCGCCGCACGCAAAATGAAATGCCTGGACGGGCTGAAGAGATAAAAAATGCCAAAAAAGAGGGCGTAATTTTTAAATTCCTCACCCAGCCTGTAAAAGTTTTGGGCGATGAGTCAGGGTTTGTAAAGGGGCTTGAATGTATCAAGATGGAATTGGGCGCTCCCGATGAATCAGGAAGAAAAAGACCAATCCCTGTAAAGAATTCTAATTTTATCCTGGATGTTGATACAGTGATTGTGGCAATTGGCCAGAACCCAAATCCCTTATTAGCAAAAGCAACTCCCCGGCTTAAAATTCACGATAACGGAACAATTGTTGTGGATAAAAATTTCATGACTTCAATCCCGGGGATTTTCGCTGGCGGGGATATTATTACCGGCGCAGATACGGTTATTTCTGCGATGGGGGCAGGTAAAAAAGCCGCATTAGCAATAGATGAATACATAAACTCAAAACGTAAATAGCAAAACGCAAAACTAAGGTTTTTTCATTCGACATTAAAAAGGGGTCAATAATGGATAATTTAAAAGTTACTGTAAAGGATATATTATTACTGAAAGGTAAGCGTAAGATTACCATGCTCACAGCTTATGATTATCCTATAGCATCTTTAGTGGATAAGGCAGGTATTGATATGATTTTGGTGGGCGATTCTTTAGCCAATGTAGTGCTGGGATTAGATTCAACTACCAAAGTCGGCATGCAGGAGATGATTCACCATGCTAAAGCAGTCACCAGGGCTGTAAAGCACGCATTGGTTGTGGGTGATATGCCGTTTGATTCATATCAGGTTAATACAGCAGAATCGGTAAAAAATGCCAAAAGATTCATAGAGGAAGCAAAATGTGACGCGGTAAAATTAGAGTGGTTTGATAAGTGCCTTGAGGTAACCAAAAATTTAATTAAATCAGGTATACCGGTAATGGGCCACATCGGCCTTACGCCGCAAACCGCGGATAAATTAGGAGGTTTTAAGGTGCAGGGTAAAGACGCAGAGCATGCGAAGCAATTGATTCAGCAGGCGATTGAGTTGGAAAAACTCGGCTGCTTCTCCATTGTGCTTGAATGCGTCCCGGATAAAATCGCAGAGCTAATCACAAGAAAATTAAACATTCCTATAATCGGCATCGGCGCAGGCGTAAACTGCGACGGACAGGTATTGGTAATACATGACCTGATTGGGTTGTTCGAACGCTTTACCCCCAAATTTGTCAAAAAATACATCAACCTTTCACCCTTAATCCTAAAGGCAATCGAAGAATATAAAACAGAGGTAATTGAGGGAAAATTTCCCTCTGCGCAACATACCTTTTCCATAAAAGAAGAGGAATTAAAAAAGCTAGGCTAATGTTATGAAAACAAATATCCTCAAAAATTTCCTTTCTGCTATCGTGTTCTTATCATTGGCAATTATTTTTATAATAAAATTCGCTATGCCCCCAGTCCTCAAATCTTATATAAAAGCAGGAATTGGAGATTGCCAAACTATCCCTATCCTTTGTATGACTCCCAGTTCGGAAATTATTAACCCGCAAGTTCAACAAACCTGCTTAATAAAACTTATACCCAGTAATGACTGGCCCGATATGTCTGTTTGCGTACCAAAGGGCTTTACAGTGGTCAAAGAAAGGATTAAAAAGATTTACTACAAAAAAAGCAAGCGGCCTATTTATGATAATGTGATTTATCTTCTTTATGAAAAACCCCAATTTTTTATGGGGTTGTTCCCGCAGCTTAAAAAAGCCGGCGTAAATAACGATTATGAATTTATAAAAAGGACCATGTATGCGACTCTGCCAGAGGTCAACACTCTTACCGATGCCTTTTTTATAATTATAAAGGGTATTTTCATCCCTGACCTTGGTAATCAGAAAGATGCGCACATGGCTCAATTTACTATCCAGGATAAATACGGCTTTATTAATTACAGCCTTAACAAAGACTATAATTATTTTGATTGCGATATATTCAATAAAGAAGGTAGTTTTTTTAAAGTTTATATAAAAGATAAAGGCGCTACCCTTGACTTAAACAGCGTATACGCCATAATCTCTACCGTCAAGACGGTTCCCTAAGTTAAATGTCTTGACAAGCAATTCAATTTAGGTAAAAATAATAATCTATGCCTGATAATCTAATGGATAAAATTGTTTCACTTTGCAAGCGCCGCGGGTTTATTTTTCAATCTTCGGAAATATACGGAGGATTGAGTAATACCTGGGACTACGGGCCTTATGGCGTTGAGCTAAAGAATAACCTTAAGCGTGCATGGTGGAAATCTGTAGTCTATGAGCGCGATGATGTATTCGGGCATGGATGCGGCAATTCTCATGCATCCCAAAGTCTGGGAGGCTTCCGGCCATGTGCAAAATTTCTTTGATTTAAAAAGCGACTGCAAGAAATGTAAGAAGCGTTTTAAAACAAAGGATTTATCCCGCCAAGCGATATTAAACGAGGGCGGGATCCCGCCTGCTATAAATAGCTTGGCGGGAAAAGATAAAAATAAATGTCCTGAATGTGGAGGCGAGTTAACAGAGGGTAGACCTTTTAATCTTATGTTTCAAACTCATCAGGGACCGGTAGAAGATGCTGGAAATCTGATTTACTTGCGTCCTGAGACTGCCCAGGGTATGTTTGTGAATTTTCTTAATATCCTTGACACAAAACATCCTAAACTGCCCTTTGGTATGGCTCAAATAGGTAAAGCCTTCCGCAATGAAATCACCCCGGGAAACTTTACATTTCGCACCCGCGAATTTGAACAAATGGAAATAGAATATTTTGTTAATCCCAAAGATGCGGACAAAGAATTAGAAGAATGGATAGAATCCCGATTTAATTGGTATTTAAATTTAGGCATTAAAAAAGAAAACTTGAGGCAGCGGCCGCACTCTAAGGATGAGCTTGCGCATTATGCCAAGGCCTGCACGGATATAGAATATAATTTTCCTTTCGGCTGGTCTGAATTAGAAGGAATCGCCAACCGCACGGATTTTGATTTGAAACAGCACAGCCAATTTAGCGGTAAAGAATTACAATATTTTGACGATGCAGCCAAGGAAAAATTCTATCCCTATATTATTGAGCCTTCGGGAGGAGTAGACAGGAGTGTTTTGGCATTCTTAACTGACGCATATTTTGAGGAAAAAGTCAAAGATGATTTAAGGGTAGTTTTAAAATTGCATAAGGATTTGGCTCCGGTTAAAGTGGCAGTGCTGCCGCTTTTAAGGAATCGCCCGGAAATAGTTGAATTAGCAAAGAAGCTAGCGAGCGATTTAAAGAAAAGCTTTATTACTGTATATGATGACACAGGCGCTATCGGTAAGCTCTACCGCCGGCAAGATGAAGTAGGGACGCTTCTTTGCGTAACCGTGGATGTTCAGTCGTTAGAGGATAAACAGGTTACCGTGCGCGACAGGGATTCAATGAAACAGGACCGTATTGGCATAGATAAATTAAAAGAGTATATTTTAAGAAAATTAAGTGATATTGATTAAGGTCAATAGTCTATGGTCAATGGCCGATGGTTTTTGTTTTTACTATTGGCTATAGACTATCGACTATAGACCTGGGTCTCTATCATAATCGAAAAAGGAGGGTTTTAAAAGTAATGGCAAAGAAATACGTTTACAGCTTTGGAGGCGGCAAGGCAGATGGTAATGAAAGCATGAAAAATCTCCTCGGAGGCAAAGGCGCAAATTTAGCCGAAATGGCAGGGCATAAAGATTTAAAACTTCCTGTTCCTCCGGGTTTTACTATTACCACCGAAGTTTGCACCTATTATTATCAAAATAAAAAAACATATCCTAAAGGGCTGAAAGAAGAGGTACATAAGGCCCTGGAAAAAGTAGAAAAACTTATGGGCAAGGAAATTCGGCGACGCAAATAATCCGCTTTTGGTTTCCGTGCGCTCCGGCGCCAGAAATTCCATGCCAGGGATGATGGAAACAGTTTTAAACGTAGGCTTAACGGAAAAAACAATTCCCGGATTGATCAAACAAAGCGGTGGTAACAGCCGTTTTGTTTATGATGCCTACCGCAGGCTAATTATGATGTATTCTGACGTAGTTATGGAAAAAGCTGCCGGCATCGAGCCAAAAGATGAGCAGGGAATTCGTAAACAGCTGGAAAAAATCATGGACCAGGTAAAGAAAGAAAAAGGCTATAAGAGCGATACAGACTTAACTGGCGATGATTTAAAGAAACTCTGCGTTATCATTTAAGGCTAAGATAAAGGAAGTCCTGAAAAAAGATTTTCCTGATGACCCATATGACCAGCTATGGGGCGGTATCGGCGCGGTATTTGCTTCATGGAAGGGAAAACGCGCAATCAGCTATCGCAGAATTGAAAATATTCCTGATGAATGGGGTACGGCAGTTAATGTCCAGACCATGGTCTTTGGAAACATGGGCAATGATTCTGCTACCGGAGTTGCCTTTACCCGTAATCCCGGAAACGGAGAAAATAAATTCTACGGCGAATATTTGATTAATGCGCAAGGCGAAGACGTGGTCGCCGGTATCCGCACACCTGCTCCCATCAATGAATATTCAAAATCAGAACATAATAAAGATTTGGTAACGCTGGAAAAAGCAATGCCGGCAATTTATAAAGAATTATTCTGCATATCCAGAATCGACTGGAAAAACATTACCACGATATGCAGGATATTGAATTTACCATTGAAAAAGGCCGCTTATTTATGCTTCAGTGCCGCGTAGGCAAACGCAATGGGCCGGCAGCAGTAAGAATGGCTGTGGATATGATAAAAGAAAAACTGATTAATAAAGAAGACAGCTGATGCGCGTAACCCCTGCCCAATTAGATGAGCTTTTGCATCCGGTTATCGACCCAAGGCAGAAGCGTCGAATAAACCTTTGGCTAAAGGTCTGCCAGCCGGCCCCGGCGGAGCAACTGGGCAAATAGTATTCTCTGCTAATGATGCTGTTGAATGGGCAAAACAGGGCAAAAAAGTAATTCTTGTGCGTGAAGAGACTAATCCCGAAGACGTTGAAGGTATGCGCGCGGCAGAGGCGATTCTCACTGCCCGCGGCGGCATGACTTCCCATGCGGCATTAGTAGCCCGCGGCTGGGGCAAATGCTGTATTGTCGGTTGCGGCAGCTTGCATGTTGATTATGCTAAGAAAGTGCTGATTATCGACGGGAAAAACTTCAAAGAAGGCGACTGGATCACTTTAAACGGCACCAAAGGCAATGTCTATGAAGGAAAGCTCCCGATGATGGATGCTTCTGAGGAAAACAAGGTTTTGCTGGATTTCCTTAAAATGTGCGATTCCATAAAAAGGTTGGGAGTAAGGACTAATGCCGATACTCCGGAAGATGCAAAAAAGCCAGGCAATTTGGCGCAGAAGGCATCGGCTTGTTCAGGACCGAACATATGTTTTATGGCAAGGGTTCTGATGAACCGCTCTTCATTTTGCGTAAGATGATTATTTCTAAAACAGAGGAGGAAAGAAGGACAGCGCTTGAAGAGCTGTTCCCCTATGTAAAGAAAGATATCAAAGGCACGATGGAAGCAATGGATGGCTTTCCGGTAGTCATCCGTTTGCTTGACCCGCCCTTGCATGAATTTGTGCCGCGCGAAAAAGCAAAATTAGAGCAACTGGCTCAACGATTTAAATATCACCATGGAAGAACTTTCCAAGCGTGCTGAAAATCTTCATGAATCAAATCCCATGATGGGGCATCGCGGTGTGCGCCTGGGCATTACCTATCCTGAAGTAAGTGAAATGCAGATACGCGCTATATTTGATGCAGCAGCGGAATTAATCAAAGAGGGGAAGAAACCTTATCCGGAAATAATGATTCCCGTAGTCTGCGATGTAAAGGAATTGAATGACCAGTTGGCCATTGCCAAAAAAGTTTATGAGGAAGTTTTGGCAAAATATAACGCTAAAAAAAATCAAGCACTATGTTCGGCACGATGATTGAAATTCCGCGCGCAGCTATCGTGGCTGATAAACTGTCGCAAGTCGCATCAATTCTTCTCATTCGGGACAAATGATTTGACCCAGATGGGTTTTGGATTTTCGCGCGATGATATCGGAGGATTTCTGCCGGACTATATCAAAAAAGGCATACTTCCCGAAGATCCCTTCCAGAGCATCGACCAGGAAGGAATCGGCGAACTGATCAAAATAGGGATTGAACGCGGCAGCAAGACACGTAAGGACCTGGAAGTAGGTATCTGCGGTGAGCACGGCGGAGAACCACGTTCAGTTGAATTCTGCCATAGTGTCGGCATGGATTATGTCAGTTGTTCGCCATTCCGTGTGCCGATTGCAAAATTAGCAGCAGCACAGGCAGTATTGAAAGAGAAGAGCGCAAAGAAAAAGTAGAAAATTGACCATTGACCCAAATAGAATAGGATAGTCGAACAAATGGAAGCCCTAAAAACTTACCTTAAAGACATCCGGCACATTCCACTGCTCACAGCGGAACAAGAAATAACGCTGAGTAAGAAAATAAAGAAAGGCGATGAGCATGCGCGCAAGAGCATGATTCGCGGTCAACCTTCGCCTTGTAATCAACATTGCCAAACGCTATATGCACCTGGGGATGCCGTTTCTGGATTTAATCGAGGAAGGCAACCTCGGATTGATGAAAGCAGTGGAAAAATTTAACCCCAAAAAAGGCTACCGTTTCTCAACCTATGCAGCCTGGTGGATTAAGCAGGGAATTACCCGTTCGCTCTCCGAGCAGGGAAAATAATCCGCGTTCCGGTTTATATGAATGACCTGATTACCAAATGGAGAAAAGAAAAGGAACGCATGTCTCAAAAATTAAAACGCCTGCCCACCGACCGCGAATTAGCCAAAAAATTAAGGCTGAATAAAGATAAAGTGGATCAGATTAATTTCTGGCTATCATCGTCCACTTCTTCCCTGGAAGCTCCCATAGGAGAAGAAGATGAAAGCCAGGTATCGGATTTAATTGAAGATGAAACTATCCAAGCTCCCAGCGCAGATATTGAGCGCCTCTTGAATAAAGAAAGGCTGGATAATCTTCTGGAAATCATGACTGACAGGGAACGAGAAATCCTGGATATGCGTTTTGGCTTGTTAAATTCTGCGCCGCAGACATTGGCAGAAGTGGCAAAAAAATTAGGGGTTTCGCGCGAAAGAATCCGTCAGATAGAAGAAGCTGCTCTAAAAAAACTAAGAAAGTTTGTCGAGCAGCAAGAAAATGAATAGGGGAAGGCGATGAAAAAAATAAACCTAAAACTCTGTATAAGAGATATTCCTGATTTTCCTAAACCCGGCATCTTATTTAAAGATATCACAACCCTGCTTAAAGATAAAAAGTCATTTAAGGTAGCAATTGATACTTTAAGCAGAAAGTTCAAGAATAAAAAAATTGATACCGTGGTTGCAGTTGAGGCACGGGGGTTTATTTTAGGCGGCGCGGTTGCCCAGACAATAGGCGCCGGGTTTGTGCCGGTGCGTAAAAAAGGAAAACTTCCCTGGAAGACAAATTCAGTGACATATAACCTTGAATACGGCACAGACACCCTGGAAATGCACCACGATGCAATAAACCCGGGAGATAAAGTTTTAATAGTGGATGACCTGCTTGCTACGGGCGGCACAGTAAAGGCAGTAACGGATTTAATCAAGCAACTGGGAGGTAAGATTACAGGGATTGCTTTTTTAATCGAGCTTACTGACTTAAAGGGCAAAGAGAAACTCAAGGAATTATCCGGTATTCTCCTTGATAAAGTATTAATAATGCCCCTGTAGCTCATAAGGATAGAGCAGCAGTTTCCTAAACTGCGTGTGGCAGGTTCGATTCCTGCCAGGGGCACTTATTTAATTTAAACCTATGTACAATCTACATTGTCACTCCATATTAAGCGACGGCTGTTTGCTTCCCTCAGAGATAGCCATGCGTTATCTGGCTGCCGGATACAAAACAATAGCCATCACCGACCATGCTGATTTTAGCAATATAGATTTTATCACTAAATCCATTTTGGAATTCTGCCGTAACTGGCCGAAAGATTTTCCCATAAAAGTTTTGCCTGGAGTAGAGTTAACTCATCTTCCCCCTGAACAATTTAAGCCTTTAGCAAAACGCGCGCGCTCCAGGGGCATCAAGATAATCGTAGCTCATGGAGAAACCGTAGTTGAGCCTGTAATCAAAGGCACCAACCGCGCTGCATTAGAATCCGACATAGATATCCTGGCACATCCCGGGTTAATAATTGATGAGGACGTGCTGCTGGCAAAAAACAAAAACATTTTCCTGGAAATAACTTCCAGAAATGGCCACCGTAACACGAACTCACATGTTTGCCAGAAAGCCTTAAAGGTTGGCGCAAAGTTGATTTTGAATACGGATAGCCACGGCCCGGATGAAATAATTAGACCTGAAGATTTAAATCATGTGGGGGGCGAGGCGGGTTTAAAAACCGAAGACATAGAAAAAATTTATCAGGAAATCAACGCATTTTTAAAGAAGAGGGGGGAGAGATGAAGGCAAAAATAGCGCTTTTTTTGTTTTTCGTTATTGCTTTATCCGGCTGTGTGGACCTTTCCCAAAAAAATGACCCTGCTTCAGGAATGCCGGCGGTATTAGAGCCTTCTAGCGCAATAAAATTCAGCGACGTTCCCGTGCCTGTTGGATTTAATATTCTACCTCAAAATTCCTATTCCTTTGAAACCTCTGGTGTGCGCGTGGGAGTATTGAAATACCGCGGAAAAGCAAGCGCAGACCAGGTAGTCAGTTTCTACAAAGAGCAAATGCCGATGTATAATTGGCATCTGCTTAATGTCATAGAGTTTGGCGAACGCATGCTTAACTTCGAGCGCGAGAATGAAACCTGCATAGTGGACTTATCGCCCAAAGGAAGCTCTTGTTTCCTGACTATTTCTCTTGGCCCGAAGTCGCAAATAACCAAAAAACCCAAACAGCCTCTAAAGTAAATTCAGAATCTTCCTATGAATTTATACGACCTCACTTCCATAACAAGCTTTGCATCATCCGCATTCCTCGGCATCTTCGTCTACCTGAAAAACAAAAATAATCCTCTTAACAGGGCTTATGCATTACTCAGTATCGCCATATTCATGTGGGTGTTTGGCTCTTTTAATGAAAATTCGGTCTCCAGCCACGCTCAAGCGTTATTCTGGGACAAATTTGTTTTTGTAGGTGCTGCTTTTGCTCCCATTTTAGGCTTACGTTTTCTTTTAATCCTTACAGAAAAAAAGAAACAAAGAAAAACAGCCCTGACGACGTTTTACTTGTTATCTATAGTTATGCTTTTGTTTAATCTCCTGCCGAATTTACGCCCCTTGTTAGTAAAGGATATTCAACCCGGTTTATTTTTTAAGTATATCGCCATACCCGGGCCCGTCTGGTTTTTTCTCTATTTACCTTATTTTTTATCCTGCGTAGCCTATTGCGCCTATCTTGTATTAGAAAGAATGGGAGAGAAAATATCTGCGTACGACAGAGCGCAATTGAACCATGTGATTGTATCCACAACCTGCATTTCTGCGGCAGGGATTATGTATTTACTCCTACCGCTTGATATCTCAATTACCCGTATAGATAAGCTGTTAGTTATACTTTTTAACCTGATCACCACCTACGCCATAGTGCGCCACCACTTCATGGACATCGAGGTAATCATCAGGAAATCCTTTGTATTTGCCGGCATGTTTATCTTTGCCTTTGGCGTGTTTGTCATCACCACTCTCATAGTCTCCCATGTCTTGGGAGCAGGTAGCTTTATCTCTCTAGCCATAAGCTCCATAATCATCATCATGGGCTTAAGCCCTTTAGAAAGCCTGCTCATTGACTCAACCGACAAGTTCCTCTTTCAGAAGAAATACGAATACAAGCAGATCTTAAAGGCCTTCATCGATGAAGTAATCACTGTCTTAAGCCTGGATCAGATATTTAACTCCACCCTGGAATTACTCAATGACACCATTCATCCCTATACTGCCGGTATCTTTATCCTCAACAAGGCAGAAGGTGTATACCAGCTCTATAGCGCCCAAGGCATACAAAACAAAGACACTATCTTCTCCTCTAGCTCCCAACTCATCACCTTCTTCAAGCAATCCCAGCAGCCAGCCATCACCAAGGAAATAGACGGCATCACCGGAGTAAGCCAGGAAATCCAGAAGGAGATGCAGAGCATCCAGGCAGTCATCTGCCTGCCCTTAATGCTGCATGATGACCTAATCGGCTTTATCTCCCTGGGCAGGAAGAAGTCTGATGCCGATTATACCAAGGATGACTTAGACATACTCTCTGACCTTGCCCGCACTGAATCCGTAGCCGTAGGCAATGCCCAGCTGTTGCAGGAAGCTGCCCAGGCTGAGCGCCGCGCTGCCATAGGCACCATGTCTGCCGGCATCTACCATGAGATAGGTAACCCCTTAAACATCATGGCTACCCGCATCCAGCTATTCAAGCTTGCCCGGCAAAAAGGCCTGCTCAATGATAAATCTAATCAAGAAGCCTTAGATGAAGCAGAGGCAGTGCTGGATGAATGCCTCAGGCAGTCAGAGAGAATCTCTCAAATCGCCAAAAAGCTGGCTAACTTTGCCAAGCCTGGCAAGGAATTTAAGCCTGAGCTGATCAGCGTAGTAGAAGAGATGGAAGAGGCCCTTGACATGGCAGGCCATGACTTAGAGCTAGACCGCATAAACATCAAAACCGAGATCTCCAGCGACCCTAACAAAATCCTGGCTGACAAGCATGAGATGCAGCAGATATTCTTCAACATCATCCGTAATGCCGGACAAGCCATAGAAGCCCCTGGCACAATCACCTTGAGGGTCTTTACCACCCAGGCTAACAAGGTGCACATTGAAGTGGAAGACACCGGCCAGGGCATACCAGAGACGCACGTAGACAGGATATTCGAGCCCTTCTTTACCACCAAAGGCCCTAACAAAGGCACAGGCTTAGGCTTATCCATAGTCAGGCAGTTAGTCTGGAAAAACAAGGGAGAGATATCCTTTAGAAGCGAACTCGGTGTAGGCACAGCATTTATCCTGGAATTCCCCAGGGCAGTGGTATAAAAAAATAGAAAAAACTCTTGACAAATAAGAGGTTATATGTTAAAAAAATAACAATTAGGTTATGCCATTGGAGATGACTTTAATTGAGGGCGGGAAGGAGAGTGAAGCACAAAACAAGCCTAAAGTCAGACAAATCCAGTGATATACTATATAGAAATTATCTAGGAAAAATTTTTAAACCTAGTTGAATATAATTCAGATATTCTTTAAGGAGGAATAAAAAATGAGGAAACGCTTAATAGTAATTCTTGCACTTGCGTTTGTGGTCGGCATTGCCGTATCCGCATTCGCAGAGGTGCAGAATGTTAAGGTAAGCGGTGATTTGACGGTAATAGGCGCGCTCCGTCAGTTAACAGTAGGTGATAACTATGCCAATGCTATCACTAGCAACGCTGATCGTAACGCTGAACATTTTATGGCAAGCATCCTGCGCGTAAGAGTTGATGCCGACCTCACCGATAATGTTATGGCAACAGTAAGGTTATTGAATGAAAGATACTGGGGTAACGAAACTGATATGGGTGTTAGCACTAGCACTGAGAATACCGCTATCGATCTCGACCTTGCTTATGCTACGTTGAAAGAATTCCTATATTCACCATTGACATTAACCGTCGGCCGCCAGGAACTGCATTTTGGCAATGACATGATTGTCGGCGCTGTGGCAACGAATAACATGACTTCAAAGGCAAGTGCTTTTTACGGCAGAGATGCTGATTTAAGTGTGCGCAAATCTTTTGATGCAATCCGCGCAACCTTGAATTACAATCCTTTGATGATTGATGTTGTCGTAGCAAAACCAAAAGAAACCACTCTTAACATAAAAGATGACACCGACCTTTATGGCGTGAATGTAAGCTATGATGTAAGCAAGAAAACCAATGTGCAAGCATATTGGTGGTTAAGAGACAGACAGGCTGAGGATACAACCTTTGTTAATACCAATGTTCACAAGAATGATCTTACTCACGTAGTAGGTGTGTTGGCAAAAACTTCGCCCATTGATAATCTTAGCCTTTCTGCAGAAGGTGCTATGCAGCTTGGTGATGCTACCATTGATGCTAATGGCAATCAATTCACCAACAAAGCTCCTGAAAGAGAAGCTTATGCAGCAGAACTTGCAGCAACCTATGTTATGCCTAAAATGAAGATGACTCCTAGCATAACCGGGTTGTGGGCTTATTTCTCAGGACAACATGGTGATGAGAATAAGAAAGTAACCGCATGGGATCCGATGTATGAAAATCAGTGTTTCGGACACATCGCAAATGCCCTGTTGAACCAATCAAACGCGCAATTATTAGGTGCTATAGCTACTGCCAAGCCCATGGATGATGTTACCTTGAAAGGCGAGTATTATGCTTTCTGGGCTGATAAGAGATACGGCGCTGGCCAGGTAATCGAAGACGTTCGCGGTGACTATGCAAAGATGAGTGATAATAAATTCTTAGCTTCAGAAGTTGATTTAACTGCAACCTATGATTACACCGAAGACGTGCAGTTTAGCCTTATGGGCGGAATGCTAGCCCCAGGTGCAGGTTTTGACAAGAGCAATCGCAAGCTCGCTAATGAAGTTATCGGTTCAATGAAAGTCACATTCTAGTCTAAGTATGTAACAAACAAAGCCCCTGGAGGGTAATTCCTCTGGGGGCTTTTTTTATAAGTAAAAAGTTAAAAGCCAAAAGTTAAAAGTAAACATGTTATACCTCGCTATAATCTTCCACATGCACCAACCTTACTACAAGAACCTGCTTACCCAAGAGACAGATATGCCCTGGGTGCGCCTGCATGGCACTAAAGACTATCTTGATATGGTCCAGATGCTCCAGGGTTATCCGCTAATCCGGCAAACTTTTAACCTAGTGCCTTGTTTATTGGAACAGCTTGAAGATTACACCAGCCGCACAATCAAAGACAGATTTCTGGAATTATCTTACAGGCCCGCAAAAGAATTATCAGTCGTAGAAAAAAAATTCATATTAGAAAACTTTTTTTCCATTAACAAAGAAAGGGTAATTTCCATCCATCCGCGTTTTTATGAATTATATTTTAAAAAATTAAGAAAAGCTGAATTTAGCCTGCAGGATTACCTGGATTTGCAAGTTTGGTTTAATCTGGCATGGATTGACCCTGTATTTAGAGAAAACAGGCCTGAATTAAGGGAGCTGGTTGCAAAGGGGAGGTTCTACACAGAAGAAGAGAAACATTCAGTCTTAAACGCGCAAATAGAAATACTGGAAGACATCATCCCTGCCTATAAGAAATTCCAGGAAAGCGGCCAGATTGAAATCACCGTAAATCCTTATTATCACCCCATATTGCCGCTTATTTATAATACCAACATTGCCAGGGAAGCAAACCACAAATGCACATTGCCGAAAATTAAATTTTCCTATCCTGAAGACGTACGGGCCCAGATTGAGACAGCGGTTAAATTTTATAAGAATAAGTTTGGAATTGTGCCCCAAGGCATGTGGCCTTCCGAAGAATCAGTCAGCGAACATATACTCCCCTTTATAATTGAATCCGGAATAAAATGGATTGTTGCGGATGAAGGAATTTTATTCAAATCAAAAAAATTGAAAACCAGAGACACTACCTTTTTGTATCAGCCGCACGTTTTAAAAAGAGAAGAGGGTAATTTGAATATAGTTTTTCGCGATAGAAACCTTTCTGATTTAATCGGATTTGTTTACTATAATATGAAGTCGCTTGATGCGGTAAATGATTTTATGAAACACCTGGAAAATATTAATAATGAATTCCAAGGCCGTGATATCCTTATTGCAGTCGCCATGGACGGGGAAAATGCCTGGGAATATTATTATAACGATGGCCATGAATTCCTGGAATTACTTTATCAAAGGTTATCAGAGTCTAAAATTGTCAAAACTACCACCATCCAGGATTACCTTAATACTCATCCGCCCAATTCTGAAATTAAACGCTTGTCTGCCGGCTCCTGGATTTACAGCGAATTCGGAAAATGGATAGGCAATCCTTATAAAGTGCGCGCCTGGGAGTATCTGGCGCAGGCTCGTAAAGAGTTGGAAAAGCCCGAACTTAAACTTCAGCCGCACGAATGGGAATTAGCACGCAAACAAATTTATATTCTTGAGGGAAGCGACTGGTTTTGGTGGTATGGAGAGGATCCTAACGGCGCATTTGATAAACTTTTCCGTCTGCATTTGACAAATTTCTACACAATCATTGGCAAGATCCCACCTGATTACATAAAGGCACCTCTTAAAGCCTAAAGAAGATAATCTATTGACAGGCAAGGGGTTTTGTGTTATAAAAATGAAGCGAACGGAGTAAACCAAGGTTTTATGAGCGGAATACCCAAGCGGCCAAATTCAGCCGAGTTCTAAGGGACACGGTTTCAGCCGCGGGGTATACGAAATGGATAAGAAAGATATCTACGAACACCTGGCAAGAATCTATTTGGATGCCTCATCCAAAAAATCTTCCAAGCAAAAATCTTTTTCTCTGCAAACAAAAAGGATAATCATTGTAGTTACTCTGTTTGTTGTGGGTTTAGGAATTGCAGGGGTGCTCAAATTCAATAAACACAATAAACCCTTTAACGCGCAAACCGCCCTTGTCCTCTTGAATGACACCGCAAAAATAAATTTTCATTTTGACCCTGCCAGAAAAGAAATTTACGCTCTTGCCTTGAATAAGTTGAATATGTCTAGTTACAAAGCCCTTGAATTTTCCCTCAAAAAAACTAATTATTTTGATACAATTTCTTTGAGAGTCGAATTTAGCAATGCTTTCAAGGAAAAATCCGAAATATATTTAAAAGACGTCCCATACAAATGGCAGGTTTACACAATTAATTTGTCTGAATTCGGAAAAATAAGCGACTGGACGGAAATGACGGATTTATCTTTTATTGTAGAAGAATGGAACGCGCGCGAGAAAAAAGGAATCGTTTACCTGGATAACGTGAGGTTGGTTAAGTAAGAAAGGAGAGAGGATGCGAATAATTTCAATTACAAATCAAAAAGGTGGTTGCGGAAAAACTACTACGGCAATTAATTTGGCTGCTTCCTTGGCTGCTAATAACAGAAAAATTCTTTTAATAGACCTTGACCCGCAGGCGCACGCAACTTTAGGCTTGAATATTAAATCAGACTTAAGTATATATGACGTCCTCTCCAAACTCACGATTAAAAAAGCCAGGTTAGAAGATATTGTGCAAAACGTGGATAAAAATTTTGACATAGCGCCTTCAAGCATAGTCTTAAGTACCTTGGAACAGGAGCTTTCCGGTGAAATCGGAAGGGAATCCCGCCTCTGGGACACATTTAACAATTTTACCTCTGATTATGATTACATTTTGATAGACTGCCCCCCGAATTTAGGAATCCTCACTATAAACGCCATACGCGCTAGCAACGGGATAATAATTCCAGTTGAGGCCAGCAGGTTTTCCCTTGAAGGCCTGGATCAGTTGACCAGCATAATAAATTTGGTAAAAGAGAGGTTAAACCATAAGGTGGATTGCAGCATTTTGGTGACTAATTTTGACTCCAGGCTGCGTCACTCCTTTAAAATGCTTGGGCGTATAAAATCCAATTTCAGTGATATCCTGTTCACCAATATTATCCATGTAAACGTAAAACTTAAAGAGGCGCAGAACCAGGGCACGCATATCTTAAATTACGACAAATATTGCCGCGGCTCAAAAGATTACTTCAGCCTTGCCAGGGAAATTATCACGCTGGAAACTCAAGAGAAAGCCACGACAACTACCCAGAAACTGGAAACAAAGATGAAAGAGGTACTGAAAGAAAAACTGCCCAAGCTAAGACAGGTCGTATTCAGCGTAGCTGCACCTGAGGCAAAAGATGTTTTCGTGGCAGGAGATTTTAACAACTGGCAATTGGACAATTCTGCCAGGATGGAGCAGGATAATGGCGTATGGAAGAAAAGATTAAGCCTTAATGGCGGCCGTTACCATTACCGCTTTGTTATCGACGGAAAATGGACAGAGGATGCCAGTAACCCGCTTAATGAAGTCAATCCTTACGGCTCAATTGATTCTTTGATTGAGGTTAAAGAGAAATAAAATTATGTCGGAAGTCCCTAAAGAAATTCAGGAAGGCAAGTTTTTTGCCGTAATTTCTTATATAAGTTTTCTCTGCATTGTCAGCCTTGTTTTGAAGAAAGACAATAAATTCGCGGTTTACCATGCCAAACAGGGGCTGGTGCTGTTTGTAATTGAGGTAGCTTGTTTCATACTCTCTATTATTCCGCTACTGGGAGCGTTCCTGCGGATTTTCGGAACGGTTATATTTATTTTGGTTTCCCTATGGAGCATATTGCAGGTATTAATGGGCAATTCTCACAGGATACCGGTAGTTTCTGAAATTGCGGATAACGTAGTCCTATAAAAATAAAGGGGACGTTTCTATTTTTAGGTCCCCTTTAACTTTTCTTAAAAGGAGGTGGCTGTGGCAGCTAAAAAAATTAAAGCAAAAAAGAAACGCGCAGTCAGGAAACCGGCTAAGAAAAAGGCAGTAAAACGAAAGGCGCTGAAAAGAAAAGTACTAAAACGTAAACCGGTTAAGAAGGTTAGCAAGGCCGCAAAGGCAAAAGTTAGCAAAAAGGCCGCTAAAGACGTAATAGGTATTGTTACGCATTACTTCCCCAAGGTTAAGGCGGCAGTAATAAAGCTGAAAAAACCTCTTACAGTTGGGGATACAATTCAGATTAAGGGCCATACTACTGATTTCAAACAAAGTATTTCATCTTTACAAATTGACAGAGTTCCTATCCAAAGCGCTAAAAAAGGCCAGGAAATCGGGTTACTGGTTATTTCAAGGGTCAGGCAGCACGACGTAGTTTACAAGGCGTAGAGCTAAAAAGGAGGAGGCAAAATGAGGCTCTCAGAAGTTGAGAAAAAGGCAAAGAGTTTAGGCATAAAAGACACATGGAAATTCAGCAAAAAAGATTTGATTAAAACCATCCAGCGCCACGAAGGAAACTTCGATTGTTTCGGCAGTGCCCGCGGTGGCTGCGCGCAATTGGTATGCTGCTGGAGGACTGACTGCGTAAGATGAAATATAAATGCCAGCTTTGCGACAGGGAAATTGACGATTTCGCAAGCATTGCCCATGCCAAAGCAGAGGAATATTTAATTGAATTAATCCGGCGCGACCATCCCGAGTGGAAAGAGCATGAAAAAACCTGCCATAAATGCATAGAGTACTATCGCAAACTCGTAAAGGAAACTGAAATTTAGATTGGAGGTTCCTATGAGAGAGATTATCGATGTTATGCTATTGATAGCTTTGGGAGTAGGTTATATTGTTTTTTACTATGCCAAGCGGGAAGAAAAACTGCTGCAAATAACCGGTTATCTTATTGGGATGCTCATAATATTGATTGCCACTTTCTATATAACTTTAAACTTCCTGTTTCAGACTAGGTTATTTGAGCCTCGCGTACAGAAAACATACGGACAGGGCATGATACGTCACAGGATTATTCCTCCTCCAGCGAGCGTGCCTTCGAACAGATAGGCTGCAGATGAAGGAACTTGCGTTCCTTACCCTCTGTGATAGAATATATTGCAGAGGGTTTTTATGTTATTTTTAAAATGGAAGAGAATCTTTCTATAATCCTAATCGCTCATAATGAAGAGCGCAACATTGAGCAAATGATAGAAGGATTGCTTAAGAATTACGATAAGGAAATCCTGGAACTCATTGTCGTCGACGATGTCTCAACCGATGAAACTGCGCATATTGTAGAATCATGGATGAGCCGAAATCGGAAAGTGAAATTGGTAAAAAGAACACCTCCTTGCGGTGTGGGACGCGCACTCAAAACAGGTTTTAGCAATATCAATCCAAAAGCGGATTATGTTTTAACAATGGATAGTGATTTTGCTGAAAGTATCCAAGATGTGCGTTCGTTAATCCGTGCCATAGAGGAAAAGGGATATGATGGCGTTATCGGCTCTCGTTTTATAAAGGGGAGCAGGTTACTTAATTATCCTTTTCTAAAGAGGAGCATGAATCGCTTATTTCATTTTATCGTAAAGGCACTATTCCACATCAAGCAAAACGACCTTACTAATAATTTTAAGCTCTATAAAAAGCATATTTTTCAAAGCTTACCATGGAAAAGTGATGATTATGCTATGAATGCAGAAACGGGGATATTACCTATAATCTCTGGTTATCGTATTGGAGAAGTGCCTGTATCTTGGATTGGCCGGGACAATAGTATGGGTAAATCAAAATTCAGTGTTTTTAGGCAGGGTGAGGGTTATATACAGGTAATCTTCTATGCTTTTCTACTTGCGAAACGCGTCATATAATAAGGAGCGAAAATGTTTAAAGAGAGAAGAAGGTTTCCCAGAGCCGATGTTAAATATAAGATAAATATTATTTGTGAGGGTTCCGTTATTGTTGGAGGGCCCCGAGATTATACCTTTCATACCCATACAGAAAATATAGGAGAGGGTGGGATAAAAGTCATTTTGGAAAAAGAATTAATAATTGGTTCGCTATTAAAATTAGAATTATTCATAACAAGCAAAAAGATAATGCCTATTAGATGTAAGGGTACTGTAATATGGACTAAAAAAATTAACCCCCAGGATACTAAGCCGGACCTTTTTGATATAGGAATTCAATTCCTAGACTTTGACAGCTCGTTTGGACGCCAGCTTATAGCTGATATAGTTAACTGCTATTTGGATAAAACAAAAAAGTAAACCAACCAATATGAAGAAAGCACTTCTTGCATTATTTGCTGTTGCGTTTGTCGCTTCTATGTGTTTTGCCGAAGAGGAATCAGTTCCATCCCAGACTTCCAGCAATGCTGCTGCTCCAGCGCAAGTTCCCGGCGCTACTGCTGCTCCAGCCCAACCGCCCGCCAGCACTACTTCTCTGGCTCCGACTTTTATCGGTACAGTCGATTCTGTAGCAAGCAGGAATGGTACTAGTGGTACAAATCCGCAAATTACCGTAAAAGATAGTGATAGACATGAAACGACCTTTTTTGTAGCAAGTGACGCTACTATTATAGACAAAGACGGGAATCCGACTACTTTGGATTGGATAGGTAGTGATGATAAAGTTAGCATAAAATACATTACGAATCCGGACACCACCAAAACTGCAAAATCCATTAAGGTATTAGGAGATTAGCTGATTTATTTCTTAAACCCTGTCTAAAAACAATAATCAAAAATATATAACTTTAAGAAGATGTTTACACTAGCAGATAATAATTATAGATATGCAACGTAGAAGAGTCGTGATAACTGGGTTAGGAGTAGTTTCCCCCATTGGTTTAGGGAAGCTTGAGTTCTGGAAAGCTAATCTCGAAGGTAAATCCGGGGTTGACTTGATTAAGAATTTCGATACTTCTCTCTTTGATTCAAAAATAGGGGGCGCGATAAAAAATTTCAAGCCCGGTGATTATATCAGCGAAAACGTATCGAAAAACGTAGACCGGGTTGTATGCTTGGGATTAGTTTCCACAAAGATGGCCTTGGATGAAAGCGGACTGGATTTAGAGAAAGAAGACAGGAATAGAATCGGCGTAATTTTTGGTTCAGGTTTAGGCGGGATAATATTTCACGAACAGCAGTTAATAAGGGCTTATGAGAAAGGCGCTCACCGGATAAATCCCGTAACTATTCCCTGCGTAACGCCTAACGCGGTATCCTCGCAAATCGCCATTAATTTTAATATCTTAGGCCCTAATATGGTGATATCCAATGCCTGCGCCTCCGGGGCAAACGCCGTCGGAGAAGCCTATAGAAAGATTCAAAATCAGGAGGCAGATTTAATGCTGAGCGGCGGAGCTGAAGCGCCATTATCACAATTCTCATTCGGAGCGTATGATGCATTAAGAGCTCTTTCTAAAAAAAATACAGTGCCTAAGGAGGCTAGCCGCCCTTTTGATAAAGACAGGGATGGCTTTGTCCTGGCAGAAGGTTCCGCCACGCTTATATTGGAGGAATTGAATCATGCTTTAAACAGGGGGGCGCATATTTATGCAGAAATAACAGGTTATGCAACTAACTCCGGAGCCTATCATATGGTTATACCTGAACCGACAGGCGCAGACATAAGCCAGGTAATGATTGATACCTTAAAAGACGCTGATATCCATACTAAAAATATAGATTATATAAATGCTCACGGTACTTCTACTATACAAAATGATAAGGTAGAGACTAAAGCGATAAAGGAGGTATTTGGCGAATACGCCCATAAGATTCCCGTATCTTCTACCAAGTCGATGATAGGCCATACTATCGGTGCGGCAGGGGCCATAGAGGCGTTGGTATGTTCTCTGGCTCTGGAAAACCAGATAATCCCGCCCACCATTAATTATAAAAATCCGGATCCCGAATGCGACCTGGATTATGTGCCTGGTGAACCAAGACAGGCTAAGTTAAACACGGTTATTTCTAATTCCTTCGGGTTCGGTTCAAATAACGTTTGTTTGATTTTAAGGAGGTACAATGGATAGGAATGAGGTAGAAAATAAAATAAAAGAGATACTCGCGGATAAATTACGGATTAATACTGAGAAGATTACACCGGACGCTTCTTTACGCGATGACTTGGGGATGGATTCTTTCGGCGCTGTGGAAGTCGTATTCGAGTTAGAGGATGCTTTTAATATCGAAGTTCCTCAAGAGGAGGCTGCGAAAATCAATACCTTCAAAGAAATGGTAGATGCCGTCATATCATTATGCCAATAGAATTTTCTCTTAAAAGAATCGTTAGTTTAACATCCGATAAAGATATCTCTCAGCAAAAAGGGGTTATTTTAAAAGGAAGCAATGACTGTGTCGTAATTCTCATTCATGGTCTCACGGGAACCCCAAATGAACTTAGCTATTTGGCTACTTTTCTAAACAGAAAAGGCTATTCTGTCGTATGTCCCCGCCTTGCCAATCATGGAAAGCCCATAGAAGTATTAAAGAATACAAAATGGCAGGATTGTTATCGCTCGGTACGGGATGCCTTTATGGAGGTGATGCCTGAAGGTAAACATATATTTGCAGCTGGGTTGTCTATGGGCGCGCTTTTAGCCCTGCTTCTTGCCGAAGAATTTCCCGATAAAATATCCGCAGTAAGCTGTCTGTCTCCCACGTTATTCTATGATGGCTGGAATATGCCCTGGTTTAGGCATTTGCTTCCCTTGGCCTATTTCACCCCTTTGAAGCATTTCTTTTATTTTAAAGAAGAACCACCCTACGGGATCAAGAATGAAGCGACACGTTCATACGTCCATAAATATTATAGTAAGGCTAAATTAGGCGATATGAAAGAAGTAGATGCCTATGGTTATCCCTATTTTCCCCTGACTCTGCTTTATCAACTTAATCTTTTAGTAAGGTATTTGACTAAAAGACTAAGCCGCATAACCGTGCCGATCCAACTTATCCAGGCCAAAGAAGACGATATGACCAGCGTAAAAAACTCTCAGTTTATTTATGACAGGGTGAGTTCCCAGATAAAAGAGATTGTGTTATTAACTAATTCATATCATGTTATTACTGTAGACCAGGAGCGGGATAAGATGACAGAAAAGATGGAGGAGTTTTTTAGAAGATGCAAAAAATGAAATTTGTCTCCACGTTAATTTTGATATTGGTATCCATTCTTGTGTTCACTGTAGGTTGGGCGCAAATAGAGATTCTTTCAGGCTTCGGGCTTGCCAGACTACGATATCATCAGGGCGATTACCGTATAGTGCCATTTTTCGTAGATTTTGATTTCGACCTTAAACCCTTGGTAGAAAAAAAGGGGATAAATTACCCGGGACTGTTGCAGTTCATAATCGAGCCTTTTGCTTCCTACGTAATTGACCCGCGCAAAAATGCGGAGGCAGGCAATAATTTTGCCATCAAGATCGGCCTTGTTCCCGATGATTGGGCCATCCAGCCTTATTTCAAGGGTGGACTAGGTGTTATGTATCTAACAGAGCATTTAAGGGGACAGGCGACTCAGTTCAATTTTGATGAGTACGCGGGACTTGGCCTGCATTATTTTTTCACAAAAAAGTTGGCCCTGACGCTTGAATATCGTTACCGCCACATTTCCAACGCTGGCATCAAGGAGCCAAATGATGGCATAGGGACAAATATCGGGTTATGCGGCATTTCTTATTTTTTCTAAGTTATCCCCCACAGACTCCCTGCCTCTTTTAAGCAACTCTGTCTTCATTTTGATACAATCACCCTATCTGGCTGTCTTATAATAAGATAAGAAAGCGTTTTCTTTATTTTTCCTTCAGAACATGCTCTAGTTGTTTAAGTTGCACAACAATACCTCCTAATCACCTGCCTGTAATCAAAAGTCAGCCAGAAAATATCTTTGACTTAACACTTTATTTATCAATAAGTTATATTCCTGTTAAAAAATAATAGTAACATTTTCTTTGACTTGGCATAGGATTTGCTGTATAACTTAGTATATGACATTTACGGACATAATAGGACAAACCAGGACAAATTAAGACAAGTAAATCAAGTAAATAAGGAGGCTAAATTGAACGACGGAAGAATGAGCATAACAGATGTAGCAGAACGCATCGGAGTTACGCCAAAGACAATAGTCCGTTGGGAAAAGGCGGGCAAGGTAAACCGGCCCAAACGCGACTGGCGCGGCTGGCGAATTTATGACAAAACTGACCTTAAGAGGCTTAAAGACTTTAAGGAAACCATTATTTATGTAGTTGAGGAGGTAAAAAATGAAAGTTAAGATTGTTTTTTTGTTTTCTGTCGCGCTGATTTTTAGTTTATGCGTAATTGCCTGGGCTAGCCCTGATGTTCCTACGGTTACGGAAACTTCTAAAACCGTAGAAATTAAGATACCTAGCAATAGCAATATTACCATAAGCGGAAACCAAACGCCTACAGGCGGATTTGATCCTTTAAAATACACCTTGGGTCCGGATGATGCAGTAGAAATTAGCGTAATGCGCCATCCTGAATTTAGCGGAGTTTATCCTATAAATAAAGAAGGCAAGCTTCAGTATAAGTTTGTCGGTGATATTGATGTCAATGGTTTGACTAAGGTTCAACTTGAGCAAAAAATCAAGGAGGTCCTTTCCGTATATGTTAATTCTCCTGATGTTAATGTTACGGTTACGGAATATAGAAGTAAGGTTATATATGTTATTGGTGAGGTAGCAACGCCAGGTAAGTATTATATGCAATCAGAAGCGATAACCGTAAGAGAGGCCGTATTTCAGGCTGGTCTACCTACAGCTTCCGCTGCTATGCGTAAATGTAGGTTAATTACTCCAAAAGTAAAGGGAAATGCCATAGTCAAAAGCGTAGATTTATACGCTGTGCTTTATGCTGGAAACCTTAGGAAGAATATTAATATGCATGCGGGAGACGTCTTGTATGTGCCTTCTACTATAATGGCAAAAATAATCAAGGTTATTAACCCCGTTGCTTCAACAGTAGGACTAGCTTCATCAGGCCCAAGCAATGCCGGCTCAGCCAGAACAGGAATTGCTGAGGTGCAAGGTAAACCCGTACCGTATTAAAAGAAGAGGAGAACATGGAAAATCAAGAATTTTTGCAAACACGCAGACCCTTAGATTATTTAAAAATATTTTTCAGGCGTAAATGGTTATTTATTGCTCCTGTCTTTGCGGGATTAGTTCTTAGTATTGCTGCTTGTTTCTTACTGCCACCGCAATATGAATCATCAACCACTATTTTAGTAGAGGAAGAAAAAATAATTAACCCCCTGATACAAAATATTGCGGTTTCTACCAGCGCTGCGCAAAGGATGGAAAGTATTAAAGAGGTGTTGCTGGGTTACAACAGCTTGGTAGAGCTGACAAAAAAATTGAATTTAGCCAAGAATATTACCGATCAGGGGCAATATGAAAATTTTATTAAAGGCCTTCAACAATCCATACAAGTTCAGATGCGTGATCCTAATATTATCAGAATTGCCTATATCGGAGGAAATCCCCGGAAAACTCAGTTAATAACCCAAACCTTAACAGAGATATTGATAGAGAAGAATAAGGAATCTCAAACCAAAGAAACAGACATAGCCATAAAATTCTTGCAAGAACAGCTTGCTATATACAAAAGGAAAATCAAAGAATCTGAGATTTCTAAACTTGAAGATCAGCTCAAAGATCTTTTGGTAGATTCTACGGAACAGCATCCACTGGTTAAAGAACTAAGACAAAAAATCGCTGTTGCCAAAAAAGAGTTGGATTCGGGAGAATACCAGGTTGCTGTTTCCGAACAAGCTATGAATGATGCAACCCGTGTGGCTTTACAAAAAGCATTGGACAAGGTTATAGCTACTCAGACACAATCTTCGTTAGTCCCTACAGCTTCTGCTTCTGAAGCAGACAATGACTCAACCTCTTCTATCTATAAACTGCTTTTGATGGAGAAGGTCGGTAATCCTGTGGCACGTGATATAAACGTAAATGAAAACATATACCAAATGCTCCTGCAGCGGCTGGAAACCGCAAAAATAACCCAGCGCCTTGAGGCCTCAAAATCAGGTACGCATTATTCAATAATTGACCCGCCGCGCATTCCTTTAAGTCCCGCAAAACCAAATAAAATACAGGTGATATTCTTGGGCTTAATTTTGGGTGCTTTTTCCGGAACAGGTTTAGTATTTGCCGGAGAGTTCTTGGACCATTCTTTCTTAGACATTGAGGACGCGAAACAAAATTTGCAACTTCCTGTATTGGGTGCAATATCACGCATCACTACGCAAGAAGAAATAGATTCCGAGAAATCTAAACAAAAAAAATGGATTATTATTGCTATTGAGGCTTCTTTGGCTCTTATCATTCTGACAATGCTGATTTCATTATTAAAAAGGTAGGTAGATATGTATGAGAAATTCTTTAACTTTTCAGAAAAGCCCTTTAATACTACGCCTGATTCAAAATTCTTTTTTCCGAGCAGCAAGCATGCAGAGGCCTTAAACAGCCTTATTTACGCTATTAATGAAAGGAAAGGGTTCGTAGTGATTACCGGAGAGATAGGGGCGGGTAAAACTACGGTTTGTAGAACTTTACTTAACAAACTTGATATGAATACAAAGGTGGCTATTATTACTAACACTCATCTTACCCCCAAAGAACTTATCACTGAAATACTGGATGAGTTTGAAATTGAGCACAGAGGCGGAACTAAACAAAAACTTCTCTCTCTATTAAATGAATTCCTGATTAGACAGCTTGCGCAAGATACAAATGTTGTATTGATAATTGATGAAGCTCAAAACTTGCTTCCTAAGGTTTTGGAAGAAGTAAGGATGCTTTCAAACCTGGAAACTGAAAAAGAAAAATTAATTCAGATTATTCTCTTAGGCCAGCCGCAATTAAGGCAAAAATTAGATAATGCCCGCTTAGAACAATTCAAACAAAGAATTGCTGTTTACTACCATCTTACCTCTTTAAGAAAAGAGGAAACTAAGGAATATATACTTCACCGCCTAAAGTTAGTTTCTTCAAGCGGAGCAAACGACATATTTGATAACCGCGCCATGGATTTAGTTTACGAGCATTCACGTGGGATACCAAGAATAGTAAATCTTGTCTGTGATAGTGCATTATTATCCTGCTATATTTACGATACTAAGAAAATTACTGAAAAAATTATCGCTGAAGTAATAAAAGAAAGGGATTTTAATCATGTTCCCGATCTTAAGCTTTACTGCTGTTCTGATTGCAAATCTTACTCACATTGTGAAATCAAATGGGTAAGAGGCACCACCGGAGAAGAACAGCTTTGCTGCAATAAATGCTCTAATTACTCAAAATGTTTGACTGGGGCCGCATCACCTAAAGAAGTAACCAAAAAGGAGAAATTGAATGGGTAAACTCACCGACGCATTAAAAAAAGCAGCTCAGGAAAGGCTTCACAGATTAGAGATACTTGACCAGAAGGAAGACGTACGGTATCAATTTATTGCAAAAAAAACAGTTGATTCCAAAATTGATCCTCGTATTGTCGCTTTCTATGACCCCATTTCCCCGGTTACAGAGCAATATCGGTCACTACGTACGAATATCCAATCTATAAAGTCAGAAAAACCGATAAAAACCATAACCATTACCAGCTCAACACATTCGGAAGGAAAGACCATCACTGCCATAAACCTTGCTATATCTATGGCGCATGACCTAAATAAGAAAAGCATACTCCTGATTGACGCGGATTTGCGCCGCTCAAAAATCAGTAAATATTTAGGCATAAATGCTGAGGCAGGTTTATCAGACGTGGTTTCAAACGGCACAAATTTAGATGATGTTTTGTTAAATATAGGCGTAGAAAATCTTACAATTCTTCCTGCCGGAAAAATCCCGCGTAACCCTGCAGAAATCCTGGGTTCTACTAAAATGAAGAATCTCATTGGTGCGTTAAGGTCAAAATACGATTATATCATCTTTGATACCCCACCGATTATCCCGGTAACAGATGCCGGCCTGCTTGGCGCTCAGACAGACGGCGTAATTATGGTCATTAAAGCCGGGAGGACTCAAAAAGGGGTAACCGCGCACAGCGAAAGCATCCTTAAACAAGCTCAAGCCAAGCTGCTGGGTTATATTTTAACCAACATCCAATACCACATCCCCGGCTATCTATATAGATATCTATAATTTTATGAGGGGAAAGCAATCCCTGAATTATAAGGAGTGTAAATGCAAGATTCATCAATAATGAAAGACAAGTTATTCGGGACCGACGGTATCAGGGGCACACCCGGAGTTTACCCTCTTACTGACGGCATGATTTATAAAATAGGTAACGGCATCGCACATTACCTTAAACGCCCAACGCCCAACGCAATACGCAATACTCAACACGCGACACGCGTCATCATTGGCAAAGACACCCGCCTTAGTGGCCATAAAATCGAAGCAATCCTGGCGGATGCGCTAAATCAACGCGGTATAGACGTTATTTTAGTCGGCATAATTACCACCCCCGGATTATCATTTCTTACTAAAGAGCTCAAAGCTGACATGGGCATTATGATTTCCGCCTCTCACAATAAATCTACAGAAAATGGAATAAAATTCTTCGGCCAACAAGGCCGTAAGCTTTCCAGCCACGATGAAGAACGCATTGAAAATGTCATATTCGACACTTTAACCCATAACAGAGAAGAGCATGGCCGGGTTAGAGCGGGAAAAGTAAGAACAATGAAAAGCGCTCAGGCAAAATACGTTAATTTCTTGTGCTCAAGCCTTACGGGTTTGAATTTAAAAGGAATGCGCATTGCCTTAGACTGCGCTTTCGGAGCTGCTTGTCCGTTTGCCAAGAAACTCTTCAGAAAATTAGGCGCGAAAGTATACGCTATAAATGACACCCCTCGGGGAGACAACATCAATGAAGGCGGAGCCATTGACCCCAGGTTTCTTAAGGCATTGGTATTAAAAACCAAAGCTGATATGGGAGTTGCAGTTGACGGCGATGGAGACAGAGGGATACTTGTTGATGAAAAAGGCGATGTTCTCGATGGTGATTTCACTTTAGGCATAATCTCAAAGCATTTACTGAAACAAAACATGCTGCCTAAGAATACTATCGTTACTACTGTAATGAGCAACTATGGATTAAAAGCCTGCCTTGATGAATGCGGCATAAAGATGGTTTCTACAGACGTAGGGGATAAATTTGTTTTAGAGGCTATGTTGAAAAACAACCTTAACTTGGGAGGAGAACAATCAGGCCATATAATATTTCTTGATTACAATTCTACGCCAGACGGCTTATTGACTGCTTTACAGATGTTAAAGGTCATGAAAGAAACCAAGTGTTCTTTGAATGAACTCGCTAAATGCATTACTAAGTTTCCTCAAATACTGGTTAACATAAAAGTAAGGGAACGAAAGCCTTTTGAAGAAATGGCTGTAGTTAACGAAAGGCTGCGGTATTTTAATAACAGCCTGAAAGATAGCGGCAGAATTCTTCTAAGGTATTCAGGCACAGAAAATTTAGCCCGTGTTATGGTAGAAGGCAAGGATAAGGATTTAATTACTAACATTGCAAATTCCCTTGCCGCAGAAATCCATAAGGAAATAGGAGTCTAACAGGGACTGTCCTCCTGCAGAAAGCAGGACACCCGCCGTTCCGATACGGCGGGGTGCCTACGTCCTTTTCAAGAAGAGACTACTGTCCCTAAGATTTTAAAAAATAATACAGGGACTGTCCCAACCTCGAACTGCTAACGTTGTTTGGGACTGTCCCTAAGATTTAAAGGAAGTAATTGAAAGGAGACTTATTTATGAAATTTCTCGTCACTGGTGGTGCCGGCTTCATAGGTTCCCATATCGTAGAAAAGTTACTCAAAGACGGCCATTTTGTCCGCGTCTTAGATAATTTATCTTCCGGAAAGATGGAGAATTTAAGTTTCACTATTGACCATCGACCATCGACTATAGACCCAGGCCATTTTGAATTCGTCAAAGGCGACATAAGAGACAAATCCACCTGCGACAAATCCTGCCAAGGCATGGATTTCGTCTTACACCAAGCAGCCCTGCGTTCAGTCCCCAAATCTCTACAAGATCCTGAGAGCTATAACGAAGTTAATATAAACGGTACACTTTTTATGCTTCAAGCCGCTGCCAAATCTAAGGTTAAGCGCTTTGTTTTCGCCTCTTCAAGCTCAGTTTACGGTGATACTGACAAATTTCCCGAAAGAGAAGATGCCTTGCCGCTTCTGATTTCTCCCTATGCCTTAAGTAAATTAGCCGGCGAATACTATTGCCGTATATTTTCCGAACATTTTAATCTGGAAACAGTTTGCTTGAGGTATTTCAATGTTTTCGGACCAAGACAAGCATTAGATGATGAGTATGCTGTAGTTATTCCTAAGTTTATCTATTGTATTCTTCACGACGAACAGCCGCCAATATTCGGAACAGGTAAGCAATCCCGAGACTTCACCTATATCGATAACGTTGTCCAAGCTAATATTCTTGCCGCTACAGCAGACTTGCAGGGACTGTCCCCGAAGGGGACTGTCCCTAAAGCTTTCCATGTGGTTCTAAATGTCGCAAACGGTAAAGATAATACCGTCTTACAACTCGTTGATGCTATCAATAAAATTACCGGTAAAAACGTGAAGCCTAAATTCTTACCGCTTCGCGCCGGCGATGTCTTTCGCACCTGCGCCGATATCTCTAAAATTAAAAAGGTCATTAATTTTAATCCAAAAATCGGTTTTGAGGAGGGGCTCAAGATTACAGTAGAGTCATTTAAACAGTGAAAATTAAACGTCCTTGGGGTAGCTACACAGTATTAAATAAAGGAGCGGGTTTCAAGGTTAAGCTTGTAGAAGTAACTCCTCATAAGCGCCTTAGCCTGCAAAGCCATAGCTTTAGAAGTGAACACTGGGTAGTTGTAAAAGGGGAGGCAAAAATTACCAATGGCAGGAATATCCTTTTCTTAAAGGAAAATCAAAGCACCTATATCCCTAAAAAAGGAGTTCATCGCTTAGAGAATCCCACTAACAAATTATTAAAAATAATCGAAGTTCAGTGCGGAAAGTCTTTAAAAGAAGAGGATATTGAAAGATTTGACGATGATTACGGAAGATAGCAGGGACTACCCCTGTCCCCGAAGGGATGTTTATTCTATTGCATTAATTTAACAAATATGTTAAACTATTAATATGAGATTTGAAGAATTCCTTAATAAATACGGTGATTTGTCAGTGATAGAAGCGGAGACAGCTTTAGCTGGTGTACCTAATTCTGTGCCGTTAAAGGTCCAAATTAGCCGCTGGGAAAAAGCTGGCAAGCTTATTCAAGCCAAAAGAGGCGTATATCTGTTTGCGCAGGTATATCGTAAAGCGCCTGTTTTTTGGCCGTATCTCGCTTCTGTATTAAAGAAGCCGTCCTATATTAGTTTCGAAAAGGCTTTAGAGTATTATGATTTAATTCCCGAGGCGGTTTGGGAATATTGTTCAGTTACCACAAAGATGCCTGCAAAATTTTACTCAAAGGAAGGAAGGTTTACTTATCGGCATATTAAACAGGATTTATTCTGGGGGTATGTTTCGGTAAGTATGCATGGGCAAACAGGTTTTATCGCGTCTCCTGAAAAAGCATTGCTGGACTTAATTTACTTTAAGGGCTTTAAAATTACTCAGGCATATATTGAAGAATTAAGGCTTCAAAATGTTAAGCAGATTAATCTTAAAAAATTAATGCAGTATGCAAGGAGGTTCAAGAAACCTCGCATGTTGCTCGCAGCCAAATTAATTCAAAAGTTTATCCAAGAGGAAAAACCTTTATGAAAGATTACGTATTAGAACTTGCTTCTAAGCAAACCGATAGCAGATCGAAATTTAATATCATGCGTGAATATGTGCAGGCATATATTTTAAGGATCCTCCACGATGAGGGCTTATTCCGCATCAGCGCCTTCGTGGGCGGAACAGCGCTAAGATTCTTACATAATCTTCCTCGTTTTTCAGAAGATTTGGATTTTTCACTTGTAAAAGCTAAAGAAATTAAATTTGCCCCTCTTATGAAAAAAGTAGAAGCGGAGTTAGCGCTATCTGGTTACAATGTAGCTTTGTCTTATAATGATGAGGCAATAGTAAGAAACGCTCTTATTAAGTTTGAGGGGTTGATGTATGAAGCAGGTATTTCTCCTCTTAAAAGCCAAAAATTCTCCGTTAAGATAGAAATTGATACCCGGCCTCCGGAAGGAGGAATTTTAAAAATAGAAATCGTGAACAAATATTTTCCCATCGACTTTTTGTCCTATGATTTAACATCGTTATTCGCCGGTAAATTGAATGCCATTTTAAGTAGAAAGTATACAAAGGGAAGAGATTATTTTGATTTATTTTGGTATTTAACTAAATGGAGGGATTTAGTACCTAATGTAGTACTTTTACGTAATGGACTTACTCAGATGGCATGGAAATTTGAACTACCTACAGAAAATAATTGGAAGCAATTAATTCATAAAGTTGTGAAAGAATCTGATTGGAGTAAGATTAAGCAAGACGTTGAAAAATTCCTGGAACGTCCTAGCGATATTGAAATCTTTACCAAAGAAACACTTTTAAAAGTAATAGAATGATAGTAGCCTTAATGAAAATCAACATTTGTGGTACACTTGTTTCCGTAAATAGATAAAATTATCAATATAAAGAAATGAACTTTGACACATTCCTTGAGGACCAAACTGACCTCGAACTTCTTAACCTCGAGACTTTTATTAAACTGCTTGAATGAAGTACTTGAATAGGGACTGTCCCATCCTCAAACTGTTAGCATTGACTGGGACTGTCCCTAAGATTTATAGGAGGCTAAATGAATCTTTTTGAAGCTATTAAGAGTAAAAAAGAAAAAGTAGCAGTAGTCGGCTTAGGCTATGTTGGCCTTCCTTTAGCAGTTGAATTCGGTAAGATTATCAAAACTATAGGCTTTGACTTAAATAAAAAACGCATTGCTGAATTAAAAAAATGCATAGATACCAATAACGAAACTTCAACCGAAGAAATTAAGTCCGCTTCGCTTCTTGAAGTAACCGATGACCCTAAAGCGCTAAAACAAGCCAAATTCATTATTGTTGCGGTTCCAACACCAATCACCAAGAATAAACAGCCGGACCTTTACTGCGTTACCAGCGCTTCAGAAATCGTAGGTAAAAACCTCACCAAAGGCAGTATTGTGGTTTTTGAATCAACAGTTTATCCTGGCGTAACAGAAGAGGTTTGCGTGCCTATACTGGAAAAATTCTCTAATTTAAAATTTGGCAAAGATTTTAAGGTTGGGTATTCTCCCGAAAGAATCAACCCCGGAGACAAAGAGCACAATATCAAGAATGTTATCAAAGTTGTCTCTGGTTCAGACGAAGAAACCTTAGAGATAATAGCCAATGTTTATGGCTTAATCGTAAAAGCCGGCGTATATCAAGCTGAATCTATTAAGGTTGCAGAAGCTGCTAAGGTCATAGAAAACACTCAGAGAGACCTGAATATCGCCTTAATGAACGAATTATCAGTTATTTTCCACAAAATGGGGATTGATCCGCTTTCCGTGCTTAAAGCAGCGGGCACTAAGTGGAATTTCATTAAGATGCAGCCGGGACTGGTAGGCGGACATTGCATAGGGGTTGACCCATATTACCTAACCTTTAAAGCTGAAGAGTTAGGATATCATCCTCAAGTTATACTCGCAGGCCGTAAGATTAATGATGAAATGGGCAAGTATATTGCTGAACAAACCGTAAAACTACTCATAGAGGCTAATAAAACTGTAAAAGGCGCTAAAGTCTTAATTATGGGCATTACTTTTAAAGAAAATATCCGAGACATACGGAATTCAAAGGTTATAGATATAATAAACGAATTAAAAACATACGGAATTGATGTCATTGTTTGTGATCCCTTGGCTGAAGAAGAATCAGTAAGGCATGAATATGGTGTAGAATTAGCAAAATATAGCCCTGAGATAAAAGCAGATGCCGTAGTAATTGCTGTAAACCATAGCGTATTTAAGAAAGAATTGACAATGAACGCATTAACAAAGCATATGGCAAACAATAAAGCCAAAGGCGTAGTAATTGACGTTAAAGGTATTTTTGATTATGGAATGTTCAAAGATTCTGGATTGCTGTATTGGCGATTATAAATGGAAAAGATAAAAATCTTATTCTTGATAGATGTACTTGAGGAGTTGGGAGGAGCGGAGAAAAACTTGTTACAGGTGGTATCAAGCTTAGACCGCTCTAAATTTGAGCCCATGATATACTGCCTTAAGGCTGGCTTTGCTTATGACGAATTCAGGAAAAAGGGAGTTGAAGCTATCGATCTTAATTTAAACAGAATTTATGGCTTTAACGGGCTTATAAAGGCTGTTAAATTTATCAGGTTCTTAAGGAAAAATAAAGTAAAAATTGTCGTGACCTACTTTGAATCATCAGATTTCTGGGGTGCGCTTTCCGCTCGCCTTGCCGCTGTGCCAATAGTTTTATCCAACAGAAGAGACTTAGGGTTTAACCTTAAGAAATCTCACATCTTGGCTTACAGATTTATTAATCGCTATTTTGATCGGATTATAGCTGTTTGCAATGCCGTAAAAGATGAAATTGTTAAGAGGGAGAAAGTTAACCCAGATAAGATTGTTACAATTTATAATGGTGTAGATACTTATGTCCCGGAGGAGACCAACCTACAAGAATTAAAGCGATCTTTGGGTTTAGATGAAAATAAGCAAACAGTTACAATGGTAGCTAACTTTGACCCCATAAAAGGTCACAAGGATTTATTAACTGCTGCCGCTAAGGTGCTTGATAGATACAATTCAGCGCAGTTTTTATTAGTAGGGACAGGGAGAAATGGCTACGAGCAACAGATTAAATCCTTTGCAGCTCAATTAGGAATTAACAAAAACGTCGTGTTTGCGGGTTTTCGCCCCAATATCGCGCAAATCCTTATGCTTTCCGATATTTCTGTTTTAAGCTCTTCCAGTGAAGGATTTTCTAATGCTGTCATAGAATCTATGGCCGCGGGTAAGCCTGTAATCGCAGCTAATGTCGGAGGCAATAAAGAAGCAATAGATGACGGTAAGACCGGATTTTTATTTCCGCCCAAAGATACCACAGCTTTTGCCGATTTAATCTTACTATGCTTAAGGGATAGGGAGCTGGCGCAAAAAGTAGGCCAGACAGCAAAATTAGAAGTAGAGAGGTTGTTTACCGCAAAAGTTATGATCGAAGAGCTGGAAAATCTCTTTGAAGCATTGCTTGAGCAGAAAACAACACCTGCCAAAAATGGTATCGCAAGAAAGAAAATCAAAAAATTTATCAAATTGACAATCTGCAATTTACTGTATTATTGCGGTGTGCTGAAATTATTGGAGGCAAGAAATTCCAAAAAATCTATTACTATTCTTGCTTACCATAAGATAACTGATACTAATGAGGGTTTAAGCCTGTCTACCTCAATCGCAACATTTAAGAAGCAATTACAGTATATTGTCCGCCACTACAAAATCGTATCTTTAAAGCAGGCAATTGGCTTTTTACGCTCACGAGCTCTGCTTCCTGGAAAAATGGCTGTCATCACTTTTGATGACGGCACTAAAGACATATTTCTTAATGCCTTTCCTTTTTTAAAGGAATCCAAAATACCCGCAACTATTTTCCTGACAATTGATCCTATTGAAAAACATAAGCTTCTTTGGTTTGATTTTATACCCATAGTAATTAAGAATAGCCGGAGAAAAACTCTGGATTTGCAAGAGTTTGGCATGGGAAAATATCTGATAAATAGCCGAGAAGAGAAGGAATTAGCAACTGAGAGAATCGTTAAATCCGCAAAAAAGATGAATAAGGAATTAAGGGAGAAACTGTGCGAGTCTTTGCAGAACAAGCTCTCAATCAGCGATGAAGAGCTTAAAGGTGCGGCTGATGAAGAAATTCTTACTTGGGAAGAAATCAGGCAAATGAGAGATGCGGGTATCGAGATTGGGGCGCATACAATGTCACATACTATACTGACTAATTTGCCGTTAGAAGAAGCAAGACTTGAAATTTGCGAATCTAAAAGAATTATTGAAGATAAGCTGAGAGAGAGGGTTGAACTTTTTGCTTATCCAAACGGCAGCTCTTCGGACTTTAATGATAATATTATTCGCATTCTTAAGGAAAACAATTTTCAAGGCGCCTGCACTTTAATGAATGGAAATTCCAATGATGATGTCTTTGCTCTACACAGGGTAAATATTCATGAAAGAACTGTTACCGATTCCAAAGGCATATTTAGAAAGTCGTTATTTTCAGCGCTGATAACAGGAGTTTTCAACCTTCAATATAGGGAACACTAAAATGAAAATGCTTAAGGAAATCATAAAATACAAAGATCTTCTTTTTATGCTTACTTTGCGCGATATCAAGATTAGATATAAGCAGGCAATTATGGGTTTCGTTTGGGCTATTTTTATGCCGATAATAGCAATTTTAGCCGGCGTAATGATAAAAGCGGCTATTTCTTTTGTTTCAGGTAAACCCATGGATTTAAGCAGTGTAGCATCTATTTCAGTCAAAGTTTTGCCTTGGACGTTTTTTATTAGCTCTATCAAGTTTGCAGTTAACAGTCTTGTAGGAAACAGGGAGTTAATAACAAAAATATACTTCCCCCGTGAAGTATTCCCTTTTGCTTCCACATTAGCCTGTTTGTTTGATTTTTTTATCGCAGCTATTGGCTTATCTGTACTTCTTATCTTTCTTCATATCGGCACAAGTATTTACCTTTTGTGGCTACCGCTTCTTTTAATATTTTTGATTCTTTTTACTACTGGTTTAGGATTATTTTTGGCTGCCGCTAATCTTTTCTATAGAGATGTAAAGTATGTAGTTGATGTTATTCTGATGTTCGGTATATTTTTTACTCCTGTTTTTTATGAGGCTGGACAATTCGGTAAGTGGAAAACACTAATATTATTGAATCCTATGGGAAGCATACTAGAAGCAATAAATAGCGTTGTTGTACTACATAAAATGCCCGATCTATTTTGTATTCTTTATTCCTGTTTGATTTCAGTTTCTGTATTTTTATTTGGGTTAATAATATTTCGGAAATCAGAACCAGCATTTGCTGAAAGCATCTAGCTCTAGAAAGTTAAGCTATGAATCAAATTGAATTTTTCAATGTTTGGAAGAAATTCAGAAAAGGAGAACGACTTAATTCTTTAAGAGACGCTATCCCCAATTTGTTTCGAAAGGGCTTCTCTAATAACGGGTTAAAAAAAGAGGAATTTTGGGCGTTACAGGATGTAAGTTTTAGAATCGAAAAAGGGGAGGTAGTTGGCATTATAGGTCCAAATGGGGCTGGCAAGAGCACTATATTAAAGCTTCTCTCCGGAATTTTCGAGCCAAACAAGGGAAAAATAAAAATATCAGGTCGATTATCTGCTTTAATTGAGATTACTGCGGGATTTCATCCGGAATTGACCGGGAGAGAAAACGTCTATTTAAATGGGACAATCCTTGGAATGACTAAGAGAGAAATAAACAGTAAATTTGAACAGATAGTTGATTTTTCAGGCATAGAGGAATTTATTGATACCCCTGTCAAGCGATACTCTTCCGGCATGTATTCGAGATTAGGTTTTTCTGTTGCCGCCCATATGGATCCGGATATTTTGTTAGTGGATGAGGTGCTTTCCGTAGGCGACATTGCATTCCAGGCAAAATGCACACAAAAAATGAGGGAGCTTCTTGAATCCAATATAACTATTGTCTTGGTTTCACATAACCTTTCATTAATTCAAAACCTCTGTAATAGGGTTTTGCTTTTACAAAAAGGCAAGATTATAAAAGAAGGTATTCCCAATGCGATTATTCCATTCTACCAGAATATTGTGTATAAAGACCAGGAGGATGAGCTTAGGAAACGCATTGTAAATGATGAATATAGGGTAAAAATTAAACAAGACAATCCTGTAAAAATTCTTAAAATTTCTTTATCTAACAATAATCGTAATTTTGTTGAACAGTTTAGCCCCGGGGAATCTATATTGGTAACTGTAGAGTTTGAATCAGGGCTAAAGATAGATAAACCGGTATTTTCGTTAGACATCATTCGTCCGGATGGAGTTTTATGCTGTTCATCAAACACAAAAGAAGACAAATTCTTAATAGACTATATTGAGGGGAAAGGGTCTATAACTATATATTTAGATAAAATAAATCTAAGCCCTAATATTTATCTAATAAAAGTTTCAATTTGGGATGCAGAAATGATTCATCCGTACGCCACCGGTAGGAAAGATATATTCAGAATAGAATCAAAAGGAGCATTGAACAATAATGCGATTTTTTTACCCGAAGTAAAATGGGAAATGAAATAATTTAAAAAAAATCGTGAATTATAAGTATCAAAATTTTGTCGGAAAAGGATAGTCGAATGCTTAAAATAAAACAAAATACTAAAGTTACTTCAATAATTTTAGTGGGAGGAGATGGAACAAGAGCACGAGTTTCAAAACTCCCAAAGCAGTTTATAAAATTAAAAGGAAAACCTTTATTTATTTGGAGTATTGAAACTTACGATAAAATGATAGAAATCTCTGAAATTATTCTTGTTATAAATCAAAGGTTTGAGCAATTGTATTTAGAAATATTAAAAAAGTATAGTTTTAGAAAGTTAAAGAAAATTGTTTATGGCGGTAAATATAGACAGAATTCAATAAATAATGCTCTAAATCAAGTAAAACATGATGGTTTTGTAGTTATACAAAATGGAGTAAGTCCATTTACTTCAACTGGACTCGTAAAGAAATGTTTAAAAATAGCAATGAAAAAAAAGATTGTCAGTGCATTTATCCCAGCTCAAAACACATATTTTACAAGAAATAATGATCGAATTGAGACGGTACTGGAAAGAAGGGATGTTGGTTTCACTTGTGATCCTAAAGTCTACAAAGTATCTATTATTAGAAAAGCTTTGCAAATTCCAGAAGCAAAACAAAATAACTATGCACACGAGGTTGAGCTTTTAAGAAAAAACGGAAAAGAAGTTTTTCTTGTTGAATCAAGCACAGATAACCTTAAAGTAACCTCCGCGACAGATATAAGGTTTTTAGATTATTTATCTAGACTATAAAGCGAGGGAAAATCTAGCAATCTTTAAAATGCACGATTTATATAAGATTATAAAGAAAATAACTAGTCGCAATCATTTACTTAAGTTAATATTACAATATTTTAGAGAAATCGATGATTTTCTAGTAACAAAGATAAGGAGAAAAAAATACATTTTGTTTCATGGAACTTCTCCACGTGATTTTGCTATTTTTGAACCAATTTATAATAAATTAATAAATGATAATAGATTTGTTATTAATTTTGTTAATGCTCTTGATGACAATAATTTTTTTAAAAACTTTGGTATTATTGATGCTAGTTTTTCGAGAAAAAATTCTGTAAGACTAAAGAAATGGGACCTCTATATAGCTACAGATTACCTAGATCCCCCCCTCGTAAGGAAAACTAAGCGAATATTTATTCCTCATGGAATCGGTGATAAAAAATTTGATGGTAGACCTTATATGGTTAGAGAAGAATTACTAAAATACGATAAGGTATTTTTTTCATATATAACTCAATATTTAGAATTTAATACCAAATTTGGTAAGAAGGCCGAAAAAATTTCTGTATTATCCGGATTCCAAAGAATAGATTATCTTGTCCAAAATAATTTTAATAAAAATTCTATAAAGAAAAGTCTCAAAATTGACGAAAACTTACCAGTTATATTATTTGCTCCTACCTGGGGAGAGCACGGTGCATTAAATAAGTTCGGATTAGAAATCATTAATAAGTTGTTAAGTTTTAAAGCGAATATTTTAGTAAGGCTGCATGACGACTCTTTTTTGCATTACCCCTGGAATAACAAAATAGATTGGAGAAAAGAAATGAAATTTTATTCCCAATTTTCCAACTTCTTTGAGATAAACGATTGTGATCATTATCCATATCTATGTATTGCTGATGTTTTAGTTTCCGATTATGGTTCATTAATTTTTGAATTTCAGGCTTTGAATAAACCAACAATATTTATCAGTATAGATGAGCATAATAAAAACGTCGTCAATGACATTGAAAGATTAGAATTATTAAAAAAAGCATGTATCACTATTGATAGCCCAGATTTACTCGATGTTGCTATTGAAAAAACTAAGGAAAAATTTTACATAAATAACACATTCAAAGAAAGAATAAAACAAAAATATTTTGTAAATTTTGGCAACTCTACAGAAATTATAGTTAATGAAATCTATAAACTACTAAAAATGAATTAGAATGATAAGAAAACTTACTATGTTATTGCTATGTAGAATGTTTACGATATTTATATTGAAAAATGAAATTAAGCGTTAAGTCATTTTAGAAGCTTAAATAAAAGGAATACGTAAGCTGCTTTTAGGGGATGTTGGTTTCAAGGGTTTCGCTGTATTGAAATATTGGAAAGCTTGTTTGAGGGATCTGTTTTATTTCCAGAATTATTGATTACGGATTAACATAATAAGCAAGCTCATAGATAGAATAACGCTCGTAGAATATATATAAAAAACATGCAAGCAACAGTGATACCTATAAGGGAACTATCCAAAAGCTTGAAACAATCTTGGTTGGATATTCAGGCTTCCAATCCGAATCTGGCAGGCCCCTGCTTTCATCCGGAACTCTTTATTACTGTTGGTAATTTTGATCCTAATATCCATGCAGTCATTTTGCGCGAGGGAAAAGATATTCTAGGTTTTCTACCATTTTTTAAAGATCAAAAGCAATTATTGGCAAGTTCAATTGAATTTTGTTATTATCAAGCCATAATTGGCCCTCCGAAACAATGCTGGGACATAGAGGAAATTTTTAAGAAATCCGGTATCAGAATCTGGCAATTTAAAGCGCTTGTTGATTTTGAATATATAAGATCGAAGAGGGGGAAATTTGAGAAAATTAGTACAGCACGCGTAGATTTAACTTCCGGATTTGAAAAATATCAGGATACTATGAAATATAAAAAAATCAGCTATGGAAATTTAAGGCGTAAACAGCAACTTCTTAAACGGAATGTTGGGCCAATACGTTTCGTGCCATTTTGTAATGATGCGGGAGTACTACATCAAATTTTGGACTGGAAGATATCTCAATTTAACCGTGATTTGACTTGGGCTAAATCAGTCAGGGAAGTTTCAGAGAAGCTTTTTTATTTAAAAAATGACTCGTTCTCAGGAATCGTGTCTGCCTTATACGCCGGAGATGAGCTTTTGGCTGGCATATTCAATCTGCGATATCAGGGAATTATGCAGGCTTTTATTATTTCACATAACCAAATTTTCTCAAAGTATTCTCCGGGGTTAATCTTATCGTATTATCTAATTAACGAACTCCATACTTTTCAGTGCAAAATCCTTGATTGGGGAGAGGGGAAACAAAACTATAAGTGGGATTTCGCAAATAGTTCTTTGCCAATTATTCAGGGGAATTTTAAAATGGATTCTTTGAAAGAGCAAATCAAATCTGTAAATTGGCTATATAAAGGACTTCGTCCTTTTGTTCAAATAGAAAGAAAAATTAAAACAAAAATGAAACAACTATATGAAAATCCGATCCGCTTGGCTAATTAAAAGTATTTTTGCTCAATTAAACATTCGCGGGATAATTCTAATGTACCACCGTGTAGCAGATTTGGATTATGATTCATTACAATTGAGCGTTTCAAGCGCTCATTTTGAAGAACATATGCAGGTGATTAATAAGCTTGGTAGGCCTGTAAAAATAAAAGATATGGTAAAGAATTTAAAACGTTGCTCATTTGATCGTAAAGAAATTGTTGTGAGTTTTGATGACGGCTATTCCGATAATTCTACTAATGCAAAATCAATATTAGAACGTAACGGAATTCCCGCGACATTCTACATTATGACCAGCGCTATTGGCAGCAAGGAAGAGTTTTTTACAAATGCCCTTGAAAAATCTGTCCTTGCACCAAATAAAGTTCCTGAAGTTTTTGAGGTATATGTTTCAGGTAAGAGTTTCCATTGGCAAATTAATGACCAAGGGGCATGCAAAAAATTAGATTATAGCCAGATTCAGGAGAGGTTACCTTCTAATAACGCTAGATTGACCAGGTCTCAACTTTATTTTGCTTTAGCAGAAATAACCAGTATTCTATCAGCACAAGAAAAAAAATCTCTACTACAACAAGTGTCAAGCTGGTCAGGCCAATCGCTTACACCAAGACCTAGTTATTTACCAATGACTTCTGATGAGTTGATATCCTTGGCAGATTCTGAGCTCTTTGAAATAGGAGCACATACCATAAGCCATTCCATGCTTTCGGATTTACCGTTAGAAGAGCAGAAAAAAGAAATATTCCAAAGCAAACATGATTTAGAAGCTTTGATTAATCGTCCTATTACAAGTTTTTCTTATCCTTTCGGTAATTATTCGGAAGACACCGTAAGGCTTGTAAAAGAAGCAAAATTCGAAAACGCCTGCACAGTTGCACATCAACCGGTTATGCGTAACACAAATCCATATCTTTTGCCAAGATTCTCAGTATTGGATTGTGATGGAGAACAGTTTGAGCATAAGCTGTATGAATGGTTAAATAAGGAATAGGGATGCAGTTAAATGATCTCCCAACCGTAAGTGTAGTCATTATAGTTTATAATGGAGCCCAATATATTAAGGGGGCCATAGAAAGCGTACTCAATCAATCCTTTAAAAATTGGGAAATCGTTGTGGTGGATGATGGATCAACAGATAACACAAGGGATGTGTTAAAACAGTGGATAGAAGAATGTAAAATAAATTATTTTTATCAGGATAATAAAGGAACATCAGGAGCATATAATACGGGAGTACGTTTAGCAAAGGGTAAATATATTAAATTCTTAGATTGCGATGATTTTCTATATCCGGAGCAATTAAAAATACAGGTTAATCATTTACTGGATAAGCCGGAATCAGTCATATCTGTAACAAATTACGAATTGGAATTTGCGAATAAAACCAAGAAAACAATAGAGTCAACCTTAAATAAAGATAATCAATTGGCACGGTTTATTGAAGGGAATCCTTGCCCCGGGCATACTATTTTAATTACTCGTAAGCTTATTATAGAAGCAGGCGGATTCGATGAAGAGTTAATAAACCATGAAGATACCGATCTGTGGATAAGAATTATACTTAAAGGGGGTGTATTTGAAAGAGTGAACTATCTAGGCTGTTGTTACCGGATTTTAGACGGTAGCGTATCATCTGAACCAAACAAGGTATTTAGGCATAGCCAGCAATTTTACGAAAAATTAAACCGGATTTTATTACAGACTATTAACCAGCTTGATAATGAAGCAAGGGCGAGGCTATTAGCCGCTGATATTCAAATTCTGCATAAGTGTCTTGCTCGTAAAATAAACCCCGGTACTTATTTACCAATAACCATGCAGTCGACTGAAGTGCTTTATAGGATGAAAAAGGACAGCATAAGAAGGCTTATTTCAAAAGTTATAGGCATAAAAAATATTTTACAATTGCAATATTTAAAAGCTTGTTTAATCGATAAAAATTATTCGAAAAAAATGCTAGGTATTGAATGGCGAGAAGAAAAAACCTACTCTTAAATAATGAATACAAAAAACATCCTATATTTAAACAGCAGTCCTGTCATTTATGGTGCTGAAACAAGATTATTAGATATCATCGAGAGGCTAGATAAAAATCGATTCTGTGCCTTTGTGCTTACTCCTTGCACCGGCCCATTATCGAAAAGGCTAAAGGAACTTGGCATCACCACATTACATTTGGAATACAATTTCAAGATTACGAAATGGCCCATCAGTAGGTTTTTACATTTAACCAGAGATTTCATTCGTTTAGCAAGGAAAAATAAAATTGATATCATACATGTTAATCTTCACTTCAGAATGAGCAATTTCTGGTTAGCTTTTTTGATTTTAGGCAAACCTGTTGTTGTCCATTTACGTAGCCATTTCTGGATAGAAATATTTGAGAAATTTGTAATCTGTCGTGCTTTTAAGGTGATTTGTATTTCTAAAGCAATTGAAAATTCATTTTTGAAAAAACGACGATCAAGTTTTTTTATGTTTCAGCGATCTTCGAGAACAGAAATTATTTACGATGGAATTGATGTTAAACGTTTTTCTCCCAAACTAACAGAAGGAAAAATACGCAGAGAACTGAATATCGACGCGAACGATTTTCTTGTAGGTTTAATAGGAGCAGTGGATAGCGTTAAAGGTCAAGATATCTTAGTAAAGGCTGCAAATATAATTATTAAAAAATATCCAAATACTAAATTTGTTATGGTTGGTGCCACTTATGGGTCTGGTTCTTGGACTAATGAATACCATGCTGAGGTAGTGAATCTTATTAATAATTTGAATCTTGAAAATAAAGTTATTTTGACTGGTTTCCGTAATGATATTGATATTTTTATGAATGAAATTGATCTTTTGGTACAGCCTAGCAAAAGGGAAGCATTAGGGACTTCTATGGTGGAAGCCATGTCTTGCGGTAAGCCGGTTATCGGTACATTGATAGATGGAATTCCTGAAGTTATCGGAAATAATGAAGGCGGGACACTCCTTGATCCTCTCACTCCCGAAGAGTTGGCAAAAGATATCACTTTTTATATTGAGAATCCTGAAGAAGGAAGAAAGCGGGGGGCACAGGGCAGGGAGAGAGTACTTAAAATGTTCGACATATATAAAAATATTGAACGAATCGAAGAAATTTATGAGCAAGCGTTAAATAATTCATGAGCGGAATTGTATGCATAAAATAAGCGTAATAATACCTACTTATAACCGTTGTCAAAGCATAAAAGATACCCTAAGTTCTTTATTAACTCAAGAAGGAAATGGCAATTTTGATTATGAGGTTATTATTGTAGACAATAATTCTAAAGACAACACAAAGGTAATAATAGATTCTTTTACTCCAAAGTTCAGTAAAAATCTAAGGTATATATTTGAACCGAGACAAGGAAAATCATATGCTATGAATTCGGCAATAAGTGTGGCAAGTGGAGATATAATTGCTTTTACTGATGACGATTGTTTGCCGGAAAAAGATTGGCTAAGAAATATCGCAGAGAAATTTAAGAAAAACAGCAATCTTGATTGTGTCTTAGGCGAAGCTATTATGTCTGATGGCACTAAAATGTATGATGACAATAACCCACTGAGAGGCAACGGGTTAAATATGGCTATTAGAAGAGGGGTTTTCGATAATTTAGGTTTTTTTGACGTTTTTCTCGGTGCTGGTTCTATTGGTTACTCAGGAGAAGACACTGAATTTATTTATCGGTTATTAAAAAATAGAAGGAATATTATTATATGCAATGATATTAAAGTGGTCCATAAAATAAGGCCAGATTTCAAGAATACCGTCAAATTTGCCTATCGTGACTCTAAGGGATTGATGATCTTTTGGCTTAAATACATAATAAAAAAAAGAGATTTGTTTGCTTTAAAAAATATTTTTTGGTTTTTTAAAGATACCGGCTTAAAAATAGTAATAGAATTAAGGAATAAGAATAAAAAACGAATTGTTTTGAAAATATCGCAGCTTTTTGGAGCAATATTTGGTTTAGTAAAAGGAGCTATAATTTGGATTATTATTGAACCAATTGATGCATTATGCCTAAAATAAGCATTATTATACCGACATATAACAGAGTTAGATATATAAAAGATGCGATCGATAGCGTATTGGCTCAAGAATACAATGACTACGAAATTATCGTAATGGATGATGGCTCAACAGATAAAACAAAAGAGAGCTTAGATGCATATATTAAGTCAGGAAAGATAAGATATTTTTATCAGGAGAACAAAGGTATCTCTGTGGCCAGAAATAGAGGAATAAACGAGTCAGTGGGTAAATATCTAGCCTTTTTGGATTCTGATGATCTCTGGCTACCTGATAAATTAAAAGAACAGGTGAGGATTTTTGATTCGAGTGATGTTGGTTTGGTTTATTCTTATGCGCGATTTTTAAATACTGTAGATGAACATTTCGAAATTAAGCCAAAGTTTATTTCACAGACTTTTCAAGAGATGCTTAATTGTCCTACACAGTTGCCTACTTCAACAGTGATGCTGCGGAGAGAATGTATTAATAAAGTTGGCAATTTTGATGAAAAATTAGGAATTTTTGAAGATCTTGAACTTTGGATAAGAGTAGCGCAACATTATAAGATCAAGTTTATAGATAAGATATTGGCTGTACACAGGCTTCACGGAAACAACACAGCCTACGATCAAGAAAAGATACACCTTAACAACATTACATACTTTGAGAATTCAATAAAGCTATATCCCTTATTAGTTAATATAAAAGAATTACGTGGTAATATAGCACATCATGCTTACTTTGCGGGCAGAGAATATATGAGGCAGGGTAAATATTTAATGGCAAAGACAGTCTTAAAGAAGGCAATAAGCCAAATAAAATTTTGTTTTTTCAAAAATCAAGTAGTCTGCTTCAAGTCACTGATTGCCTATTTCATTTCGTGGATAAAATGCTCCCATTAGTTAGCATAATCATTCCTGCATATAATTGCGGCAAATATCTTGGTCAGGCGATAGATAGCGTGCTTAACCAAACATATCTGAATATTGAGATCATTATTGCTGATGATGGCTCTACTGATAATACCAGGTCTGTATTTGATAAATGTGTTTTAGGGAATTCGGACAAAATAAGTTATTTTTACCAAAAGAATAAAGGCCCGGCATCAGCAAGGAATTTAGGTTTAAAGAATGCGCATGGAGAATATATAGCTTTTTTAGATGCCGATGATTTATGGAAACCGGAGAAGTTAGAGAAAAGCATTAATTTTTTAAAAGAGAATGGATTTGATTGGATATGCACTGCTATGATTAAAGACACTGGTGATGGAAACCAGACAGTTAAAAGAATACCCGCTGATTCCTGGGTAATCAATAGCTCAACCCATGAAATTAAACAACTAAAAAATGGTCTTTTCTTTTTTTCAGATATTGCCGTGCATACACCCACTATCATAGCAAAGAGAAAATGCTTTGATCTCGCAGGTATTTTTGACGAATCATTTCTAGTGGGAGAAGATACCGATCTGTGGTTACGTTTTGAAGAAAAGGGTTTACGGGGTGGTTATTTAGATGAAGCGCTTACCTTTTATAGATATAATCCACGCAGTATTACGAAGGGCAAAATCATTGATGGTTTAGATGAACATGCAAAAGTTGCTAAAAAACATGCATTAATTTTAGGTATAAACAATCAAGAGATTAGAAAATCTTATGCCAATTTTCTATGGCAAGTAGCGGATAGGTATTTTTCTTCTCAGCAATTCCCAAAGTCATTTCGATATATTATGCGGGCTGTTTATTATAATCCTAAATATATAATAAAAGCGCTACTCAGTCTTTTAAAAAGAAGAGTGATAAGTAAGAGGGGAGTAAAAAATATTTTATATTATGAACCGACTACTGGTTTTGGAGGTTCTTCTCGTTGTTTATTGCTCTGGCTTAATAAATTAGACACAAGCAAGTTTAAGCCTCTGGTTTTGGTACATTATGATGGCCCGACAATAAAACAAATAAAGCGGGCAAATGTAAAGGTTATTAACATTCCCTTCAGGTCAATATACCTGTATAATGTGCAATTAAAAAATAATTTAAAGCCATTTTCTTATTTATTATTGATTTTCGATATATTTATTTTTGATATTCCTACCATAGTCTTTATGCTCGTAATTGCTCTAAAATATAAAATAGATTTATTCCATCTAAATTCAAAAGTATTAGGCGTTATTCCGGGTATAATTACTGCTAAATTATTAAGAAAACCCTGCGTCGTTCATTTGCATGATACCAAGAACCCAATAAGAAGAGAAAGGCTTTTCGGTAACTTAGTAGATTGTTTTATTGCATTAAACGTATCTGCATTAAATTTGTACCGTGAGGCATACTCCGGTCGTCGCCTGGAATTAATTTATAATGGCATAGATGTCAATCACAACAATATAAGCTTAAACCAAGAAGAGATGAAGGAAAGATTTAATATAGAAAGTGGCGTTAAAGTAGTGGGCATTGTTGGCAGATTAGTTGAAGGAAAGGGTTTTGATGATTTTATCCAAGCTGCAAAGATACTGATTTTTTCGGATTCAAAAATTAATTTTTTGATCGTTGGAGATGCGCCCGATAAAAGTGGCAACGGTTACGTAACTTACTTAAAGAATTTAGTGAATGAGGCTGGGATAGAAAAAAAGGTCATTTTTACTGGATGGCAGGAAGAAACAAAGAATATTATGTCAATCTTTGATGTTTTTGTACAGGCTTCTTCAACTTTTCCGGAAGGGTTAAGCATGACAATTATAGAAGCGATGGCTCTACAGAAGGCTGTAGTGGCAACCAATATTGCGGGTTCTTCTGATGCGGTTGTGGACGGCATAACTGGATACCTTATCCCTCCCGGTAACCAACAGAAATTAGCAGAGGCAATAGGAAACATACTTAATAATGCAAGTTTGAGAAATAAAATGCAAGAGAATGCATTAATCCGCGTAAAAGAACATTTTAACTCTAGTATTACTGTAAGAAAAATCGAAACATTGTATGAATCAATGCTTAACGGGAGATGTATATAGATTATGTTCGACAATTTAAAAGCCGATATTAAAAGATATACTGAAATAGAAAGAAAACAATTTTGGATGAAAAATATTTTTTATCTAATTTTTACTCAAGGAATTTGGGCAATTATAGTTTTCAGATTCGGGTCATGGTGCAATAGGCTAAGAATACCGATTCTTTCGCAGCTACTAAGGTTAATTTATTTTTTTATGTTTAAGTTTGTGGAAATTACTGCTGGTATTTCCATTTCAGCTGAAGCTAATATTGGTAAAGGATTCTATATAGGCCACTTTGGGCAGATATTCATTAATTCTGATGTAATAATTGGAGAAAACTGCAGCATAGGCCAAGGAGTAACCATAGGAACGCTAGGATTGGGTAAGATTGGTTCTCCAAAAATAGGGAATAATGTTTATATCGGGGCAGGAGCAAAAGTGTTAGGCGATATCCGAATAGGTAACAATGTAATAATTGGGGCTAACGCAGTAGTAATAAAAGATGCGGCTGATAACGTTACGTTGGTTGGGATTCCGGCAAGGGTAGTAAAAATTAATTTGTGAGCTAATTAAGGAGACTTAAGTGGGTATACTCGCTTATATAAAAACCACAGCGCTACCGCTCTTGTATTTTGGAGGACTAACGGTAGTAGTTTTATTATCACTAAGCGGGAAGATTAATCTTAGCTTACTATTCCTTATCCCGTTATTCCCTTTACAAAATGTAATAGAAAGACTTCATCAGTTCCCCTTGGGGACTCAATTTATAGATATTATACTAATTGCGATTATTATAGGGTGGTTTAGCGTTCGTATTCATTCTGGACAAAATATTTTTTCTCCTACCCCATTTAATGCATTATTAATTATTATGGGGGTATATACATTCTTTTCTTTATTGCGTGGTTCGTGGTATTTACATTTGCCAGCGCTACTTAGCCTGGAAGATCAAAGAGTAAAAGATTGGAAAAACTATATGATTTTCCCTTTGCTTTTCTTTATCACGGTTAATAACATTAAAAGCGTAAAACAAATCAAATGGCTTATTTGGGCCATGCTTTTTAGCATCGTAATTATGGATTATTACACCGGAAATCAAATAAAATGGATGCCAGAATTTGTTTCGAGGGAGAAGATTGACGGGACTTTTGTCTGGGCAGGAGTAAATGTAGTTGCCGCTTTCTATGCAGAATATATCTTTATTTTATTGGGTATATTTCTCATCTATAAGCAGAAGATTTATCGGATTATATTTGGAATATTAATATGGGTAGGCATATATATAGTTCTTTCTTTGTATTCAAGGGGGGCTTACCTTGCCTTGTTCGCTGGTTTTCTTGTAATAAGCTTGCTTAGAAAACGAATATTCCTTATACCTCTAATTTTATTGCTTATTTTCTGGCAAACTATTTTACCTCCTAAAGTAGTTGCGAGGATAAATCAAACTAAAACCGAAGAAGGGACCCTGGACAGCTCTTCAACCAGAAGGATAGATGTTTGGAAGTCAAGCATAGAATTAGTCAAAGATAATCCCGTTACCGGTATAGGATTTAATGTTTTCCAATATCTCCCTGGCTACGAACTAGGGGATACTCATAATATATTTATAAAAATATTACTGGAACAAGGTGTTATAGGTTTCTTTATTTTCTTAATTCTATTCTGGCTGGTTTTTATAAGAGGTTGGCATTTATATAGAAAATCTAACGATACATTTCTGAAAGGTTTGGGGCTAGGTTTTATTGCCTGCCTTGCCGCCACAATAGTTGCAAATTTCTTCGGGGATAGATGGACTTATCCACAGATTGGAGCCTATTTTTGGGTTTTCTTAGCGTTAGTAGAAAGAGGCAATTTACTTGTCCTTGAACAAGCAAGTATAAAAAACAATAGGAAAAAATAAATTTATATGAAAGTATTGCATTTAATAAGCAGTTACGGATTTTTCGGAGCTGAAAATGTAATGTGGGAATTGACCAACTCATTACCTTCTGGTGAATTTCAACCCTATATCGGTATAATCAGAGATTCAAATAATCACGAATTATCATTTCCTGAAAAAAATAAATCAGAAATAAAAATCTTTTCATGCAGTGAAAAGTTTGATCTAAAGGTTATCCTCGAAATCAGAAGGTATATAATCAGTAATCAGATTGATATTATCCATTCGCATAATTATAAATCTAATTTTTACTCCTTTTTAGCCACTCTAAATACCAAAGTGAAGAGGGTCGCCACGTGCCATAATTGGCTAGGCCAAAATTTGAAAATGAAATTTTACGAATTTGTTGATAAATTGTTGCTTAGGAAATTTGTCAGCATAATCGCAGTTTCGCAATCTTTGAAAAACGAACTCATAAAAAGCGGTATGCAAGAAGGCAAGATTAATGTGGTACACAACGGCATTGAAATAGAAAAGTTTATAATCTCTGATGGACAGCAAGAACTCAAAAAGTCCCTAGGCATTCAAGAAGGAGAAAATGTTATAGGGACTATTGGAAGGCTGTCATCTGAAAAAGGCCATACATATCTTATAAAAGAATTTGCTGAGGTGGCAAGCGTTTTACCCAAGATTAAATTACTGATTGTAGGAGATGGCCCGCTAAGAGCAAGGTTAGAAGAGCTGGTAAGAGAATTTCAGCTTGAAAGTAGAGTTATTTTTACTGGAAGAAGGCAGGATATACCTGAGATACTAGGAGTTATGGATATATTTGTACTTCCTTCTTTGATAGAAGCAATGCCGATATCCCTGCTTGAGGCACTGGCTGCTAAAAAACCTGTGATAGCTACAAATGTGGGCGATATCTCAAGAGTTATTAAAAATGGCGAGACAGGCATTTTAATTGAGCCTGAAAGCATAAACGGACTGTCTCATGCCGTCAGGCAACTTATTACTGAGCCGGGCAAAGCGATGTTACTAGCTAATAACGGATACGAGGTAGTGAAAAGCGAGTTTTCAGCGCAAAAAATGGCCCAAAGTTATGCCGCAATATATGATAATATCAATAAACAAAAAATTATCCAGGTTGAAATCGCCGGCAAAGGAGGGATTTGCCATTACACATATAACCTTGCTGAAGGATTAAGTAAATCTATAAATGTATCTTTAATTACAAGTACAAACTACGAGCTTGCCAATAGGCCAATGAATTTTAAACTAATAGGTATATTTAATCGCTTCAAAACCAGCCCTTTATTTATTTTTGAATTGATAAGGGCCTTTAAAGAAAATGATGTAGGTATCATCCATTTTCAATTAAGCCAACATCCGGCATTTATACTTTTGCTTTGTAACATAGCAAAGGGGCTTACTGATAAGAAAATAGTTATTACAGCCCATAATGTAATATCTCATGAAGCAAGAAAATGGGAGAAATATATATATAAACGGATTTATGCCTTAGCTGATATGATAATAGTTCACTCGCAGTCCAATAAAGCAGACCTGGTAAAAACATTTTTGATAAACAATGAAAAAATAGCCGTTATTCCTCATGGGAACTATGCATTTTTTAATGGAGCAGACACTGAAGTCAAAATTCCTGAAACAACTTATAACATTTTATTTTTTGGCTATATTCGTAAATATAAGGGATTGATATATCTGATTAGGGCCTTAAAAATGGTAAAAGAGAGAATACCTCAAGTAAAGCTGCTTATAGTTGGAAAGCCAGTAGAAGATTTTAGAGAATATAAGCAAGAAATCGAGAATTTAGATCTATCTGGTAATGTTGAGGTTAATTTAGGATATGTGCCGTTTGAACAAGTAAAAGACTATTTCTACAGAGTAAATGTGGTTGTTTTGCCTTACTTGAATATTTATCAAAGCGGCATTGTTCAATTGGCCTATGGGTTTGGAAGGCCTGTAGTTGCAACTGATGTTGGAGGCCTGCGGGAAGCCATAGATGATGGGCTTAGTGGATTTCTCGTACCGCCCAAAGATGAGGCGTCTTTGGCTGAAAGAATTATTACGATTTTAAGCAACCGAAGGATGCAGGAAGATATGGGCGAATATGCCTTGAATTTAGCCAAAACTAAATTTTCCTGGGGTAACATTGCCCAAGAAACAAAAGATTTATACAAAACAATATTAAATTAGAGATGAATAAGTTTTACTTACCTATATTAATGTATCACAATCTTTCCAGTGACGAAGTTAAAGAAAACTATACTATTCCGATTAAAGCTTTTGAAGATCAAATGCGTTATCTATCTGAAAACTGTTTTAAAACCGTAGTTCCTGAAGAAATACAATACTTAAAAGAAAAGCCCACACATAAATTGATAATGATTACTTTTGATGATGGATTTGAAACAGATTATACCCTGGCTTATCCAATATTAAAAAAATACGGTTTTAGGGCAGTTTGTTTTATAACAACTGGTTTTGTATCGAAAAAAGGGCACTTGACATGGGAACAAATCAAAAAATTGAAAGAGGAAGGATTTTCAATTCAATCGCATAGCCATACACACCCTTTCTTTGGCATGCTTGAGGCCTCTGTAATACGTAAAGAACTTTCAGTTTCAAAGAAAATAATTGAAGATAGGCTAAATATGAATGTAAGCTCCCTTGCTTTGCCCGGAGGCAGCCATCCCCGAAATATTAAAGAAATAGCGCAAGAGCAGGGCTACCAATATGTTTTTAATTCCAAGCCCTGTATAAATATGCTTAACGAGAGAAAAATTATCTCTTTTGGAAGGGCGCTTATTAATAAAAAAACTTCTTTAAAAGAATTCAAACAAGTTGTAAATGCCAATAAGGTTACTTTTTTAAGATCGTTGTCATTCTATCATTTAAAAAATATTATAAAAAAATTAATCGGGCACAAAATTTATTATCTAGTCTGGAGAAGATATTTTGTTTAGAGAATCCGTGATTTTATCTTTTTGGGTTTTAATAGCGTTGATTTTCTATACATATTTTGGCTATCCTCTAATCTTATTAATAATCGCCAAATTTAAGAATGGCAATATTAGAAAAGAGGAAGTATGGCCTACTGTTAGCATAATCATATCTGCTCACAATGAAGAGAAAAGCATTAAGGATAAGCTTGAAAATACACTAAATTTAGATTATCCAAAAGATAAGCTGGAAATCATTGTTGCCTCAGATGGATCTATCGATCAAACCGATAATATAGTAAATAGCTTTAGAGATAGCAGAATAAAACTCATCAGTTTCAAGGAGCGCAAAGGCAAAACAGCTGTTCAGAATGAGGCGGTAAAGTCAGCAAAAGGCGAAATAATCCTTTTTTCAGATGCCACTACTAATTATGATCCACAATTATTAAAGAATATAGTAAGGAATTTCTCAGATACTAACGTTGGAGCAGTGGGGGGAGAGCTGGTATATATGGATAGGAATAAAAGCTTAATTGGAGAAGAGAGTGGTTTTTATTGGAAATATGAGAAATTCTTGAAGAAAAAGGAGAGCCGCATTACTTCCTTAATCGGTGTAAGTGGTTGCTGTTATGCCTTGCGCAAGGACTTATATAAGCCAATAAGGCCGGATTTAATCAGTGATTTTGTAATAGCCCAAATGATTTATAAAGATGGGAAAAAGGTAATCTATGAGCCGGATGCCGTCTCTTATGAAGATGCCAATTCTTCTTCCAAAGATGAATTCAAAATGAGGGTTCGCGTGGCAGTAAGGACACTTTTTGGGATTTGTTATATGAAAAGTTTATTAAATCCTTTTAAATACGGTTTTTATTCTCTGCAATTAATTTCGCATAAGATATTAAGGTACATGGTTCCTGTCTTTCTTGTCATTTTATTATTATTAAATATTGCAATAAATACCCATACAAATACCCTGATTTATAAAGTAAGCTTATATTTACAATTAATATTTTATTTTACCGCACTTTTGGGCTTTATTTTAAGAAACAGAAAGAATCCCTTTCAAATTTCATATTATTTTTGCCTTACTAACTTTGCTTTATTGATTGGCATGCTCCGATTTTTATCCGGAGAAAGAAAAGTTTTATGGAAACCGCTCAGAAAATAACTTTTATTATATTTATTTTCTTTACTTTTATTCTAACTACCTCTGCCAGCACAGCTACAGCTAGCCCCGTGATTTTCTATTCAGACATCACATCCGGTCCAATAACAGGCGGCTTGAATAATAAAGGCGCATTTGTCACTATCTGCGGGAAAAATTTTGGAGCAAGCAGAGGCGCCTCTTACGTATCAATAGGAGGGAGACAGGCTGATAATTACCCTGTCTGGTCTGATACCAAGATAACATTTCAGCTGGGCGCTAATGCTGCTACAGGTAAAATCACTGTAACCACGACAAAAGGAACATCCAATGGAGTGCCTTTTATAGTAAGAAGCGGAAACATTTACTTTGTGGATAGAAGCACTACTAGTTTGGGAATGGGGACTTTTGCCAACCCCTGGAACAGCCCCGCAAATTATTATATGACAGCTGAAGCCGGTGATATTTGTTATATTAGAGCGGGTACCTATAATGGGCAATACGGCCATAATAACCATTTCAATCTTGGTATAGGTAAAGAGGCAGCGGAAGGTTCACCTGATAACGAAATCGCCTTGGTAGCATACCCCGGTGAAACCGTAAAATTTGAAGCATTAGGCCAAACCGTAAATGGGACTGATATAACAGGAAATATAGACCTGGATGGAAAAAGTTATTACGTTTTTTCCGGGCTCCAATTGTATTCTTCGGGTCGGCCTTCAATACAAATAGCAACTAACGGTAATAGGATAATAAATAATGATTGTGTGGGGAATACTAGCTTTAGTTATGGTATTATCCAGTTTGTCAGCGGTTCATATAATTATATATATGGTAATGAACTACACGGTGCCGCAGCAGGAAATAAATTAGAACATCCTTTATATATAGGAGGAGGCGCTAGTAATATAGATTTCGCTTGGAATTGGATACATGATAACGATGTGGCAGAAGGCCCTCTGATATGCATAAATCAGGATCATGCTATACGGGACGGGTTAACTTTTAAGAATATCGCAATCCGCAATAACTTCATAGATGGAGTAGATGCTTCAAAACACACCCCAAGAGCAATTGGTTTTGTTGCACAGGGGTACGGATCTTACACGATGGTTTATAATAACATCCTTGTCAATTGTGGCGGGGACCTGCCATGGGACTACTGCATATATATATTATCGGGTTCCGTAGATTTTTATAATAATACAATTTATAACACAAAAGGCACATACGCTTTTCATATTTACGCCGCCACTTACAATGATGAACATTTCGTTCCGGGAAAAGTATTCATAAGAAATAATATAATATACAATCAGAAAGGGTGTAAATATTTTCTGATAGAAAACGAGAAGCAAATGGGATTAATAGATATTAGCTATAATAATTACTACGGGAATGGACCAAGCCCAGCCAGAGATAATCATGCGATAAACTCTAATCCTTTATTTATAGCCCCTCAGAAATATGATTTCCATCTGCAGCCAAGAAGCCCAGCGATAGATACTGGTACTGACGATGTAAATATAGTAGTTTCAAATGATTTTGATTTTGTTTCAAGGCCTCAAGGAAAAGGTTTTGATATAGGTGCTTTTGAGCGCTAGCCTTCCAATGTAGCATTATTTACTTAAAGAATGAAAAAATACCTGTCGATTTTCATAATGACCCTTTCAATATTAGGAGCAACCGCAAGGGCTTATTGTTATAATGCCGAAGTTATAGATTTAAGCAGCAGAAAATACCTTCCGGCTGTAAAAGAGGCGCTCTCCAAAGCAAAAGAGTCAATTTACATGGTAATGTATTTCGTAAGTTTTGACCCTAACTCTAAGCAGTCGCCTGTAAATGATTTGGTTACGGAAATTGTCAATGCCCATAAACGTGGCGTTAAAGTAAAGGTCATCTTGGACCAAAACATCAATTTTGCCGATTGGGAAAGGGAAGGTAAAAACGATGTTTTCTTCGCGTATTTAAAGAAACAGGGCATAGAGGTCTATTATGAGAATATCTATGTGGTTACGCATAGCAAGGCCATTATTATTGACGGAGAGACCGTGATCTTGGGAAGTGCCAATTGGACAGAGTCATCCTTGAGAAGGAATCAGGAATCATCCTGTTTAATCAGATCCAAAGAATTAGCCAAGGAGTTTCTGCAGGATTTCTCTCAAATTATTATAGATTATCAGGCAAGCGTCCTTCCTGAAGAAAGACAACCGCCGGTAAGGTTAGGTGATTATTTCTTAACGGTTCCCTCTTTGGGCCCGCGAATGGTTACAGCAAGGGATGAGACGGCATTTGACCTATATCTTTTATTATTAAGGAATTATGACGGTAATCCTGAAGGCAGGGTAGAGATCGATTATAAAAATATAAGTTCAATTTTTGGGCTTGATAAAAAATTCAGTTACGAAACTGCTTATTATATATTAGAGCAGGCATTAGTGCGCCTCGATAAAAGGTATAATCTTATCCGCCGTATAACCAGATATCATAAGGGTCCTTGTTGTTTATTGTTGAATTATCCCGGAAAAGAGCCGTATATCTTACCTCAAGATAGATACTGCGCTATTCCAGATGAATACTGGCAATATGGCTGGAATAAGAAGTTATCATTCCCGGAGAAATATTTTTATCTAATTAATCTTCGTAAATCAGCCACTTCTCCCGGCCGCATATGGGTAAGTTATCAAGGAAGAATAATAGATGAATTTCATTTAAGCAGTCAGACTATCTTCAGAGGAACTATTGGTTTAAGAAAATTAAATATACTTGAAGTAGAATACCCCGATTATCCTGAAGGCGGAGGTTATGCGCACCGCTCGCCTATGCGTTTCAAGCTCTTAGGGCTGTATTCTCCTGAAACATTGCAAAAGGAAAAAGAAAGATTAAACAAGCTTTATGGTAAGAAGCGGTTTGAACAGGCACAAAAATACGCGGAAATTGTCTTTAAAGGCAATGATATTCAAGTTATTGATGACATTATCCAGAAAATAGATGAATATGGCGATAAAGAAGTAGGAGAGGCTTTTGCCAAAGTTTCCTCCCGTTCATCTGGTAATCCCAAAAGAAGCTATAAGTATGTGGTGGGAATTTTAAATGCAGAACATTAAGTATTTAAAGCATTATCAATGGCTTTTTTTATTTCTTCGGTTGGAGCATTCTTGGTAAGGTAGGCAGAAATGCCGTATTTCTTTGCCTCTTTGGATAATTCGGGGCTTTGAAAACCAGTAATAAAAATAATCTTTGCTGCTTTATTGAACTTCCTGATTGCCTTGGCAGCCTCCAAGCCGTTCATCTTAGGCATCCTTATATCCAGAAGAATTAAGTCAGGATTAATCTCCTTAGCTTTATCTACAGCTTCTTTTCCATCAACAGCGATGTAAGTCTCGTAATTACTAACAGTTAAGTTGCTGCTTAAAAACTCCTGCACCCCTTTTTCATCCTCGCAAATTAAGATTTTTTTCATATTTTTCTCCGTCTATTTAAATATTTCTTTTGAAAGCCGCTTAGCTTGAGCAATGAAAAACAAACGCCATTCTTCATGGTTGGTTTTTTTGAGCATTCGCGGTAAATCCTGTAAAGTTTTAGCTTTTAATAATTGCGTACCTAAATTGATGGGGTCTATTTGAGCGTCAAATTTTCCCCTTGCCAACTTCAATAATCTCGGCAAAGAAAAATCTCCATGCCTTTCTAACATATAATAAAGGTCAATAAAGTCTCTTGCTCGCGGATTTTGAACGATAGTAAACATTTTATTTACCGCAATGTCAATAAGACTGTCTATTAATATCCCGTCTTTCTTAAGCGGTTTTTCAATATGCTCAAAGGGAAAATAAGTAAATTCTGTTTTAAGAGTTTCTTTTTTAGAATGAATGAAGAACATATTACGATTAAAACTTTGCTGAAAATCTATTCTAATGATTTTTAAGGTAGGCTTTATTTCTTTTAAGAAAGAGTTTATTTCCGATACATCAATTTGATTTGTGCTGAAAAAATCTAAATCCTCAGAATAACGGTGAAATAAATAGTAGCCAGCCAGGGCTGTTCCGCCCGTAAGATAGAATCTTCTATTCAGACGGGAATTTTTACCCAAGCTGTAAATAAAGTCTTTCTGAAAAGGAGTTAAGATTTTCTCGGCCATAAGAGTAACCTCAAGAATTTCCTCCTCGCAGGATCAATATGAATCTTATTCCACAGTTTTCTAACTACTTTCTTATCGAGTTTTTCACCATTCAAGCCAAAATTTATTGCCTGTTCTGTCTTCCAAAGCAGGGCGTATTTTGGTTTTTTGTTTAATTCTCTTAAGTCTATACTCCAGTTATACATATGCACCTCTTAAAATCTTAGGGACAGTCCCCTTTAAAGCACTTTTAATAGCTATGACGGGGACAGTCCCTATTATAGCACAGGAGGAGAGCTTATGCATAGGACTTTTGCAACAACGCTCCCGGTGTTTTTAATACAGTGGCGCTTTGAGCTGTTGGAATAAATGCTGTCTCCGTGTTCGCTATTTTCCTCTTTGGTTAATTTATAAATCTTATCTTCAATCTGAATCTCAATAACCCCATCAAGGATCATGATAAAACGTTCTGCTTTCTTTACTGTTTCTTCCAGGTATTTTTCTTCAGAGGGTTTAAGCGTTATGAAAGTAGGGAGCATGCGCTTGTTAAGAGGGATGGATGTTAAAATTTCGAGGAAATCCTGGTAATAATCTGTTTTGGAATTCCCCAAATGGACTTCCGCAGCGTCGGGCTTTCCGTTTTCCAGGAAAGCGTAAAGCTCGGAGAGCTTCAGGCCAAATACCTCTGCCAATTTCTTATGGCATTCAATGGTACCCACCATCTTCCCGGATTCAATCTTACTGATAATAGCCTTATCTATTCCGGAACGCCTGGAAAGCTCATCCTGGGTCATATTACCCCTTAATTGCCTGAATTTTTCGCCTCTTTCCATCTGTGTCTCCTGTGCTCAAAATCTAACATAATATTCTGCTTTTGTCAAGTTATGTTTGAAAAATTATCAAATGCCTTTTTATGTAAATTTGCAATTTGACATAACATACTGTTAACAAATAAGTTATGGAATTAAACATGTTCTTTATAAAAATTCAACTTTATGTTGACAAAGTCAATTCTATATGTTATATTTTACTTGGTAATCAAGTAGTGGTTATTTGAAAACTTAATATAAAATTTAACCGAAAAGGCTAACTACTCGAAAGGGTAGGGCGCAAAGCTACAGGTCCTTTAGCCCAAAAGGACAGCTGAGCTACCGAAGTTAATGAAACATTTAAGCCCTATTCTTTCACGAATAGGGCTTTTTATTTATAGGCCGCCAAAAATGAAAAAAATAGTTTTAATCACAATATTATTGCTTACTACCATAGCAACTGCTTCTGCCTATGCAGCTACGCCTATCATTTTTTATTCCGACCTGACTTCAGGGCCTAATACCGGTGGAGTAAATAATGAAGGAGTATTTGTTACCATAAATGGAAAGAACTTTGGTTCTACTCAGGGTTCTTCCTATGTAACGATAGGCGGAGGACAAGCAAACAATTACCCTATCTGGAGTGATACCAAGATAGTCTTTCAGTTAGGAACCAATGCTACTACAGGCAATATTATTGTAACTACCAACGCAGGATCCTCAAATGGAATTTCTTTCACAGTTAGACTTGGTAATATTTATTTTGTTAGTGCTTCCGCTTCCGGAACAGGCTCTGGAACATATTCAGATCCTTGGCAAAGTCCAGCATCTTTTTACGCTGTACAGAAAGCAGGAGATACCTGTTATTTCAGGGCAGGCAAATACAGTGGGACGTACAGAAGTGGTACTACCAATTTCAATATGAATTTTGACAATAGCCATGGAGTGGGAACGCTAGGAAATGAAATAGCTTGGATAGGTTATCCTGGAGAAACAGCTACTTGGGATGCAACAACAATTGGAGGCAATTTTGGTTTCGGGAATAACATAGATTATTATGTAGTAGTAGCAAATATGACCTGCCTTACAGGCACAGGTGGTAAAGAAGCATTTGACATATTTGGCAATCACATCAGGATAATAAATAATATTTGTAAGGGGAGCTCGACATTTTCCTATGCTATTATACATGGTGAAGGTGGAAATTATCTTAACATTTATGGAAACGAGATTACAGGTATAGCCTCTGCTCAAAAACAAGAACATCCTCTTTACATAGGTTATGGTTCAAGCCATGTTGATTTTGGTTGGAACTGGATACATGATAATGATGTAGCAGAAGGACCGGCAATTCAAACTAATACTGATGGATACACATATACTTTTACTAATAATCTAATTCATGATAATTTGATTGACTGTCGTAATTCCTCAGTCGGTCTACGAGCTATAGGTTTTATCGCTCAGACATCAAGTTCAACAGCAGAGGTCTATAACAATATAATTATTCAACCGGGTGGAGCATACAGTAATGAGATGTCCTTGTATGTATATTCTGGTTCGGTTGATTTTTATAATAACACAATTTATAACGCTCAAGGAGATTCAAACGGTCAATGTTTTGTTATAGCAAGTAGCGATGGCATTAATTATCCTCAGACAGTAAGGATTATAAATAACACTATCTATACTGTTTCTACTATTGGAGCTTATATCTACGCTCCCAATGTATCAAATATGGTTCTTTTTAGTGTAAGTAATAACTGCTATTATGGTATTGGGAACGGTCCTTCTATAGATACAAGTCCGGTAAATGCAAATCCATTATTAGTAAATCCCCCTACGGATTTCCATTTACAGTCAACTAGTCCTTGCATTAATACAGGAACCTCTGCTGTCAGCGCCATTGTAACAACAGACTACGATGGAAATTCAAGACCACAGGGAACAGGATATGATATTGGAGCGTATGAATATGTGAGTGGGGGATCTTCTGATACCCAAGCTCCAACAGTCCCCACTAATCTCAAAGCCACAGCACT
>CAWDSS010000011.1:0-3886 GCA_963805065.1 Candidatus Omnitrophota bacterium | reverse complement strand
GGCGAGCACGCGCAGGCGTGGTTCCCCGGACAGCGCTTCGCCGAGGGCGGCGATCCCGACAAAAATCGCGACCAGGCGGGAGCACAGATCCGACACGGCGGTCACCAGGATCGCACGGCCGTGCTGGTAGGCTCGCGAGAGAACAAGAAAACCCGACACGTAGAAAAGGACCAGGCCCGCGCCCGCAGCGGCCGCCTGGAAACCGAACCCTTGCCCCTGGAGCGCCGGAGCAGGACTTTGGTTGAGACATCGCCGAGCCCCAGAAGTATCCCCGCCATGATAGAGAAAGCGATCACCCACGGGAGGCCGATTCGAAGGAGGCCGGGCAGGGCAGAGGCCGCGGCGCACACCAGCAGGCACGCCGCGATCGCCGGAACGAGACGCCCATAGGAGACTTCACCCTGAACGCCCCCCGAAGAGCTGTCAGCGATTCCCAGCGCTACGATGCCCGAGGTCACCAGGACGACGCCGATCCACTCCCGGCAGGTAAGCCTGTGCCGGAGAAAGAGCAGAGAGAAGACGGCAAGGATGACGAAACCCGATCCCTGGATTGCCCGGGCAACGGACACGGGGGTGAAGGCCAGGGCGAAGACGAAGAGGCCCCATCCGAAGGCGGATGCCGCGAGGCCCGCCATCCAGCGGCCTGATTTCACCAGCGAGAGCAGCGACGCCGGCAATCGAGCGGCCGAACCTGATCCGAGGGATCCGGTCCACCGCCAGCTTCTGCAGGACTATGCCCACATCCCACAGGAGCGCGCAGAAGGTGATCGAGTATAAGTGCAACCCAGATTGACATGGCGTGCGCTCGGCCCGAAATCTATCACAAGACGGCCGCGGGTGCACCTGCGCCGCACGGTACGGCCAGTGCCGCACCGCACAGCCCCCCGGCAGAAAGCACTGCCGGCCCGGCGTAAGCATGTTCAGGCGGACGGGCTCTGGGGCGGACCTTTTCCATGGACAGGCCGGCGCCGCAGGCCGAAGGGCGCTGCGGGCGGACGCGCCTTACCCCTCGTGGGGTCTGTTCAGGATCTCACGAATCCTGGCCAGGAACTCCCGGGAGTCGAAAGGCTTCTGCATGAAGTTTATGCCCGGGTCAAGCATCCCGCGATGGAAAATCGCGTTTCCCGTGTATCCTGATACGAAAAAGATTTTCACTTTCGGGCAGAGAACCAGGAGCTTCTGCGCAAGCTCCCTTCCGCTCATCTGCGGCATCACGACGTCAGTCACGAGCATGGCGAACTCGCAGTTGTGCTCCCTGACGGCAGCCAGCGCTTCCTTGCCCCCCGGGACCCCGATGACCGTGTAGCCATTGTTCTCCAGCAGGGTCTTGGTGAATTGACGCACCATCTCTTCATCTTCCACCAGGAGAATCGTCTCACTGCCCTGAAGCGTTGCAACACTGCTGACAGGAGCGGCCGTCCGCTCACGGGCCTCCGCCGTGCGCGGGAAATAGATGGTGAAGCTTGTTCCCTTTCCCGGCTCGCTGTAGCAGGTGACATAGCCGTCACTCTGTTTGACGATCCCATATACCGTTGAAAGACCCAGCCCCGTGCCCTTCCCCCGCTCTTTCGTGGTGAAAAACGGCTCGAACACGTGCGACAGCACGTCCTGGTCCATCCCGTAGCCAGTGTCACTCACTGCGAGGCGCACGTACTCACCGGCCCTTGCGCCCGGGTGCTCCTGCGCGTAGGCGCTATCCAGCGTTCGATTGGAGATCTCTATGGTCAGCTTTCCGCCTTCCGGCATGGCATCCCGGGCGTTGACAACGAGATTCATCAGCACCTGCTCGATCTGCCCGGGGTCAGCCTTGATGTTCCCCGCTTCAGGATCCAGGAAGGTCCTGAGCTCGATATCCTCTCCCACCAGGCGCGAAAGGATATTCTCCGCGGCGCGCACAAGGGCAAGAGGGTTGATGACCCGGGGTATCAGGACCTGCTTCCTGCTGAATGCCAGAAGCTGGCTGGTCAGTCCGGCCGCCTGTGTGGCTGCCCTGTTGATCTCATCCACCTGCCCCCGCATGGGGTTTCCTTCCGCCAGCTCCTCCCGCATGAGGGTGCAGTAGCCGCCGATCACGGTGAGAAGGTTGTTGAAGTCGTGGGCAATTCCACCGGCAAGCCTCCCGATTGCCTCCATCTTCTGCGCCTGGAGGAACTTCTCAGAAAGGGACTTCTCCTCGGTGACGTCTCTCCCGTAAACGTTGATGTATCCACGGCTGGAAATGGGGGCGATGGTGAGCTCGAACACATTCTTGCCCTCACGCACCTCGACCTTGCGTCTCTCCCCGGATGCCCATGCCTGGAAGAGCTCGGGCATGTAGGCCGGCGGAATCCGGCCTCCCTGCGCGCAGCCCAGGAGGCGAGGAAGGATCTGCTGGCCAGGTTCCCATAGTGGATGGAGCCATCCACTGAAAACCGCATGACAGGATTCGGATTCTCATCCGCAAACCGGGCAAGGTCCAGGATGCGCTCCTCCGCCTCCCTGCGCTCCGTGATGTCCCTTCCCGTGCATACCACGCCCACGATCGTTCCCGGGGCGTTCCTGAGCGGCACCTTTGTGGTCAATGTCCAGCGTTCACGGCCCTGTCGATCCGTGGACTCTTCTTCCTTGTTGACCAGCGCAGTCCCGGTCTGGACGACGGCGCGCTCGTCCGCGAAGTACCGGGCAGCTTCAGCCTGGGGATAGAAGTCGAAATCTGTTTTCCCCACGGCTTGCTGCGCCCTTTCCAGTCCCATGACCCGGGCGTTTGCAGTGTTCGTGATCAGGACCCGTCCCTCCGTGTCCTTCACGGAGACGTAGTCCGGCAGATTGTCGATCAGGGTCGTCAACAGCGTTCTTTCCCGCTCCAGCTTCTCTTCCAGCTCCCTACGGCCGGTAATGTCCCTGGCAGTGCAGAGGACCGCGGATTCTCCCTCCATGTCAAAGAGGTGGGTGCTGATTTCAACCGGAATCCGAAGCCCGGTCTTGTGCAGGTGGATGCCTTCCCAGACCGCGTGTGTCTCCGCCCTGAGCTCCGGCATCATCCGCTGCGCCACTGACGCGCTTTCCGGAGCCTCCAGGTCCAGGGGAGACATCTGAAGAAGCTCTTCACGCGTGTACCCCAATCTCTCACAGGCAATGCGGTTCACCTCCGTGATCCTGCCCGGCCTGCCGTCAGGGGTAAGGCCGTAGACGAATGCCGCATCATTGATGCTGTTGAAAAGCAGGCGGTAGCGCTCCTCGCTTTTCTTCGTGAGCTCTTCCGCGCGCTTGCGCTCGGTGATGTCGCGGGAAATGCCGAACGTGCCCACGATCACCCCCTGGGGATCCCGCAGGGGCATCTTGGTAGTAAGGACCCACGTATCCGGACGGTCGGGCCACACCTCCCTCTCCTCTTTATTGACGATGGGCTCACCGGTGAGGATGATCTTCTGCTCGTCTTCAAAGGCCTCGCGGGCATGCTCCTCCCGGAAGAAATCGAAATCCGTCTTGCCGATGGCGTCCGTGGCGTCCCTCAGGTTGAACATCCGCGCATGCGCCCTGCTGATGTGAATGAAACGGCTCTCTCTGTCCTTGAAGTAGATCATGTCCGGTACGTTCTCTTCCAGGGTGTCCATCAGGAGACTGCGCTCCTCCGACAGCTTCTCTTCCTTGGGACTTTCGGAGACCTGCAGCCTCAGCATGGCCTCCTGTGCGCTTCTGAAAGACCTTACGCTCTCCTGGGATCTTTGCAGGAGGTCATCGATTGCCTCCACCAGCCCGTCCAGCCCGTCCCCCTTCCCGGTCGGGCTTATTCCTATCGTGGAGTCTCCTGGTGAGGCCTTCCTTACTGCCTGAGTAATCTCCGCAACACGTTTTTCGAACCCCTGACTTCGCATTTAGCCTGCTTTCTGTTGTGACAACGCATGAG